>JBBPIL010000001.1:0-227935 GCA_038040365.1 Actinomycetota bacterium
ACGCGTCGCCCGGTTTCTAAGGAGGCGGGAGACGGCCTCCAGTGGGGTCGGGGGAGGTTTGTGCAACAGCCTCCGCGAGGAGCGGAAGCGACCGGTAGAACCCTCAGGGCGTAGTCGGCCCTGCTACCAGCTGAGCTACCACTCGCACCCTGAATCGGGGGCTCGCCGCGCCAACTCACGCCCGTCACGGATCGGGGAAGGGCGCTGAAAAAAGCGGCTGATGGGATTCGAACCCACGACCTTCTGCATGGCAAGCAGACGCTCTAGCCAACTGAGCTACAGCCGCACAGGGCAGGGATTCTAGCCAGAGCCCCGCTAGCCAGTGCCGTCCGAGCGCCCCGAGCGGCGCGCGTCGAGCGCCTCGTTGACGAGGCGGTCGGCGCGCGCGTTTTCCTCCCGCCGCACGTGGCGGAGCGACCAGCGCTCGAAGTCCTCGAGCGCCTCGAGGACTCGGGCATGCAAGTCGCGCAGGCTGGCATCCTTGACCCGGTACTCACCGCGCACCTGACGGACGATCAGCTCGGAGTCGCCGACCAACTCGATCTCGCCGGCTCCGAGCGCGCGGGCTCGTTCAATTCCCAGCAGCAGCGCCCGGTACTCGGCGACGTTGTTGGTCGCCGGACCGATGGTCTCGGAGCCCTCCTCGAGGATCTCGCCGTCGGGCGTGGCGACCACGGCGGCGATCGCCGCAGGGCCGGGGTTTCCGCGCGCGCCCCCGTCAACGCTGACGACCAGTCGCGGAGCGCTCAAGCCTTCTTGCCGGACGCCTTGCGACGGGGGGACGTCGACCGCAGGCGCAGTTTGCCGTCCTCGGCGACGGCCGCGTTCCACCCTTGCGCGTCATCGGAGAGCTCGGAGACCTCGTCGCCCTTGGCGACCTCGCGCACGGGCTCGTCGTGGCCATCGCCGTTCACCTCCCACTGATACCAGGAGATCTCCCAGGCGACGGTGACGAGCGCCATCTGGCGTCCCGCGTCGGGGCGCACGGCCGCCCGCGGCTCCCCAAGCGAGCGGATCAGGCCGGCGACCTTGCGTCGTTCCTCGCTCCCATTGAACCGTTCGACGGCGCGACGCATGAGCGCCTCGGGGCCACGTCGCGGGCGAGGTTTCTTGGGCGCCGCCTCCCCGGCCGGCTCGCGCGTCGGCTGGCGCTTCGGCTCCGCCCGCCGCGTCGGCTTTGCCCGCTGCGGCTTGGCGGAGGGCTCCGGCGTCCCGTGATTCCCGGCGTCCACTTCCCTCGTTGGGGCATCTCGGCGACCCCGCGCGCTCGAGCGGGCCCGCGACGCCGCTCGCTCGAGGCGCTTGCGCAGCGCATCCCCACGCCGCGCTCGGCTCCGCGGCGCCTGCGTGGCGGCGCCAGCCCGGTCGGCGGGGATCCAGCCGGACGCCTCGGCGCGCGACCGGCACAGCACGCAGACGCCCAAGCGCTGGCCCTGCGGGTTCACGTACTCGTGTGCCTGCTCGCCCTTGAGGATGGTCCGCCCGCAGACGGCGCAGCTCGGGAACGGGTCGTACTGGTCCGGCACGCGCTCCAACGTAGCAACGCGCACCGAGCGAGGTGGGCAGCACGTTGCCAGAACGCCGGAGGTTTCCCTCAGGCCTTGACCTGCTCCTCGTCCCTGGCCTGCGCCTCGGCGACGACCTTCTGGGCGATGTGCGCCGGGACCTCCTCGTAGCGCTCGAATTCCATCGTGTAGTCGCCGCGGCCTCCGGTGATCGCGCGCAGGTCGGGCGCGTAGTCGAGCACCTCGGCCATCGGCACCTCGGCCTGAATCTCGGTTACCGACCCTTTGGGCTCCACCCCAAGCGGCCGGCCGCGGCGGGAGTTGAGGTCGCCGACCACGTCTCCGACCGTGTCCTCGGGCACCGCGATCCTCATCTTCACGATCGGCTCGAGCAGATATGGCTCAGCCTCGGCGGCCGCCTGCTTGAAGGCCATCGAGCCCGCGATCTTGAAGGCCATCTCAGAGGAATCCACGGAGTGGTGCTGGCCGTCGTACAGGCGCACCCGCAGATCCTTCATCGGGTAGCCGGCCAGCACCCCGCGCTGCATCGCCTCCGCGATTCCCTTCTCGACCGCGGGGATGAAGCCGGAGGGGATCACACCGCCCTTGATCGCGTTGACGAACTCGAACCCGGTCCCGACCTCCGCCGGCTCGATCTCTATGTGGCAGTCGCCGAACTGTCCGCGCCCACCGGTCTGCTTCTTGTAGCGGCCGTGCGCTTTGGCGGGCTTGCGGATCGTCTCCAGGTGCGGCACCTTCGGCGGCTTGAGCTCGATCTCGGCCCCGTAGCGCCGCTTCATCCGATCGACGATCACTTCGACGTGAACCTGGGTGAGCCCGGCGATGATCTTCTAGCCCGTCTGCGGGTCGCGGTGCACGTCCAGCGTGGGGTCCTCCTCGGTGTGGCGGCGGATCGCCGGCGCGGCCTTCTACTCGTCGCCCTTCGCCTTGGGCTCGAAGGCGAACGCCATCACCGGCGCCGGCAGCTCGAGCGGCGCGAACGAGATGCTCGCGTCCTTGGCGGCCAGCACGTCCCCGGCGCGCGTCTCCCGTAGCTTGGCGACCGCGCCGATGTCGCCGGCGCCGAGCTCGTCCACGGTGGAGGTCTCCTTGCCGCACGGCGAGGCAAGCTGACCGATCCGCTCCTTCGCCTTGCGGGTGACGTTGAAGGCCTGCGAGTCCGAGCGCAGGACGCCGGAGTACACGCGCAACAGGTTGATCCGCCCCGTGAAGGGGTCGGCGGTGGTCTTGAACACGTAGGCGACGGGCTCGCCGTCTGTGTCCGGCTCGATCTCGACCTCCTCGCCGTCGGCGTCGAGCGCCCTGATCGCGCCCCGCATCGCCGGCGAGGGGACATCCTCGACCAAGGCCTCCAGCAGGCGGTTGGTGCCCAGGTTCCTGGTCGCCACCCCGCAGGTGACCGGGAACAGGTGCCCCTCCGTGACGCCCTTCTTGAGCGCCGTGACGATCTCCTCGTGGGAGATCTCCTCCCCCTCCAGATAGCGCTCCATGAGCTCGTCCGAGTTCTCCGCGACCTCGTCCATCAGCTTCTCGCGGTACTCCTCGGCCCGGGCTCGCAGGTCGTCGGGGATCTCGGACTCGGTGGCATTGCCCCTCTCCTCCCCGGAGTACTCGAACGCCTTCATGTCGATCAGGTCGATTACCCCGCGCACCTCATGCTCGGAGCCGATCGGGATCTCGGTGGCCACCACGTGGGGGCCGAACGCCTCCTTCAGTGAGTCGAGCGCGCGAAAGAAGTCGGCGCGCTCACGGTCGAGCATGTTGACGAACACCAGGCGGGCCAGGCGATCGGCGTCGGCGCGGCTCCAGAGGCGCTCGGTGTGGACCTCAACCCCCATCACCGCGTTGACCACCACCACCGCGGCGTCGACGACGCGCAGGGCGCCGAGCGTGTCGGCGACGAAGCTTGGCTCCCCGGGTGTATCGATCAGGTTGATCTTGCGATCGCCGTACTCGAAGGAGGCCACGCTGGCCCCGATCGACATCCCCCGCTCCTGCTCGTCGGGCTCGAAGTCAGAGACGGTGGTGCCGTCCTCGACCCGGCCCAGCCGGTTGATCACCCCGGCCTCGAACAGCAGCGCCTCGCAGAGGCTGGTCTTCCCGCTTCCCCGGTGGCCGATCAGGGCGACGTTGCGGATCCGGTCGGCTGGCCTACGCGCCATCCCAACGCAATATATGCCACCGCATACGTCAGATCTCGTCAGATCGTCCGGCAAAGCGCGGGCGAAGCGCCAGCACGGCCTTCGTGTGAAGCTGCGACACCCGCGACTCGGTAACCCCCAGAACCTCGCCGATCTCGCGCAGGGTCAGATTCTCGTAGTAATACAAGGCGATCACGAGTCGCTCGCGCTCCGGCAGCGACTCGATCGCGTCGGCGAGGCGATCCTTGAGCTCGGACGCCTGGGCCTCGGCCTCCGGGTCGACGGCGCCGGGGTCCTGAAGGGTGTCGAGGACCGAGATCTGGCCCCCGCCTCCCTCGGGGTCGGCGAACGTCCACAGATCATCGAGCGCCAACACGGAGGAGTTGGCGATCGCGAGCAGGGTCTCCCGGAACTCATCGACGCTCATCTCCAGTTTCGCCGCCATCTCCTCGTCGGTCGGCGCCCGCTGCAACTCGGCTTCGAGCTTGGCGTTGGCCCTCTCCACTTCGCGCGCCCGGGCGCGCACCGAGCGAGGCACCCAGTCGAGGGAGCGCAGCTCGTCGATGATCGCCCCCTTGATCCGAGCGACCGCGAAGGTCTCGAACTTGATCTCCCGATCCAGGTCGAAGCGCTCGATCGCCCCGATCAAACCGAGCAGTCCGTAGGAGATCAGGTCCGCCTCCTCCACGTGGGAGGGGAGCCCCGAAGCCATCCGCCCGGCGATGAACTTGACCAGCGGCGAGTAGGCGACCACGAGCCGCTCTCGGGCCCGCTCGTCGTTGCCTTGCTTGTAGCGCCGCCATAAATCCCTCAGCTCGACGGCTTTGACGTTTGTCTCCATTCTTGGCCCCCCGAACTCGGAAACTTATCCTTCGGCGCTCAGGCGCGCGGGTGAGCGCGTGCGTACTCACTACGCAACCGCTGCGGCTCGACGCGCGTGTACACCTGCGTGGTCGAGACGCTCGAGTGGCCCAGGAGCTCCTGGATCGAGCGCAGGTCGGCGCCCCCCTCGAGCAGGTGGGTGGCGAACGAGTGCCGCATGGTGTGCGGGGACACGTGGCCGGCAACCGCCGCCTCGCGGACCCACCGCTCCAGCCGGCGACGCACGTCGGAGGGCGACAGCCTGCGTCCCCGTCGCGAGAGGAACAGGGCGCGCTCGGCGCGGTTCACGACGAGCACGGGGCGTGCCCCCTCCAAATAGCGCTCCAGCGCGCGCTGAGCGGGCTCGCCCATCGGGACGATGCGGGTCTTGGTGCCCTTGCCGGTTACGCGCAAGGCCTCGGACTCGAAGTCAGGGGCGTCCAGATCGAGCTTGATGATCTCCTCGGCGCGCAGCCCGCAGGCGTAGGCGAGCTCGAACAGGGCTCGGTCGCGGACCTCCAGCGGCCCTGAGGCTGGAATGCGGTCGAGCAACGCGGCGATCTCGTCCGGCCCAAGCACGCGGGGCAGGCGTGAGCGACGCTTGGGGCTCGGCAGGAGCTCGGCGGGATTCTGCGCCGCGTTGCCAGTGCGCACCAGGTGGTCGTGGAGGCTGCGAACTGCGGCGAGCTTACGGGCCACGCTGGAGCGGGCCAGGCGGCGCTCGGACAGCGCCGCCGCGTAGGCCCGCAGGTCCCGATACACGAGCCCGCCGGGCGCCATCCCCCGCCCGGTCGCCCACTCCGCCAGCTCGGCGAGGTCGGCGCCGTAGGCCCGCAGGGTGTGCGGCGACGAGCCGCGCGTCCTCAACTCGCGCTGGAACCGGTGAAGCGCCGCTTCCCAGTCGGGGCTCACCTGCGGCTCGTTTCCGCTCTCCACCTCGTTGCCGCTCTGAACCTCGCTCTCGCGCCTGCGATCAGCCATGCGTGGATGTTTCGCCGCCCACAGGCGCAAGCCTCCGCGTGCAGCGGATCATCCTCCGCGTGGCGTGCCGGTCCTCGGCGAGGCCGACCAACCCGCCTGCTGTCGACGGGTGGCGAGCAGCCGCGCTCGCGCCGCAACTCCGTGCGGGCGCTCCGCAAGCTCGGCCAGATGGACGACGAGAGCTACGTTGAACACGCTATGGATGCCAAACGTCACCCTCGTCACCCGGGGCGACCAGCGCCCCTCCCTAAGGGGCGCGGCGCCCTGGTCGCCGCGGCTAGCTCCCGATGTAGATCGGGGTGCCGAGGGGGACCTGGTCGTACAGCTCTGTCACGTCCGCGACGGACATCCGGATGCAGCCGTGGGAGGCGGCGCTGCCGAGCGAGCCCACGTCGCTGGTGCCGTGGATCCCGGCGCCGGCGAAGAACCCCATCCACCGTGCCTGGAGGGGATTGTCGGGCCCGGGTGGAATCACCTTGCCCGCCAGGTCGCCGGCCCAGTCTGAATCGGGTACGTACCAGGTCGGGTTGACCTGCTTGCTCTCGATGTGGTAGACGCCGGTCGAGGTCTCATAGCCGGCCGCGCCGACGGCGATCGTGTAGGTGCTGGCCAGCTTCAGGTTCTTCCAGAACCGCAGCTGGAAGGCGGCGCGATCGATGGTGATATAGGTCGGATACTGCTGGGCCAGCTCGTCCGTCGTCACCTGCGGCTTGACCCGGTCGGCGGGGGCCGAGACGGTACGGTGGCCGGGGCTAGGGCTCTCGATCGCCGACCGCAGACGCGAGCGCAGGTCGTCGGCGCGCACGGTGACCCCGTCCCGGCCGGGCACGGCATTGAGCGAGGCGGGCGTCGGGCTGACCGTCGCGTCGCGAGCGGGACGATTGATCTGCTCGGCGACGTCGCTGAGGAAACCGTCCAGCGCGTCCGCCGAGTAGGCGAGCTGGGGAGCGATCTCGCGATCGACCGAGCCGCCGGTCGCGTAACGCCAGACCCGCGTGGGAAGGGCGCTCGAGCGGCTCGCGTCGAGCGCCGCGTCGACCATGCCCTCGACGTCCGCGTGCAGCTCGAGCCGGTCGGGGCTGAGCCTGTACTTGGTGCCCTCGAAGGTCACCGTGACGGGCCTCTCGATCGGCGCTGCCAGCCGGGCGTGGAGCCGCCTGCGTGCCTGCTCGGTCGACAGCCCACCGACCTCCACGTCGCCGACCCTCACCCCGTCGGCGATCTCGTCCGAGTTCGCGCGGTCGAGGGCGTAGGCGCCCACCGCCAGCAGGAGCAGCGCAGCAACTGCGGCGGCGAGGGCAATCTGGACTCTGCGTCCCACGATGTGAAGAGTAGGGCCAGGGTCCCCCGGAACCGGCCGCAGCGAAGCAGCGCAACTCCACTTGCGCCGCCCTGCCGCCCTAGATGCCCAGCGGCTCGCGATCCGCGGCCACGCCGCCGCGCTCCCCGGGATGCTCGCGCCGCACGTAGGGGCTCCAGCGCAGGAACTCCTCGACCTCGCGCTCGTACGTGTAGGTCTGCTCGACGCCTCTGATCACCGGAGCGAGCCGAAGGTGCTCGCCCAGCTTGAGCACGGTCTCGCGAGTCGTGTAGCCGTAGCGGAAGCCGCTGGCCTTGAGCAGCCGGTTGTCGACTCCGCGCCCGAAGCGAAGTTGGTTGACGACCTCGTCGGGGATCCGGAAGCCGAGCCGGCGCAATGGGCCGGCGACCAGGCCCGTGCCCCAGGGCGGGAGGACCGGCAAGGGCCGCTTGCCGAGCAGGTCGATGATCTCGGACAGCGCCAGCACCCCGTCGGCGGCCACGTTGTAGACGCCGGGCGTGACGTGGAAGGCGGCGTGCTCGAGGGCGTGCACGACGTCGTCCTCGTGCACGAACTGGAGCCGAGGGTCGAAGCCGAGCACCATCGGCACCAGCGGGAGGCGGAACATGCGCGTGAACGCGGTATCCACGTCGGGCCCGAGCACGTTGGCGCAGCGCAGCACGGTCACCGTCACGTCTCGGTTCCGCTCGGCGAACTCGCTCACCGCCTGCTCGGCCTCCACGATGTCGCGCTCGAGGGCCGAGTGCGGCGGATGGGGCCGGCGCATCTCCTCGGTGAAGAACGCCGGATCGTCCCGCTCGGAACCGTAGTAGTGGGTCGAGCTCTTGAAGATGAACTTGCGCACCGGCGAATCCGAGCCCGTGCAGGCGGCGAGGATGTTCATCGTGCCGATCACGTTGTTCTCGTGGGCCACCCGGGGTGCAGCCATGAGCGAGTTGACGACCAGCCGGGTGTCGATCACCGTGTCGATCTCCGCCGCTCGCACGATGCGCTGAAGCAGGGAGTGCTGGTTGGACACCTTCACGAACTCGGTGCGCTCGAGCTCGCGGGTAGGAGCCCGATTGTCGACGCCGATGATCGCCTCGATGTGCTCGAAGCTCTCCAGGGCCTGCGCCAGGCGGTTACCCCAATAGGTGGAGAGCCCGGTGACGAGCACGCGGCGAGTCTGCACGTCCCTGGGCGCCGCCAGGCCGGCGAGTGCCCCGCTCAGCTCTTGGCTCATCCTCATCCCAGCCACACCGACTTGCGCCTCGCGAGCATCTCGTGGAGGCTCTCCTGGATCTGGGCGCGGATCTCCTGGGCCAGGGTCTGCACCAACGCCTTGTCCTCGACCGCCTCCGCCCCACCGAGCTCCACGGTGTCGATCGGCTCCAGGAAGCGGATCCGGAACTTGGCCGGCAGGTAGCTGAGCATCCCCAGAGGACCGAGCCAGGGGAAGGTCGGGGTGATCGGGAAGTAGATCAGCCCCGTGAGCCGCCGCAGGACGTCCACCTGGCCGAAGGCGGGCATCGCCTCCTCCGCCCCCACCACGCAGGTCGGGACCAGCTGCGCCTCCGCACGCATCGCCGCCTCGACGAAGCCGCCGCGGCCGAAGCGCCGCAACCGGTAGCGATCGCGGTAGAGCTTTTCGGTGCCCTTGCGGCCTTCGGGGAAGACGAGCACGAGCTGGCGCTCGTCGCAGAGCAGCCGGTGCACGTTCGCGGGGTGCGCCGCGACGCCGCCGATCTTCGGGATCAGCATCGAGAAGCCGGGATAACCCTTGAAGAAGTGCTCGACGGTGAGGTAGACCGGCCGGGGGTTTGGATGCTCCTCGCGAATCGCCTTGGCGATCATCGCCGCGTCCGGCGGCAGGGCGCCCGCGTGGTTGGAGACCAGCAGCGCCCCGCTGTCGGAGGGGACGTTCTCGATCCCCTCGACCTCGACCCTGAACCAGTAGCGGTAGAAGAACTCGAGCAGGGTACGGTCGAAGAGGCCCTCGATCCGCTCCGAGCGGCCCCAGTCGTTGAGTCGCCGCTCCGGCTCGATCGCCGGCAGCAGCGCCCGCATGGTCTCTGTCGCGCCGCGCTCAGGAACCGCTATCGGCAACGCGGCCGTCCCGGGCTGTTCGTCCGGATCCTCCGCTGACGGGGGGATCGGGGCGCCCAGCGGTGTGCGGTGCTCCTCGGCCATGGCGCGTCATTCTGTCATCCCGCGGCGCGGCCCCCGGGGGCGGCGAATATGTTTCCCTGGTGCGTTCCAAGGACCAGGTGCGACGCGCCGTGTGGCGGGCGATGGACCGTGAGGGGGTCTCGCGGTTTCCGGGCGCCGAGGGGCGGATCCCGAACTTCGCCGGCGCCAAGCTGGCCGCCCAGAAGCTGGCGGCACATCGCCTCTGGAAGCGCGCGCAGGTGATCAAGGCGAACCCCGACTCACCCCAGACCCACGCCCGGCGCCTCGCGCTAGAGGACGGAAAGCAGCTGGTGATGGCGGTTCCGAGGCTGCGCGACAAGCACCCGTTCCGCGTCCTCGATCCGAAGCGCCTCACAAAGGCGCAGGTGCGCGAGGCGGCAACGATCAAGGGGGCGCTGCGCCACGGGCGGGTCGTCGCGCTCGAGGAGATGCCGAAGGTCAACTTCGTGCTCTGCGGTTCCGTGGCCGTCAACCTGAGCGGGGCGCGGATCGGCAAGGGAGGCGGCTTCTCCGACCTCGAGTACGGGCTCCTGATCGATGCCGGGAAGATCGACGATCACACGTTCATCGCCACCACCGTGCACCCGATCCAGATCCTTCGCGAGCACCTGAGGACCACCGACCACGACCTGCCCGTCGACCTGATCGCGACGCCTCGCGCCGTGATCGAAGTCGAGCGGATGTACGACCGCCCGCGCGGCATCCTCTGGGACCACCTCCAGCCGCCGCAGATCCACGAGATCCCGGTGTTGGAGCGGATGGGCTACGCGTGAGGACCCGGGGCCAGGACGCGCCGAGCACGACCCTGGTCGGCCAGCTCTGGGAGGAGTTCTTCCCCTTCGCGCCCCCCACCAGCCCGCCTCCGGACCCGACGCCAGCGGAGGGCCCGGATCCCTACGGCAACCCGGACCCAGAGTGGCTCGAGATCGACTGGCGCGAGCACCTGCGCCAGGTGGAGGTCGACGGAGCCCGGGTCAACTACGTCGAGCTGGGCTCCGGCCCCCAAATGGCGATCGTCTTTGTCCACGGCCTGTCGGGCAGCTGGCAGAACTGGCTCGAGAACATCCCCCACTTCGCCCGCGAACGTCGGGTGCTGGCGCTCGACCTCCCCGGGTTTGGCCACTCGCCGATGCCGGAATGGGAGATCTCGATCGAGAGCTACGGGCTCCTGCTGCACGGCTTCTGCGACGCGCTGGGGGTCGGCGACTGCGCCGTGGTCGGAAACTCGATGGGCGGCTTCATCTCGGCCGAGGCCGCATCCGCCCAGCCCGACCGGTTCGAGAAGCTGGTCCTGGTGTCCGCCACCGGGGTCTCCTCCGCGCGGTTGCGACGCCAGCCCGCCGAGACGGTGGCGCGGATGGCGACGGCCGCGGCGCCGTTGCTGCTCAAGCTCCAGGAGCGCGGTCTGCGGAGACCGCGCGTCCGCTGGGCCACCTTCAAGGGGTTGTTCCAGCACCCCGAGGCGCTGCGCCGCGAGCTGCTGCTGGAGACGTTCCAAAACGGCGCCGGCAGGCCGGGCTTCCTGCCCGCCGTCCAGGGACTGGTTGGCTACGACATCCTCGACCAGCTGGCCGAGGTCGAGGTGCCGACGCTGATCGTCTGGGGCCGAAACGACCGCGTGGTGCCCCCGCAGGACGCGGTCGGCTTCGCCCAGCGCCTGCGCAACTCGCGAACCGTGATCTTCGACGACACCGGCCACCTGCCCCAGCTCGAGCGGCCGACGCGCTTCAACCGCGTGCTGGAGACGTTTCTGGCCGGCTAGTGGGGTGTCTCATAACGATGTGCCTGAAACCGCGAGGCCCAGGCGTCGCCAGGCAAGGACGCAGGGAGCCCCAATAGCAGTGCGCTATTGGGGCGACCGAGGACGCCGCATGGCGGCGATCTGGGGCCGCGGTTTTGGGTGCAACGTTGTGAGAGGCCCCACTAACTCGTGACCGCGCCCTGAGACGCTGACGAGACGCTTCGCGCGTATTTGGCCATCACGCCGCTTGTGTAGGGGGGCGGCGGCGGCCGGTACTCGGCGATCCGCTTGGCGATCTCGTCGTCCGGCAGAGCGACGTCGAGTCGGCGGCCCTCGACGTCGAAGCTGATCTCGTCGCCGTCGCGGATCGCCGCGATCGGGCCGCCGCGGACCGCCTCGGGGGCGACGTGCCCGGCCATCAGCCCGTGGGTGGCGCCCGAGAACCGGCCGTCGGTAAGCAGCGCCACCTGGTCCCCCAGCCCCTCGCCGACGATCGCAGCCGTGACGTGGAGCATCTCGCGCATGCCCGGGCCACCGGCCGGGCCCTCGTTGCGGATCACGACCACGTCGCCCGCCTTGATCGCCTGGTCCGAGACCGCCGCGAAGGCGTCCTCCTCGGACTCGAACACGCGCGCCGGGCCGCGCTGGCTGAGGCGCTCGGTGCCGGCGAGCTTGACCACGCAACCCTCGGGAGCGAGGTTCCCGCGCAAGACCGCGAAGCCGCCCTCCGGCTTCAACGGCTCGGAGAGGGCCCGGACGACTACCTGCCCCGGCGTCTCCTCGCTCGCATTGGCCTCCTCGCCCACGGTTTGCCCGGTCACCGTCAGCGCTTCGGGATGGAGGACGCCGGCCTCGGCGAGCCGCTTGACGATCACTCCCACCCCGCCCGCCTTGTAGAGGTCGGTGGCGACAAATCTCCCGCTGGGCTTCAGGTCGGCGAGCAGCGGGGTGCGGCGCGAGATGTGCTCGAAGTCGTCGATCTCGAGCTCGATCCCGGCCTCGCGAGCGATAGCCAGCAGGTGCAGGACGCCGTTCGTGGAGCCGCCGGAGGCGCAGACGCAGGCGATCGCATTCTCGAGCGACTCCCGGCTGATCACCTTGCTCGGGCGAAGGTCGTCTGCCAGCGCCTGGAGCGCCAGGCGCCCGGCCTGGCGGGCCGTATCTCGTTTTTGGCCGTCCATCGCCGGCACCATCGCCGAGCCCATCGGCGAGATGCCCATCGCCTCGAACGCGCAGGCCATTGTGTTGGCGGTGAACTGGCCCCCGCAAGCGCCGGCGCCGGGGCTCGCGCAGCCCTCGAGCTCCGCCAGCTCGGCGTCGGAGAGGTCGCCGGCCGCGTGGGCGCCGATTGCCTCGAACACGTCCTGGATCGTGACGTCGCGGCCGCGCCACCGGCCGGGAGCGATCGAGCCGCCATAGAGCATCACCGCGGGGACGTCGAGCCGGGTCAGCGCCATCACCGAGCCGGGGATCGTCTTGTCGCATCCGGAGAGGGCGACGACGGCGTCGAACTGGTACCCGCGCACGGTGAGCTCAATCGAATCGGCGATCACCTCGCGGGAGACCAGCGAGGTCTTCATCCCCTCGGTCCCCATCGTAATCCCGTCCGAGATCGCGATCGTGTTGAACTCCATCGGCGTCCCCCCCGCCTCGCGCACGCCCTCCTTGACCGCCTCGGCCAGCTCGCGCAGGTGGAAGTTGCAGGGCATCGCCTCGATCCAGGTGTTGGCGATCCCGACGGTCGGCCGGCGCAGCGCCTCGTCGTCGAAGCCGATCCCCTTCATATATGCGCGAGCGGCGGCCCGGTCGGGACCGTCGAAGACGGCGCTCGAGCGTGGGCGTGGAAGCGTCATGCGGCAGCGTCGACGCGCCGCGCCCGCCATTCATGCAACCGGATCAGATCGCGAGCCACCTGGCCGGGGTCGAGCTGGCGCCCCGGGACGTGCATGTTGGCCACCGAGATCAGCTCGCGCTCCCCCGCCCGCAGCGACATCCACTTGGCGAGAACGTCGTCGGCGTCGGGGAGCCGCTGCCTGGACGACGGCTCGGAGCGATCGGGAAAGCCAACGCAGTACTCGTTCAGCAGCTCGCCGGAGCGGGTGTCGTAGGCGACGATCGGACGGTGCGGGTAGAGCAGGTAGCCGTAACCCTGCTCGCCATTGCCGCCGGCGAGCGCGATGAAGCCCAGCTCCGCGTACATCGCCGACTCCTCGGCCGAAACGACCGAGCCCAGGAGCTCGCGCGCCCGCAGCTCGGCCCGACGCTCGCGACCGGGGTCGTATGCCGGCGGCGGCGGGTCCGCGGCTCGGCGCGCCCGACGCCGCCCCCACCGCTCAGCGAGGGCGGGCCCGAAGCCGACCACGGCCAGCGCGCCGAGCACGACCAGCGAAGTGGCGAGTACGAGCGTCAACCGCCGGCGGCCGGGGGGAAGAACACGACCCGCTCGGTGTCCTCGGGAATCTCGGAGAAGTCGCGCACCATGGTCGCCTGGTGCCGCGGGCCATCGGCGGTCGGGACCGCCGCCCACATCCCGAGGTCGAGCTGGCGGCGAAACTCCTCGATCAGGCGCTCCTCGTCCTCGGCGACCGCGGGGTCGCCTTCGGCCAGCAGCACGTCGCCTTGCCCGGGCTTCATGCGCACGAGCTTCACGAATCGGATTATGCCAGCGCCAACTTGTGCTCAGCGCCGAGCGAGCCCAAGCACGTCCACGGGGCCGGCGCCGGCGCCCAGGTCCTTGAGGCCGTTGCCGACCGCCTCGGCGGCGATCTCTCGCGCCCAGCGCGCTGCATCCGCAAGCTCGGTGCCGCGGGCGAGAAAGGCCGCCAGCGCCGAGGAGTGCGTGCAACCCGATCCGTGCGACGCGCCTTCCGGGTACCGCGGGCCCTCGATGCGCAGGGTGCCCGAGCCGTCGAAGAGGACGTCGGCGCCGTCGCCGGAATGCCCGCCAGTGACGATCACCGCCTCCGGCCCCAGCGCCTGGATCGCCTCGGCGAGCTGCTCGGGGCTCGCCCCCCCTCCGAGCCCGGCGAGCTGGCGCGCCTCGGGCAGGTTGGGCGTCACCACCGTAGCTCGGGGCAGGACACGCTCGATCAGGCCCGCCTTTGCATTCGGGTCGAGCAGCACGGCGCCACTCTGCGAGACCATCACCGGGTCGACGACGGTCGGTGCGCCGCGGACGAGGTCGAGCGCCTCGACCACCGCGTCGATCGTCGGCTCGTCACCGAGCATGCCGACCTTGACCCCGTCGACCCCGATGTCGTCCGCGACCGCGCGGACCTGGGCGACGATCATCTCCCGCGGCACCGGGGCCACCATCTCGACGCCCACCGTGTTCTGGGCGGTGATCGCGGTGATCGCGGTCATCCCGTGCACGCCGCAGCGCGCAAATGCCTTCAGGTCCGCCTGGATCCCCGCCCCGCCGCCGGAGTCTGAGCCGGCGATCGAGAGACAGGCCGGGATGCGGCCGCTTTGGCTCATCAGGTCAGCGTATTACGGTGCTGTGTCGCCACCCGGCGGGATCAGCGGGCTCCTCGCGTATCGCCCGGCGGCGTCCGTCCGCAAATAGCCGAGCAGCTCGAGGCGGGCGAGGGCGATCGCCGCCTCCTGCGGCGGGGCGCCCAAGGCGACTGCCACGGCGTCGCAAGTGCCACTCCCCAGCTCGACCGCCTCGGCCACGCGGGCAAGGTCCGGCTCCAGCGGAGGCCCGCAGCGCCGAATTCCCTCGATCCCGACCCCGAGGAGCCGGTCGAGGACGTCCTGGGCCCCACGGATCAGCGCCGCCCCGTCGACGATCAGGTCGTTGGTTCCCTCCGACACCCTCGAGGTCACCGGGCCGGGGATGGCCCCCACTTCGCGATGCAGCCCCAGCGCCTGCCGGGCGGTGATCAGCGAGCCGGATGGCTGCGCGGCCTCGACCACAACCGTGATCGCCCCGAGGGCGGCCATGATCCGGTTGCGCTTCGGGAACGACCGGGCCTCGGGGCGCTGGCCCGGCGGAGCCTCGGAGATCGCCGCGCCCCTCGTGAGGATGTCGCGATACAGGCGGCGCTCGCTGGTCGGATAGACGACGTCCGCCCCGCCCCCCAGCACCGCCAGCGTCGTCCCACCCCCGGCGAGCGCGCCGCGGTGAGCCGCGGCGTCGATCCCTCGGGCCATCCCGCTGACCACCACGAGTCCGGCCGCCGCCAGCAGCCGGCCAAGCTCCTCCGCGACCCCCAGCCCGTATGAGCTTGCGCGGCGCGATCCGACGATGGTCACGGTGTGCCCAAGCTCCAGTCCCTCGATCGCCGCCCGGTTGCCGCAGCCAAAGAGCCGGTCCGGTGCGTCGGCGCGGAGGTCGAGAAGGGCCGCCGGATAGCCGGCCTCGCCTCGACGGATGGCCCAGACCCGGCCGCGCTTGTCGCTCAATCGAGGCCCCGCCGTCTCAGGGTTAGCGCCCGGGCCACATGGTCCGCCGAGACTTGCCCAGATGCCTCGAGGTCGGCAATCGTGCGCGAGAGCCTCAACACCCTGTCGTGGCCCCTGCCGCTCAGGCCCAGTTGGGTGTGGCCGGCGGCGAGCATCGCCGTCGCCTCCCCCGTCATTGCGGATGAGCTGCGCAGCTCCGCCAGGCTCATCTCCGCATTGCAGCGTCCGGATCCAAGCCTGTGCTCCTGGCGCTCGCGGGCCAAGATCACCCGCTGCCGAACACTCGCCGAATCGGAGGTGGGCGCCGCGCCCATCTCCTCGGCGCTGGGGCACTCGACCGGGATCGCGATGTCGATCCGGTCGGCGAGGGCCCCACTGAGCTTGGCGCGATAGCGGCGCGTCGACGCCGGCTGGCAGTCGCACTCCCCGGACTCCTCGCCGCGGCCGCAGGGACACGGATTGGACGCCGCGACGAGCATGAAGCGACACGGCAGCTCGATCGCGTGACGTGCACGGACGATCGTCACCCCGCCCTCCTCGAGGGGCTGTCTCAGCGCCTCGAGCGCCTCGCGGGAGAACTCCCCGAGCTCATCGAGGAACAGCACCCCGCGGTGGGCGAGCGTCACCTCGCCGGCCCGGGGCGGCGAGCCGCCACCCACCAACCCGGCGGTCGAGATCGTGTGGTGCGGAGCCCTGAAGGGTCGCGTTGGCGGAGCGTCCGGGCCAGGGGACCGGCCGCAAGCGCTCGCGATCCGCAGCACCTCCATCGCCTCGGAGCGGCTCAGCGGGGGCATGATCGACGGCAGGCGGCGCGCAGCGAGGGACTTGCCGGCGCCAGGCGGGCCGATGATCAGGAGGCTGTGACCGCCGGCAGCCGCCACCTCGAGGGCGTACCGGAGGTACGGCTGTCCCCGCAGATCGGCGAGGTCCGGCGCCGCGGGCCCGGCGCCGTTCGCCCTCCACATCGGACCCTGGGGAGCGAGCGGTTCATCCTCCGTGCCCAGCAGCGCGAGCTGCTCGAGCCTGACCAGCGGCACGACCCTCGGCTCGCCGGCAAGGGCAGCCTCCGGCGCGTTCGGGGCCGGGACCACGATCGCCTCCGCATCCAGCTCCCGGGCGGCCTCCGCCATCGCCAGGATCCCGGGCACGGGCCTGATGGAGCCGTCGAGCGCCAGCTCGCCGGCCACGGCGATCCGGGACAGCCGCTGGGGCGAAAGCTGCCCCGACGCTCCCAGGAGCGCGGCCGCGATCGCCAGGTCGAAGCCGGGGCCGGCCTTGCGCAGGTCCGCGGGCGCCAGGTTGGCGGTGATCCGATGCATCGGGAACTTGAAGCCCGAGTTGACGAGCGCCGATCGCACCCGCTCGCGCGATTCCCTGACCGCCGGATCGGGAAGTCCCACCAGCGAGAAGCTCGGTAGGCCGCCGCTCTCGACATCGGCCTCCACTTGAACCTCCCGCGCCTCGATCCCTACAAGAGCGAAGGTGCGGACGCTGGCGAGCACGAGGCCAAGCTAGGGCGGGCCGGCTCGCGCGGGGCGCGCCGATGGTCAAGCGAGCGTCACCGAGTTGGCACATCTTGCGAGCCCCGCGCGTGGACGACCCACCTACGGTGGGCGTCGATGTCAGACGCCCGCCAGCGACTGGGCCACGCCGGGGAGGCGCTGGTCGCCGATTCGCTCGAGCGCCGGGGGATGCGGACCGTCGCCCGTAACGCCCGGACCTCCTCCGTGCGCGGCGAGATCGACCTGATCGCACTCGACGGGCGGGCGCTCGTGTTCGTCGAGGTCAAGGCGTTGCGGGCGACCTCGCTGGCCGGTCCGGAGCGCCCCGCGACGGCGGTCGGCCACCGCAAGCGCCACAAGCTGCGCTCGCTGGCGCTCGCCTGGCTCCGAGACCACGACGGCTCGGTGCCGCCGCACGACACGCTTCGCTTCGACGTGGTCGGGCTCCGCCTCGACTCACGCGGCCACGCGGTCGAGTGGGAGCACCTGCGCGGGGCGTTCTAGTTCAGCTTCAGCTGCGAGTAGGCGATCGACTGGAACGAGCGGCGGTGAAGCGCCGAGGGCCCGTGCTCGATGATCGCCGCTCGATGCTCGGGGGTCGAGTATCCGACGTTGCCCGCGAAGCCGAACTCCGGATAGGACGAATGGACGCTGCACATGTAGCGGTCCCTGGTCACCTTGGCGACCACTGAGGCGGCGGCGATCGCCGCGCTCTGAGCGTCGCCGTCGATCACGGCCCGGTGAGCGACCGAGCAACTGGGCACCGAGAACCCGTCGACCAGGCAGGCGGCCCCGGGCACGGAGACGCGCTCCAGGCTGCGCGCGAGCGCGGCCAGGTTGGTGACGTGCAGCCCCCGTGCGTCGATCCCCGGGGCGCAGCGGACCGTGACCGCGACCCGAGCCGCCGCGCGCACCACCCGCGGGTACAGCTCCTCGCGCTCCTCGGGGCTGCGCACCTTCGAGTCGTCGAGCTCGGAGAGGGCGCGCCGGTCGCGACGGCTCAGGGTGCCGTAGTCGATCAGCACCGCCGCCGCCACAAGAGGCCCCGCCAGCGAGCCCCGTCCCGCCTCGTCGGCGCCGGCCACGAACCGCGCCCCGAGCGCGCGGTCGAACCGGAACAGTCGCGCCGCGCGGCGCCGGCGACGCGCCTGGGCCCGGCCCGCGCTGCCGTTAGAGGATCCCGATCCGGCGGGGCGGCCAGTAGGTGAAGAAGGCCTCGCCGATGATCGAGCTTCGGGGGATCGGGCCCCAGAAGCGGCTGTCGTCGCTCGACCCACGGTTGTCGCCCATCATGAAGTAATGATCGGGTGGAATGGTGATCGGCTGCGGTAAGTTGCACCCGGCTCCACCCCGGCAGGGCCTGATGAAGTCCTCCTTCGCCTCCACCCCATCGACCACGGGATGTCCGTTGTGGATGCTCAGCCGGTCGCCGGGCTCGGCGACGATCCGCTTGATGAAGTTCGTATCCGACTGTTCGCGGGTCGGCTCCGGGCACGCCGCTCTGGCGCCTCGTTGGACGCCGCACTCCTGCCCGTTCTCGGCCCCCGCCGGCGGATGGAAGACGATGATGTCACCGATGTGAGGATCGCCGAGGTGGTAGGTGACCCGGTTGACCAGCACCCGCTGGCCGACGTCGAGGGTGGGCTCCATCGACGGCGACGGGATCTGATAGGGCTTGACGACGAAGGCCTGGATCACCAGCGCCAAGCCGATCGCCAGGGCGACGATCACCACCAGCTCGAGGAGCGCGCCGCGCCCCGTTGTCGGCCTCGGGATCAGTTTTTTTGTTCCTCAGAATCTTCGGCAGTCGCCTCAGATTCTTCGGAGGACTGAGCTTCAGGCGCGGCGCCCTCCTTGTCAGTGTCCTCGGGCTCGTCGGACTCCGTCACCACCACCGCCGCCTCCTCGCCCTCGGCCTCCTCGGACGACTCCTCCTCGCCGTCGGCCTGCGCTGGGATCGCGTCGGCCTCGCTCTGGGCGACACCCTCCGAGTCGACCGCCTCGCCCTCCTCGGCCGTGGTCACAAGGTCGTCTTCGATCCCCCAGCGCCGCTCGGCAACGCGAGCGCGCTTGCCCACCCGGCCCCGCAGGTAGTAGAGCTTGGCTCGCCGCACCTCGCCCTTCGCCACCACCTCGAGCCGTTCGATCTTCGGCGAGTGGACGGGGAAGGTGCGTTCGACTCCGACGCCGAACGACTGCTTTCGCACCGTGAACGTCTCCCTCGCGCCACCGCCACGCCGAGCGATGACGACGCCCTCGAACACCTGGGTTCGGCGGCGGGTGCCCTCGACGACCTGGAAGTGGACGCGCACTCGGTCCCCAGGCGCGAACCGAGGTATCCGCCTCAGCTGACGCTGCTCGATGCTCTCGATGATCGTGCTCATGGGCTCCTACGAGGGCGGCGCCGGGGCTCTTGCCGCCCGAGTGAGGCCGGAGACGACGCCTGACCGTTGGCGCACGACGGGCCTCCGATCAGCGAAGGCCCGCGCGGCCGCAGAATAGTAGCGGAGAGTCCCTAGCCGTCAGACGGGCCGACGCCCCGCTGGCGGCTCTGCTCCAGCCGCCACTCCCGGACCCGCGCATGATCGCCCGAGAGCAGCACCTCGGGCACCTGCCACCCGCGGTACGAGGCGGGGCGCGTGTAGTGGGGATACTCGGGCGCTCCCCCGAGCGCCTCGGAGAACGACTCCTCGACCGCGCTGTCGGCGTGCCCGAGGGCGCCGGGGAGCTTGCGGATCACCGCGTCGGCGACCACCATCGCGGCCAGCTCGCCGCCGGAGAGCACGTAGGGCCCGACCGAGACGGTGTCGGTGACCAGATGCTCCCTGACGCGCTCGTCGACCCCCTCGTAGCGGCCACACAGCAGGGCGAGCTCGGGCTCGGCCGCCAGATCGCCGGCGAGCGAGTCGTCGAGCTGGCGGCCGGAGGGGGCGAGCAGGACGACGCGCCTGCCCTGGCGGCTCTCCCCGTAGGCCGCGTTCAGTGCCGCGTCGACGGCGTCGATCCGCAGCACCATGCCGGCCCCGCCGCCGTAGGGCGAGTCATCGACCTGGCCGCCGCCGAGCGGCGTTGTGTCGCGGTAGTTGAAGAAGCGGATCTCCGCCCCGCGCTGAAGCGCGTTGCGCACGTGCCGCTGCCCGAGGAACCACTCGAACCACTCGGGAAAGAGGGTGAAGACGTCAAGCTTCAATGAACTCGACCAGGACCCGCCGCTCGGCGCGGGTCGAGGCAGCCTTGGCCACCGTGCGGATCGCGTTGGCGACCCGGCCTCCCTTGCCGATCAGCCTGCCCAGGTCGTCGCCGCCCACGCTGATCTCCAGCACCAGGTCTCCGTCCTCCTCCACCTCCTCGACCTGCACGGAGTCCGGGTCCTCGACCAGCGCCCGGGCGAGGAACTCGACCAGCTCCCGCATGCCGTTATGAGCCCGTCGCCTCGATGCCCTTGGTGCGCAGCAGCCCCGCGACGGTGCGGGTCGGCTGGGCGCCGTGGGTGAGCCAGTGCCGGGCGCGCTCCTCATCGACCACGATCGTCGATGGGTCGGTCTGCGGGTTGTAGTGGCCGATCGTCTCGATCGTTCGGCCGTCGCGCGGCGAGCGGCGGTCGGCGACGACGATGCGCCAGATCGGGTTCTTCCTCGCCCCGACTCTTCTGAGTCTGATTCGTACGGCCATCCGCGGCGGACCAGGTTACATGCCACGCATCAGCTGCTGGGGGTCGGGCATCTTGCCCTTGGCGAGCTGGGCCATCAGCTTGCGCATCTGGCCGAACTGCTTGACGAGCTGGTTCACCGCCTGCACGGTCGTCCCCGAGCCTCGCGCGATCCGCTTGCGCCGCGAGCCGTCGATCAGATCCGGCCGCGCACGCTCCTCGGGCGTCATCGAGAGGATGATCGCCTCGATCCGATCGAGCTCGCGCTCGTCCATGTTCACCTGACCCATCTGCTTCATCGCCTTGCCCATGCCGGGCATCAGCCCGAGCACGTTTGAGAGCGGCCCCATGCGCCTCACCTGGCGCATCTGCTGGAGGAAGTCCTCGAGGGTGAACTGCCGGCGCCGAATCTTGCGCTCCAGCTCCTCGGCCTGCTCGAGGTCCGAGACCTCCTCGGCCTTCTCGATCAGCGAGAGCACGTCGCCCATGCCGAGGATCCGGCTCGCCATCCGTTCCGGGTGGAAGCGCTCCAGCTCGTCGAGCTTCTCGCCGACCGACGCGTAGAGGATCGGCTTGCCGGTCACCGCCTTCACCGACAGCGCCGCGCCGCCGCGGGCGTCCCCGTCGAGCTTCGTCAGCAGCACGCCGTCGAACTCGACCCGCTCCGCGAATGCCTCGGCCACGTTGACCGCGTCCTGGCCGGTCATCGCGTCGAGCACCAGGAGGATGTCGTGGGGCTTGGTGCGCTTGCGGATCGCCGCCAGCTCGTCCATCAGCTCCTCGTCGATGTGCAGGCGTCCCGCGGTGTCGATGATCAGCACGTCCTCCCCGGCGGCGCGGGCCTGGCCCAGCGCCCACTCGGCGATCTCCACCGGATCGCGCTCGGTGCCCTGCTCATAGACCTTGGCTCCGGCTTGCTTGCCGACCGTGACCAGCTGCTCGACCGCCGCCGGGCGTTGCGTGTCGCAGGCCACGAGCGCGGCCCGCTTTCCATCCTTGGCGAGGTGCTTGGCGAGCTTCGCGCAGGCGGTGGTCTTGCCCGAGCCCTGGAGCCCGGCCATCAGAATCACGGTCGGGCCCGAGCTGGCGAGGGCAAGATCGCGGCTCGCGCCCCCCATCAGCGCCGCCAGCTCCTCGTTGACGATCTTCACCACCTGCTGGCCGGGGTTGAGGCTGTCGAGAACGCCGGCCCCGAGGCAGCGCTCTTTGACCTGCAAGGTGAACTGCTTGACGACCTTGAAATTGACGTCGGCCTCGAGCAGCGCCAGGCGGATCTCGCGCATCGCCCGGTCGACGTCCGTCTCGGTCAGCTTGCCTCGCGAGCGAACGGCGGAGAGGGTCTCCTGGAGACGATCGGATAGCTGATCGAACATGAAGCCAGCTTACGCGGCCGAGCCCGCCGATCCGAGGTCGCGAGGCTCGCGCTAGTCGCCGAGCAGCGCGGCGGCGAACTCGCGGGCATCGAACGGTCGCAGGTCCTCGAGCCCTTCGCCGATCCCGATCAGCTTCACCGGGAGGCCCAGCTCGGAAGCGATCGCCAGGGCGATTCCGCCCTTGGCGGTGCCATCGAGCTTGGTCAGCACGACGCCGGTCAGATCGACCGCCTCGGCGAAGGCCTGCGCCTGTCGCAGGCCGTTCTGGCCGGTGGTGGCGTCGATCACGATCAGCGACTCGTGAGGCGCGCCCTCGAGCCGCTTCGCCGCCACGCGACGCACCTTGGCCAGCTCCTCCATCAGGTTCGCGTGGGTGTGCAGGCGGCCCGCGGTGTCGGCGAGCACCACGTCGGCGCCCCGCGACTGGGCCGCGGCGATCGCGTCGAAGAGGACGGCACCCGGATCGCCGCCCGGGGACCCGCGGACGATCTCGGCCCCGGCGCGCTCGGCCCAGGCCTCAAGCTGCTCGATGGCGGCGGCCCGGTAGGTGTCGGCAGCGGCGACGATCACCGACAGGCCGAGCTCGTTTCGCAGATGCCAGGCGAGCTTGCCGACCGTGGTCGTCTTGCCGGTGCCGTTGACGCCGACCACCATGACCACCGCGGGGCGGCGTGACAAGTCGATCCGCGCGTCGTCTGGGCCGGCGACCTCGGCGAGCAGCTCGACCAGCCGCTCGCGCACCGCCTCGGCGCCCCCGATGCGGCCCGCATGGACCTCGGCCTCGAGCCGCCGGACGACGTCGGCGGTGGTGCGCGCCCCCACGTCGGCGAGGATCAGCGCCTCCTCGAGCCGCTCCCAGACCTCGTCATCGAGGTGCTCGAAGAGGCTCGAGCTGAGCTCCGCCTGGAGCGCCCGCCGGCTCTTCGACAAGCTCTCGCGGAGGCGGCGCCAGGAAGTGGCCATGGCGCGCCACCTTAGTGCGCGTCAGGCGGCCTCGGCGGCGGCGGCCGAGTCCTCGGCCTCGTCCGCGTGTGAGAGGCGGCGGGAAACGACCTTGGTGGCGCCGCCCTTGCCCATGCTGACCCCGTAGAGCACGTCGGCGGCGTCCATGGTCCGCTTCTGGTGGGTGACGATCACGAACTGGGCCCGGCCGGAGAAGCGCCGCACGAGCTGGAGGAAGCGGTCGATGTTCGCATCGTCCAGTGCCGCCTCGACCTCGTCCAGGATGTAGAAGGGCGAGGGGCGGGCGAGGAAGACTGCGAACACGAACGCGAGCGCGACCAGCGCCTTCTCGCCGCCGGAGAGCAGCGACAGGCGGCGGGTGGCCTTGCCCGCCGGAGTCACCTCGATCTCTACGCCACTGCCCGCCGCCTCCTCGTCTTCGAGGGAGCCCGAAGGGCGACCGGTCATACGGCCTTGGCCGGATGCGGGGGCGGCGGGGTCGGTTTCAGGCTCTCCACCCTGAGCCGTATGGTCAGTGGCTTCTCCCCCGAGCACCAGGCGGGGGCCGGGCTCGCCGACCAGGCGCAGGCGGCCGCGGCCGCCGGGGAAGAGGTGCTCGATCAGCTCCTCGAAGTTGCGCTCGGTCGCCTCGAAGGTCTCCTCGAAGGCGGCCCGGATCTTGCGGTCGGTGTCGCGGATCAGGCCCTGGAGCTCCGCGAGCGCCGATTCCAGGTCCTGCCGCTGCTCCTCGAGCTCGGCGACGTGAGCGAGGGCATCGGCGTACTCCTGCTCGGCGAGCGGGTTCACCGGCCCCAGCGCCTCGCGGCGCCGCGCCAGGCGCTCGAGCTTTCGCTCGGCCTCATCGCGCTCCTCTGGGCTCAGCGCCTCGCTCGCGGGCTCGATCTCGCGACCCAGCCGGGGGGCGATCCGCTCCAGCTCCGTCGCCACCTCGTCGCGCCGATCGCGCAGGTGCGTCGCGCGGACCTCGGCCTCGGTCACCGACTCGCCCATCGCGTGCAGCCTGGCCTGAAGCTCCGCCTCCGCCTGGGAGCAGGCGCGAAGCTGTGCCGTCACGTCGTCTGTGTCGTGCTTGTCGAGCATGCGGCCCTCGAGCCCCGCGGCGCGCTCGCCGACCGCGGCCCGCGCCTCGGTCGTGGCCTCGAGCAGCGTGTCGAGCCGCTCCAGGAGCCCGGTCGCCGCCGAGATGCGGCTCTCCAGCGAGTCCTGTCGCCGCTGACCCAGCAACTCCTCGACCCGCAGCGCGCCGCGCGCCGCGCGCTCGGATGCCTCCCGGACCCGCGCCACCTCGGTCGCCCGCACGCTCCCGCTGTCCGCCGCCCGGGCCCGCTCCAGGGCCTCGCCCGCCGTCTCGAGCGCCGAGGAGATCCGCCTCAGCCCGGAGCCCACGGGATCGTCGCCCGCCTCACCGCCGCTCGCCGGGGCCTCGTCGGCGAGCGCGCCAAGCGCGGCTCGATGCCGCTCGAGCTCCCCCGCGAGCTCGGCGCGGCGGACGGACAGCGCCTCGGAGCGGACGCTGAGCCGCTCGTGGGCGGCTCGCAGGGCCGTCAGCCGACCCCAGACCTCGGTCCGCTCGCGGTCGCGCTGGGCGAGACGCTCCTCGATCTCGGTCCGGCGGCGGTTGACCTTCGCCTGCTCCCCCTCGACGCGCTGGCGTGCCTCCCGGGCCTTGGCGGCTTCGCGCTCGGCGCCACCGAGCTCGCTCGAGTGCATGCGGAGCTCGTCCGCCAGCAAGCTCGCGCGCAGTTCTCCAGCTTCCCGCTCGAGGCGGGCCTGGATGTCCGCCGCATGCGCCTGGCGCTTCAGCGGCCGCAGCCGGCTGCGGGCCTCGCGCTCCACGTCGAGCGCCCGGTCGAGGTTCTCCTGGGTGCGCTCGAGCTTCAGCTGCGCCCGCCGGCGGCGCTTGCGGTGCTTGCCGAGCCCGGCCGCCTCCTCGACCAGCAGCCGGCGATCGCGAGGCTTCGAGTGGACTATCTCCTCCACCCGGCCCTGGCTGATCACCGAGTGCATCTCGCGTCCGAGGTTCGCGTCGGCGAGCACCTCGATCACGTCGACGAGCCGGCAGCGCGCCCCGTTCAGCCGGTATTCGCCGTCGCCGTTGCGCTCCAGCCGCCGCCTGATCGAGATCTCCGAGAACTCGAATCCCGCCTCAGACCCGGCCGCCCCCGGAGTCGCAGACGAGGAGGCGGCCGGCTTTGATGAGTTCTCCAGCACGACCTCGACCTCGGCGTAGCGGCGCGGCGACTGCTCCTCGCCGCCCGCGAAGATCATGTCCTGCATGGTCTGACCGCGGACCGCGAGCGGGCTCTGCTCCCCGAGGGCCCAGAGCACGGCGTCGGTGATGTTCGACTTCCCGCAGCCATTCGGGCCGACGACCACGCTGACGCCGGGCGAGAACACGAGCCGGGTGCGCTCCGGGAAGGACTTGAAGCCCTTGATCGTGATCGAGCTCAGATGCATGGAATCGGCTCCGCGGCCCTGCGTAGGCTCGCTGTCGGATCGGACGGTCTTCTGTTTCGTCGCCTCGGGCCCGCTTCCTACCGCCCTCGACGCTCCAGCGCCTCGGCCGCGGCGGCCTGCTCGGCGGCCTTCTTGCTCCGCCCCTCGCCCCTCCCGATCACCTCGGCGTCGCAGACGGCGGCGACCTCGAAGCGGCGGTCGTGGGGCGGGCCCGCCTCTTGGACGACCTCGTAGGTTACGTGGGCGCCCTCACGGGCGAGCTGCTCCTGGAGGGCGGACTTGAAGTCCAGCATGGTCTCGGACGCCAGCTCGATCTGGGGGGCGAAGGCCGCCGCCGTGGCCTCGGCGGTCGCTCCGAAGCCATGGTGCAGGTAGCAAGCGCCGATCATCGCCTCGCAGACCGAGGCCAGGGCACGCTCCGAGGCCAACAGCGCCTCCGGGTCGATCCCGCCTTCGGGGTCCGACGGGGCCGCTTCGCGCAGCCTCGCCGGCAGGCCGAGCGCCTCGGCGACCTCGACGCAGGCGCGCCCGCTGACCGCCTGGCCGTGAACCTTGGTCAGCCTGCCGATGTCCGCGCGCTCGAAGCGCTGGTACAGGTACTCAGCCACCGCCAGCCCGAGGACGCCATCGCCGAGGAAGGCAAGCCGGCCATAGGAGTCGGCCCGATGGTCGACCCAGGAGGAGTGAGTCACGGCCTTGCGTCGCAGCTCGTCGGGCAGCGACTCGATCAGCTCCGCGAGCCGTTCCGGACCTTCGACCTCGCGCCGCCGTCGCGCCCGGCCGAGCCTGCGAATCCCCCGGGGCACGCCCGCCGCGCTAGCCGACGCCGAGCCGCTGGGCGACGAAGTCCACGGCTTGGCCGACGGTCTCGATCTTCGCCGCCTCCTCCTCGGAGATGCTGACCCCGTAGGTGTCCTCGAGCTCCATCACCAGCTCGTAGAGATCGAGCGAGTCCGCGTCGAGGTCGTCGCGGAACCGCGTGGACTCCTCGATCCCGTCGAGCGGCACCTCGAGCTCGGTCGACAGGTGCTCCCGCACCTTGACCAGCACGTCCTCGCGGCTCAGCCCATCGTTGCTCATAGCTCCTTCCTATCACGCATCCCGGCCCGCGGCGACTCGCTGCGCAACCCGCCGCGGGTCATGCCGGCGCCCTCCAGCAGCTTGGCGGTTCGCTCGACGGCGCTCTCGTCGACCGTGCGCGCCGCGAGCCGCACCGCATTGGCGATCCCCTCGGGCCCGGAGCTGCCGTGTCCCACCACGGCAACCCCGCGCAGGCCGAGCAGGATCGCGCCGCCCGTTGTGTCGGGGTCGAGCTGGCGTCGCAAGCCGCCCAGCGAGGGGCGAAGCAGCAGCCCGCCCGCGGCCGCCACGGGCCCGGTGCGGGCCGCGGCCCGCACCGCCTCGGCAACGGTCTTCGCCGTTCCCTCGATCGTCTTCAGGACGACGTTGCCGGTGAATCCGTCGGTGACGATCACCTCGGCCACCCCGGCGAGCAGGTCGTGGCCCTCGACGTTTCCCCTGAAGTCGAGCCCCTCCGCACGGGCGAGCCTGGCGTGCGCATCAACCACCTCCGCCGAGCCCTTGGTCGCCTCCTCGCCGACCGAGAGCAGCGCTACCCGCGGCTGCGCTACACCGAGCACCGCCTCGCTGAAGGCAGCGCCGAGGTAGGCGAACTGCACCAGGTCATGGGCCCTGGCGTCGGCGTTCGCCCCCACGTCGAGCAGCAGCGCCGGCGGCCCGGGCCGGCCCGGGACGAGCAGCTGGAGGGCGAGCGCGGGCCGGCGGACGCCGTGCAGGCGCCGCAGCGCGAACAGGGCGGCGGTCATCGTCGCCCCGGTGGATCCGGCGCTCGCCATCGCCTGGGAGCGTCCCTCGGCGACGTCTTGAGCGGCGAGGACGACCGAGGCCCGCGGCCTGGAGCGCACCGCGGCGACCGGCTCCTCGGCATTGGTTATCTCCTCGACCGCAGGCACCAGCTCCGCGCCGTCGATCCGCTCGACGGCGGCCAGGGTGGCGGGATCGCCGAACACGCGCAGCCGGATCCCGTCTGCCGCAGCGGCTCGGGCGCCGGCGACGATTGCCTCGGGCCCTCGCTCGGCACCGCGACCGTCGAGGGCGACCGTCGGCACCGCCCTACTCCTCGGCCTCCGCAGTCTCCGGGGCCGCCTCGGCGATCTCGTGCTCGATCACCTCGCGTCCCGCGTAGGTCCCGCACACCGGGCAGACTCGATGCGGCAGGCGGGGACTGTGGCAGCGCGGGCACTCGTTCAGCCGCGGCGCGCTCACCCTGTGGGTGGCGCGGCGCTTGTCGCGGCGCGTGCGGGAGGTCCTCTTCTTCGGGACGGCCATGTGAGGCGAGGATGGTAGCGGCGCGGTCAGTTAGCCTGCCTTACGCGACCAACCGGAAGGAGCAGCGATGGCAGCCACCCTCCTCGACCTCACCCAGCAGGGAGACGTCGCCACGATCAGCGACGAATCGAAGCTCAGCAAGGTGGTGCTGCTCCGCCCGCAGCAGCTCTATGAGCTCTGGGAGCGCCAGCAGTGGCTCTCGCAGGAGATCGACTTCTCCCAGGACCAGGACGACTGGGCAAACCTCACGGAGGAAGAGCGGGAGTGGTTCGTGTGGGGGATGTCGGCGTTCTTCCTCGGCGAGGAGCGGGTCACGACCCAGTTCTCGGGGCTGGTGATGGCCTACGAGGACGAGCAGGAGGAGGCGTTCCTGACCACCCAGCAGGTCGACGAGGCGCGGCACATGCAGTTCTTCGACCGCTTCTACCGCGAGGTCGTGGGAATGGCCGACGCGGACATCCAGGAGCGTCTGGCGAGGGTGCGCGAGAACGTCAACGATGCCTTCGTGAAGCTGTTCGACGAGGCGCTGGTCGAGTCGCACCGGCAGCTGATCGCCGATCCGACCAGCGTCGAGGCGAAGGTCGACTTCATAACCGCCTACCACATGGTGATCGAGGGAACGCTGGCCCTCACCGGCCAGTGGACGATCACCGATTACTGGGAGAAGACCGGCAAGATGCCGGGCTTCCTGGAGGGCTTCAAGAACGTCGCTCGCGACGAGCATCGCCACGTCGCCTACGGCACCTGGTATCTGAAGCGAGCCTGCGCCGAGAACGAGGCGATGGCGGACCGCGTGCGCGCCACGCTCCAGGAACTGCTTCCGATCGCGAGCGGCGTGCTGGTGCCACCCGGCCAGGACCCGAACGACTGGGAGCTGCTCGGCTACACGTCCGAGCAGGTCAACAAGTTCGCCTTCACGGCCCTGACCCGGCGCCTCAAGGTGATCGGGGTGCCACTGGTCGCGCCGGAGCCCGCAGCCGCCTAACACGGCGACCGGGTCCCGGCATCGTCCGGACGGTGTCCTGGATCGTCATCGTTATGCGAGGTCTGGGCAGGACGGCTCACCTCACCGAGTCCAGACGGAACGACTGGAGGATTCGGTGCCCATGCGACACCGAACTCTCCACTCGTTCCGGAAGAACCGCTAGTCGAGTTTCAGCTCGCGCAGCTTCGCCCAGCGTGGGTCGGGGGCCGCCTCGTGGCGATGCTGTTCCGGATCGGTGTCGTTGAGCGAGGCGCCGCAGACCGGGCACAGGCCCCTGCAGTCGGGCCGGCAAAGAGGCTGGAGGGGAAGCGCGAGGGCCATGGCGTCGTGGGCCCACGAGCTCAGGTCGAGCTCGTCGCCCTCGATGTAGGGGCTGCGCAGCTCCTCGTCCTCGGTCCCCGGTTGATCGACCTCGCGGGCGTCGATCTCGACCGCGACATCGGCGCCCTCGAGGCAGCGCATGCACGGCCCCGAGACGTGGGCGGTGAACCGCATCCGGACCGCGTAGCCCGCCGCCGTCCGCGACAGGTCGAGGCGGGTCTCCACGGAGTCGCCCGCGACCGCGTAGCGCTCGCCGCCGAGCTCGAGCTGCCCGGGATCGGCCTCGAGGTCGAGGCGGCGTCCCTCGCCGGGCCGCAGGGCGAAACGCGCCAGGTCGATGCTGTGATATGCCGCTGGCATTCCTCGGATCGAGGTTAGCGGTCAAACGCCGGAACGGAAGGCCCTCAGCGTGAGCGCGCAATTCCACATGAACCCCGAGACCTATCTGGACGAGATCCGGGCCGAGGTGCCGCGCTACGACGAGCTCCAGGAGGAGACGATCCAGGCGATCCCGCTCTCCCCCCAGCGGGTGCTCGAGCTCGGGGTGGGCACCGGCGAGACCACCCGCCGGCTTCGGGCGCGCTACCCGGATGCCGAGCTGACCGGGCTCGACTCCCAGCCGGAGATGGTGTTCAAGGCGCGCGAGCTGGGAATCGAGGTGCGCCTGGCGCGAATGGAGGACCCGCTGCCCGACGGGCCGTGGGACCTGGTGATCTCGGTGCTCTCCGTGCACCACCTCACCGACGAGCAGAAGCGGGACCTGTTTCGCCGCGTGCGCGAGCAGTCCCGGGTGCTGGTCATGGGAGACGTGGTGATCGCCGAGCCACAGGTGACGCCGCTGGAGGAGGGGGTCGACCTCCCCTCGCGAGCCGACGACTTGGTCGAGTGGTGCGGAGGCGAGGTCGTCTGGGAGGCCGACGACCTGGCGGTGATCCGCGCCGTCTACCAGTGAAAAAGAGCCCGCGCTGAGGGCGGGCTCTTTCGAGGCCGCCTCGCCGATGGCGGCACTCGCCTGTTGCTTACAGCGTACCGCCCGCGCCATACGATCCGCCCGCCCGCGACCGAGGAGGAGACGTCCATGTCCAAGCTGCTGTATGAGAAGCGCGACCGGATCGCCCGACTGACGATCAACCGGCCCGAGGCCCGCAACGCGATCGATCCCGACGTCCACCGGCTGATGGTCGAGGCCTGGGCCGACTTCCGCGACGACGACTCGGTGGACGTCGCGATCCTCACGGGAGAGGGCGATGCGTTCTGCGCGGGCGCCGACCTGAAGACCTGCATCCCGCCGATCATCGAGGAGGGCAGCGCGGCGCGCCTGCGGGAGATCGTCGAGCTGGGGCTGAACGGCTTCACCCGCGGCATGCACCGGATCTACAAGCCGATCATCGGGGCGATCAACGGCTGGGCGCTGGCCGGCGGCCTGGAGACGGCGATGGCGTGCGACATCCGGATCGCCTCGGAGCGCGCCATGTTCGGCTCCTTCGAGGCGCGGCGCGGCTTTCACCACGGCGACGGGGCCTGGTGAGGCTGGTCAACACCTGCGGCGCCGGCGTCGCCATGCAGATGCTGCTGACGGCGGAGCCGATCGACGCCCGGCGCGCCCTGCAGTGCAACATGGTCAGCAAGGTCGTCCCGCACGAGAAGCTGATGGAGGAGGCGGAGCTTGTCGCCGCTCAGATCCTCCGCAACTCGCAGGCCGCCGTGCGCTCGGCGAAGCAGACGATCCTGGACGTGATCGGCCAGCCGCTCGACTTCCAGCTCCGCACCGAGGCGTGGAACGCCTACACCTGCGCCGACCCCGAGGAGACGAAGGCGCTCCTGGAGCGCTTCTACGAGAAGACCGACGCCGGGCGCGCCGGGAGCCACGAGACCGCGCTCGAGTAGCGCGGAGCGCCGACCCACCGGCGAGCTATCGCGGGCGGACGCCCCAGCTCAGCCACTCGTGGTGTCCCCGACCGTGGCTCAGCCGCCTCAGACGAGAGCCGTCCGGCTTGATGGTGTAGATCCGGCTGTATTTCCAGAAGTACTCACGACGGGTGAAGACGATCTTTCGGCCGTCGGGCGAGAACACCCCGCCACGGATGACCTCGTTGGTCCTTTCGTACACCCGCCTGAGATGGGTCCCGTCCAACCTGATCGTGTAGACCCCCCACCTCTCCGGTCCGACGTCATCGTCCGTCACGCGGGTGAAGACAACCCTGCGGCCGTTGGGCGAGAAGTGGGGCCCGCCGTCTCTCACCCCTGTTCCGCTGTGGTCGGTGAGGGCTCGGAGGCCGGTCCCGTTGAGTCGGATGAGGCAGATGTAGCACGACCTGCCGAAGTTGAACACGATCCACCTTCCGTTCGGCGAGAAGCTCGCGCCGCCTGCTTCCCCGGAGCGAGTGATGCGCTTCCTGTGGGAGCCGTCGAGGCGGATCGTGTACAGGTCAGAGCTCGCGAAATCGTGGCGGGCCGAGCGGGTAAAGACGATCTTCTTGCCGCTGGGCGCGAAGCCGCCGTCCCAGCTTCGCGACGTGTGGGGGATCCGTCGCAGGCGCGTGCCGTTGGCTCGGATCGTATAAAGGCTGTTCTCATGCCGGGGTGAGAACAGCACCTTCCGCCCGCTCGGCGAGAAGGCCGGTACCTCGCCTGGCGCGAGGCGCCGCTCGTGCGAGCCGTCGCGGCGCATGGTGTAGACCTCCGACAATCCGCCCCTCACCTTGTGCTCGAAAGCGATCTTCCCGTTCTTGCCGGGAAACGTGGCCGGCGCGGGAGGCGCAAGCACCAGCGCCCCAACACACAGGACCGATCCCGCGGCGGTCGCCGCGGCAACCAACCTGGATCGGCCCCTCGGGAAAGAGCTGACCGGCTCCACGTTGCCATGCACGCATGCTGACATGGGGGGCACCGGCTTTCGACCCACCCTAGGGTGAATTCGCTTCACCCCGGAACTGTCGTCACGACCCCGGCTCCCGCCACATCTGCCACAGGGTGGGGCCGCCGGAGGGGAGGTTGAACTCGCCGGTGACCGCGAAGCCGTGGCGCTCATACAGCGCGCGGCTACGGGGGGTGCTCGCCTCCAGGTAGGCGGGCATGCCCTCCGTGTCGAGGGCCTCGAGCGCCGGTCGCATCAGCTTGGAGCCGATGCCCCTCCCCTGCCACTGCGGGTCGACGCCCATGATCGCCAGATACCAGTGGGGCGGCTTGCGCGGGTGCCTTCTCTCCATTCGCAGCCTCGCACGCAGCGCCAGCGCCAGCCGCCTGCCGAACACCCTGACCATCGGGGGCCCCTCCCGCATGGTCACAGCCACCGGGACCCGCCAACCTTCTGGCGGCGCCCAGACCGCCCCGCCGATCACCTCGTCCGTGGTCCAGACGAGCCCGTGCGAGAGGGCGATCCCGCGCAGCTCGGTCTCGAAGAACAGCCTCAGCCGACGCGGCCGGTCACCTACCTGTGGCAGCAGATGCGACCACCCGGGGTCGTCCTGGAAGGCGTGGGCGAGGGCGTCGGCGAGGCGCGGGACGTCCTCGAGTGACGCCTTGCGAATCGTTTAGCCGACCTCGGCTGGCTCTTCCTCGCGCCCGGCGAGGCGGTCGCGGCCGCGGCGGACGGCGGCGAGGAACTTCTCGAGGTTGACCTCGAGCGTGGAGAGGATCTCGTCGGCGTAGTCCTCGGCGCCGAGACGGATCGAGCGCTCGGTCTCGCGTGCGTCCTCGATGATCTCCTCGGCGGCGCGCTCGGCCTGCTTGTAGACCTCCTCGTCGGAGATCAGGCGCGCCTGCTGGTCGCGCGCCTCCTTGACCACGCGCTCCGCCTCGCGCTTCGCCTCCGCGAGCATCTCCTGCCGTTCCTTGACGATCCAGCGCGCCTGCTTGATCTCCTCGGGGATCGTGGCCCGCATCTGATCGAGCAGGTCGTAGATCTCCTCGCGGTCCACGCGCACCTGATCGGTGAGCGGCACGGGCCGCGCGTTGTGAATCAGGTCATCGAGTTTGTCGATGAGAACCAGTACGTCCATGAGAATCGTGAAAGCTTACGCGGAGCGGCGGAAACGCGGGCCGACAGTCGTGATTTCGGCACCGAATTGCAAGCTCCCGCCCGCCGAAGAACCCGCCGGCAGCCACAAGCGGCTGCCGGGTTCAGGCACAAACCGTGTGGACCCGGGCATCTCGCAGCTACCGCGACTTCGTCGCTAGCGCGAGCGCCTCAGGCGCTCCACCAGCGCCTCGGCGACGGGCGGAGGGACCAGGTCGGAGACGTCGGCGCCGAAGGTTGCCATCTCCTTGACGCCGGTCGAGGAGAGGAAGCTGTAGTCGGGCGAGGCGATGATGTAGACCGACTCGATCTCCGGCGCCAGCTTTCGGTTCAGCTGGTTCATCTCGAACTCGTACTCGAAGTCGGAGATCGCGCGCAGGCCCTTGACGATCACGCCGGCTCCGTGCTCGCGGGCGAACTCGACCAGGAGGATGGAGAAGACCTCGACCTCGACGTTGGCTTGAGCCGCCACCGCCTGCTGGAGGAACGCCATTCGCTCCTCCCCGCTGAACACCGTCTGCTGCTTGCGGGTCGGCTGGTTGACGACCCCGACGATGACACGGTCGAACACATTCGCGGCCCGGGCGATGATGTCGAGGTGCCCGTAGGTGACCGGGTCGTAGGTACCCGGGCAGATCGCCACGCGCCCGTTGGTCATCCTCCAGCCCCCAGGTGAATCCGGATCAGGGTGTCGCCGTAGCGTCGCTCGGCGTCGAGCGGCAGGGATAGCTCCAGCGGGTGGCGCGCAGCGCTCTCGCAGATCAAGCGCCCGCCCTCCGCGAGCCGTCCGGGAATGAGCGAGTCGAGTTCCCCCTCAAGACGGTCGGCGAGTCTATAGGGCGGGTCGCAGAAGATCAGGTCGAAGCGCCGCCGGGAGCGCCGCAGGTAGCGGAGGGCGTCCGAGCGGACGACCTCCGCGCGGCGCTCCAGGCCGAGCTCGCGCACGTTGCGCCGGGCGAGCGAGACGTGGGTATCGACCAGGGTCGCCCGGCCGGCTCCGCGGGAGAGGGCCTCGATGCCCAACGCCCCGGTGCCGCAGTAAAGGTCGAGGACGCTCGCCCCGCCGACCTCCCCGAGGATCGCGAACAGCGCCTCGCGAACTCGGTCCGCGGTCGGCCGAACGGCCGCCGAGCGCCGCGGCGGCGCTGCCAGGCGGTGTCCCTTGAGCTCGCCGGCGACGATTCTCATCAACCGGCGAATCCTCGCTCGACACCTAGCGCCATCGTCACGCCGGTATGCCCTCGGTCCGCTCGTCGCCGAAGCGCTCCCGGGCGGCCTGGAGCAACGGCCCCAGCTCGGGCGCGTCCAGCGACCCGTACCGGTCGAGCAGCTCGATCAGCTCGCGCCGCGCCTCGATGAGGACCGCGACATCCTCGGGCAGCTCCGCGACGCGGAATCGCGGCAGGCCATGCTGTCGGGTGCCGAGGATCTCCCCCTCGCCGCGCAGGGCCAGGTCGACCTCGGCCAGCTTGAAGCCATCCCGCTCGGTCTCGATCGCCTCCAGACGCCGATGGGCCAGCTCCGAGCCGGCGTCCGCAAACAGGATGCAGTGCGAGGCATGCTCGCCGCGCCCCACCCGGCCGCGAAGCTGATGGAGCTGGGAGAGCCCGTAGCGCTCTGCCCCCTCGACCAGCATCACGGTCGCGTTGGCGACGTCGATACCCACCTCGATCACGCTCGTCGCCACCAGCACGTCGGTCTGTCCGGCGGCAAACCGCTCCATCGCGGCCTGCTTGGAGCGGGGCGGCATCTGTCCGTGCAGCAGGCCAACCTCGAAGTCGGCGAACTCGCCGGCGCGCAGACGGTCGGCCTCCTCGGCCGCCGCCTTTGCCTCGAGCTTCTCAGAGCCCTCGACCAGCGGACAGACGACATACGCTTGGCGGCCCTCGCGCAGCCTCTTGCGGATGAACTCGTAGGCGCCGGCCCTCTTCTCCTCCCCCACCACCCAGGTCTCGACCGGCCTGCGGCCCGCAGGCAGCTCACGAAGGATGGTGGTGTCGAGATCACCGTAGGCGGTCAGCGACAGGGTCCGCGGGATCGGCGTCGCGGTCATGTGGAGGACGTGCGGCGCAGCCTTCTGAGGGCCCTTGGCGTCGAGCGCCGCACGCTGGCGAACGCCGAAGCGATGCTGCTCGTCGACGACGCAGACCGCGAGCCGGTCGAAGGCGACATCGGGCTCGATCAGCGCGTGCGTCCCGACCACCATCCCGAGCTCGCCGGAGGCGAGCCGGCCAAGCGCCTCACGGCGCCGCGCCGCCGGCGTCGCGCTGGTCAAAAGCGCGAAGGGGACCGGGTGGTTGGCCAGCAGCCGGTCCAGCGTCGCAGCGTGCTGCTCGGCGAGCGTCTCGGTTGGCGCCATCAGCGCGGCCTGGAAACCGGCCTCGACCGAGCGAAGCATCGCGCAGGCCGCGATCACGGTCTTCCCAGATCCGACCTCTCCCATCAGCAGGCGCTGCATGGGGCGCTCGGACGCGAGGTCGACGTCGATCTCCTCGATCGCACGCCGCTGATCGCCCGTGAGCTCGAAGGGCAGCGACTCGAGCCAGCGGGCGACCAGCTCGCCAGGAGCGCCCAGGGCGATGCCGGGCCGGCTCGCCTGGCGGCTTTGGCGGCGCGCGGCGAGCGCCGCCTGGTGCAGGAAGAGCTCCTCGAAGGTGAGCCGATCTCGGGCCCGCTCGGCCTCGTCGAGGCTGGCCGGAAAGTGGGCGATCGCCAGCGCATCACCGGCGCCCGCCAGATGGCGGCGGGCGCGAAGCTCCGCCGGCAGGGGCTCGAGCGCGTGGCGCGCCAGCGGTCCCACCTGCCACGCCCACTCGCGCAGCCGGTAGGCGCGCAGTCGCTCCGAGGCGGGATGGACCGGGACGATGCCGGTCGTGTGGAGGCCCCCCGGGCCCGCTGCCGGAGCGCCCTGCGCGGTCCCGTCGCCCGCCGGCAGGAACTCGTGCGCCTCGACCCGAAAGCCGGAGCGGTCGAGCTTTCCGTACGCAAGCAGCCGCGTTCCGGCTCGCAGACGCTCCATCAGCCAGGCCTGGTTGAACCAGACCGCCTTCGCCGGGCCCGACTCGTCCGCCACCGTCGCCTCGACGATCACCAGGCCTCGGCGGCGGGTCCGCCGGAGGCGCGCCGAGCGCACCTCGACCTCGACGGTTGCCTGTTCGCCGATCCCGAGGTCCGAGAGCTGGCGGGGCTCGGAACGGTCCCGGTAGGAGTGCGGGACGTGCAGCAGCATCTCGCCGAGGGTCTCGATCCCGAGCTCGGCCGCCGCGGCCGCGAGCCGGGGACCGGCGCCGCGAAGCGTGGTCAATGGGGCGCCGAGCACGCTCGGGCGGGGCGCCGAGCGAAGCGCCACCGAGCCAAGAAGCTGGCGGTCCTGCCGCTTTTTTGTGGCGAAGGCGGCCGGAGGCGCGGGCTCCGCCACCCTCTCGGGTTCGCGAGGAGGCGCCGTCGCACTGCTCATCACGCCAAGGCTACGGCGGCGCGAGGCCGGAACCCGGGCCGGCTCGGTTTAGGGCGGCACTATGGTTAACCGCCATGGGCCGGATCGAGGACAGGCTCACGGAGCTGGGGCTGGCCCTGCCGAGGCCGTTCGCCGCTCCCCCCGGCGTCGAGTTCAAGTTCGACCTGGTCAGGGTGAGCGGCGGCGTCGCCTACGTCTCCGGCCACCTGCCCACCGACGGCCCCGAGGTCCTGATCCGGGGCAAGGTCGGCGATGACCTCACGGTCGAGCAGGGTTACGAGGCCGCGCGCCTCACCGGGCTCGCCGTCCTCGCCTCGCTGAAGCAGGAGCTGGGCGAGCTCGATCGTGTCGGCGGCTGGGTGAAGGCGCTCGGCCTGGTCAACTGCTCGCCGGGCTTCAGCGGAATGCCGGCCGTGATCAACGGCTTCTCGGAGCTGATCCTCGAGCTCTGGGGCGAGGCCGGACGTCACGCCCGCTCGGCGATTGGGGCGGCGGAGCTCCCCTTCGACGTCCCGGTCGAGGTCGAGGCGATCGTCGAGGTGGAATGACGGGCTCTGGCAGGACTCGCTCGACGAGCTCTGCGGCGGGTCGCGTTTCAACCTGCGCCCTGAGGTCGCGGCGGTACGAGAGCAGCGCGAGGCTCGGAGCGATGATGAAGTCGGCCGCGTTCAGGTCCTCGCCGTTCAGCACCCCGGCACCGATCCAGCCGTCGACTCGGTCGAGCATCCCGGGCAGTGATCCCAGCAGCTCGGGCTCGGTCGCCCGGCTGGCCCCAAATGCCCAGCGACCGAGCATGCCAGCACCGACGAACCGGACCGTTTCGTGCCGCCAGAGCAGCGGGCCGAGCCTGCCGTCGTTGCCGCGATCGATCATCCCGTCGCGGCCGTGAAGCGGAGCGGCAAGGGCCAGCCGCCGGGCCGTCATCTGAAACACCTCGTCGCCCCAGCGCTCCGCCTCCTCAACCGCTGGACGGCGCTCGGGATCGGCCGGAAACAGGGGTGGGTCCGGCCGCAGCCGGTCGAGGAAGCGGGCGATGTCGCGATTGGTCTGCACGCGGTGGTCGCCGTACTGGAGCGCCGGCACGGTCCCGAACCGATCCGCCATGGCGAGCATCGACGGACGTCGATCACCGATTCGGCGATGGACGGGATTGCTCGGGAAGCCACGCAGTCGCAGGAGCATCGGGTGCAGGCCGGTGGGCAGGGTGACGGCCCGGTAGGGGATGCCCTTGTGATCGAGCATCAGCATCCCCGCGCGGCAGGCGTGGGAGCCGAGGATCACGTACAGCTTCGCGGCCGCGGGCTCCGTCACGTGCTCGCCCCTAGCTCTACGGCCACGGGCGCCGACTCCGGCCTGCGGTGGCGCCGGAACATCTCCTCGACCCAGCGGTAGCCGGGGCGGTCGGCGAGCGGGGCGCGGAAGCGCTCGTAGCCCTCCGGCGGCTCCAGGCGCATCGGCCCCTCCGGTGGGAAGACGAGCGGATAGAAGAGCGCGGCCGCGGTCAGGTCGGCGACGCTGAAGCGATCGCCGACCAGGTACTCGTTGCCGTCGAGCTCGGCCTCGAGACGGTCGAGCGCCGCGAGCACCTTGCCCCGCGCCAGCTGGGCGGCCTCGGGTGACCTGACGCTGTAGCGGAGACCGGCGAAGGTCGACGCGTAGCGGGCGGTCGCGGCGCCAGCACCCCGAAGCCCACGGAGGGGCCGCGGAATGTCCGGCGCCACCGCTTCTGCCAGCTGCTCGCGGTCGCGCGTCGCCTCGTGCCAGACGAGCAGCCGGATGTGGGGACCCAGCTCCTCGTCGAACCAGTCTTCGAGCTCCAGTGCCCGCCGCCGTTGCTCACGATCCTCGGGGTACAGCGGCGGCTCGGGATAGCGCCGCTCGAGCGCCTCGATGATCGCCGTCGAGTCGCCCACGGTCTCGCCGTCGAGCTGGAGCAGGGGGAAGGTCTTGTGCTTGCCGCGAGTCAGCGCGAGCGCCACCAGCATGTGAACCCCCGGCGGCGGCGCCCGGCCCTCGTGCTCCACCCCCTTGTAGGCGAGCGCCCAGCGGGCCTTCTCGCTGTAGTGCGAGATCCTGATCTGCCAGAGGACGGGCTTGGAGGCCCTCATGGTGAGTGAGCCTACCTACTCGCCCTCGACCTGAAGCTCGGAGAGCTCGAGCGAGACCATGGTCGGGAAGGGCAGCGAATGGTTGCCTGGGCGGATCGGGCGGACCCGGCGGCGGGTGGGAAAGACGAGTCCGCCCGCCTGCGCATGGTCGGCGCAGTAGTTCGCCGCCCTTGCCCATCGCCCGACGACCTCGGCGACGTAGTCGTGGCGGCGCAGCACGCCGCGTGCGTCGAAGTAGAACGTCTGCCGGCGCGAGTGAGTGTCGAGCCCTTCCGGAAAGATCACCTCGAGCCGCCGCCACTCCTCCTCGTCCTGCCGCCACGGCTGGCCCTCGCTCACCTCGACGCCGGGCCGCGTCAGCAGGTATGGGGTGGTCATGTAGTTCCACATCGCGTAGCCACCGAAGTAGGCGGAGTCGAGCGCGTCCCAGCGCAGGTTGCGGCGCAGCCCCGCACGGCCGAAGAACGCGGCGCGGGGGTCCGCGCGCGAGGCGAGCACCTCGCCCCCCTCGCCCTCGATCCGCGCTTCGCCGCGGTCGAACACGCCGCGCTGTCCGGTCCTTGGGAAGGGATCCATCACCGCCCGGGGCTCTTGCACCTCGACCGTGAGCCGGTAGTCGGCGAGGCGGTTGCCGGGCACTCGAGTGCGGACGAGGAGCCCGCCCGAGCGCACCCGGGCCCGAACGGTGCGCGCCGCGCGCCAGCGTTCGAGCCCGCCGTGCGCCTCCAACACCTGGTCGAGAAGAGCGCTCATTGCGCCGCGATCAGCCACCAGTAGTGCGGCTGGCCGCCTAGGTGGAGCTCCAGCTCGACCCCCTCGGCGAGCTCGAGCGGCAGCTGATCGAGCGGGATCGGAGCACCGTCCCCTTCGATCACGGTGACGATCTCGACCCCCTCGGCGAGGCGCTCGATCGTGGCCGACAGCGTCGAGCCCGCCCCTCCCCAGGCGACGACCTCCTCGCCAGCGAACCCGACGGCGTCGCCGCGCACGAAGCGGCCCTGCGTGTCCGGTCGCGCGGCCGGCGCAACTGCGCCCCAGTGGATCTCCGCCAGCGCGGACTCCAGCCGCTCCGCGTTGCCGGCCGCCTCGCGCTCCGGATCGAGCTCGACCAGCGACACCAGCGCCGCCTGCTGGGAGAGCGAAGCGACGACGCGAGCCGGCTTTTCAGACAGCTTCGCCGCCTCCTGCGCGGCCAGGATCACGTTCGGCGAGTTGGGAAGCACCAGCACCTCCTCGGCGGACACTCCGTGGATCCCCGCCAGGATCTCGTAGGTCGAGGGATTGAGGGTCGCACCGCCATCGACGACGTGCGCGCCGAGCGCCTCGAACAGCGCCTTCAGCCCGCCGCCCGCCGCCACGGCCACGACCCCGGTGCGCACCGGAGCCAGGCGGCGCTCGCGCGCCTCGATCTGCTCGCGCATGTCGCCGACGTCGAGGCGCTGCACGTCACCTACCTCCTCGAAGACCGCCACGGCGACCTCGGGCTCATCGGTGTGGAGGTGCACCTTCAGCGTCGCCTGGTCCCCGACCACCAGCACGGAGTCGCCGATCTCCTCCAGGCGCCTGACGAAGATGCGCGACTCGAGTTCCCGTCCGGTGACGATGAAGTTGGTGCAGTAGCGAAAGCGGCTGTCGAAGTGGTGGGGGTGCGTCTGCCTCGGGGGCTCGTGATGGGCGACCTCCGGGATCGCATCGGGCTCGCCGCGCAGCCCAGCGACGATCCCCGCCAGGATCACCACCAGCCCGTGCGCCCCTGCGTCGACCACGCCGGCCTCGGCCAGCACGTCGAGCTGCTCGGGGGTTCGCTTGACCGCCTCCTGCCCCGCCCGGGCGGCCACCGCGAGCACCTCGGCCAGCAGCTCGTCCTGCTCCTCGTCGCCCGCCTGGAAGGAGAGGCGCTGGCGGTCCATGTGCGCGAGGTGCTGCGAGGCCGCGTGCGCCATCTCGCGGATCACGGTCAACATCGTTCCCTCAGCGGGGTCACGCACCGATTCGTAGGCGGCGTCGGCGGCGCTCGCGAACGCGGCCGCGACCAACACCGGGTCGACCAGCTCACCCGGCCGGCTGGCCAGCTCCTCGGCGGCGCCGCGGACGATCTGGCTCAGGATCACGCCCGAGTTGCCCCGCGCCCCCATCAAAGCCGCCCGGGCCACGGCGTGGACGATCTCCTCGCGAGCGCGCCTGTCGATCGGCTGCCCGTCGAGGCGGTCCAGCTCGCTCATCACGGCGCGCATCGTCAGCGCCATGTTGTCCCCGGTGTCGCCGTCGGCGACCGGGAACACGTTCAGGTCGTTCACCTCTTGGCGGCGTTGCTCGAGGTGCGCGTAGGCCGCTTCGACGACCCGGCGGAAGCGCTCGATCGAGGTGTCGGCCACTACGGCCGGATTATCCCTCGTTAGGCGGCTTTGGTGACCTTGTTCGACTTCAGGCAGCGAGTGCACACGTAGACCCGGCGGGTTCGGGCCCCGTCCTGGATCCGGACCTTCTGGAGGTTCGGGTTGAAGCGCCGCCGGGTGGCGACCATCGAGTGGCTACGCGAGTTCCCGAACGCCGGGCCCTTGCCGCAGCTGAAGCAAACCTTGGCCATGGCGCGGTGGATGGTAGCGAGGACCTAGTGGGGTCCACTAGGCCAGGGCCTCCCGAATCAGCGCCATCCGGATCACGGCGACGGCGGCGTTTCGGCCCTGATCGCGCTTGTCCCCGCCGCAGCGGGCCAGCGCCTGCTCCATCGTCTCGCAGGTGATCACCCCGAAGGCGCAGGGGACCCCGGTCTCGAGCTGAACCTGCTGGACCCCGCGCGCCGCCTCCGAGCAGACGTAGTCGTAATGGTCGGTCTCGCCCCGGATCACCGCGCCCAGGCAGGCCACGCCGGCGAACCGGCCCGACTCCGCGCACCACTTCGCGGCCAGCGGCAGCTCGAAGGCGCCGGGGGTCTCGAAGGTGTGAACCGACGCCGCGCTGACGCCGCCCGCGGAGAAGCCCTCCACGGCGCCGTTGACGAGCCGCTCGGCGATCTCCTCGTAGAAGGTCCCGACGCAGACGGCGAACTCGCTCCGACCCAACCGCTCGCGCTCGGCGGCCGAGAACTCCTCAGCCATCCTCGGGCTCGGATTCGTTCGCCCCCAGTGCCTCGCGCTCGACCTCGTTGCGATGCTCCTCGTGGATCATCTCCTCGTCGAACGGCAGGCCCTGGTGATGGAGGGTGTGGCCGAGGCGCTCGCGCTTCGTGCGCAGGTACACCTCGTTGTGCGGGTTCGGCACCGCCTGGATCGGGACCTGGTCGGCTACCGAAAGCCCGTATCCCTCCAGGCCGTGGATCTTCCTCGGGTTGTTGGTGAGGATGCGGATGCTGGTCAGGCCCAGGTCGACGAGGATCTGCGCCCCGATCCCGTAGTCGCGCAGGTCGGCCGGGAGCCCGAGCTTCAGATTGGCGTCAACGGTGTCGAGCCCGCCCTCCTGGAGCTTGTAGGCGCGGAGTTTGTTCAAGAGGCCGATCCCCCGCCCCTCCTGGGAGAGGTAGAGCAGGACGCCGGCGCCCTCCTGCTCGATCATCGCCAGCGCCGCCTCGAGCTGCTCGCCGCAATCGCAGCGCAGCGAGTGGAAGACGTCGCCGGTCAGGCACTCGGAGTGGACGCGTACCAGCACGTCGTCCTTGCCGCGGACGTCGCCCTTGACCATCGCCAGATGGTGCTTGTCGTCGACCAGCGAGCGGTAGCCGACCGCGGCGAACTCCCCGAAGGCGGTCGGCAGGCTCGTCGAGACGACCCGCTCGACGAGCCTCTCCGTCCGTCGCCGGTAGGCGATCAGGTCGGCGACCGTGATCATCTTCAGCCCGTGGCGCCCGCAGTACGGGATCAGGTCGGGCACCCGGGCCATCGTCCCGTCGTCGTTCATGATCTCGCAGATCACGCCGGACGGGATCAAGCCCGCGAGGCGAGTCAGATCGACGGCCGCCTCGGTCTGGCCGGCTCGCTCCAGCACACCTCCGTCCTTGGCCTTGAGCGGGAACACGTGCCCCGGCTGGACGATCCCGTCGGGCTTGGTGTTGGGGTCGATCGCGACCTGAATCGTGTGGGCGCGGTCGTGGGCGGAGATTCCCGTGGTCACCCCCTCCGCCGCCTCGATCGAGACCGTGAAGTTGGTGCTGAACGCCGACTCGTTCTTGGCAGCCATCAGGTCGAGCTCCAGCTCGCCGCAGCGCTCCGGCGTCAGCGCCAGACAGATCAGCCCGCGCCCGTGGGTGGCCATGAAGTTGATCGCCTCCGGGGTGGCGAACTGGGCGGCGAGGGTGAGGTCGCCCTCGTTCTCGCGATTCTCGTCGTCGCAGACGACCACCATCCGGCCGCTCCTGATCTCCTCGATCGCCTCCTCGATGGGCGCGAACGCGCTGGTTGCCATCTAGCTCCTTTCCTCCATCCCAAAGCCTTGCATGAGCCGCTCCGCATAGCGCGCGATCACGTCCACCTCGAGGTTGACCTGGTCGCCCTCGGCCAGCCCTTTAAGCGTGGTCCGCTCCAGGGTCTCGGGGACCAGCGAGACCTCGAAGCCGTCGTCGGCCAGGGCGGCCACAGTGAGGCTGACGCCGTCGACGGTCACCGAGCCGCGCTCGACTATGAAGCGGTCGAGCTCGCGCGGCGCCGCGAGCCGCAGACGGCGGGCGAAGCCGTCCGCCGACACCGCCCTCACCTCGCCGGTCCCGTCCACGTGTCCCTGGACGAGGTGGCCGCCCAGGGGGTCCCCCGCTCGCAGCGGCGGCTCGAGGTTGACGGAGCGGCCGGGCTCGAGCCCGCCGAGGGTGGTCACCGACAGCGTCTGGTTCATCACCTCGGCCTCGAAGGCGCCGTCCGAGGCGGAGGCCACGGTCAGGCAGGCGCCGCTCACCGACACCGAGTCACCCGCGGCCAGCTCCGCGGCGAGGCCGGCGCTGACCCGCAGGCGGGCGCCTTCCTCGCTCAGCCGAAGCTCCTCGACACTTCCGATCTCGCGGACGATGCCCGTGAACATCCCTCACCACTCCCGCAGGCGGGCGCGGACCAGAAGGTCCTCACCCGAGCGTTCGGTATCCATCGCAAGGGCCGGCGTGGCGTCGGCGATCAGGGCGGCGCCCTCGCCTCCGGCCAGCGGCCTGGCGCCGGCGCCACCGAGCACGATCGGGGCAATGAACAGCCGCAGCTCGTCGATCTCGCCGGCGTCGAGGAAGGAGCCTGCCAGGGTCGGGCCGCCCTCGAGCAGGAGGGAGGTGATCTCACGCCGCCCGAGCTCGGCGAGCGCCGCGGCGACGCGGGCCGGCGGATCCCCGTCGCAGACGATCAGATCAGCCCCGGCGCTGCGGAGTGCGTCGGCCCGCTCGCCCGCGCCGGCCGGGGAGGCGATCACGACCAGCGGCGCCTCGCCGATCGAGCCGACGAGCCGGGAGCCCAACGGCAGGCGCGCCTCGGAGTCGAAGACGACCCGGGTGGGCTGGCGAACATCGGCGCCGGCCGTGGCCGGTCTGGCCGTGAGCAGCGGGTCGTCGGCGAGCGCGGTGCCGATCCCGACGCAGACGGCGTCGCACTCGGCCCGCCAACGGTGCACCAGCACGCGGCTGGCCTCGCCGGAGATCCACCTGGAGTCGCCGCCCGCGGTCGCCACGCGACCGTCGAGGCTGACGGCCGACTTCAGGAGGACGAGGGGGCGACCGGTGCGGGTGTGCTTTCGAAACGCCTGATTCAGAAGTCGCGCCACGGCGGCCTCCTGGCCGTTCGCCAGCTCGACCTCGACGCCCTCGTCGCGGAGGATTCCCGGGCCGCGGCCGCTCGCCTTCTCGCTCGGATCCTCGGAGGCGATCACGACGCGCGCCACCCCCGCCGCGAGGATGGCGCCGGTGCACGGCGGCTGGCGCCCGTGGTGGGCGCAGGGCTCGAGCGTCACATACAGCGTCGCTCCCGACGGATCGTGGCCTTGAGCGCGGCAGTCGTCGAGGGCCGCGACCTCGGCGTGAGGACCGCCGAGCTGGGCGTGGAAGCCCTCGCCGACCGGCTCCCCGTCGCGCACGAGCACCGCGCCGACGAGCGGGTTGGGGCTGACCTGGCCGCGACCGCCCTCAGCCAGCTCCAGAGCCCTTTGGAGGTGGAGCCGGTCCTGATCTGTGACCACATTGGGCATCTGCCTGATCGTAGGCCGCCGCCTGCCCGGGCCCGGCCCGCGCCTTGCGCGGCCTCTCCTGATTGACTGGTCAGTCAGCCAAAGTGTACGCCCCTGGCCTGCCCATCCCGGCCGGCGAAGGTCTGCAGCCGCCCAACGCGGCGGTAGTTGCGGCGGCGAGCACTAAGGTGCCCGACCGATGGCGCGCGAGGTAGCGGAGGCGGAGGCGGAGGCGAGGCGCTTCGGGCGCGCGGCCGGATTGCTCTCGATCGGGATCGGCTCGGCGGGCCTTCTCACCTACGTCTACTTCTCGCTCGCCTCGCACATCCTCGGCAAGGTCGACTACGGCGAGGTGGTCGTCCTGTGGTCAGCGGTCTTCGTCACCATCTCGACCCTCTTTCGGCCGGTCGAGCAGCTGCTCTCGCGGACGATCGCCGAGCGCCAGGCGCGCGAGCAGCCGATCGGGCAGCCGCTCCGCGTCGCGGCGACGATCCAGCTCGCCCTCGCCGCCGCGTTCGCGGTCTGCGCCCTCGCCCTCCGGGGCCCTCTCCAGGACCAGCTCCTGTCAGGCGACGAGACCCTGTACTGGATCCTGGTCGCCGCCGTGCTCGCCTTCGGCGCGAGCTTCTTCGCGCGCGGCTTTCTGGCCGGCAGCCGGCGCTTCGCCCTCTACGCCGTCCTCTTGCTCGCCGAGTCCACGGCCCGCGTCTCGTTTGCGCTCGCGGTCGCCGTCGGGATCGCCAGCGGCCAGACCGCGGTCGCCCTGGGGATCGTCGCCGCGCCCCTGCTCAGCCTCACGGTCGTCCCCCTCGCCTTTGCGCATCGAGCCGTGGCCCAGAGCCGCGCCGCGCCGGCGCCGTCAGCGCCGGCATCGGGTCAATCCGAGTTCACTCTCGCCGCGGGCGGCGGCTTCGCCGCCGCCGTGCTGGTGATCATGATCAGCGAGCAGAGCCTCCTGAACGCCGGGCCCCTGCTGGTCCGGGCCTCCGAGGGAGCGGCCGCGGCGGGCTTCATCTTCAACGTGCTGATGGTCGCCCGCGCCCCGCTCGTCATCTTCCAGGCGGTGGCCACCAGCCTCCTCCCGCACCTGACGCGATTGCGCTCCAGCGCAGACGCGCGCGACGCGGAGGCCTTCCGGCTCTCGGTCCGGATGACGATCGGCGCGATTGCGGTCTTCGCGGCCGCGGTGGGGCTGATCGTGTTGATCGCCGGCCCGCAGCTGATGCAGCTCGCCTTCGGCAAGAGTTTCGAATACGACCGCGTCGGGCTCCTGATCGTCACCGCGGGCATGGGCTTCTACCTCTCGTCCGGAACTCTGAGCCAGGCGGCGCTGGCACAGGGCCAGGTCCGCCGCGCCGCCGTGTGCTGGGCCGGCTGCGCGCTCGCCTTCATTGGCTGGAACCTGTTGCCTGTGCTGGACGAGTTCCGTCGCGTCGAGGTCGGCTTCGCCGGCGCGGCAGCGCTGCTCTGCGGGCTCCTCTACCTGCTCTACCGCCGCCCGCAAGCGCGCCCGGAGGATGTCGTCGAGCCGGGCTCGCCGCAAGAGCTCGAGGCGCGGCTGGCCGCCGCCGACGAAGCCAGCTAAACCGGGGCGAACAGGGCCTCCAGGCGATCCATGGCGTCCGCCGTTCCCATTGCGACCAGCACGTCACCACCCGCGAGCACCGTCTCGCCCGGCGGCATCGGCTGCATCGCCCGGCCGGGATGATGCAGGGCGACGATGATCGAGGAGCCGCGAACCTCGTCGATCCGGCGGCCGGCGCCCTCGCAGGCGGGCGGCACCTCGATCTCCTCCATCCGGTACTCGGGCCCCACGTCGACGACGTCGGCGACCTGCGGGTGGAGGGCGAGGCGCGACATCTCGGCGCCGCTCGCCTTGTAGGGGGAGATCACCCGGTCGGCCCCCGCTCGTCTCAGCTTCTTCTCGGAGTCCTCGACGCTGGCGCGGGCGACGATCGTCAGGTCCGGACACAGCTCGCGCGCGGTCAGGGTCGTGAAGATGTTCTCGGCGTCGGAGTCCATGCACGCGAGCACCGAGCGGGCGCGGTCGATTCCCGCCCGGCGCAGGGTCTCGTCGTCGGAGGGTCGGCCCTCGAGGAACGGCGCCTCGAGCTCCTCGGCGATCTCCCGGTTGCGAGGATTGTCGTCGATCACCACGTAGCGTTGGCGTGCAGCGCGCATGTCGCGCGCGACTTGACGGCCGACGCGGCCGAACCCGCAGATCAGATGGTGGTCGGATAGGGAGTCGATCATCCGCTGCGTTCGCCGCTGGGCCAGCAGGCCGGTGAGACGGCCGGCGACGAAGAACTCCGTCACCGTCACCAGCCCGTAGAACAGCGTACCGACGCCCAGCACGATCAGGACGACCTTGACGATCCGGCCGCCGGTCCCCTCCGGGTCGGGGATCGATCCGATCGTCGCGATCGTGTCCAGCGCCCAGAGGACCGAGAAGCCGAGCGACGTTCCCTCGGTGACCGCGAAGCCGATCATCCCGAAGACCAAGAGCCCGGCGATCAGGCCGCCGAGCTTTGCCATTCGCCGCAAGAAGTGCCGCAGCTCGGTGGGGGCCTCGGCGAACGTCCCCGTAATGCCAAAGCGGCCGAGCGTCGACGGCTGCTCGGCCATCCGCGGGCCTACTCGGCCCCCGCCGCTGCGACGATCCGCCGGTACGCCTCCGCCGGCTCGGGATCGCCGAACACCGCGGATCCGGCGACGAACAAGTTCGCTCCCGCCTCGGCGATGCCGCCAACCGTCTCCGCGTCCAGGCCGCCGTCAACCTCGATCGCCGCGGCCGGCGCCAGGCCGCGCAGCCTCGAGACCTTGTCCGGCGAGGAGGCGATGAAGGGCTGCCCGCCCCAGCCGGGGTTGACGGACATGCAGAGGATCAGGTCGGCGGACCCGGTCAGCTCGGTGACAGACTCGGCGGGCGTCCCCGGGTTCAGCGCCAGGCCGGCGAGGCAACCGGCCTCGCGGATCGCCCCGAGGGTGCGATGGGCGTGAGCGTCGGCCTCGAAGTGGAAGCTGATGCAATCGGCACCGGCCCGCGCGAACTCGGACACCTGATCGGCCGGACGCTCGATCATCAGGTGGACGTCGAGCGCGCCGCCGCCCGCGTGGACCTGGTCCGCGATCGAGCCCGCGATCAGCGGCCCAATGGTGATTGGCGGGACGAAGTGGCCGTCCATCACGTCGACGTGGATCAGCCGGGCACCGGCGGCCATCACCTCGTCGACCTGGGCCCCAAGCCGCGAGAAGTCGGCGGAGAGGATGGACGGCGCGACCCGCTTGCCCGCGAACAGCTCGCGCGGCGAGGTTACCGGGGACTTGTCGGTCGCAGCCTCGATCAGATCGACCTCAGCATCGAGTTGCCGCAATGCTGGCAGAGCATGTCCTCGGAGGCGCTCATGCGGGCGATCGTCTGGTGCTCGCCGCAGTTCGGGCACTGCGAGACCAACTCGTAGCGCCGCATGCAGTAGACGCAGCGGTAGCGGCCGGGCAGCTGGGTCGGGCGCAGCCAGGGCTCGCCGCAGCCGGGACAGATGGGGCGCTGAAGCGTCGCCCCTCCCCCTTCCGAGGCCACCGGCTCAGCCCTCCCCCGCCGAGTCGGGCTTTGCCGTGTCGCGGCGCAGCCGGGCGATGAAGAACCCGTCGGTGCGGTCGCGGTCGGGCCTCGTCTGGAGGGAGCGGGGCTGGCGGTGAGAGGCGAGCTCCGGGTGGACGGCCCCGAGGTCGTCGGCGACCAGGGCGCGATCCCGTTCGCAAAGCGCTGCGATCCGCTCCTCGTTCTCGCGCACAGAGATCGTGCAGGTCGCGTAGACGAGCCTGCCCCCGGGGCGCAGGGCGGTGGTCGCGCGGGCCAGAATCGCCTCCTGTATCCGGGCCAGGCGCTCGATCAGCTGGGGCGACTTCCGCCATCGTGCGTCGGGCCTCGAGGCAAGCGCGCCCAGATCGGAGCACGGGGGATCCACGAGGATCCGATCGTAGCCGCCTTCGAGGTCGGCGCTCGCCGCGTCCGCTTCGACCACGCGGACGCAGGCGACGCCGAGCCGCTCGCAGAGCTCGCGCAACCTCCGGGCCCGCGCGGGGTCGAGCTCGACCGCGACGATCTCGCCCTCGTTTTGCATTCGCGCCGCGATCGCGGTGGTCTTGATCCCCGGCGCTGCGCAGAGGTCGAGCACGCGCTCGCCGGGCCTCGGGTCGAGCAGCGCCACCACCGCCTGCGAGCCGCGCGCCTGGGCGACGACGGCGCCTTCGGTGATTCGCTGACGCGCGAGCGCTCCGAGCCGGCCGCGCACGATCAGCGATTCAGGCGTCGCCAGCGGCGGCGGCGCGTCGGGTCGCTCGACCTGGTCTCCGGCGGCTCGGAGCTCGCCCAGGATCGAGTTGGGATCGGCCCTGATCGTGTTCACTCGCAGCGCCGTCTCCGCGGGCTCGTTCATCGCCGCCATCACCGCCCGCGCCTCCGCGGGGCCGAGCTCCTCCCACCACATCCGGGCGAGCCATTCCGGATAGGAGTGCGCCAGTGCGGCATCTCGCGGCGTGGTGTCATCGAGGGAGCCGAGCAGCTCCGCTCGCTCGCGGGCGGCGCGGCGCAGCACGGCGTTGACGAGGCCCGCCGCCGCCTGCCTCCGCCGACCGGCGTTCCCCTTGGCGAGCTCGACCGCCTGGTCGACGGCGGCGTGATCCGGGATCGCGTCGGCGAACAGCAGCTCGAAGAGGCCGAGCCGGAGCGCGGCGAGGGCGGGGGCGTCGAGCTTGGAAACGGGCCGGTCGGCGAGGCGCTCGATCAGGTGGTCGCAGGTGCCGCGTCTCTGAACGGCGCCGTAGGCGAGGCGCTGAGCCTGAGCCCGCTCGCGTCCCTCGAGGCCGTGGCGTTGGGAGGCGGATCGAAGGGTGCGGTCCGTCCACGCCTCGTGCTCGAAAGCGCGGCGGACGACCTCGAAGGCGACTCGCCGCGCGGGAGCGACGGTCATCTCAGGACCGACCAGCCACCCGCGGCGGCGGGTGGCCGCGCAGGTAGGCATCGGCGGGCATCGGACGCTTGCCGGCAGGCTGAACGACGTCCAGCCGCAGCACGCCCTCGCCGCAGCCGAGCAGCAGCGCGCGGCCGTCGGCGGCCAGCTGACCGGGCGTTAGCGCCCCGTCCTGGGCCGAAGCCGCCCGGACGCCGAGCCGCCCCCCGGTGTCCAACTCCAGGTAGGCGCCGACGTGCGGGTTGAGCGCCCGCACCGTCCGCTCCAGCTCGACCGCCGGTCGGGCCGGGTCGAGGCGGCGCTCGGTGGGGGCGATCTTGTCGGCGTAGGTGGCCAGCGAGTCGTCCTGGTCGGTGAGCTCCAGCTGGCCGGCGGCGTGCAGGTCCAGCGCCTGCAGGATCAGTTCGCCGCCGAGCTCGGCGAGGCGGGCCGAAAGCGTGCCGTAGTCGTCGGCGGGCTCGATCGGCGTCCGTTCGGCGAGCGCCACCGGGCCGGAGTCGAGTCCCGCCTCGACCCGCATGATCGTCACCCCGGTCTCCGCGTCGCCGGCCATGATCGCGCGCTCGATCGGGGCCGCGCCCCGCCACCGCGGGATCAGCGAGGGATGCAGGTTCAGCATCTCCAGCTCGGAGAGCAGCGGCTCGCGGATCAGCTGCCCGAACGCGCACACGACCCCGACCTCGGCAGCGCTGGCGCGGATCCGCTCCACCGACGCCGGGTCACTCACCCGGCCCGCCTGGTGAAGCTCGATGCCGAGCTCGCCGGCGGCCGCGGCGGCGGGCGGGGGAGCCAGGTTCCTTCCCCGGCCCCGGGGGCGGTCGGGGGGCGTGACGACGAGGGCCGGCCGATGCGGCGAGGCGGCGAGCCGGCGCAGCACCGCGACCGCGAACTCGGAGGTCCCCAGGTAGACCGTCCTCAAGTGCGTCGTTGCCCCGCCACGTTGGCGCCCTAACCCGAGGACTCCGCAGGCGCAGCCGAGGAGTCCTCGGCTGGAGAGTCGTCGGCTGATGCGGGGCTGTACGTGGTCCCCTCCCGCAGCGCCCGCAGCGCGCCCTTTCGATGCTCGCGCTCCGTTCGGTCGAGGATCAGCACCCCGTCCAGGTGGTCGATCTCGTGCTGGAGGACGCGGGCCTCGAGGCCGGAGGCCTCCACCATGAGCGGCTCACCGTGGACATCGCGGCCTCGCACCCGCGCATGCAGAGGACGCTCGACCTCGACCGTGATTCCAGGCAGGCTGAGGCAGCCCTCGTGGGCGATCGCCAGATCGTCGGAGAGCCATTCCAGCTCCGGGTTGACGATCGCGGTCGGGGTGGCGTCGAGTCCCGCCTGCACGACAAGCAGGCGGTGCATGATCCCGAGCTGGGTCGCCGCCAGGCCGACGCCGAGGGCATCGCGCATGATCGAGACCATCTGCTCGGCCTCGCGCTCGAGCTCGGGCCCGAACGTCGACACCCTCGTGGCCGGCGACTTCAGCACCGGGTCCCCGAAGGTCCGAACATGGGCGAGCGCCGCCGCGCGACGCTCCCGCGTTTGAGGATCGAGCTCGGCAACCGCGTCGTCGCCGGGGCCCTCCGGGCTCAGCGGTTGCTCCTCCCGGACGGCGGCGGGGTCTGGAGAATCGCTCATCGGAGCGAGTCTAGGTCAGGCGGGACGGCTGGTCACTGTGGGTCGACGTCGACGCTCACCGAGATGCCGCGCAGCTCGCGGCCTGCCGCAAGCCCCTCGACCGCGTCGCGGACCGCGGTCACCGCCTCCGCTCGGTGCTCCGCCTTGAGCAGCAGCTGACGGCGGTGGCGACCGCGCAGCCGGAAGCGGGGCGCCGGTCCCAGGAGCTCGGTGCCGGGCGGCAGCACACCCTCCAGCGCCTGGCGAACCCGTTCCGAGACCGCCTGAGCGCGCTCCGCGTCGCCGGACGTCAGCTCGATCCGCACCAGGTGCGAGAAGGGCGGATAGCGGAGCGCTTGGCGCCGCTCGAGCTCGCCGGCCAAAAAGCCCTCGGCGTCGTGGGCCGCGGCGTGGCGGATCGCCGCGGCCTCGGGCGCCAGGGTCTGGACCAAGACCCGCCCGCCGCGCTGGCCGCGCCCGCTTCGCCCGGCGAGCTGGGCGACGAGCGCGAAGGTGCGCTCCTCGGCGCGGAAGTCGGGAAAGCGAAGCGTCGCGTCGGCGTCGAGCACCACGCTCAGCACCACATCGGGGAAGTCGTGCCCCTTGGCGACCATCTGGGTGCCGACCAGAACACCCGACTCCGCCTCCTCGAAGCGGCGCAGGATCTCGAGATGGCTGCCCGCGGAGGCGACGCTGTCGGAGTCGAGGCGGAACACGGGCAGGGGCGTCACCGCCTCGTCGAGCAGGGTGGCCAGGCGCTCGGTCCCGGCGCCGTGGTGGCCGAGGGTGACCGAGCCGCACTCGGGGCACGACTCGGGAATCGGCTCGGCCCGTCCGCAGTGGTGACACTGAAGGCGCTGCTCGCGCTTGTGGAGGACGAGCGAGACCTCGCAGTGCGGGCACTGGAAGGCGTGCCCGCAGGCTCGGCAGCAGACGAACGGCGACCAGCCGCGCCGGTTGAGGAGCACGATCGCCTTGGCGCCCGCCTCGCGGACCTCGGCGAGCGCCTCCGTGGTGCGCGGATGAAGCGGGCCCGACCGGGGCGAGCTGCCACGCAGGTCCACGATCTCGGCCGGCGGCAGCTCGCGACCGTCGGCCCGGCGCGGGAGCTCGAGCCGTCGCAGTCCCACCCAGCTCTCGGGCCGGGGCGTGGCGCTGCCGGCGAGGAGCGCCGCCCCCGCTTCGGCCGCCCGGTGCCGGGCGACCTCGCGCGCGTCGTAGCGGGGATCGCCCTCCTGCTTGTAGGAGGCGTCGTGCTCCTCGTCGATCACCACCAGGCCGAGGTCGCCCACCGGGGCGAAGACCGCCGAGCGGGGACCGATGCAGATCCGCGCTTCGCCGGAGTGCAGGCGCTGCCACTCGTCGCGGCGTTCGCCCGCCGTCAGCCGCGAGTGGAGCAGCGCGACGCGGTCGCCGAAGCGCGTCGCGAACCGCGACATCGTCTGGGGCGTCAGCGCGATCTCCGGAACCAGCACGATCGCGCCCCTCCCCCGCTCGAGCGCCGCCTCCGTGGCCGCCAGGTAGACCTCGGTCTTGCCCGAGCCGGTGACTCCGTGGAGCAGGTGCTCGCGGCCGCCGGCGCCATCCATCGCGGCGACGATCGTCTCGAGCGCCGCCCTCTGTTCGGCGGACAGCGACGGCCGGCTCGACCGGGCGCCGACCTCCACCACATGAGGCCGCCGAAGGCGCTGCTCGACGCGGAGGCTGACCAGCCCCCGGGCCTCGAGGCGTCCCAGGGTCTGCCGGTCGACCCCGTCGTCCGCCTCGAGCTGCCCTGCCGGGAGCTCGGCGCCGACCCCTGCGCGCTCGCCGGCCAGCCTCTCCAGCGCGAGGCGCTGGCGTCGCCCCAGCCGCGTCCCGTCGCCAAGCGCGGCCCGGCCGGCCTCGGTGGCGGTGGCAAGCTTCTCGAGCCTGGGCCCCGTCCCCCGCCCCCCTCGTCCGACGCTGGGCGGCAGCACCAGCTCCAGCCCGCGAGCCGGAGTGGAGCAGTACTCGCGGGCCACCCGGAGGCCGAGCCGGACGAGCTCGGGCGTCGCCCCCGCCGCCAGCGCCTCGATCGGCTCCGCAAGCCGCTCCGGCGGCAGCTCGCTCGACTCGGCGAGGGCGACCACCACTCCGATCACCCGCCGGCGGCCGAACGGGACCAGCAGGACGCTGCCGACGCCGACCTCGCCCAGCCGCTCGGGCAAGAGGTAGTCGAACGGCCCGCGCAGCGCCCGGGCGGTGGTCAGCGGCTCAACTCTCGCGATCGCCATCCCGCAAGGGAAGCTAGGCGCGGCGGCGGACGCCGCAGCGCCTATGCTTGCGGCGTGGCGCCGAGGCTGGCACCCGGGGAGCACGTGATGTTCGAGGGGCATCCATCGTGGCGCTCGATCATCGCCTTCTACGCCAAGGGGCTGCTCCTGGTCCTGGTCGCCGCCTTCGCGGTCGGGATCGTCACCAGGATCACCGGCGACCGGACCGACGCCAGCCTGGTCACCCTGGTGGCGGTGATCGGGGTCGCGGTCGTCGTCCTGGCCGGGCTCATCAAGCGGATCACCACCCACTACACGATCACCACCCGCCGCCTGCACATCAAGCGGGGCATCATCGCCCGCGAGATCCAGGAGACCCGGCTGGAGCGGGTGCAGAACGTCAACTACAACCAGTCGCTGCTTCAGCGCCTGCTCCAGGTCGGCGACGTGGACTTCGACACCGCCGCCGGCGACGACTTCAACTTCATCTTCGCGGGCGTCGCAAATCCCGACGAGGTGGTCGAGCAGGTGGACCGGGCCACGCACGCCGCTCCAGCCTCGGGCCTCGGGGACGAGCCCACCGCTCCGACCAGGCTCGACTAGGACGGCCTAGGAGACATCGGCGGTGGCGCCGGCCTCGGCCGAGGCGCCCTCGAGGCGGGCCGCGGCGCGGAGGGCCTCGACCCGGTCGGTGCGCTCCCAGGTGAAGTCGTGGTCGGTGCGGCCGAAGTGGCCGTAGACGGCTGTCTTCTGGAAGATCGGCCGCCGCAGGTCGAGGTCGCGGACGATGGCGCCCGGGCGCAGGTCGAACTCCTCGCTCACGATCCTGATCAGCTCGGAGTCGGGAAGCTTTCCGGTGCCGAAGGTCTCGACCATCAGCGACACGGGGTGGGCGACGCCGATCGCATACGCGACCTGGACCTCGCACCGATCGGCGAGCCCGGCCGCGACCACATTCTTGGCCACATGGCGGGCGGCGTAGGCGCCGGAGCGGTCCACCTTGGAGGGGTCCTTGCCCGAGAAGGCGCCGCCGCCGTGGCGGGCGGCGCCGCCGTAGGTGTCGACGATGATCTTGCGGCCAGTGAGGCCGCAGTCGCCCTGCGGGCCGCCGATCTCGAACTTCCCGGTCGGGTTGACGAGGAAGCTCTCATAGAGCTCCTTGTCGGTGAACAGCTCCTTGTACTCCTCGTGCAGGATCGGCTCGACGACGTGCTCCCACAGGTCGGGCTTGATCAGCGTCTCGCCATCGATGTCCGGCTTGTGCTGAGTCGAGATCAGCAGCTTCACGATCTCCACGGGGCGATTGTTCTCGTAGCGAACGGTCACCTGGGTCTTGCCATCGGGGCGCAGATAGGGGATGACCTCGGCCTTGCGAACCTCGGCCAGGCGATGCGCGATCGTGTGCGCGATCTGGATCGGCATCGGCATCAGAGTCCGCGTCTCGCGCGCCGCGTACCCGAACATCATTCCCTGGTCCCCGGCGCCGATCCGATCCAGCTCGTCCTCGTCGTTGGGGTCCGTGCGCGCCTCGTACGCGGTGTTCACGCCCTGAGCGATGTCGGGCGATTGCTCGTCGATCGCCGTGATCACCGAGCAGGTCTCGCCGTCGAACCCGTACTTGGCCCGGTCGTAGCCGATCCGCCGCAGGGTGTCGCGGGCGATGCGCGGGATGTCGACGTAGGTCTCGGTGCTTATCTCGCCGGCCACCACCACGAGGCCGGTGTTGACCAGGCATTCGCAGGCGACCCGCGCCTGCGAGTCGGCGGCCAGCACCGCGTCGAGCACGCCGTCGGAGATCTGGTCGCAGATCTTGTCCGGGTGGCCCTCGGTGACCGACTCGGAGGTGAACAGGAACTCGTCGCCTGAGAGGTTCTCGGTCGTCATCGAATCTCGCCCGCGACTGTAGCGGAGGGCGCGACCGGTTGTCGCTACTCGGTCGGCGCCACGCCCTCCGGAACCTTGGGTGCGCTGCCGCCGCCCCCTCCGACGATGAGCCGCGCGTCCGTGGAGAGCTCCTCCGAGCTCGACTGGATCGCCAAGCCGAGCGCCCGCAGCTTGTGGATCTCGGAAGCGAAGCTCACATATGCCGGGTCCTCGCCGAGTCCGGCGCTCTCGCCGAGCGCGATCAGGCCTCCGAGGTCCAGATAGCCCAGCATCGAGACCTCGCCGGGAAATCCGTCGGTTGCCTGATCGAAGAGCTCCTCGCCGTCGAGGCCGCCCTCGCCGCTTGCCAGCTGCTTGACCGCGGCGGGGTCGGTCGCGACCACCAGGGTCGACCCCTCGATCGCGTAGGTGAGGTCGACGGTGGGTGAGAGGCGCACGCTGTGCGCGGTCAGGCCGCCGACCTTTTGCTGGCTGACCACGGGGGCCTGGCGCGCCTTGGAGGGATTGAGCGTCTGGGCGATCGGACCCAGAAGGCGGGCCAGCGCCTGGCTCGCCCGGTCGGCGTCGACGTCGGCGGCGATGAACTCGAGGAACGGGATCTGCGGGGCAGGCTGTAGCGCGATGGCCGCCTCGCCGCCCAGCGAGGGCAAGAGATCCTTCTCGAGATCGACCTCGCCCAGCTTCTTCACCCGCTGGACCAGGTCGCTGACCGCCGCCGCCAGCCCCGGATCCTGGGCGCCCGCCTGCTTCAGCAGCGATCTGAGCGTCTTCCCGGGATCGCCAATGCCCACGTAGCCGAGCGAGTCCGGGGGCAACGAGCTGGCGAGGTCGGGCTCGAAGGAGGGGAAGGCCGAGAAAAAGCCAGGGTGGGCCTTGGCGCGGCGCGGGCCCAGGTCTGAGCGAAGGTCGAGGTCGAGCCCGTCGTCGCCCGCCACCAGCGCCACCGCCGCTCCCTGGCTGGCATCCGGGTTGATCATCGAGGCGAGCGTGGCCAGCGGCCCGCGCGGGTCGGCGACGAGCTCCGCGATGCCGCCGGCGGAGAGATAGGCGTCAGCGAGGCGCTTGTCGGGGAGGGCGTCTCTCGCCGCGCTCGCCTTCCGATCGCCCGCCAGAGAGCCCGTCCCCTCCGCCCCGCTGTCGGCGTCGATCGCGTCCCGCACGCCGCTCGCGGTGCCGATCGCGAGGAAGCCAGCGACCAGCGCGGTCGCCGTCCCACGCCGATCGACGCGCACCTCCACCTCGCGGTAGGTGGTCGAGCGCGGCTCTCCGGCCGCGATCGAATCGGCAAACTCGCGCGCCCCGCCCTCGTCGCTCGCCTCTAGCAGCCCGACCTCCTCGCCCACGCCGCCGCCGCCAGCGGGCACGATCGCCAGCGCCGCCTCGCCGCCGAACCAGGGCTCGATGTCGCGCTCGAAGTCGGGCGGGGCGCCATCCGCCCCGGGTAGCCGCGACAGCATGAGGGCACTCGCCTGTTTGGTGATCCCGGGAACACGCTCAAAGACCTTCGCGGCGTCCTCGTACTGCTCGGTGTCGGGGTCGACGTTCAGGTGCACATAGGCCAGCGCGTCCTCGGGAACGAGGTGGATCGCGTCGTCGGCGGGGGGGCACCTGTCCCCGCCGGGCGCCTGGCACGGAAGTGCCGGAACGGCGACCAACCAGACCAGCGCCAAGGCCACCGCGGCGCCCAGCGCCAGAGCGAGGCGTAGCCGGGTGTGGATCGAGAGGTCGAACCAGAACTCCCGAGACCCCCGTCCGATCGCCACCGGAACCCGCCCGGCCACGCGCCCGGCCACGAGGGCGGCGTCCTCGACCGCGTCGCCAGCGTCCCGCAGCCGCTCGGCGGTCGACGCCAAGCTGGGCCGCGGCAGATGAAGCCAGCCGGGCCGCGGCAGATGAAGCCAGCCGGGCCGTGGCAGGTGAGGCCAGCGTGGCCGCGGCAATCGGGGGCGAGGAATCCGCACGGGGCGAGAACATACCGGCGACTCCTCGCTCGACACCATCCCTGCCTCGCTCATAACTCCGCCGGGATGCTCGGCCATGCCTCCGCTTCCGGCGGGTTCGGGCGCGACGACATCAACCGGCGACTCCTCGCTCGGAGTCGCCGGGCTTGGGCGCCTACCAGACCCGGCAGGCCCCTGCGTATCTACCGCGACTCCGTCGCTAGCCCAGACCGGATCCTTCGACGGCGCCCCGAGCGGGGAACGAAGTCGATCACCAGGGGAACGCCCTGAAGCTCGTAGGCCTCGCGGAGCCGGTTCTCGAGGTGGAACGCCCACGCGCGCGTGATCAGGCGGCGGTCGTTGACCTGGATCGCAAACCGCGGCGGCCGGCGCTCCACCTGCGCCGCGTAATAGAGGCGCAGGCGCCGCCCCGCCTTGGCGGGCGGTGGCCGGCTGGCGAGGAGGTCCTGGACGAAGCGGTTCAGCTCGGGGGTCGGGATGCGGGAGGCGCGACGATCGGCGAGCTCGATCGAGCGCTCCAGCAGCTTCGGCACGTTGCGGCCCGTGAGCGCCGAGCAGGTGACGACCGGCGGTCGCAGGCGTACGCGCTTCTCGAGCCTCGCGGTCGCGTCCTCGAGGTCGGTCTCGCCGACGTCCCACTTGTTCAAGGCCACCAGCGTGGCGCAGCCGGACCGCATCGCCAGCTCGGTGACCCGCAGGTCCTCGGAGGTGACGCCCTCGGAGGCATCGCAGACCACCAGCGCCACATCGGCGCGCCGGGCCGCTCGCTCGGAGCGAAGCTGCGCGTAGTAGGCGATCGTGCCGGCGATCTTGGTGCGGCGTCGCAGGCCCGCCGTGTCGACCAGGACGAGCCGGCGACCGTCGAAGTCGAGCTCGGTGTCGATCGCATCGCGAGTCGTCCCGGCGATCTCGGAGACGACGACCCGCTCGGTGCCGAGGAAGGCGTTGACGAGTGAGGATTTCCCGACGTTCGGCCGACCGACTACCGCCACGTGAATAACTCCGCCGGCATGCTCGGCTACGCCTCCGCTGCCGGCGGGTCCGGGCGCGAACGGTGCGGCAGGTTCACTCGGCTCTACCGCGACTTCGTCGCTAGCCCGGACCCCTCCACCTTCGGCGAGCTCGGCAAGCTGGTCTAGGAGGTCCCCGGTCCCGTGTCCGTGGGTGGCCGAAACGGGGTGCGGGTCGCCGAGGCCGAGCTGGTGGAACTCGGCCGCCAGGTAGGCGTCGCCGGGCTCGTCGATCTTGTTGGCGACCACAACAATGGGAACGTTGCCGCGGCGGAGGATCTCGGCGACCTCTGCATCGCCCTGGCGCAGGCCGGCGCGGGCGTCCACCACCAGCGCCACCGCGTCCGCGTCGGCGATCGCCTCTCGCGCCTGGCGCTGCACCGCCACGGACAGCGAATCGTCGGCCGCGAGATCGACGCCGCCGGTGTCGATGAGGCGAAAGCGGCGGCCGTTCCACTCGCAGTCGAGCGCCTTGCGATCCCGGGTCACCCCGGCATCGCGGTGGACGACCGCCTCGCGGCCGCCCGCCAGCCGGTTGGCGAGCGTGGACTTGCCGACGTTGGGGAAGCCGACCACGGCGATCTGGGGAAGGCGGCTAGGTGTCACGATCGCCCTATTCCCCTCTCAACGGCGAGATCCGCGATCCGAGCCGCGACCTCGTCGACGCTCAGCCAGGTGGTGTCGATCCCCACCGCGTCGTCCGCGGCGCGGAGCGCACCGTGTTCGCGTCCGCGGTCGCGGGCGTCCCGGGTCGCCTGCGCCGCCCGCACCTCGGCAAGCGGCTCGCCGGTCTCGGCAGCCCGCCGCCGGGCACGCTCGGCGTCGCTCGCCGTCAGGAAGACCTTGAGCGTCGCGTCGGGGCTGACCACGGTGCCGATGTCGCGGCCCTCGGCCACGTAGTCGCCCGCGGCGATCAGCGCCCGTTGGCGCTCGACCATCGCCTCCCGGACCTCGGGGTGCACCGAGACCCGCGAGGCAGCCGCCGAGACCTCGGGGGCGCGGATGGCCTCGGTCACATCCGCGCCGTCGAGCGAGACGTGTCCGTCCGCGAGGGCTACCTGGAGGCCGCGAACCATGCGGCCCAGCGCGACCCCGTCGTCGAGGCTGGCGTTCGAGCGCAGCGCCGCCAGGGCGACGCAGCGATACATCGCCCCGGAATCGAGGTAGGTGAGCCCGAGGGCGCGGGCGACGGCCCGAGCGACCGTCGACTTGCCTGCGCCCGCCGGGCCGTCGATGGCTATGACCATGCGGGTGAGGATAGAGTTGGGCCGATGCGGAGCTGGGACATCTCGACGCTGGACGTCCAACCTCACAGTCCCGCCGTCCTGGACTCCGAGGTGGAGGGGCGTGCGATCGTCATCCACCTTCCGGCCGGTGAGCGCCTTGGAGAACACCAGGTCTATGAAAGGGCCTGGCTGCTGGTCGTCTCGGGCGCGATCGAGATCGACGGGCCGGCCGGCGACGCCACCAGCGGCGGGCCGGGACTGCTCGCCGAGTTCGATCCCAACGAGCGGCGCGAGGTCCGGGCGACCGAGGACGCACGCATGTTGCTGATCCTCTCGCCGTGGCCGGGCGTCGGCCACCCGAGCCAGCGCTGAGGGCTCTACGAGGCCAACAGCGAGGCTAGATCCGCCTCGAAGCGCGGATAGCTGACCGCGGCAGCCTCCGAGCCGACTACCTCGACGCCGTCGCGCGAGGCGAGCCCGGCGACCGCGCCGAGCATTGCCAGCCGATGGTCGCCGCGAGCGTCGAGGGTCCCGCCGCGAAGGCCACCCGTACCGCGCACCGCGAATCCGTCCTCGAGCGCCTCGACCTCCGCCCCGATCCCGCGAAGCCCCTCGACCACGGCCGCGATCCGGTCCGACTCCTTGTGGCGAAGCTCCCCGGCCCCGGAGACCACCGTCCTGCCCTCGGCAAAGCAGCCCACGAGCGCCACCAGCGGCAGCTCGTCGATCGCCAGCGGCACCTCGTCGCCGTGGACGCGCGTGGCGGCAAGCGGGCCATGGCGGGCGACGATCGCCCCCCGGGGCTCGGGGCCGCCCTGCGAGAGGTCTTCCTCGACCTCCACCGCCGCCCCCATCCGATTCAGCGTCCCCAGCAGGCCGATCCGGGTCGGGTTGAGGCCGACGTGCTCGAGCCGGACGCGGCTTTGAGGCACGAGCGCCGCGGCGACCAGGGGGAAAGCGGCCGATGAGAAGTCGCCGGGCACCGAGATCCGCTCCGGCGCCAGCCGCTCGGCTGGGCGCACGGCGATCCGCCGGACCGGGCCGCTGTGCACCGCCGCCACGGCCCGCAGCTCCGTGACCTCGACCTCGGCTCCGGCGGCGGCCAGCATGCGCTCCGTGTGGTCGCGAGTCGCAGCGGGCTCGACCACCTGGGTCTCGCCGTCGGCGAGCAGGCCGGCGATCAGCACGCACGACTTGACCTGGGCACTGGCCACCGGAAGCTGGTACGAGACGCCATGCAGCGCCGAACCCTCGACGCGAAGCGGCGGCAGCCGGCCGTCGCGGCACTCGACCCTGGCCCCCATCATCCGCAGCGGCTCGGCAACCCGGTCCACGGGACGGCGCCGGATCGACTCGTCTCCATCGACGGTCCACGCGCCCCTGCCCTGCCCCGCAAGCCAGCCAGGCAGGATGCGAAGCAAGGTGCCGGCGTTATTCACCTGGAGCGCCACCGGCTCGGCCCCTTCGGCGAATCGCTCCCCGGGGCCGCGCAGCCCAATCCCGCGCACCCGCAGATCGTTGCCGCCGGTCGCGCTCGGCGGACCGAGCTCGGAGACCTCTGCGCCGATCACCTGGATCGCGCTGAGGGTCGCCCGCGTATCCGCCGCATCGAGACAGCTCTCGATCACCGTTGCCCCCTCCCCCATCGCCCCGATCAGCGCCGCGCGGTGGCTGATCGACTTGTCGGGCGGGGGCCGCAGCGTGCCACGCAATGGCCCGGAGGGGGCGAACCGCGTCACCGCGTGACGGACACGTTGTGGCCCAGCCCCCGCACGATCTCGGCCGCGCGCTCGGCCTCGGCCTCCCCGGCGACCCAGAGCGAGACCGCGCCCGTGCGCATGTCGGGCGCCGGGTAGAGCGCCATGTCCTCGATGTTGACGCCGGCGCGACCGAGCACCAGGGCGATCTCGGCGACGGTCCCCGGGCGGTTCTCGACGCTGAGCCGCAGCTCGCAGAGCTCGCCGCCGCCCAGATCGGACTCCAGCAGGCGACGGCGGTGCTCGCGGGCCGCGCCGTGCCAGGCGCCGACCTGCTCCGAGTCGCCCGACCGGATCAGCTCGGCCGCCTCGCGCAGCCGCTCGGAGACCGACTCGACCTCGCGCGCCACCGCGTCGCGGTTGGTGGCGAAGATGTCGCCCCAGATCGGCGGGTTAGCCCCCGCGACCCGGGTCGTGTCGCGGAAGCTCGGGCCGACCTCGGGCAGGCGCTCGGACTCCTCGGCCGCCGCCGCGGCCGCCTGCTCAACAAGCACGTTGGCGATCACGTGCGGGAGGTGGCTGACGGTCGCCATCAGCCGGTCGTGGGTCTCGGCGTCGATCGCCTGGGGACGGGCGCCAAGGTCGGCGATCGCGCGCTGGAGGCGGTCGTACAGGAGGCCGCTGGAGCGCTCGGTCGGCGTCAGGTACCAGCGCGCCCCCTCGAACAGGTCGGCGCGCGCGTTCTCGACCCCGGCGGTCTCGGCACCCGCCAGCGGGTGGCCGCCGATGAAGCGCTCCTGGTGCGGCCCCCGCACCTCCCGGACCAGCGCCCCCTTGGTGGAGCCCACGTCGGTGACCACCGCCTGCTCGCCACTCGACGTGAGCGCCTCCGACACCAGTCCCGGAAGAACCCCGACGGGCGCCGCGCAAAAGACAACCTCGGCCCCGTCGACCGCCTCGGCGATCGAGTCGTCCATCCGGTCGACCGTCTCCCGCTCCAGCCCGCGCTCGCGGGCGGCCGGGTCAGGATCGAAGCCGCTGACCTCGGCGCCGAGCCGCCGCTTCGCCGCCAGCCCGATCGAGCCGCCGATCAGCCCGACGCCGAGGACGGCGATTCTCATCGTGTGGCTGGGCCCTCTCCACTCAGACCGTCGAGAGCTCCTTGCCGGCGATTTCGGCGACCACCCGGAGCTGCTCGGCGTAGTCGGCGAAGCGCTCGGTGGCGATCGCCTGCGGACCGTCGCAGATCGCCTCCTCGGGCTCGTTGTGGACCTCGACGATGATCCCGTCGGCGCCGGCCGCCGCCGCGGCAAGCGAGATCGGCTGCACCCAGTCGCGCCGTCCCGCCGCGTGGCTCGGGTCGACGATCACCGGCAGGTGGCTGAGCTCGCGCAGCGCGGGAATCGCCAGCAGGTCCAGCGTGAACCGGTAGGTCGTCTCGAAGGTCCGGATGCCGCGCTCGCAGAGCATCACGTTCTCGTTGCCCTCCTTGAGCACGTACTCGGCCGCCATCAGCAGCTCCTCGAGGGTCGAGGCGAGCCCGCGCTTGAGCAGCACCGGATGGCCGGTGCGCCCGGCCTCCGACAAGAGCGAGTAGTTCTGCATGCTGCGGGCGCCGATCTGGATCACGTCCGCGACCTCGACCACGTCGGCGACGTCGCGGACGTCCATCAGCTCGGTGACGATCGGCAGCCCCGTCTCCTCCTTCGCCTCCTGGAGCAGGCGCAGCCCCTCGGCGCCCAGCCCTTGGAAGGAGTACGGCGAGGTGCGCGGCTTGTACGCGCCCCCGCGGAGCATCGAGCCCCCGTGCTCGGCGACCACCCGGGCCACCTCGAGGGTCTGGTCGCGGCTCTCCACCGTGCAGGGCCCGGCGATCAGCGCGAAGTGATCGCCGCCCACCTTGCGGCCGTCGACGTCGATCACGGTTCGCTCGCCCTTGCGGAACTGGGCCGAGGCGAGCTTGTACGGCTTCAGGATCGGCACCAGGTGATCGACCCCCGGCGCCCCCTCCAGCCCCAGCGCCGCGACCCTGTCGCGGTCGCCGATCGCCCCGATCACGGTCAAGAGCTCGCCCTTCGAGACGTGGGCCGAGCAGCCCACCGACTCGACCCGGTCGACGACCGCGTCGATCTGGTCCTCGGTCGCCCCCTCTTTCATCACGATCATCATCGTCTTGTAAGCCTTTCAGAGTCTCATTCGGTGTGGTGTACGAATCGGTTCAAGTCCCCCACGTAGGGGCGCAGCTACGGCGTCCGGCGGAGCTCTCCTGCTGTGCGGGCCGAAAACGGCCGGGCCGGACGCCTAGCTAAATCGCCAATACCCGAACCAGGCACGCTGGCGCAGCCCCTGCGGGGCGATCGAGAATGCCAGCCTGCTCGCGCGGTTCATCGACAAGGGTTTGTACCACGGCCGGGCCGATTCCGCAAATTGCGAGCTCAGATCGCCGCCGCCAGGGCGTCGAGGAAGCGCCGGTTCTCGGCGCGAGTGCCGTAGGTGACGCGGATGTGGCCCGGGCCGCCGAGGGCCTCCCCGCCCCGGACCACGATTCCGGCCTCGCCGAGGCTCCGAATCACCTCGGCCTCGTCGCTATCGGCCAGGGGGATCCAGGAGAAGTTGGCCTCAGATCCAGGGGGATCGAGGCCGAGCTCGCGCAGCGGCTCCTCGACGAAGATCCGCTCGACGATCGTTCGCTCGACGCGCTCGGCGACGTCGTCGGAGTGCAGGATCGCCTCGGCGGCGGCCGTCTGGGCCAGCTCGTTGACGCTGAATGGCTGGCGCACCGCGTCGACCGCGGCGCGGAACTTGGGCGAGCAGAGCGCGTAGCCGCAGCGCAGGCCGGCGAGCCCGTGCACCTTGCTGAACGTCCGCAGGAGGACCAGGTTCGGGAAGCCCGCCAGCAGATCGACGGTCGCATCGGGATCGTCGTTGGTCTGGAACTCGATGTAGGCCTCGTCGAGCGCCACGGTGACGTGGTCGGGCACCCGCTCGCAGAAGTCGCCGATCCGCGCCGCCGGGATGTGGGTCCCGGTCGGGTTGTTCGGGTTGCAGACGCAGCAGAGCTGGGTGGCCGCGGTGATCTCGGCGAGCATCGCGTCGAGATCGTGGACGTAGCCCTTGGCGAGGGGGACGCGGATCTCGCGCGCCCCGGAGAGCGCCGCCAGGTGCGGGTAGATCGAGAACGCCGGCCAGCCGAAGAGGATCTCGTCGCCGGGCTCGCACAGCGCCTCGGCGGCGGCGAGCAGGATCTCGCACGAGCCGTTGCCGACCGCGACGCGCGCCGGATCGGTGTCGAAGCGCTCGGCGATCCGCCGGCGCAGCCGGCGCGCGTGCTGGTCGGGGTAGCGGTTGAGGCCCTTGGTGGCCCCGGCGATTGCCTCGATCACCGCCGGATGCGGTCCCCAGGGAGACTCGTTGGAGGCCAGCTTGACGACGTCCTCGGCACCGAACTCCTGGCGCGCGGCGTCCTCGTGCATCCCCGCCTCGTAGTGAGGCAGGCGGGCGAGCTTCTGGGCGAAGGTGACTCCCATCGGTTGATTGTTACTGAGCGGCGTGGAGATCCGACCGGAGCTCCTGCGCCTCGCCGAGATAGGTATGCGCCGGAGCATGGTCGCCGGGTGCGTAGTAGTGCACGAGGACGCGGATCACGCTGCGCATCGCGCCCGGGACGTCGAGCTCGCGCGTGCACAAAAGCGGCACCGCCTCGAGCCCGAGACGGCGGGCGGCGACCGCGGGAAACTCGGCGTTCAGGTCGTCGGTGGTCGTGAACAGGCAGCTCACCATCCGCTCCGGCTCGAGCTCGTTCCGCGACATCAGCTCGCGCATCAACGCCTCGGTGGCGATGAGGATCGCCTCGACGTCGTTGCTCTCGGCCTTGATCGCGCCCCGGACGGCCCAGAGGCGCTGTTCATCGCTCATCAGAGCGAGCATCTTTCCAGAGCCGCTGGACCTCGGGACGGCGGAGCTGGCGCGCCTTCCCCTCGGGCAGCTCGCCCAGCTCGATGGTGCCGAACCGGATCCGGGCCAGCTTGACGACCTGGTTGCCGACCGCCTCGACCATTCGCCGCACCTGCCGGTTGCGTCCCTCTGTGATCGTTAGCTCGAGCACCCGCGGTGAGGATCGGCGCACTGCGGCCGGCGCCGTCAGCCCATCCTCGAGCTCCACGCCCCGCCGCAATCGACGAAGCTGGATCTCGGTCGCCGCCCAGCGCAGCCTCACTCTGTAGCTGCGCTCCACCCCGTATCGCGGGTGCGTGAGCCGGTTGGCGAGCTCACCGTCGTTGGTGAGCAGGATCAGCCCGGTCGAATCGGCGTCGAGCCTGCCCACCGGATAGAGGCGGCGCCTGGAGTCAACCAGCTCGACCACGGCTCGGCGCCGGCCGGGCTCCCGCGCCGTCGAGGTGATTCCGGCCGGCTTGTTGACCATCCAGACCTCGCGCGGCTCAGGGGTCACCGGCCGTCCGTCGGCCTGGACCGCGCTCGATTCGTCGACCTCGCGGGCGGGGTCGGTGACCGTCTGCCCGCCCACGCTCACCCTGCCGGCGGCGATCAGCTCCTCCGCGCGGCGCCGCGAGGCGACACCGCAGTGGGCCAGGTACTTGGCGAGGCGCACCGCCCCTCAGCAGTCAGCTCGCCCGCTGCTCGCCGGCCTTCAGCAACCGCTCGCGCAGCTCGCGCTCGTCCTCGGGCGCCGGGTCGAAGCTGGACGGGTCGGGAAGCTGGTCCAGCCCGCTGAGGCCGAAGAGCCGCTCGAAGAGCGGCGTGGTCCGGTAGACGACCGCGCCGAAGCGGGAGCGTCCCGATTCCTCGATCAGTCCTCGCTCGGTGAGCGTCGCCACCGCCGACTCGGAGGAGACGCCGCGGATGCGAGCGATCTCCGGGCGCGAGACCGGCTGGAGGTAGGAAACGATCGCCAGCGTCTCGGCCTGGGCCTGGGTGAGCGGCGGCGTGCGGGGCTTCGCCAAGAGCCGCCGGGCGGCGTCCTCGGCTATCGGGTCGGCGGCGAGCGTGTAGCCGCCGGCCACCCGGCGCAGGACGACGCCGCGGCTGCCCTCGGCGAGCGCCCCCTCCAGCGCGTCGAGCGCCCGGTCTATTGCCGCCTCGCCGGCGTCGCAGGCCTCGACGAGCTCGGTGGTCGACACCGGCTCCGGGGACAGGAACAAAAGCGCCTCGATCGTCCGCTCGAGCTCGGTCATTCGGCGACCTGCACCTCGATCGGCCCGAACAGCTTCTTCTGCGTCCAGGTGGCCTCGCCGCGCTTGTGCATCTCCAGGAGGGCGAACAGGGTCACCGCCTGGGTCAGCCGATCCTCGTCGGCGAACGCCTCATCGAAGTCGAAGCGCCCCCGGCGCGCGAGCAGCTCGCGCAGCAGGGTCAGCCGCCGCTCGAGCGAGACCGTGGGACGGATGTGGCTGGTGTCGGGCGCGGGAGGCGTTCGCAGCAGGTCAGCGATCGCCTCCGGGAGACGAGCCGGCTCGTACACCTGGGTGGCGGCGTCGAGCGAGGCCCGCCGCAGCTCCGCGGGCAGCGGCGCGGACCGGTACAGGTAGCGGCGCCCATCGGCGAACAGGCCTGAGAGATGCGCGGCCGCGTCGCGGTAGCGGCGGTACTCGAGCATTCGCGCCAAGAGCTCATCGGCCGCCTCCTGCGGGCCCAACTCCGGCAGGTCGTCCTCGGCCGCCGGCAGCAGCAGCCGCGACTTGAGCTCCAAGAGCGAGGCGATCAGGACGAGGAACTCGGTCGCCGAGTCGAGGTCCAGCTCGCCGGACCCCTCAAGGTGCTCGAGGTAGGCGACGACGATCTCTCCGAGCGAGACCTCGGCGAGGCTCACCTCCTCGCGCAGCACGACCGCCATCAGGAGGTCAAACGGGCCCGCGAAGACATCGAGGTCCAAGTCGAGCTCTGCGGCTCTCACACGCTTACCGTAGCGACGGGTCCGGCTACGTCGGCTTTACCCGGTAGAGCCGCCACTCGCCGGGAACGCCCTTCAGCGTCGCGGTCCCCCGGTCGTCGAACTCGATGCCCGACCCGACCACCAGGTCCTTGACGGTGCCGGAGACGAGGACCTCGCCTCCCTCGGCTCGGGCGGCGACACGGGCGCCGATGTGGACGGCCATCCCGCCGACGTCGCCGTTTCGACGCTCGCATTCGCCGCTGTGGAGGCCGGCGCGTACCTCGATGCCGAGCGCCTGCACCCCGCGCACGATCTCGGCGCCGCACTCGATCGCTCGAGCCGGCCCATCGAAGGTGGCGAGGATCCCGTCGCCAGTCGTGTTGACGAGCTGTCCGCGATAGCGGCCGACCTCCTTCCGGACGAAGCTGTCGTGGCGGTCGAGGAGCTCCCGCCAGCGCTGATCCCCGAGCCTCGCGGCATGGCCGGTGGAGTCGACGATATCGGTGAACAGCACGGTGGCCAGGACGCGGTCTGGCGGACGTGCCTGCCGCGTGCCGGTGATGAACTCTTCGATCTCGCCCGCTACCTCGTCGCCACCCTCCGTGAACAAGAGGTGGTCGCGCCCCGGGAACTCGACGAACCTGGCGCCTGGAATCTTCTCCGCCAGGTAGCGGCCCAACTCGATCGGCACCACGCGGTCCTCGGCGCGGTGGAGGATCAGGGTGGGAGCGCTGATTACCGGTAGGACGTGGCGCACATCGAGCTCCTTGTAGAGCTCCATCAGCGCGCTCACGCTGCGGGGGCTGGTGCCACTACGAAGCAGGTGCGCCCACCAGCGTTCGGTCTCGGGATCGCCGGCGCGGCTCGGTGCGAAGAGCTCCAGGGCCACGGGACCGCCCCACTCGCGGGCCATCTGCTGCGCCCATAGCTCGAGGTTCTCGGGCGCGAAGCCGTGTTCGTAGCCGGGCGCTCGAGTTATCCTCGCGTAGCCGCCCCAGACGACCAGGTGCGTGCATCGGTCCGGATGCGTAGCGGCGAACATCAGCGCCATCGCCCCGCCCTCGGAGACGCCCATCACCGCTGCGCGCTCCGAGCCCGCCGCTTCGAGCACGGCGTTCATGTCGTCGACCATCTCCTCGACCGTGGGAGGGCGGCCGACCCGATCCGAGAGGCCCTGCTCACGCTTGTCGAAGATGATCAGGCGGGCGAACGACGCTAAGCGGTCGAACGCTCGCGCGAGGTCCGGGTTTTCCCACAGGATCTCGGCGTGCGAAACGAACCCGGGGGCGAGGATCAGGTCGCGAGGGCCTTCCCCCACGACCTGGTAAGCGATGCTCACGTCTCCGTTCGTCGCGTATTTCGTCGTCCCAGCCATCGTCCTCAACCTAAACGGCTGGGCGGGCCGATCCCCATCGCCTCGCGGACGTCGGCGAGCGTCTCGGAGGCGATCGCGCGCGCCTTCTCGGTCCCGGCGGCCAGGTTCGCCTCCAGCCCCGCCTCGTCCGGGCGCAGCTCCGCGTAGCGCTCCCGGACGGGCGCCAGATAATCGACCAGCGCCTCGGCGACCGCCGACTTGAAGTCGCCGTAGCCCGAGCCCTCGAACTCGCCCTCGATCTGCTCGGGGGCGAGGCCGCGGACCGCGGAGAGGATCTCGATCAGGTTTCCGATCCCGGCCTTGTCGGGCCCGCGGCGGACCTCCGTGCCGGAGTCGGTGACCGCGCTGCGGACCTTCTTGCGCACCGCGTCAGCGGGGTCGAGGATGTAGACGGTTCCCTGCTCGGAGCCGTACGTGGTCGACATCCGCGTCTCCGGGTCCTGGAGGTTCATGATCCGCGCCCCGACCTCGGGGTACCTGCCTTCGGGAACGACCAGGATCTCGCCAAAGCGCGCGTTGAACCGCTCAGCGATGTCTCGCATCAGCTCGATGTGCTGGCGCTGGTCGTCGCCCACCGGCACCTCCGTGGCCCGGTAGGCGAGCACGTCCGCCGCCTGGAGGACCGGATAGAAGAACAGCCCCGCCGAGACGAGCTCCCGCTGCTGCTCGGCCTTCTCCTTGAACTGGTGCATGCGGTTGAGGTCGCCCCAGGCGGTCACCGTGCCGAGCAGCCAGCAGAGCTCCGTGTGCTCCTCGAGGTCGGACTGGCGAAAGAGGATGCAGCGCTCGGGGTCAAGGCCGGCGGCGATCAAGATCGCGGTGGTGTCGTAGAGGCGCTCGCGAAGCTCGGCGGGGTCCTGCGGCACGGTGATCGCGTGCAGGTCGACGATGCAGTAGATCGCCTCGCCGCGGTCCTGCCCCTCGACGTACTGGCGGATCGCCCCGATGTAGTTGCCGAGGTGCTTGCGACCGGTGGGCTGGATGCCGCTGAAGATGCGCCTTGGTTCGGGCACGGCGGGCCGGGACTATAGAGGCGCCTCGACCAGCTTCGGGGGTCCCGCTACGGCTCGGGCTGCTCGCGGAGCTGGTGCGCAGACGTGAAGAAGTTCCGGTAGGCGAGCGTGATGGCGATCAGCCCGGCCAGGGCGACGCTGCCGAGCAGGCTGTAGAGCAGGATCAGCTGTAGGCGGACGGCGTCGGTGGGATCGGCGCCGGCGAGCAGCATCCCCACCATCGTCCCCGGGAAGAAGACCAGCCCGGTGGTCTTGGTCGAGTCGACCAGGGTGATCATCCCCGAGCGGAGGCTGCGGCGGACGATCGGCGCCGCCGCCTGGGTGGAGGTGGCGCCGAGCGCCAGGGTGGCCTCGATCTCGCGCGCGTGCCGGGTGACCTCGTCCCCGAGCCGGTTGAGGGCCACCGCCGCCGCGGTCATCGAGTTGCCGACCACCATGCCCCCGACCGGCACCAGGTAGCGAGGCTCGGGCTTGAAGACGCCGAGGGCGACGACGAGGCCCAGGGTGGCCGCGGCGGCAAGCGCCAGCGCCAGCAGCAGCGCCCAGAAGGCGTCGGGCACCTGCTTCGCCCGCGCTCGGGCCTGGAGGGCGCCGAAGACGACCATCACCGCGATCAGCGCGACCACGAACCAGAGGCTGTCCTGGTCGAAGATGAAGTTGATCACGTACCCGATCGCGGTCAGCTGGATGAACGATCGAACGACCGCGATCCCGATGTCCTCCTCGAGATCGGCACGGCGCCAGAACGAGACCGCCACCGCCACCCCAACGAGCGCCAGCGTCGCAGCGACGTCTCCGAGGCTGACCTGGATCGAGGGGCCGGTCATGCGAGCGGATTATCCGCGCCCGGTCGCCGCGTACACCGCGTCCACACACAGCGCCAGGTCCATCCGCTCGCCCGTCCCGGTCAGCAGCGGTCCGGCGGGGATCGGTTGGGCGGAACGCCGTCGAGGAGGCGGCAGCGGCGGTGAAGCCGGAATCACCCGTCCGTCCGGGCGCCGGAATTCGAGCTCGCCCGCCGGGGTGCGCCGAACGGAGAAGCCGCCCTCGTGGACCAACCGATGATGGTGGCGGCAGAGCACCACCAGGTTGACGAGGCTCGTCTCGCCCCCTCTGGCCCAGTGATGGATGTGATGGGCGTCCACCCACCGCCGGCTCTCGCAGCCCGGGAAGCGGCAGCCCTTGTCTCGCGCATCGAGCGCCCGCCTGATGTGGGGCGGGATCGATCTCGTCCTTCGCCCCACGGAGAGGACTTCGCCGCCGGAGTTCGCGATCGCGACCATGGACGCGTCGCAGCCGAGGCGGCGCGCCGTCTCCGGCGCAAGCGCGGGCCCGTCCCGCACGTGGACGGCGCCCCGATCGTCGTGGACGAGGGAGTCCAGATCGACGTCGACCGTGAGCTGGTGGCGCTCGGGGCCGCGCAGAGGAGTCGGGCCGCGGGCCAGCGCCGTCTCCGCCATCGCGCAGATGGCGTCGGCGTTCGTCGGGCGGGGGTGCTCGCGCTGGCGATCCGGATCAGGCGGCCCCTGCGGCCCCGCGGGGCCGTCCCCCGAGCGCGGCCCCGCGGGGCCGCGCTCTGAACCGTCACGCTCTCGGAACAAAGCGTCACGCGACTCATGAAGCGCCTCCAACACCAGCGCCCCCTCCTCGGCGGGGAGGCGGGCGCGAAGGCAGAGCGAGCCGTCCTCGTCCCAGTACCAGGTCAAGTAGCGGTTCTCGTACGCGGCCTGGGCCTCGTCTCGGCTGACCCGCCGAAACGCCCGCAGCATCCGCTCGAGCTGGGTCGCGGTGGCGTGGCGGGCGAGGTCAAGCAGATCCGCCTCGGAGTCGGGCTCGGCGACCCGCGTCAGTACCCGCACCTTCGAGTAGCTGAGCTGACCGGACTCGAAGGCATCGCGGGTCCGGGGAAGCTCGGGCAGGGCGCGCGCCACGCGAACGTGCTCGCGGGCGGCCCGCGGAGAGAGCGCACAGCGCCAGGCGACCCAGTCCGCCGTCGACCGGCACCCCGAGCACTCCCCCCATGCCTCGCGGCGGTCGAACTCGCCCAGCAGCGAGAGCCAGCGCGCCATGCGGGCGGTGAGCTGCGCGGCAAGCTCGCAGATCTCGTGCTCCAGGTGCTCGCGCGGGAGGTCCTCAAGCCGCGGATCGGCTGGCTGCGCAGGCGGTTCGGTCACGAACATACGTTCGTAGAGTATGCCGGGCGTCGGACGGAACGACGGCGCAGAGGTCAGACGGGGAGCTGCTCCTTGACGCGGCCCTGAGCGACGACCCGCCCCTCATCGAGCCGCACCACCCAGTCGGCCATCCTGCGCGCCTGGTCGAGGTCGTGAGTGACGAGCACGGTCGAGATCTTGACCCGCCGGCGCAGGTCCAGGAGGGTCGCTTCGACCGCACCGCGCGCCCCCTCATCGAGGGCAGAGGTCGGCTCGTCCAGGAGCAGAACCCTGGGCTCGACGGCCAGCGCCCGGGCGAGCATCGCGCGCTGCTGCTCGCCCACCGAGAGCTTGCCCGAGTCGCGTGCTGCGAACGAAGCGTCGAGGCCGGCCAGGTCGAGCAGGTGCCCGACCTCTGGCTCGCGCCCGGCCAGGCCGGCGGCGAAGCGGACGTTCTCCTCGACCGTCCCCTCGAGCAGCGCCGGGAGCTGCGGCACCAGGCAGACCTCGCGCCGCAGCTCGAGCGGATCGCGCTCGCGCACGTCGGCCCCCTCGTAGCGAACCGTCCCCGACACCGGGTCGGCGAGCCGGTTCAGCAGCCGAAGCAGGGTCGACTTGCCGCTTCCCGACGGCCCGGCGACGCAGCTCGCCCCTTTCGGCAGCGACGCCGTGACGTCCTGGAGCACGACCTTCGCGTCCCGCTCGATCGTCACCCGCTCGAGCTCGAACAGCATCGGGTGATTATCACGCCGACCTCAGCGGTGCCCTCGCTCGGGTAGTGGGTCACTCGCCCACGCCTCAGATACGTCCTGGCTGCGACGCGAGGTCCACGCGGGTCTACGATGGCGTCGTGAGGGAGAGGGCTCGCGGCCTTGGCGCCGCGCTCGTTGTCGCAGCGGGCCTGGGTGCCGGGGTCGTGGCCAGCGGCGGGACTGCGGAGGCCGACCCGGCACTGGCGCGGATCGCGTTCAGCTCCGGCGGGCGGATCTTCACCATCGACGCCGATGGGTCGAACCGCGTGCAGCTCACCGGCGGGCCCAGACCGCGGTCGGAGGGGGGTGATTACTACCCCGTCTTCTCGCCCGACGGCGCCAGGCTCGCGTTCGTCCGTGTTTTCAACGACGGAGACAGCGACGTGGGAGCGCGGATCTATCTGATGGATGCCGACGGCAGCAATCAGGAGCGGCTGACGGGAGGCCGGCGCGAGGTCTACGAGTTCAACCCGCAATGGGCCCCAGGCGGGCAGTCGCTCGCCTTCGCTCGCATCGGGCACGGGTCCTCGGCGATATTCGTCATCCGCAGCGACGGTAGTCACAGGTATGCAGTCGTGAAGCGGCGGTTTGCGGCTGATCCGTTTGCCTTCCTGAGCGAGCCGGCATGGGACCCCGACGGCTCCCGCTTGGCTTACACAAGGACCGCGCTCGGCGAAAGCTTCTACCGGCCCTCGCTCCAACTCGTCGACCGGAATGGAGCCAACAAGAAGCGAATGGCGCGCAACGCGAGCGCCGCCGCCTGGTCGCCGGATGGGGCGCGCGTCGCCTTCGCCAGCACCAGAGACGAAAATGGCACCGACTGCGACTCGGACTTCTGCTCCTTCAAGACCGAGCTCTACGTCATGGACGCCGAAGGCACCGATCCGATTCGACTCACCCACAACAAGGGATACGACTACTCCCCCGACTGGTCGGCCGACGGGCAGCATCTCGTCTTCGCCAGCGATCGCAACTTCCCCAGCGGCAACGACAGCGCCGAGCTCTACTCGATCGAGCCCGACGGTTCCTGTCTCACCTGGCTGACCAACGGCTCGCCGGCCAGCTTCACCCCCGACTGGCAACCCGACCCCCTCGCCGGCACCGCCCCCTCCGGGTGCGGGGCCGTGTCCCGCCGGCCGCTCGTCGAGGCGCGCGGGCGCAAGGCCGGGCGCGTGAAGCACTTCAAGCCCCTCTGGCTCGGCAAGCGATACCGCTCGATGCTCCTCACCGACGTGGTTGCACAGCCCCGCGGCTGGGCGGACTTCGCGTACGACGACTGCGGGCGCTTCGATCCTCGCGACTGCGGGCCGTCGGTGTTTTTGTCGGAGCGCTGGGTGTGCTCGGGGGGATTGCTCGGATTCCCACAGCTGCGGGTGCGAATGCGCCGGGGCGCCCTGATGAGCCTCGCCAGGCGACGCGGCTGGCTGACTGTGAACTCGGGCGCAGCGCAGATTGACATCGACCTGGACGGCCCGCATCGACGCGGGCGGCACCAGGCGATGGGCGTCGTCGATGAGCTTCGCCACCTGGGCGAGTCGAGTCCCACCGGAAGGCTGGCCCGCGCCCAGCTTCCTCGTCGCCTACTTCGCCAGCTGCGGCGGATCGAGTCCGCGCATGAGCGCCTCGGCAGCATCATGGCGGTGCATCAGGAGCTGGGGATCTCTTCGCTCAGAGTTCGAAATGGACTGCGCTTCGCTGACGCCCTGCGTCGGCTCGGCCGTGTGAAAGCGGTCGGCTGCCCCCGCCTCCCGCATCGAGGGCAGCGCGGGCTGCCCTCCCCCCACCCGCTCGCGACCGGCGCCGCTGCGGCACCCGCGGTGCGCAAGATTCCTGGCGTCGGACCGCGGGTAACCAGGAAGGGACGCTAAGTTGGGAAACTGAGAGCGATGAGTTTTGTCACCTCCGACGGTCTCTTGGTTGCAAACGATGGCTAGGGCAATTTGGAGTGGATCGATCAGCTTCGGGCTTTTGAACGTGCCCGTGAAGCTGTACAGTGCCGTGTCGCGCAAGTCGGTGAGCTTCCGCGAGCTGCGCGCGAGCGACAGCTCGCGCATCCGGCACAGGCGGGTCGCCGAGTCCGACGGCGAGGAGGTCCCCTACGAGGAGATCGTCAAGGGCTATGAGATCGCGCCCGAGCAGTACGTCGTCCTGACCCGCGAGGAGCTCGAGGAGCTCGACCCCAAGAAGACGCGGGCGATCGAGATCCAGGACTTCGTCGATCTCGACGAGATCGACCCGATCTACTTCGACCACCCCTACTACCTCGGGCCCGACAAGGGGGCCGAGAAGGCCTACGCCCTGCTGGTCAAGGCGATGGCCGACGCGAAGAAGGTGGCGGTGGCGCGGTTCGTGCTCCGAAACCGCGAGCATCTGGCCGCGATCCGGCCGATGGGCCAGGTGCTGACGATGGCGACGATGCGGTTCGCCGACGAGGTCGTCTCGCCGGAGGAGCTCGACGACGTCATCCCCGAGGACGGCCGCAAGCTGTCCAAGCGCGAGCTCGAGATGGCCAAGCAGCTGATCGAGTCGCTGAGCACCGACTTCGACGCCGACAAGTACCGCGACGAGTACCGCGAGAAGCTGGTGGCGCTGATCGAGCGAAAGGCGCGGGGCGAGGAAGTCGTGGAGGCCGTCTCCGAGGAGCCCAAGCCCACCAAGGCGCCCGACCTCATGGCGGCTCTCGAGGAGAGCCTCGCAGCGATCCAGGGAGAGCCGCTGGCCGCCGGATCGAAGCGCGACGGCGCCAAGCGGCGGCGCAAGCGGACGACCGCCGCCAAGTCCGGCTCCGGCTCCGGCTCCAAGAGCTCCAAGGCCGGATCGAGATCGCGAAGCAGGGCAAAAGCCGCGAAGTAGACGTCGACGGCCACCGGCTCGAGCTCACCAACCTCGACAAGGTGCTGTGGCCCGCGACCGGGTTCACGAAGGCCGGCGTGATCGACTACTACGCGCGGATCGCCGACGCGATCCTGCCCCACCTGCGAGACCGGCCCCTGACCCTGAAGCGCTATCCGAACGGCGTCGAGGCGAAGTCCTTCTACGAGAAGCGCTGCCCCTCCCACCGGCCCGACTGGGTCGCGACCGCCCCGGTGTGGAGTGGTCGAAACGAGGGAGACATCGACTACTGCCTTTGCAACGACCGCGCGACGCTGACCTGGATGGCCCAGCTCGCGGCGCTCGAGCTCCACCCCTCGCTGTCGCTCGCCGACGAGATCGAGCGTCCGACCGTGCTCGCCTTCGACCTCGACCCCGGCGAGCCTGCGGGAATCCTGGAGTGCTGCCGCGTGTCGCTGCAGCTGCGCGAGATGTTCGGCGAGCTCGACCTCGAGTGCTTCCCGAAGACCTCGGGGTCGAAGGGGCTCCAGGTCTACGTGCCGCTGAACGTCGAGGTCACCTACGAGCAGACCAAGCCCTTCGCCCATGCCATCGCTCAGACGCTGGAGCGAGCGCAGCCCGACCAGGTGGTCTCGCGGATGGCGAAGAAGCTGCGCAAGGGCAAGGTGTTCGTCGACTGGAGCCAGAACGACCAGCACAAGACGACGGTCGCCGTCTACTCGCTGCGGGCACGGGAGCGGCCGACGGTCTCGACGCCGGTCGAATGGGACGAGGTCGAGCGCGCCGCGCAGGAGGAGGATCCGGACGCACTCAGGTTCGAGGCGTCAGACGTGCTCGAGCGCGTCAAGAAGCACGGCGACCTGTTCGCCCCCGTGCTGGAGCTGCGCCAGGGGCTCCCGGCGAAGTAGGCCCATGTGCCCGCCGGCGACTCGCCGCCGGCGGCCTCGATCAAAGCGGCTCGCGGACCACCGGCCGGCGGCTGGCGGTCGCCTCGTCGAGGCGGCGAACCGGCGTCGTGTAGGGGGCGTTGCGGGCGATCTCGGGATCGCGCTCGGCCTCGGCGAGGATGTCCTCGACGGCGTCGGCGAGCGCGTCGAGGCCCTCCTTGGTCTCGGTCTCGGTGGGCTCGAACATCAGCGCCTCGTCGACGAGCAGCGGGAAGTAGATGGTCGGCGGGTGGAAGCCGAAGTCGAGCAGCCGCTTGGCGACGTCGAGCGTCTTGACGCCCAGCTCGCGCTTCGCGGTCGCCCCCGAGAGGACGAACTCGTGCATGCAGAGACGGTCGAAGCCGACCGGCAGGTACCTTCCGGCCCGCCCCTGCCGGAGCCGCGCCAGCAGGTAGTTGGCGTTCAGCACCGCGGTCTCCGAGGCCTCGGCGAGGCCGTCGCCGCCGAGGCTACGGATGTACGCGTAGGAGCGGACGAAGACGCCGAAGTTGCCCGCAAATCCGCGGAGCCGGCCGATCGACTTCGGCCGCTCGTAGTCGAGTCCGAACGAAGGGGTGGCGCCATCCCCGCCCGGAGCGCGGACCAGGCGCGGGACGGGCAGGTAGGGCTCGATCCGGTCCGACACCGTAATTGGCCCCGCCCCCGGCCCGCCGCCCCCGTGCGGCTGGGAGAACGACTTGTGAAGGTTGACGTGGACGATGTCGAACCCCATGTCGCCGGGCCGGGTGTGGCCCATGATCGCGTTCAGGTTGGCGCCGTCGTAGTACAGGGTGCCGCCGGCGTCGCGCACCATCCGCGTGATCTCGGCGATGTTCTCGTCGAACAGGCCGAGCGTGTTCGGGTTGGTGAGCATCAGGCAGGCGACCTGATCGTCGACCTTGGAGCGCAGGTCGTCGACGTCGACGCCACCGCGGTGGTCGGTCGCGACCTTGACCACCTCGTAGCCCGCCATGGTCACCGACGCCGGATTGGTGCCGTGGGAGGTGTCAGGGGCCAGCACCTTGGTGCGATACTCGCCGCGGTCGGCGTGGTAGGCGCGGGTGAGGAGCAGCCCCGCCAGCTCCCCGTGTGAGCCCGCCGAGGGCTGGAGGCTGACGTGCTCGAGGCCGCAGATCTCTGCCAGGGCGCGCTCCAGGCGCCACATCAGCTCCAGTGCCCCCTGGGCGCGCTTCGGGTGCTGCGCGGGGTGCAGGCGCGCGTGGCCGGGCAGCGCGGCGACCCGCTCGTTCAGTCGCGGGTTGTGCTTCATCGTGCAGGAGCCGAGCGGATAGGGACCCGTGTCGAGGTCGAAGTTGCGGCGCGAGAGGCGGTTGTAGTGGCGGACGATCTCTGGCTCGGAGACCTCGGGGAGCTCCGGGGGACGCTCCCGCCGCAGCCTCGCGGGGATCAGCTCGTCGAGCGCGCGCTCGGGGACGTCGAGCGGCGGCAGGGTCGCCGCGCGGCGTTCGGCGACCGAGCGCTCGAAGATCGTGGTCGCCGATTCCCTCTGCTGAGGGGTCGGGGTCCCGGCCGTGGTAGGCGGCGAGGGGCTGGGCGCCGTCACGCTCTGACCTCCGCGGATGGCGCTTTTGTTTCGCTGGGGGCAACAAAGGCGCCATTGGCCGCGGCGATTGCCCGTTCGAGGGCATCGGCGAGGCGATCGATGTCTGCCCTCGACCTGCGTTCCGTTATCGCGACGAGCAGGCCATCGCCGAACTCTGGATATTCCCTACCCAGCCCGTATCCGGCTGCGATCCCGTCGGCGGCGCAGCGATCGAGCAGCGCCTCCACCGGCGCATCGACCCGGATCGCGAACTCGCGAACCACCGGCGCCTCGTGCAGGAGCTCGATCCCGTCGAGCTGTGCCAGCCGGTCCCGGGCGTACGCGGTCCGCTGGGCGAGCAGCTCGCCCAGCTCGACCACCCCGCGCTTGCCGAGCCAGGCCAGGTAGATCACCCCGCCAAGCGCGTTCAGCGCCTGCGACGTGCAGATGTTGTGGGTCGCCTTCTCGCGGCGGATGTGCTGCTCGCGGGTCTGGAGGGCCAGCACGAAGCCGCGGCGCCCGTCGGCGTCCACCGTCTCCCCCGCGATCCGGCCCGGCATCCGGCGCAGGTGCTCCTCGGTGGCGCAGAAGAAGCCGAACGAGGGACCGCCGAAGTCGAGCCTGCCTCCAAGCGGCTGGCCCTCGCCGACGGCGACGTCCACACCGCACTCCCCGGGCGGTCGCAGCACGCCCAGGGTGAGCGCATCGACCGCGGCGACCGTCAGCGCGCCCGCGCGCTTCGCGGCCCCAGCCAGGGCCTCGAGATCCTCGACGGCGCCGAGGAAGTTCGGGTTCTGGACGAACAGGGCGGCCGTGTCCTCGTCCAGCGCGGCGCTGAGCTCGGCGGCGTCGGTGAGGCCGCCCTCGAGGCCCACCTCGACCACCTCGGCGTCGAAGCCTCGCGCGTAGGTGACCAGCGTCTCGCGGCTGTGGGGATGGAGGCCCCGCGAGACCACCAGGCGCCGGCGCCCGGTGGCGCCGATCGCCATGTAGGCGGCCGAGGCCACCGATGACGGCCCCTCGTACAGCGAGGCGTTGGCCACCGGCAGCGCGCAGAGCTCGGAGATCGCGGTCTGGAACTCGAACATCACCTGGAGGCCGCCCTGCGAGACCTCGGGCTGGTAGGGGGTGTACGGGGTCAGGAACTCCGAGCGCTGGGTGATCGCGTCGACGATCGCCGGCACGTAGTGGTCGTACATCCCCGCCCCTAGGAAGCAGATCTCGGCCTCGGCGTGGGCATTGCGCTCGGCGAGCGAGGCCAGGAGGTCGAAGCACTCGGTCTCCGAGAGCCCGGGCGGCAGGTCGAGCGGGCGCCCGAGCCGCAGGTCGGCCGGGATCTCGGCGAACAGCTCGTCGATGGAGCCAACGCCGATCGCATCGAGCATCGCGCGGCGGTCGGAATCGGTGGCTGAGGTGTAGCGGGTCATGTGCTGGTTGCCCTGGTTCGAAATGCTAGTGACGCGCCAGGTTGGCCCCGACCCGCCGCTCGTTCCCCCCATCGAGGGCGGAGCTGGCTACGAGCTACTCCTCAGCCAGCAGCTCCCTGTAGGCGGACGCGTCCATGAGCTGCTCGACCTCCGAGGGATCGGAGAGCCTGACGCGCACCAGCCAGCCGTCGCCGTAGGGGTCCTCGTTGACCAGCTCGGGCTTTTCGGCCATCGCGTCGTTGACGGCGACGATCTCGCCGGAAAGGGGCGCGTACACGTCGGAGACCGCCTTCACCGACTCGACCTCGGCGTAGGCCTCGTCCTTTGACGCCTGCGACCCGACCTCGGGCGGCTCGTAGAAGACGACCTCGCCGAGCGCGTCCTGCGCGTACCAGGTGATGCCGAAGGTCGCCTCGGCGTCCTCGATCCGGGCCCAATCGTGCTCAGAGTGGTAGCGCAGATCGTCCGGGTAGCTCTCCTCTGCCAACTCAGCTCTCCTTTCGGTACAGGGGCTTCGACTCTACGCGTGCCGCTCGCAGCTTGCCGCGGACGTCGATCTCGACCTCGGTTCCGGGCTCGGCGAGCTCGACGGGGACATAGGCCATCCCGATCCCCTCCTCGAGCGAGGGAGAGAGCGTCCCGCTGGTCACGACGCCCACCTCCTGGCCGCCGGAGACGACGGCGTTTCCCTGGCGGGGGATGCCGGGCCCGGTGAGCACGAACGGCGCCAGCTTCTGCTCCGTGCCGCGCTCGCGGACAGCGGCGATGGACTCCGAGCCGATGAAGCCGGTCCCCTCCCTGCAGCACCAGCCCAGCCCGGCCTCGATCGGGTTGCGATGCTCGTCCATGTCGTTGCCGTAGAGGTGGAAGCAGACCTCCATGCGAAGCGTGTCGCGTGCCCCGAGCCCGGCCGGCCTCGCGCCCGCGGCCGTCAGCGCACCCCAGACGTCCGCGGCGCGCTCCGGCGCCAGCAGGAGCTCGACGCCGTCCTCGCCCGTGTAGCCGGTCCCGCAGACCAGCATCTGGGCGCCGGCAACGCCGAGCGTCGCCGTGTGCATGCGCGACGGCAGCTCGCCGTCGGCCAGCTCGGCGACGATCGAGCGCGCCTCGGGTCCCTGCACGGCGAGCATCGCGTAGTCGCCGATCGCGTCGCTGACCTCGGCGTCGAAGCCTCGGGCGTGCTCCTCAAACCAAGCGAGATCGCGCTCGTGGTTGGCGGCGTTGGTGACCGTCAGGTAGCGGTCGTCCGCGAGCCGGTAGGTGAACAGGTCGTCGAGGATGCCGCCGTCCTCGCGGCAGAGCACCGAGTACTGCGCGCCGCCGACCGCAAGCTTCGAGACGTCGTTGGACAGGAGCCGCTGGAGCAGCGCGTCGGCCTCCGGTCCGAAGGTCTCGACCTCGCCCATGTGCGAGACATCGAACACACCGCAGGCGGAGCGCACCGCGAGGTGCTCTACCCGGACCCCCTCGTACTGCACCGGCATCTGGAACCCCGCGAACGGCACCAGCTTGGCGCCCGCCGCCACGTGGGCCTCGTACAAGGGGGTGCGTTTGAGCGCCGCGGTGGCCACCGGGCGCAGGCTAGTGGGCTAGCGGCCCTTCAGGAAGGACGGGACGTCGATCTCGTCCTCGGAGACCTGCAGCTCGCGCCGCTCCCGGTCGCCGAGCCCGCTGACGCCGCGCTTCCGGGCGCGGTCGCGCACCTGGATCGGACGACGGGCGAGGGTCTCGAAGCCCTCGAAGCCGGTGGCGATCACGGTGACCCTGACCTCGTCGTCCATCGTCGGGTCGATCACCGTCCCGAAGATGATGTTGGCGCCCTTGTCCGCGGTGGCGACCACGATGTCGGCGGCCTCGTGAACCTCGAACAGGTTGAGATCCTCGCTGCCGGTGAAGTTGAGCAGCATTCCCGTGGCGCCCTCGATCGACTCCTCCATCAGCGGCGAGGAGACGGCTCCCTTCGCCGCCTCGGTGGCCCGGCTCTCGCCGGAGGCGGAGCCGACGCCCATCATCGCCGAGCCGGCCTCGGACATCACCGCGCGCACATCGGCGAAGTCGAGGTTGATCTGGCCGGGGGTGGTGATCAGGTCGGTAATCCCCTGCACGCCCTGGCGGAGGATGTCGTCGGCCATCTTGAACGCCTCGCTGACCGTGGTCTGACGCTCCACCACCTGAAGCAGTTTCTCGTTCGGGACGATGATCAGGGTGTCGCACTTGGCGCGCAGTTTGTCGATCCCGTCCAGGGCCTGCTGCATCCGGCGACCGCCCTCGAACTCGAACGGCTTGGTGATGACGCCGACGGTGAGGGCCCCGATCTCGTCCTTGGCGATCTCGGCGATCACCGGCGCCGCACCGGTGCCCGTGCCGCCGCCCTCGCCGGCAGTGACGAAGACCATGTCGGCCCCCTTCAGGGCCTCCTTGATGTCGTCGCGGCTCTCGGCCGCGGCGCCGCCCCCGATCTCCGGGTTGGCGCCCGCGCCCAGCCCCTTGGTGAGCTGGTGGCCAATCGAGAGCTTGATGTCCGCCTCGCACGCCTGGAGCGCCTGGACGTCGGTGTTGATGGCGATGAACTCGACGCCCTTGAGGCCAGCGTCGACCATTCGGCTGACCGCGTTCGTGCCGCCGCCGCCCGCGCCGACGACCTTGATTACTGCGAGGTACGAGGACTCGACCATTGACTCTCGACTGTCCTCACTTTCGGTCTTTGCGCTCCGAGGCTAAAGCGATGCTTGAGAGTTTCAGACCGCCTCCAGCCTCAAGCCTAACGCGAAGGTAGGGCATTCGGCGGTCCCTGTCAACGCAGGAATAGCTTACCGGCATGGAATCGTGCAAGGCAATAGTCTCGATCAAGGGTTGAGAGTTTACTGTTTACCGCGTATCTCAGGCTGGGGTCTAGGCTCGGGTTACGGCACCGCGTCAAGGGCGGTCGTGGCGGGTGCCGTCGACGTTCCTCCCACCGCGGGACGATCGGGCGCGCGCACGTCGACGTAGGAGACGCTCGTCAGCTGCCGGTCGGCCAGGATCGCGGCCACCGCCGTCCACTTCTGGTCGGCACGGTCGCGGTTTCCGAAGCGCAGCTCGATTCCGCCCCGCATCGTCACCACGGTCCCGTAGTCGCCGGACACGGAGGCGCCCGCGATCAGTGGGCGCAGCGGCGCCGGTGCGGCGCCGATCGCCAGGGCTTCGCTGAGCGGGTCGCCGCTCAGGCGGCCCGAGGTCGGCAGTTCGTCGAGGGGCAACTCCGGCAGGTCTCGGTCGGCCACGTCAGCCCCGGGAAGCAGCGAGCCGTCGGCAGCGACCGGCATCTCGCGGTCGCCGGCGCGGACGATCAGCTTCGGCTGGCGTTCGATCACCTGGATCGTGATCCTGTGCGGAAAGCTCGCGTCCGCGCTCACCGACGCGACCGCGGGGAAGTTCCGGACCGCGTTCTGGAGGCGGTCGGTTTCGACGTGGAGGGTGGTCATCCCGCGCGCGGCGTCGGTCAGCTCCGCGACGATCCGCTGGCGGTCGGCGCCGCTCACCCCCTCGACCTCGACGTCGCGGACGGCAACCAGCGAGGAGTCGCGGAACCAGCCGAAGTAGGTCAGCGCCAGGGCGCCCGCGACCACGGCGAGCAGCAGCACCCGTCGGCGCAGCGAGGCGGAGCGCAGGAACGCCACCAGGGCCCGCGGCCGGGTCACGGACCGCCGTGCGCGGCGCTTCGCTGAGGGGCGTGTCGGACGAGACGGCGCTCGACTCCTCGTCGGACGGGCGGCGGACTTGGCTCGGCCCGCGCGCGCGCTGGCGCGCCGCTTGCCGGCAGCCGTGGCGGCGGGAGTCCTCACAGGAGGGTGATTCGCGCTCACCGGGGGCGGCTCCTGCCCGGAAGACACCGCCTCGATTCGGGCTACTGGCCGAGGTCCCAGGCCTCGGGCCACTCGACCTCGCCCAGAATCTGGACCTCCGGCTGTAGCGAGACCCCAAAGCGCTCGTGGACGCGGCGGCGGCCCTCGGCCATCAGGGAGAGGATGTCGGCGGTGGTCGCGTCACCCGCATTCTCGACGAAGTTGGCGTGCTTCTCGGAGAAGCGGGCTCCGCCGACCCGCAGCCCGCGACAGCCGGCGGCCTCGAGCAGCTGACCAGCGGTCAACCCCCCGGCGCGCGCGTCGCCCGCGGGGTTCTTGAAGGTCGAGCCGAAGGTCTTGATCCCGGATGGCTGCGCCTCGAGCCGCTTGCCTCGCATCTCGGCGAGCGTGCCCTTGATCTCCGCAACCTCACCCTCCCCAAGCTGGAAGGAGGCCTGGGAGACGACCTCGCCGGGCCCGAGATTCGAGCGCCGGTAGGCGAAGCCGAGCTGGCTCGGCTGGCGTCGCTCGACGCCCCCGGCGGTGCACACGTTCACCCACTCCAGCACCCGCCCCAGCTCGCCGCCGTAGGCGTTGGCGTTCATCTTCACCGCGCCGCCGACCGTCCCCGGGATGTTGATCCCAAACTCGAGCCCGGAGAGCCCCCAGCGAGCCGCCTGAGCCGCGGCCGATGGGAGCCGGGCGCCGCCGCCGCAGACGATCCGCGTTCCCTGGCGCTCGATCGAGCTCAGGCGGCCGTCCAGCTTCAGCACCAGGCCGCGATAGCCGTCGTCCGAGACCAGGAGGTTGGAGCCCGAGCCGACCATTCCGACCGCGACCTCTTCCGACGCCGCCCAGCGGAGCAGCTCCGCCAGCTTTTGCTCGTCGTCCGGGCGCGCGAAGAGGTCGGCCGGCCCGCCCGCGCGCACGGTCGTCAGCCGGGCCAGCGGATAGTCGCGCTCGACGCCCTCCGGGGCCTCTGGCGTCATCCGGGGGACCCTGGCTCCACACCATCCTCCACCAGCGCGTCGGCGAGCTCGTAGATGTCGCCGGCGCCGATCGTCACCAGAAGGTCGCCCTCGCGCAGCCGCGGCGCCAGGGCGCGCTCCGCTCGGGCAGCGTCGACCAGCCACCACACCGGGCGGCCCGAGGCGCGGTCGGCAACCGCCCGCGCGACCGCCAGGCCGGTGACGCCGGCAAGCCGCCCCACCGGCTGCTCGCGGGCCGGATAGACGTCGAGGACGCCGACCTCGTCCGCGGCCGCCAGGGCCCAGCCGAAGCGGTCGGCGAGAGCCTTGGTGCGCGAGTAGAGATGGGGCTGGAAAACCGCGATCAGCCGGCGCGGGCCGAGCTCGCGAAGCGCTTCCAGGGCCGCGGCCACCTCGGTCGGGTGGTGGGCGTAGTCGTCGAAGATGGCGGCCCCGTTCCGATGCCCCTTGAGCTCGAGCCGGCGCAGGATCCCGGGAAAGGAAGCAAGCGCGCCGGCCGCCGGCTCGAGCTCGAAGCCGGCCAGCTCGAGCGCGGCGAGGGCAGCGCGCGCGTTGAGCAGGTTGTGGCGACCCGGGACCTTCAGGTCGAGCGCCGGGCCCGGGTGATCCTCGTCGAAGGTCAGGACCCGCTGCTCGCCGGCGAGGCCAGCGAGGCTCCCGTCGCCGGGCAGCGCCAGGCCCAGCGCCGGCTCGCAGAACCCTCGGAAGGCCTCGAGCAGCTGGGCACGCGAGGACCAGTGCGAGTGGTGGTCGAGCTCGACGTTGGTCACCACCGCCACCTCGGGGCGTAGCCGCAGGAAGCTCGCGTCGGACTCGTCCGCCTCGGCGACGACCCATTCGCCGGCGCCCCAGCCGGCGTTCCCGGGGCCCCCGTCCTCGCCGGCGCCCGGCAGCTCGCCACCGAGCAGGAAGCCCGGGTCGGCGCCCCGCGCGCGCAGGATGTGGGCGAGCATCCCGGCGGTGGTGGTCTTGCCGTGGGTCCCAGCGATCGCCAGCAGGCGCTTTTCGGCGCACAGCTCGGCGAGCAGCTCGCCCCGATGGATCACGGGCTGGCCGCGCTCGCGGGCCCGCGCAAGCTCGGGATTGTCCTCCCCGACGGCGGTCGAAACCACCACCTCGGCGTCCGGCGGGACGGCGTCGGCATGGTGCGGTACGCGAGGCTCGAGGCCGGCCGCTCGGAGGCGCTCGAGGTATGAGCTCTGGGCGCGATCCGAGCCGCTCACCCGCGCCCCCAGCCGGTGGCAGACGAGCGCCAAGCCGCTCATCCCGGCGCCGCCGATGGCGATGAAGTGGAGCTTGCGCTGGCTCCAGTCGGTCATGGATTCATCATCGCCTCGCAGCATCCAGCACCTCTTCGGCGATTTGCTCCGCGGCGTCCGGCCGGGCGAGGGCGCGGGAGGCCGCGGACATCCGCTCGAGGCGCTGCGCGTCGGCGAACAGATCGCCCACCGTTCGGATCAGGGTCCGGGGATCGAGCTCTGAGTCGTCGACCACCACGGCTGCGCCGGCATCGGACATCCAGGCCGCGTTGGCGTCTTGATGGCGCGCCGTCGCGTGCGGGTAGGGGACGAGGATCGCCGGCCTGCCCGCCGCCGCCAGCTCGAACACCGAGCCGCCGGCGCGGGCGAGGACGAGGTCGCAGGCGGCCAGCGGGTCGGCGAGGGTCGTCTCGTACTCGAGCAGCGTGTATCTCTCCACCCCGGCCGCGGCATCCAGCCGCTGTCGGGCCAGGGGGTAGTCGCGATGGCCGGCGATCTGGATCACGTGGTAGTCGCGCAGGGCCGCGGCGCCGTCGCCGACGAAGGCATCGAGCGCGCAGAGGTTGAGCGAGCGGGCGCCCTGGCTGCCGCCGAAGACGAGCAGGCACCGGTCGTCGGCAGCGATCTGGAAGCGGCCTCGCGCCTGGTTGCGATCGGCCCCGAGGATCGCTGCCGGCACCGGCCGGCCGGTGACCATGTAGCGGCCTCCCTGCCGACCGGCGATCGGGAACGCCAGGCAGACGCGGTTTGCGCGACGCGCCAGCAGGCGATTGGCGAGGCCCAGGTGGCGGTCGGCCTCGGTCAGCACCAGTGGGAGGCGCGCGGACAGCGCCGCGAGCCCGGCGGGGCCGGCCACGTACCCCCCACCCCCCATCACCACGTCGGCCCGCCGGCGCCGCAGCGCCCTCCGCGCCGCCGGCACCGCAGCCGCCGCCCGGGCGGCCGCCGAGGCCGCCTTCAGGGGCGCGCCGCGGTCCAGGCCGCGGACCCGCAGGAAGTCGATCTCGTAGCCCGCAGCCGGGACCAACTCGGCCTCGAGCCGCTCTCGAGTTCCGAGGAATGAGACCTCGGCGCCCTTATCCCGAAGCGCGTCGGCGACGGCGAGCGCCGGCACCACGTGCCCCGCGGTTCCCCCCGCGGCTATCACGACTCTTGGCACCGCCCGAAATGCTCCTTCCTCCTGCCGACCTGGCGCCGCTGCGCGTGCGCGCCCGGCCGTCGACCACCCGCAGTCTCGCAGCGCCTGTGCCGCGCCGAGCGGGCGCAGCGGCCTGGCCCCCGCGGGCCACGTTCAAGAGCAGCCCAGTGGCCGCCAGCATCACCAGCAGGCTCGAGTTGCCGTAGGAGACGAATGGCAGGGGCACGCCGGTGAGCGGAACTAGCCCGAGCACCGCGAACAGGTTGACGATCCCCTGGACCAGGATCAGCGAGGTGAGCCCGGCGGCAAGCAGCTTGCCGTAGCGATCGCGCGCTCGTTGCGCGGTTCGAAGCCCCGCGTACCCGAACAGCCCGAACAGCCCCACCAGCATCGAGAGCCCGACCAGCCCGAGCTCCTCGCCGGCCACCGCCGCGATCATGTCGGTGTGCGCCTCGGGGAGGTAGAAGGCCTTCTGGAGGCTCTGGCCGAGGCCGACGCCGAAGATCCCGCCCGAGCCGAGCGCGATCTTCGCCTGGATCGCCTGGAAGCCGGCGCCACCCGGGTCGCTGGTGGGATTGAGGAAGCCGGTGAGGCGCTGCATCCGGTAGGGCTCGATCGCGATGGCGAGCAGCACCACGACGCCGATTGCGGCACCGAGCAGCGCCAGGTGGCGAATCTTCACCCCGGCCGCGACCAGCAGGGCGCCGGTCGCCAGGCAGAGGATGATCGCCGTGCCGAGGTCGGGCTCAACGACCATCAGCACGCAGGCGAGGCCGACCACGGCCAGGTAGGGCGTCAAGGTGCGGATGCCGCGGGTCATCCGCGGGCGGGCGGCCAGCAGGGAGGCGCCGTAGAGGATCAAGGCCAGCTTGGCGAACTCCGACGGCTGAACCTGGAACAGGCCGGCGCCGATCCAGCGCTGGGCGCCGTTCGCCGAGACGCCGACCCCCGGGATCAGCACGGCCAGCAGCCCGAAGAACGAGGCGGCGACGAGCAGCGGAGTCAGCGGCCGCAGCAGGCGCATCCCGCGCAGCGACAGGACGCGCATCACCAGCAGGCCCCCGGCTCCGAACAGCACGGTCCGCTTCAAGTAATAGGCGCTGTCCCCGCTCTGCCCCAGCAGGGAGGTCGTCGAGCTGGCGCTGAACACCATCACGACGCCGAAGGCCAACAGGCACAAGGTGGCGGTGAGCAGCAGGTTGTATTCGATCGGCTGGGCGCCGGCGCGCCGGCGCGTCCTCGGGCCCAGCCGGCTGAGCGAGAGCGCCGTCATCTCCCTGGTGTGTTCGCGCCCAGCAGGCGCGAACCTTCCGGGTCAGCCCTGGTTGGGCCCCTCAGGTGGGGAGCCCCTCGACCAGGGAGCGGAAGTGCTCGCCCCGCTGCTCGAAGTCGCGATAGGCATCGAAGCTCGCGCAGGCCGGCGCGAGCAGGACGACCTCACCGGCTCGCGCGTCGGACGCCGCCGCGCGGACCGCGTCGGCAAGACCTTCGCAGCGGCGCAGCTCCACCCCGGCGTCGCGGGCGGGCCCGAGGTCCCGCTCGAGCGACTCGGCGGCCTCGCCGATCAGGTAGCAGGCGACACACCTCTCGCTCACCGGCTCCCCCAACCCCCTGAAGCTCCCGCCCTTCAGCGAGCCACCGAGGATCGCTCGCACGCCGCCGTCGAACGAGCGCAGCCCGGCCGCGGCGGCGGCGACGTTGGTGGCCTTCGAGTCGTTGACGTAGAGAACGCCGCCCTGCTCGGCAACGCGCTCGAGCCGGTGCGGGACGCCGGCGAAGGTGCGGAGGCCCTCGCGGACCGCGTCGCGCTCCAGGCCCATTGCCAGGGCCCCCGCGGCGGCGGCCATCGCGTTGTCGGCGTTGTGGGGGCCGATGAGGCTCAGCTCGCTCGCCTCCAGCAGGGGCCGGTCGCCGGCGAAGATCAGGCCATCGCTGAGCGACAACTCGCACTCCGGGTTCGAACCGCGGCAATAGGCCACCCGCCGGCCACAGCCACCGAGATCGAGATCGCGCAGCGCCGCCTCGGAGGAGTTGTAGACGGCGACGTCGTCGTTTCCCTGATTGGCGAAGATCCTGAGCTTGGCGCGCAGGTAGCGGTCGAAGTCCCCATGGCGATCGAGGTGGTCAGGCGTCGCGTTGAGGAGCACGGCGCACTCGGGCGCGAAGGCCTCGGAGTCCTCGAGCTGGAAGCTCGAGCACTCGCAGACGACGGTCGCCTCGGGGGGCACCTCGCCGGCCAGCGAGGCGAGCGGCGTGCCGACGTTCCCCGCCACCGCCACCGGCTCGGCGGCCGTCCGCCAGACGTGGCCGAGGAGCTCGGTCACGGTCGTCTTGCCATTCGTTCCGGTCACGGCGACGAACCGGTTGGGGAGCAGCCGCCAGGCGAGCTCCAGCTCGCCGACCACGGCGACGCCAAGCTCGAGCGCCCGCGCGATCACCGGAGCCTCGCGCGGCACCCCGGGGCTCTTGACAACGCAGCGCGCGCGTCCCAGAAGCTCGAGTCCGTCCGAGCCCAGGCGAACCTCGATGCCCGCCTCGGCGAGCCGCGACGCCCCCTCGGGCGAGGCCGAGTCGCAGCCTGCCACCTCCTCCCCCCGCGCGGCCAGCAGGCGCGCGGCGGCCTCGCCGGAGCGGGCCAGGCCGACCACCAGGTAGGGCCCTCCGGGGAGCGGGGGGCGGGGCTTGGGCGGCGGGGCGCTCACGCCCAAGCCCTCAACCGATCGAGTTCTGGTACAGCGTGTAGCCGATCCCCGCGCAGACGGCGGCGACGATCCAGAAGCGGAGCATGATCTTGGTCTCCGACCAGGCCATCATCTCGAAGTGGTGGTGGACCGGCGCCATCAGCAGCACCCGGCGGCGGAACAGCTTGAAGCTGAACACCTGGATCGCCACCGAGAGCGCCTCGATCACGAAGATCCCGCCGAGGATGATCAACAAGAGCTCGGTCTGGGTCATCACCGCCAGGGCCCCGATCGCCGCGCCCAGCCCGAGCGAGCCTGTATCGCCCATGAAGATGGTCGCCGGGAAGGAATTGAACCACAGAAAGCCGACCGAGGCGCCCACCAGGCAAGCCGAGAGCAGCGCCAGGCCCTCCTGGCCGCTGGTGATCGTGATCGCCGTGTAGGCGAGCAGCACGATCGCGCACGAACCCGCCGCCAGCCCGTCGAGCCCGTCGGTGAGGTTGACCGCGTTCGAGGCGCCGGCGATCACCAGAAAGACGACCATCACATAGAGCACCGGCCCGATGTAGATCTGGGCGTCCGAGATCCGCACCTGGAGGCTGGGATCGAGCCCCACCTCCTCGCTGGCCACCCACCAGAGCGCCACCGCGAGCCCGATCTGGAAAAGCAGCTTCCAGCGGGCCGGGAGACCCAGGGAGCGGCGCTTGGTGACCTTGATGAAGTCGTCCGCGAAACCGAGGCCGGCGGCGCCGAGCGCAACGCCGAAGACGGCCAGGCTCTGGGTGTCCAGGGGCGAGAGCACCAGGTAGGGCACGGCGATCGCCACGAACACGATCAGCCCGCCCATGGTCGGGGTGCCGGCCTTCGTTTGATGCTCCGCCGGACCCTCCTCGCGGATCTGCTGACCGAACTCCCGGTCACGCAGGAGCTCGATGAACCTCGGCCCGAGGAAGATCGTGATCAGCATCGCCGCCATCCCGGCGATCAGGATCTGGCCGCGATCGATCGCCGACGAGGTGAGCTCGTTGGCGAGCGCGGCGAGTGGAGGGCTCATCGCTCGCCGGCTCCGCGCCGGGCGAGCAGCTCGTCGGTGACGAGCTCGAGGCCGACCGAGCGCGAACCCTTGACCAGCAGGGCATCCCCCGGCTCGAGCATCGCCTCGGCCAGCGGCACCGCCGTCCGGGCATCGGGAGCCCAGGCGTCGGGGGCGTAGTCGCGGGCGAGCTCACCGACCCCGACGATCGGCTCGATGCCGAGCTGGCGCGCATGCGACCCGGCCTCTCGATGATAGGCGGGTGCGTTCGAGCCCAGCTCCGCCATCTCGCCGAGCACGGCCACGTGGCGGCCGAGGGCGGGGAGCGAGGCCAGGTGATCGAGTGCCGCGCGCATCGAGATCGGGTTGGCGTTGTAGCAGTCGTTCACGACGACGATTCCGTCGGCCAGCTCGACCAGCTCGCCGCGCAGGCGCGAGAAGGTTATCTCCGGCGCCCGCCGTGCCATCTCGTCCAGCGGTACCTCGAGCGCTTCGCCGATCGCGATCGCCGCCAGAGCGTTGGTGAGGTTGTGCGCCTCCCCGAACGGGAACGCGAAGCGCTGCTCGCCGGCCGGGGTCCCAACCGTGGCCTCGATCGAGCGCCCGTCGCCGCTCCACCGAAGCACAAAGACGTCGCCGCCGGCGCCGAAGGTGATCGTCACCAACCGGTCGTGCAGGTGGGGCTCGAGTGCCTCGGCGTCGGCGGGGACCACGGCGCGATCGCGCTCTCCGAGCTGGGCGAGGATCTCGGCCTTCGCCTCGGCGATCGCCTCCAGGGCGCCGAGCAGCTCCAGGTGGACAGGGCCGATGTTGGTGATGGCCGCGACGTTCGGCTCCGCGATCCCGCATAGCTGGGTGATCTGCCCGCGGCCGCGCATCGCCATCTCGAGGACCAGCGCCTGCGTCTCGGGCGGAGCGCCGAGCACGGCCAGCGGGAGGCCGATCTCGGTGTTGTAGTTCTCGGGGCTGGCATGGACTCGCAGCGGCAGGATCGCGTGGCAGATGTCCTTGACCGACGTCTTGCCCACCGACCCCGTGATCCCGACCACGGGGCATCCGAGCTCGCGCCGCCACGCACGAGCAAGCGTCTGGAGCCCGGCAAGCGGATCGGGCGCCGCCAGCACCCAGCCGCCCCTCTCGCCCACCCGGCGATCGCTGCCTGCGGGCGCCAGCGAGCGAGCGCGCTCCGGCTCGACCACGACGCCCCAGGCCCCGGCCTCCAGGGCCAGGGCGGCGAACTGACCCCCATCCGCGTGCTCGCCACGCAGGCCGAAGAACAGGTCGCCCGGGCGCAGCTCGCGGGAGTCGGCCACCGCCCGCTCGGGCCGTCCGCCTCTGCCGGCGAGCGTCACCTCGGCTCCGGCCGCGGCGGCAATCCGGTCTGCGGACAGCTCAATCACTCCGGGCGCCCAATGGGGAGCACCCGATACCCGACACCCCTCACGCTGCCCTCGCCCCGAGCTTGCGCAGCTCCTCCCTCGCCACCTCGCGGTCGTCGAAGGGGATTTTCCGGCCGCCCGCGAGCTCCTGTCCCTGCTCGTGGCCCTTGCCGGCGATCACCACCGTGTCGCCCGGCGTTGCGGCCTCGAACGCGAGGGTGATCGCGGCTCGGCGGTCGGGCTCCACCTCGATCTCCCCAGTCTCGGAGTCGGTCATTCCAGCCAGGATCTCGGCGATGATCGCCTTCGGCTCCTCGGAGCGCGGGTTGTCCGAGGTGACAACGCAGGCGTCCGAGAGCCGGGCCGCGATCGCCCCCATCAGGGGACGTTTCTCGCGGTCGCGATCGCCGCCGCACCCGAAGACCGCGATCAACCGTCCCTCGGTCAGCTCGCGCGCCGCGCCGAGCGCGTTCTCCAGCGAGTCGGGGGTGTGGGCGTAGTCGACCAGGACCGCGAACGGTTGCCCCTCATCGACCGGCTCGAAGCGCCCCGGGACCCGGTCGGCAGTCGCCAGGGCGGCGGCGGCCGCGTCGGCCGGCACGCCGAGCGCGTGGCAGGCGCCGATCGCCGCCAGCGCGTTCTCGACGTTGAAGCGGCCGGGCAACGGCATCCGCACCTCGACCTCCCCTCCGGGAGCGAGACAGCGGAACCGAGACCCCGTGGCGTCGAAGGCAACGTCCACGGCCCGGAAGTCGGCTACCTCCTCCCCATTCGGAGAGAAAGTGAGCAAGGGCGGATCACCCGCGTCTCGCAACTCGGCGGCCAGCCGTGCCCCGTAGGGATCGTCCAGATTGACCACCGCGGTCTCGGGGGGCGAGGAGAAGTAGAGGCCGCGCTTGGCCAGGAAGTACTCCTCCATGTCGGCGTGGAAGTCGAGGTGGTCCTGGGTCAGGTTGGTGAACACGGCGACCGCGAAGCGGACGCCGGCGGTCCGCTCCAGCGCCAGGGCATGCGAGGAGACCTCGATCGCGCAGGCCGCATCGCCCCCCTCGAGCATGCGGCGAAACGTCCGCTGTAGGTCGATCGCCTCGGGCGTCGTGCGCTCCACGTCCTCTTCGACTCCGCCGACGATCCGCTTCACGGTGCCCAGGAGGCCGGTCCGAGTCCCGTGGGCCTCCAGGACGTGGCGGATCAGGAAGGCGGTCGTGGTCTTCCCGTTGGTGCCGGTGACGCCGGCGACGCGCAGCCGGGCGGTGGGGTCGTCCCAGAAGCGAACCGCGATCGAGGCCATCGCGGCGCGGGCATCGGCCACGCGCACCTGGGTCACACCGACGTCCAGAAGCCGCTCGACCACGACCGCCGTGGCGCCGCGTTCGACGGCGCGGTCGGCGAACTCATGGCCGTCCGAGCGTTGCCCGGGAACGCAGAAGAAGAGCGTGCCCGGCTCGACCGTGCGACTGTCGTAGGCAAGGCCGGCGATCTCCGCCTCGGTGTCCCCGGCGATCTCGGCGACCTCTGTGTCGGCGAGCAACTCGCGGAGCTTCATTGCGGCGATTCTATGGCTGCTGATCCGGCGGGATCTCGAGGTGGGGCAGCGCGAACTTGGCGATCTCGCCGAAGGCGGGCGCCGCGACCACGCCGCCGTAGTAGTTGCCCTGGGGCTCGTCGACAACCACCGCGACCAGCAGCTGGGGATCCTGTGCCGGAGCAAAGCCCACGAACGAGGCGACGAACTGTGAATCCGAGTAGCCGCCATCGACCGCCACCTCCGCGGTTCCCGTCTTCCCGGCCAGCGTGTAGCCGGGGACGCTGACCTCCGACGCGGTCCCGCCGGGCGCCAAGACGCCCTCCAGCATCTGCGTCAGCTGTGCCGCCGTCTGCTTGCTGATCACCCGGTGGCCATCCGGTTCCGGCGCGGGTGTGTCCCCTTCGTCGAGGATCAGCTGCGGTGGGCGCAGGATTCCGCCGTTGGCGATCGCCGAGTAGGCGGCGGCCATCTGGATCGGCGTCACGGAGAGGCCCTGGCCGATCGGGAGGTTGCCGATCGTGGAGCCCGAGAACTCGGACAGAGTCGGGACGATGCCCTGCTCCTCGCCCGGGAAGTCGATCCCGGTCGGGTCGCCGAAGCCGAATCGCCGCACCCAGCGGTAGAAGCGCTCCGCGCCGAGCTCGAGGCCGATCCTCACCGCTCCGACGTTCGACGACTGGGCGAGGATCTGGGCGACGGTGCGGCTCTCCGGGCCTCGCTCCTCGGCGTCGGAGATCTTTCGATCGGCCACCTGGATCTCGACCGGCAGATAGAAGAGGGTGCCCGGCGTGACCAGGCGCTCCGAGAGGGCGCCGGCGACCGTGAACGCCTTGAAGGTCGAGCCCGGCTCATAGGTGAAGCCGGTGGCCATGCTCCGCAGCGCCTCCGGCGAGGCCGAGGACGGATCGCTCGGGTCGAAACTGGGCCAGTCGGCCATCGCCAGGACCTCGGCGTTGCGGGGGTCCATGACGATCGCCGTGGCGCGCCTCGGCTGGTAGGTCTGGGCCAGGTCGGCGAGGACCTCCTCGGTTCGTGCCTGGAGCCCGGCGTCGATCGTCAGCCGCAGGTCCTCGCCCTGCTGGGCGCCGCTGAGCGTGTCGCGCTCGATCTCCTTGCCGAGCCCGTCGAACACCACCTGGCGCTCCCCGTTCGCGCCGCCGAGCAGATCGTCGTCGGCGGCCTCGAGCCCGGTGAGGCCTTGGGCGTCGAGCCCCACGGCCCCGATCAGGGGAGCGGCGAGCTTGCCCTCCGGATACACCCGCCGGCTCGACGGCACGGTGGCGACGCCGAGCAGCTTCAGCTTGCGCACGCGGTCGGCGGTCGGCAGGCCCACCTGGCGAGCCAGGTAGGCGAAGCCCGAGGATCGATCGGCGAGGGCGCGAAGGACCTCCGCCTCGGGGACGTGCAGCAGGAGCGCCAGACGATGGGCGGCCTGCGCCGGGTCCTTCACCTGGTAGGGAGTCGCGATCACGTCCGCGGCGTCCTCCGAGACGGCCAGCTCCCTGTGATTGCGGTCGAGAATCCGTCCGCGCTGGCCCGGGATCGTCACCGTCTGGGTCTGCTGACCCTGCGCGTCGGCGCTCAGCATTCCGCCCTGGACGCCCTGCACCCAGGCCGCGCGCCCGATCGCGACGACGAGCAAGAGCAGGAAGCAGGCGAACAGGAGGCCGATGCGCCGCTCGATCATCGCTCATCGACCTCGCCCTGGGCCCGGCGGCCAGCCCACCGTCCGAGCCTCGGGCTCAAGGAGCCGCCACCCCTCCGCCGCCCCCGGGCGCGACCCCGCCTGCTCCCTGCCCCGTGGCCGGCGCGGCCGGCGGGCTGGTCGTCTCGGTGGTGCTCGTGGTGGCGGTGGCGTCGGTCGCGGGCGCCGTTTGGGTCGGCTGCGCGACCGCGGCCTGGTCGGTCGCCGGAGAGGAGGTGGGTGTCGTCGTCGGCACGCTCACCGGCGCCAGCGGCGCCACGTACGAGGGCTCGGCCGTCAGCTCACCAGAGGCGAGGCGCTCGGCCGCCACCGCGGCGTCGTCGTGGCTGGGGCGCAGGTACCCGACGGACCCCGGCTCGGGGACGATGAAACCCAGGTTCGCCGCCGCCACCTGGATGCGCTGATTGGAGGCACCATCGGTGGCGATCTTGGCGCGCAATGCCGAGATCTCCCGCTTGAGCTCGTCGGCCTGCATGCCCACCCTGCTCGAGGACGCGTTGAAGCTCAGTGCGAGCACGTTCAGGGAGACGATCCCGACCAGGAGCGTGGTCAGGAGGACGATCCAGAGCCTGCCCCGGGTCAGCCAGTGGACGAGGCCGGAGTCCGCCACCCCTGAGACGGCGAACGCGGTACGTCCGACCGCCAGCGGGACGAGCCGGGCGGGCATCGAAGAGCGTGGCCGCGCCGCAGAGCGCGACCGCGCCGTCCGGGCCGAAGAGCCGCTCGACCGCGACGTCGCGGAGCCACGGCTCCGCGACGCAGGGCGAGTTCTGGGGCGCGGGGTTCGCGCCGGCGCGGCGGCGGCGCGGCGGGCGGTCGCGGTGGAGGCGGCGGCCATCAGGTCCCGTTCCCTTCGCCGTCGCCGCCCGGGCCCCTGTGGAGCTTCCGCGCGGCGCGCAGGCGCGCAGAGTGCGAACGGGGATTACGCTCGATCTCCTCAGGGGTCGCGGCCAGCGCCCGCCGGGTCAGCGGCTCGGACTCCGGCTGGCGCCCGCATTGGCAGACCGGGAGCTCCGGCGGGCAGACGCAACCTCGGGCGCGATCGGCGAGGAAGCGCTTGGCGCGCCGGTCCTCGAGCGAATGAAACGAGATCACACCCAGGCGCCCGCCCTCGCGCAACAGCTCCCAGGCCGCGGGCAACGCCCGGTCGAGCGAGTCCAGCTCCTCGTTGACGGCGATCCGGACCGCCTGAAAGGTCCGCTTCGCCGGGTGGCCGCGCCCGAAGCGGTAGGCGGGCGGGACCGCGGCGCGAATCGCCTCGACCAGGTCGACCGTGGTCTCGAGGGGGCGGCGGTGGACGATCTCGCGTGCGATCGCCCGGGCGTGGCGCTCCTCTCCGTGCTCACGGATGACCCCGGCGAGTCGATCTTGCGGCCACTCGTTGACGACCGTGGCGGCCGAGAGGTCCCCGCCGGGATCCATGCGCATGTCGAGCGGCGCGTCGTAGGTGTAGGAGAAGCCCCTCTCTGCGGCGTCGAGCTGGAGGGATGAGATGCCCAGGTCCATGTAGACGAGATCGGCGCGGGCGCCCTCGGCGACCAGCTCCGCGAGGGCGTCGGCGAAGTTCGCTCGCACAAAGCGCGTTTCGCACTCCAGCTCGCCCGCGAGCTCCTCGAACCGCTGCTCCGCTGTCGGATCGCGGTCGATGCAGACGAGCGTGCCGCCGGGCCCCAGGCGCTCGGCGACCAGCCGGGCATGCCCACCGCCGCCGAAGGTGCAGTCCACCGCGGTCTCACCCGGGTGAGGGTCGAGGAGCGCGACGAGCTCGGAGGCCAGAACTGGGACGTGCTCGGTGGGCATGTACGTCAGTGTGGCCATCTCCGAATCGGCGTCCCGAACCTCAGCCCGCAGCTCGCGGCGCTCCCGGCGCGCCGGGCGCGCCGTGGGCCAGCTCCTCCGCGATCTCGGCGGCGGTCGCGTCGATCTCGGCGTCGTGGTCGGCCCAGCGCTTCGGGTTCCAGATCTCGAGGTGGTCGGCGACGCCGATCACCACGCAGGGGCCCTCTTCGAGCTCGGCGTCCTCGATCAGGTGCCTGGGGATCCGGATGCGTCCCGCCGAGTCGAGGGTCTCGTCGTGCGAGCGGCCGTGGAAGCGTCGCTTCATCATCCGCCCGTGGCGGCTCAGCGGGTTGAGCTCGGCGAGGACCCGTTGCTCGAAGCGCGCGAACTCGCTCGTCGGGTAGACGTCGACGCAGGGGTCGAGGCCCGCCGAGAGAACCACTCCATCGGCCAGCGCCGCTCGGAAGCGCGCCGGGACGGTGAGCCGGTCCTTGGAGTCCAGGTTGTGCTCGTACTGACCACGAAATGCCAACCGTGGGGTCCTCTCCTGCGTGGGTGATCGAATCCGTGCGGCCGCGCCGCCTGAGTTTTTGGACCGGAGTGGCGAGGTGGGAGGAACCTCACCACCCCGGTCCGTGGGTCAGATCGAATCGCCACGCTAACCCACTGAGTCCCACTTTGCAACACAAATCTGGTCGGAAATGGGACACGATCCGTCGGACGGAACTGCTACGCGGGCCTCGGACCTCGCGCAATCGGCTTGCTGAAGCCGTTTCGCACCTCGCCACGGCTGGCGCCGGGCCCCCTTCGGAGACCGCCGATCTGCAAGCCGCGTTGCAGCTAGACGGCGCCGAGCAGGGCGTCCGAGTGAGCGACCAGGGCGGCCAGGACCATCAGCAGGACCGACGGAACCAGGACTAGGGCGACGACGAGCTGGATCTTCGGCGCCGCGCGCGCCGCGTGCTCCTCGATCCGCCGCCGGGTCTGCCGACGAAGCGACGCGGCCTGCTCGTGGAGCTGCTCGGCGAGCGGCGAGCCGTAGCGCCGGGAGCGCTCGAGCGCCGACGCCAAGGCCCCGAGCTCGGCGCCGGGCACGCGTTCGCGGACCGCGGCGATCGCCTCGCGCTGCGGCACCCCGCACTCGATCTCGGCCACCGCGACGGCCAGCTCGGCAGCCAGCGGCCCGCTCGCGCCGCTCGAGATCTCGCCGAGGACCGTTGCCGGGCTGCGCCCGGCCGCCGTTCCGACCGCCAGCAGGTCCAGGGCGTCGGGGAGCGCCACGCCGATCCGCGCCCGGCGGCGGCGCGCGGCCCTCTCCAGCAGCGCCTCCGGGGCCACGAAGCCGGCGGCGGGCAAAGCGAGGGTGAGCAGGACCGCCAGCCGGGCGGGCAGCGCCGGGGAGGCCACGGCGGCAAGCAGGGCGCCCACCGCGACCCCGCCCGCCTTTCCGGCCAGCACGGCTGCCACGGGGACGCGCTCCGCCAGGCCGGCGCGCCGAAGGCGCTCCGGGATGCGAAGCCACAGGGCGGCGCCCGCGAGCGTCCGCACCTGCCCGCCGCTCAGCGTAGCCGCGACGTCCCGCATCGAGCGACCGAGCTCCTCTCCCCTGCTCCCCGCCAGCTCCCAGAGCGCCGCGGCACCGAGCAGGACGGCGACCGCGACGAGCGCGGCGCTCATCCGTCCTCGATCCGGCTCAGACGCCGAATCGAAGCGAAGCCTCCAACCTGGAAAGCCGCCGCCGCGGCCAGGAGGGCGGCCGAGGTCCCATTCGAGAGCAGGCCGCCCACGAAGCCGGGCTCGATCAGCTCGGCGAACAGCGCCGCTCCGGCCGGCATGGCGACGACCAGCAGGCCGGTGAAGCGGGCCTGCACGGTGGCCGAACGGGCGTCGGCGGCGACCCGGTCGCGCTCGGCCGCCGAGGCGGCGAACCGTCGCAGGAGCCCGGCGAGGTCACCGCCGCCGAGCTGCTGCGAGAGGAGTGCCGCGGAAAACGAGTTGACGCGCTCCGACCGCAGGCGGGGCCCCAGGGCCGCGAGCCCGTCCGCGGTGGAGGCCCCGAGCTCGAGGTCAGCGCGCAGGCGGGCCAGCTCGGCGGCCGGGGGTCCCTCCATCGAGCTGGCGGCGGAGGCGAGTGCCGCGCGAACCGAGCGGCCACCGGCGAGCGCGTCCGCGACCGCGGTGGCGACCTGCGGCAGGCCGCGCTCGACGGCGCGCCGGTAGCGCGCTCGACGGCGCGCCACTGCCCAGGCCGCCGCGCCGGGACCGGCCACCGCCCCGAGGGGCGCCGGCCCCGGTCCGGCCACGAACAGCGCACCGACCAGTAGCGCGCCGGTCCCCAGGGCCGCGAGCCGGCGCCTTTCGGCCTCCGTCGGAGCGTAACCCTCGCGGCCCGCGCGTCGCAATGGCTCGATCGCCTCGGCGAGCCAGCGCCCCAAGGCGGGGCTGGCGAGGACGGCCTCCCTGACGGCCACCGCGGCCATCCCGCCCGCCACGGCGGCGAGCAGGATCGGCGTCGCCAGCGGGTCGGTCATCGTCGCCACAGCTCCCTGATGCCGACGCCGCCGGCCGCGCGCACCACCTCGCCGACCTCGACCACACGGCGCTCGCCCTGCGGTGATCTGGCCAGGTGCACGACGAGCTCGATGCCGCGCCTCACCTGCTCGCGGATCGCTTCGTGCGGGAGCCCGACGCCGGCCATCAGCGCCAGCGTCTCGAGCCGGCGCAGCGCATCTGGGGGCGCGTTTGCGTGCAGGGTCGACAGCGCTCCGTCGTGTCCCGTGTTGAGCGCGGTCACGAGGTCAAGGGCCTCGCGCCCGCGCACCTCGCCGATCACGATCCGGTCCGGTCGCATGCGCAGCGCATTGCGAAGCAGGTCGCGAATCGTCACCTCGCCGCGCCCCTCGACGCTCGGCGGCCGGCTCTCCAGCCGCACCACGTGGTCCTGGCGCAGCCGAAGCTCCGCCGCGTCCTCGATTGTGATCACGCGTTCGCCCGGGCCGATGTAGGCCGACAGCGCGTTTAGCAGCGTCGTCTTTCCGGCCCCCGTCCCACCCGAGATCAAGATGCTGCGCCGGGCGCGCACCGCGGCGGCCAGCAGGTCGCGCAGCTCGGCGGTCAGCGTGCCCGAGGCGACCAGCTCGTCGGGGCCGGGACGGGCGGCGGTGAAGCGGCGGATCGAGAGCGCCGGGCCGTCGACCGATAGAGGCGGGATGACCACATTGACCCGCGAGCCGTCGGCGAGCCGGGCATCGACCATCGGGCTGAGCTCGTCGACGCGGCGACCGAGCGGGGCGAGGATCCGTTCGATCGCGTCGCGAAGCGCCCCTTCCGACGCGAACCTGACCTCGGTCGGTTCGATCCGGCCGCCGCGCTCCACATAGACCGCGTCCGCTCCGTTCACCATCACCTCGGTTACCGCGGGGTCGGCAAGGAGCTGCTCGAGTGGGCCAAGGCCCACGGTGTCCCGCAGGATCAGCTCGCGGATCCGGGCGCGCCGCCGCTCCGAGAGCACCGCGGCGTGCTCGTCGACCAGCTCCGCCACCGCGCCCTCGAGGTCGTCCCCGCGCGCTCCTCCCGCGGCCGCCTCAGCGCGACGGCGCTCGACCAGCCGCCGCCGCAGATCGGCGGCCAGCGCCTCCGCGTTGCGGTCGGCCGCACCCACGCCAGCTTCAACCCCGGGGGAGTGCGCCGCGCCCCCGACCGGCGCCCCCCGGGCGTCTAGACTCGGCCCCGGGACGCGATGGCGGAGATCGAGGTCCAGCAGGCCGACATCACGAAGCTCGAGGTCGACGCGATCGCGAATGCCGCCAACACCGACCTCAAGCACGGTGGCGGCGTCGCGGGAGCGATCGTCCGCGCCGGCGGGCGGATCGTCCAGGACGAGAGCGACGAGCTGGCCCCAATCGGGCTCGGCGAGGCGGTGGCGACAAGCGCCGGCGAGATGCCGGCGAACTGGGTGATCCACGCCGCCACCATGCGCCTGGGCGGACCGACCTCGGCCGGGATCATCCGTGCCGCCACCGCCAGCACGCTCGCCAAGGCTGACGAGCTGGGGGCCAAGTCGCTCGCGCTGGTCGCCTTCGGCACCGGCGTCGGCGGCTTCCCCACAGATGAGGCGGCCCGGATCGAGGTCGAGGAGGTCCGGCGTCACCTGGACGAGGGCGGCGGCCTGGAGAGGGTCGTGTTCGCAGTCTTCGGCGAGGACGCCCGCCGGGCGTTCGAGGCGGCGCTCGGCGGGAACGCCGACTGAGGGGGCTCAGTAGGGACCGACGCCGTCACCGATGGTCGACTTGCGGTGCATAGAGCGACGAAAACTCGACCATCGACGCCTCAGTCTGGGATCAGCCGCACCTGGCGGGCGAAGTTCTCGGCCTGGATCAGGCGCAGGGCCTGGGGCCGCCTCAGCGCCAGGGTCGCCGTCCAGGCCGCCGAGCCCGGCCCGGCGAGTCCAGCGCCGGCGCCGGGGTCGCCCGATTGGCTCAGCGCCAGCAACTCGACGCCCTCGGCGGCGACGTAGGTGCGGCCGCCTCCGCCGCCGGGCCCCGGCTCGGTGGTGACGATGACGTCGACGCGGCTGCCTCGCGGATCGCCGCCGGTGGCCGCCAGCGCCTCGGCCCCGCTGACCGCGATCTCGACCGGCTGGCGGCCGGAGCCGAGCCGCGGGGGGGCGCTTCGACGGTGGCGCGCACCGGGAGTCCTGAGCTGGCTGGCGAGCACATAGGCGCCGGCCGGGATGGCGGCCGCCGGCGCGCGGCCGACCGCCTGCTCGGCTGACGTGACCGCCCCCGGGGGCGCGAACCGCTCCGGGATCCGCCGAATCTCCAGCAGCCTGGATGCCTCCGCCGGCCGAAGCGCCTGGTGGGCGGGAAGCCTCGCGCGCGCGACGACCACCGGCCGAAGCGGCCCGAGCTGGCTCTCGAGATCGGTCCGGTAGCCGCCGGCGACGGCGGCCGCCAGGCCCGCGCAGGCCAGGGCCGCGCAAGCGAATGCGATCGCCCGGGCGCGCCGACTCATGCAGCGAGATTGCCGACGGCATGCTCATCCCCCGCCGCCGCGATCGGCGTTGCGGCGAGCGGCAGCTCCAGAACCGCGACCCAGGCGCCGGCCGGATGCTGAACGAGGAAGCGGCCACCGTGAGCCGCGGCGATCGAGGCCACCACCCGAAGGCCGTGGCCGCGCCGAAGGTCGCGGCGGGCGTGGACGGGCGTCGGGAGCGCCGTGTTGGAGACCGAGATCCGCACGCGGCGGGCACCGATCGCCGCCTCCACGCGCACTCGCAGACCTCCGTGCTCGATCGCGTTGGCAAGCAGGTTGTCCAGGGCCTGGGAGACGCGGCAAGGGTCGGCCATGACCATCGCCGCCCCCGCCCGCCAGCGCAGCTCGAGCGATCGGCGCGCTTCCGCGGCGGGACCGCGCCAGCGCTCGACGGCGGCCTCGACCAGCGCCCGGCAGGCCACCGGGCGAGGCGCCAGGGCGCGCGGAGAACCGTTGATCTCGTGGTCGAGATCGTCGAGCGCCGCGAGCGCCAGCTCCGCCGCGGCTGGCGCCGGCGACTGGCCGGATGACGCCGGCGCCAGAGCCAGCGCCTGAAGCGGGCGGCGCAACTCGTGCAGAGCGCGGTTGAGGGCCGCGCGGCGCCGAGCCTTGCGCACCCGGTCGCCGACCAGGGCGGCGGCCAGCGTGACGCAGAGCGGCCAGCCGGCTACTCCCAGCTCGGCGAGCGTTCTCATCCCCTCACCCCCATCTCGAGCGGCTCAACCGTCGATCAGGCGGTAGCCCACTCCCCAGACGTTGATCACGAAGCGCCCGCTGTCGGGGTCGAGCTTGCGCCGCAGTCGGCTGGCGTGCGAGTCGAGCGTGCGGGTACGGCCCATGGAGCGAAATCCCCAGACGTCGCGTAGCAGCTCCTCCTTGGTGAATACGCGCATGGGATCGGCCGCCAGCGCGCACAGCAGCGAGAACTCCTTGTTGGCGAGCTTGATCGGGCGATCGGCGATCCGCACCTGGCGCCGCGAGGGATCGATGAAGATCTCGCCCACCCGCCGCGGCCCCTGGCGTCTCGAGTCGCGGCGGCGCAGCACCGACCGGATCCGTGCCGCGACCTCCTGATAGTGGAAGGGCTTCACCACGTAGTCGTCCGCGCCCTCGGCGAAGCCGCGCACTCGGTCGGTGTCGGTGCCGCGACCGCTGAGGACGATCACCGGCAGCGCCGGGTCGTAACGGCCGGTCGCACCCTCCGAGGCGCGGATCTCCCGGAGGACGTCGAGCCCCGAGGCATCGGGCAGGCGCAGGTCGAGCAGCAGGAGATCGGGCTGCTTGTAATGGCAGAGGCGGAGCGCGTCCGAGGCCGAGGGCGCCGGCAGGGCGCGGAAGCGATCCGCCTCGAGGTGGTCGCAGAGCAGCTCGAGGGTCGGCTCGTCGTCCTCGCAGACGACCACCGTCGCGGCGGGCTGGGCCTGCGGCAGCACTACGCCCCTCCGTGCGGCCCCGGCTCGCCCGACGGCAGCTCGAGCACCGCCCTGGCCCGCCGCTCGAAGGCGACCCGGCCTGGAGGCACGGCGCGACGCAAGGAGAGCTCCCGCAGCTCGAAGTCGAGGAAGACCAGGTCGAGCGGAAAGCGCATGCCGAAGGTGTGGACGCTCCGGCACCCTGGGAGCAGGAGTCCCGCGCCGGCGGCTCGGCGGTCGAGCAGCGCCAGCCCCAGAAGCCGCGCCCGGCGCGAGAGCGCCACCGGGACCCGGCGCCCCCTCACCTCCGCCGAGGGCTGGCGGCGGAAGCGGTGCGGACGGCTGTCCGTCTCCTCCTTCATGACGCGTACAACCCCGGAACCCGCTCCCGCGCCCCCGATTTCACCGGCGCTAGACCCCGCGCCGACTGCCGCCCTGCAAACGGTCGTTCAGGCAAGGCCCCGCCCACACAAGGGTGGCCGGCATGGGAGAAGATTCGAGTCGGTCGGAGAAGAGGAAGATTTGGAGAAGGCAACACGCAGAGGCAATTACGACTCGGGCTCGGACTACGTCCTCGAGTACGGCGAGCTGCGGTTCTCCTTCAACGAGCAGGACTTCGCTGAGCGGGTCGAGCAGGCGGCGGTGAAGCTCGACTTCGTCGAGGTGGGGCTGGGCGCCGAGGAGCTTCAGGACCTGCTCGAGCTGGCCGTGAACGGCGAGATCGCCGAGCCCACCTCATCGCTCGGCGAGCACATCAACGAGCACTGGACGGAGCTGGTCGGTCCCGCGAGCCGCAGCCTCGTGCACTGGATCCGCCGGCTCGTGTTCCGCGGTGCCTGGCTCGACCAGCGGGTCAAGGAAGGCGAGCTCGACATCGTCTTCGACGCCGACGCCCACGCCTTCGGGTACGTCCAGCCGGAGCGCGACGCAGAGCCGATCGAGCTGTCCCGCGAGCCCTCCTGGGCTCGTCTCGCCTACAGGCGCTGACCCGCGCTCAGCCGCCGAGCGCCGCGAGCAGCTCGCCGTTGGTCCGCGAGCTCTCGATCCGCTCCCGAACCAGGCTTGCCGCCTCGACCGGGGTCAAGTCGGCGAGCAGCGAGCGGAGCCGCCGCGCCGCAGCCAGCTCCTCGGGCTCGCGAAGCTCCTCCTCGTTGGAGACCCGGCACTCGCCGACTCGCAGCGCGGGGAACACGCCGGCGGCGGCCAGCTCAGGGTCGAGCCGGATCAGCGAGCTCTCGGTGGTCACCACCGCGCGCTCCGCGACCCCGTCATCCTCCGCGCCCGCTACCACCGTGGCGATCACTGTCAGCGAGCCCGCTTCCTCCTCGGCCAGGTCTCGCGCGGAGCCGAATAGGCGCTTGACCTCCGCGGCCTTCCCGGAGGCAACCGCGAGCCGCGACAGCGAGTCCACGATCAGCACAACGTCCGCGCCCGACTCGGCACGCCGCCGCGCCCGCTCGAGGGCGAGCTCGGCAAGCCGCACCTGCTCCGCGGGTGCCAGGTCGGCGGTCGCGGCGGCGATCTCGACTTCCGGCAGCGCCTCGCGCCACGCGGTCGCCTCCTCGGGCCGCTCGTCGATCAGCAGCACGATCAGCTCGGGGCCTTCGGCCGCGTCGACTGCCCTGGCGATGCCGCGCAAGAGCGTAGTACGGCCCGATCGGGGGGCCGACAAGACGAGCACCCGCTGTCCGAGCGCCAGCGGCGTCAGCAGATCGACCGCTCGGGTGAGGACGTCGGACGGATCGTGGTCGAGCGCCAAGCGGCGCTTGGGCAGGATCGGCGTCAGCTGCTCGAACTCGAGGCGATCCGAGAGCGGCTCACCTCCGTTGACGCGATCGACGTGGACCAGCGCGCGGTGGCGCTCGTCGCGGCGCGGCGCCCGCGCCGGCCCGGAGACCTGATCGCCGGGGCGCAGCTCGCAGCGGCGGACCTGGGAGGCCGAGATGTAGACGTCGTCGGGTTGCGACTCGAGCCCGCGCAAGCGCAGGAACCCGTAGCGCTGCGGCGTGATCTCGAGCGCCCCGGCCACCTCTTCGGTAACCACCTCCTCGAGCGGCTCGCGCTCGGGTTCACGCTCCGGCTCAGGCTCCGGCTCGGCTTCACGCCTGGGCTCCGGCTCGGGCTCGGGTTCACGCTCGGACTCCGGCTCGGGCTCCGGCTCCAGCTTCACAGGCGCGCCGGCTCCGAGGCGGGCCTTGACCTCGTCGACGAGCTGCTCCCGGCGCAGCAGCCGGAAGCGCGGCACCCCGAGCTCCGCGGCGAGCTCATGAAGGGCGGCCAGATGGAGCTCTGCAAGCTTTTCCGCCATCGCGGCGGAGAATATCCCGGACCCACCGGATAGCCGTGCGCGGGGCCCGGGCTAGCGACGAAGTCGCGGAAGATGCGGAGGTGCCTGCCGGGTCAGGTTGGTGCCTTAACCCGCCGCCCCCGGAGGCGCAGCCGAGGAGGCGGCGGCAAGATTCTGGAGCCACTCGCCGAACTCCGGTCGCGACTCCCAGTCCTTGCGGAAGCGCTCCGCGCCGGCCGTGGTCAGCGGATGCTCGAGCATCTGGCGCAGCACCTTGGCCGGGACCGTCGCGATCTCGCAGCCCAGCTTGGCGGCGGTGATCGCGTGCTCAGGGTGGCGCACCGACGCGGCGATGATCTGCGACGTGACCCCGCCGGCTCGGAAACACTCGACGATCTCCGCGACGACTTGGCCGGAGTCGACCGAGATGTCGTCGAGGCGACCCATGAAGCAGGAGACGTAGGTGGCGCCGGCGCCGGCCGCCAGCAGCGCCTGGTTGGCCGAGAAGACCAGGGTCATGTTGACGGGGATGCCGTCGGCGGTCAGGGCATGGGTGGCCGCCAGCCCCTGCTCGCAGAAGGGCACCTTGACGGTGACGTGCTCGTGCAGCTCGCGGAGGGCGCGCCCCTCGGCGATCATTCCCTCGGGCTCGGAGGAGACGACTTCGGCCGATACGGGACCACCGACCAGGTCGCAGATCCGCCGGATGATCTCTCCCGGGTCGCCCTGCTCCTTGGCCAGCAGCGAGGGGTTGGTGGTGGCGCCGGCGAGGATCCCCCAGGCGGCGATCTCCTCGACCTCGGCGACGCTCCCGGTATCGATGAACAGCCTCACCCAGCCGAGCTTACGGGGTTTCCCGGATCGATCCCCTCGCTTTCCGCAACGGCGACCCAGGCCTCGGCCTCGGCGCGGATGCGGGCCGCGCTCCATCCCAGCTCGGCGCCGACGGCCTCGGCGACCGGCCGCACGGATTCGGCGTCGCGGAGCTGCGGCGCGGCGAGGAGCCCGAGCCGGGTCCGGCGCAGCAGCACATCGGCCACTGAGCGCGCCTGCTCGAGCCGCGCGGCGATCACCGCCTCCGCCAGGAGGTCCGGCTGGCCGGGAACGATCGGCCAGGCCAACTCGGGTCGCTCACCCGCGAGCTTCAGCACGTTGCGCGCCGCGTGCCCGTAGCGGAAGGCCAGCAGCTCGAGGGAGCCGTCGGGCAGGTCGTCCAGCGCCAGGCCGGCGGCCGATTGCAGGTCTCCCTCGCTCGCCGGCATGCCCAGCGGGATCTCGGCGGTTCGGCAGGGCGCCTCGCGCCCCTCGCGCTCGACCATCCGGTCGACGACCTGCTTCGCCATCCGCCGCCAGGTGGTCAGCTTGCCGCCGGTGATCGTCAAAAGCCCCGAGGACGTCTCGTACAGCTCCGCCTTGCGCGAGATGTCCACCGACTTGCGGGGATCGCCGGTGGAGATCAGCGGCCGCACACCCGCGTAGGCGCCGCTGACGTCCGCCAGCGCCAGCTCCAGCCCGAAGAACGAGTTGACCGCCTCGAGCAGGTACTCGATGTCCTCGCCGGACGGTTGGACGTGGGCGATGTCCCCGTCGTAGTCGCGGTCGGTGGTGCCGATCAGCGCCCGCCCGTACCAGGGAAGCGCGAAGATCGTCCGCTCCTCGCCGGCCGGCACGATGCACGCGGCCTCGGTCAGGGCAAGCTTCTCGATCGGGACCGTGACGTGAGTGCCACGGCTCGGCGCGATCCGCGGGACCTCCTCCTCAGCGAGGATCTCCTCCGGTCGGATGCGGTCGGCCCAGACTCCGGTCGCATTGACCACGTTGGCCGCCCTGACCTCGAAGCGCGCGCCGCTGTCGGCGTCCGTGCAGACGACGCCGGCGGCCCTGCCGTCGTCGGAGATCAGCTCGACCACCTCGGCGCCGTTCAAGAACACGGCGCCGAAGCGCTCCGCCTCACCCAGCACGGTGAGCACCAGGCGGGCGTCGTCGGTCTGGCAGTCGTAGAACAGATAGGCCTCCTTGGGGTCGCGCGGGGCGAGCGCCGGGATCAACTCGGCCGCCTCGTCACCGGGGATCGTGCGGTGGCGGTGGGGCGCCCAGTAGTCGCTCTCGGCCTGGTCGAGCGAGGCGCGCTCCCTGGAGGCGCGCTCGCGCGCCTGGCGCTCGCGCCGCCCCTGGCCGACGCGAGTGGTCGCCATCACGTCGTACATGTTCAGCCCGATCCCGATCTTCCAGTCGCGACGCGCCTCGCCAAAGGTGGGGACGAGGAACGGGACCGGATAGACGAGGTGCGGCGCGAGCTCCACCATCAGTTGGCGCTCCAGGAGGGCCTCGCGGACCAGGCCGAGGTCGAAGTTCCGCAGATAGCGAAGCCCGCCGTGGACCATCTTCGAGGAGCGGCTCGAGGTGCCGGAGGCGTAGTCGTCGCGCTCGACCAGCGCCACCGAGTAGCCACGCGAGGCGGCATCGAGCGCCACACCCGCGCCGGTGATCCCGCCGCCGATCACGACCACGTCGAACGGCTCGCCGCCGAGTGCCTCGAGTGCGTCGGAGCGAGAGAGCATCGGATATCTCAGTCCAGGTAGGTGGCGGTGTCGGCAACGGAGGCGCGCTCGGGCGCCTCCTTCTCCTGGATCGGCTCGCCGAGGTGGATGAGGCTGACGAAGCGCTCGTTCTCGGACAGCCCGACCGCGGCGCGCCCCGCGTCGGTACGCAGGACCTCGGGCGTGCGCCAGTAGCCGGCCAGCCCCCGCGCATGCGCGGCCAGCAGCACGATGTAGGCGGCGCATGCGGTCGCGTGAAGGTCCTCCTCGTCCTGCACCGGATCGCCGCCCAGGACGCAGGAGCAGACGACCAGCGTCGGCGCGCGATCGAGCTTCAACGCCGCCTCGGCGCCGGCGGCCCGCTTGAGGCGCTCCAGCGCCCCCGGCCCCAGCACCCGGAAGCGCCACGGATTGGTCAGGTTGTGGTTCGGCGCCCAGCGCGCCAGATCGAACAGCTCGCCCAGGACCTCCCTCGGCACCGGGTGCGGCCGGAAGGCCTTGTGGGTCCGCCGGCTTCGGATCGCAGCCTCGACGTCCATCGCCAGAACGGTAGCCGGTGCTACCACGCCTCCTCGCTTGGGCTAGGGACGAAGTCCCGGAAGACAGGTGTGGACCTGCCGCCCGAACCCGCCGAAAATGTAGGAATCCGAGCAAGCTCGGATCACCGGTCGCCTACGGCTCCCTCCGAGGCTTTCGGCGGAGTTATTCCTAGGGAAGGCGGCGGCGGTACCAGAGGAAACCGCCAGCGAGCGCGGCGGTGAGCAGGGCGAAGCCGCCGCCGACGTAGGCCGAGGTGCCGAGCCCACCGTCGTCGTCAGGGGCAGCGGCGGCCGGGGCCACGGATACGCCTTCCGGCCCGCCGGATGCGAGCTCCCCTCGCACCCTGTTCCGGGGTTGTGCCGCGCCCGCCGGCTTGCCGGAGCCCCGGCCACTCGCGACCTGACCCCGTGTCGCTGCTCCCCCGGCCTCGCTTGGCTCCGGGCCGCCCACACCGGCGCCCACGCCGGCCCCGCTCCCCGATCCGGCACCGATCGGCGAGCGCGGGACGGCGGCCAGCGGGAACGCCTCGCGGTTGACGGCGAGGAGCACCTGACCGGTGACCCAGACCGGCGTCTGGTCGCTCGAGGACGAGTAGCGGTAATGGCCATCGCGGGCCTGGCGGTGAGCGAGGTAGTCGAAGGGGCTGTGTCCGTTCGTGCGCGCGGCGGTGGGATTGGACCCGGCGGCGATCAGGCCTTGGACCGCCCACGCGGTCGACTGCGAGTTGGTGGGTCCGCTCTCGGCCAGCGCGAACCCGCCATCGGCGCGCTGGGCGCGCCGCAGGTAGGACGCCCCGCGTGCAGTCGCCCGGCCCCGGCCCCCGGCCGCCGCCAGCGCCTGGAGCGCGGCGCCGGTGCTGTCCGGGTCGCTGGCGGCCTGCGGCTGAAACCCCCAGCCGCCGTCGCCGTTCTCGGCCTCACGAAGCCAGGCGACCGAGCGAGCCACTGCGGACTGGGGAGCGCCGGCGGCGCGCAGGGCGAGGATTCCGAACGCGGTCAGGTTCACCTGGCCATCGAACGAGCCGCTCCGCGAGCGTCGCTTGCGCAGCGCGGCCACCAGGTCGCGGCCCCCGAACCTGCGAGGGTTCACGCCCGCCCCCTCGAGCGCGAGGATGGTCCGCTCCAGGTCCCCGGTTGAACGCAGGCCTGCGGCCTGCGAGCGCAGGTAGCCGACCGGGGACGGCCCGCCCCGTCGAAGGTCGAGCGGGTTGCGGCCGGCGCTCTCCAGCCCCAGCGCGGCCCAGCCGGTGATCGCCGCGCTCGAGGCAGCGTCCGGGGAGGCGCCGAAGCCACCATCCGGGTTCTGCAGCCGCTCGAGCCAGTGCGCGGCCGAGGCGGCGCCCGCGGCCCAGCCGTGGACCGGAACGGCGAGCGAGCCCACGACGGCAACGGCGAGAAGCGGCAAGAGCATGCCGCGCGCCGAGGCCCGCGCCGCGCCCGGCATTCCCAGGCGCCCGGGCGGCGCCGGCGCATCGCGCCAAGTGAACTCGAACCGGCTCCGGTAGCGGGAGATCATCCGCACCAGCGCCGGCCCGGCGGCCAGTGCCAGGGCGATATTGCCGGCCGCGTGGGCGACGTTGAACGGGACCCCGCGCCCGGAGAGCGCCAGGTAGCGGTCGAGCGACTGCTCGCCACCGTAGGTGACCATGACCGAAAGATCGAGAAGCGCGCCATAGGCGAGGCCCGCGAGGCCGCAGGCGGCGGCGAGCCCGCCACGCCCCAGGCGGCGTCCGGTGAGCACGGCGAGCGCCGCACCGCCCAACCCGACCAGGCCCCAACCCGCCATCTGCCAGGGGGTCCACGGCCCCTGGCCGAGCCAGAGATTGGAGACGGCGGCGGCCAGCGCCCCCACCACGAAGCCGGGAGCCGGCCCCACGGCGTATCCGGTGATCAGCACGATGTCGGTGGTCGCGACGACGTTGGGGATCGGCGCGAAGGCGAGCCGACCGGCGACCGCGAGCGCCGCGAGCGCCGCGACCAGCGCGACCATCCGCGCCGGCGGGCGGGAGCGCTCATACCAGGCGAGCCCGCCGGCCAGCACCAGAGCGAGCAGCGCGTATGCGGTCAGCTGCCAGCTCATGAATCACTCCGGCGACCGCGCGCTTTCGGAATAACTCCGCCGAAAGCCTCGGAGGGAGCCGTAGGCGACCGGTGATCCGAGCTTGCTCGGATTCCTACGTTTTCGGCGGGGTCGGGCTCAGGCGGGGCGGCAGGTCCGCACGCATCTACCGGGACTTCGTCCCTAGCCCTGGCCGGGCTAGGGCGCTGGCCTGACCCGGCAGGCACCTCCGCATCTACCGCGACTTCGTCGCTGGCCCCAGCCATTGCCCGGCGGAGTGTCGCCGCGCCTTCTTCGGGTGAGATCGCGCCGGGGGCGCCGAGGATGCGGGCCACCTCGGTGGCGAAGTACCAGCCGCCGGAGAGGATCTCCGCGACCGGGCCGTCGGCGATCAGCTCGCCATCCCCGAGCAGCACAACGCGCTCTGCGAACACGGACGCGAACTCGACGTCGTGCGTGGCGACCACGACGCTCGCGCCCCTTTGCGCCAGCTCGCCGGCCCAGGCCGCGAGGTCCTCCTTGCGCGCCCGGTCCATTCCGCGCGTCGGCTCGTCGAGGCTGACGAGCCCTGGGAGCTGTCCGTCCGCCGCCCGGCCCGCCATCACCAGCGCCAGCGCCAGGCGCTGGCGCTCGCCGCCGGACAAATCGCGCGGGTCGGCCTCCGCCGCCCACCCCAGCCCGACCGAGGCAAGGGCCTGGCGACCCGCCTCGCCGGGCAGCTCGTCGGCGACCCGCTCGCGAACCAGCAGATCGCCCGGGCTCTGGGCGAGAAGCGCGCAGCCACGCGGCGCCGAGATCCGTCCCCGGGTTGGCTCGACCAGTCCCGCGGCCGCGCGCAGGAGCGTGGTCTTGCCGGCGCCGTTGCGGCCCATCAGCGCGACCCGCTCGCCGTCGGCGAGCGAGAGGTCGATTCCGCGCAGGACGTCGCGTGGCCCCCGGCCATCGTCGAGCTCCGCCCACAGGTCGGCGACCTGGAGAACCACTCCGCCGGAAGCCTCGCCTTCGGCTGCATCACTCCGGCGGCGGCTCGCCTTCGGCTGCGCCGCCGCCGGGCTAGGGCGCCGACCTGACCCGGCAGGCACCTCCGTATCTATCGGGACTTCGTCCCTAGCCCCAGCCAAGAACTCGATGCCGTGGCCCGCAAGTTGCTCGCGGGCTGCCTTCACCGACGTCGGCGGCGGGCGCAGGCCGGCAAGGTCGAAGAGCCGCGCCGCCGGCGTGGCCAGCGCGCCGTCGCTGGCCAGCGCCCACTGGAGGAAGTCCCCGGGCTCACCGTCGAAGGCGATCCGGCCGTCGGCCAGGGCGAGCACGCGGTCGGCGGCCGCGAGGCAGCGCTCGAGCCGGTGCTCGGCACAGACCACCGCAAGCCCCCACTCCTCGTTCAGCCGTCGCAACAACCCGATCAGCTCGTCGCCGGCCACCGGGTCGAGCTGAGAGGTCGGCTCGTCCAGCAGCACCAGGCGCGGCCGGCCCACCAGCGCCGCCGCCAGGGCGACGCGCTGGAGCTCTCCCCCCGAGAGCGTGTCCGCGGCGCGATCGAGCAGGTGCGGGATCGCCAGGGCCAGCGCCGCCTCCTCCACCGCCCGGGCTCGAGCGGCGGGCGGCTCGCCACGGATCTCGAGCGGCAACGCCAGCTCGCCGCGCACGGTGGTCGAGACGACCTGCGTCTCCGGATCCTGAGCCACCAGGCCGACCGCGCCGCCCAGCTCGGCGGGCCCGTGGTCGCGGACGTCCAGGCCGCCGACCTCGATCTCGCCGGTCACCTCGCCGCCGTAGTAGTGGGGCACGAGCCCGCAGCAGGCCCGCAGGAGCGTCGTCTTCCCGGACCCCGAACGGCCCGCGAGAACGATCAGCTGGCCCGGATCGATCTCCAGGTCGAGGTCGCGAAGGCACTCGGCATCGGCGCCTGGGTAGCGATAGGAGAGCGACTCGATCCGGACCAGCGGCTCAGCCACGACCCCGCCTCCGCGCCGCCGCCGGGCGGCTTCGCCTCCGGGGCACCGCCACCAGCGGGAGCGCCGCCGCGAACGGGATGCAGGCGGCGAGGACCAGCGTCGGCCAGCCGATGTCCATGCTCAGGGTGGGATAGGGATCGAACGCTCCAAGCCCCGCCGCGCGGGCCGCGATCCCTGCGCACGCGATCACGAGTCCCGCAATCCCGAAGAGGCGGTCGCGGCGCGAGCGACGATCGCCACGCGCCGAACCCGGCGCCCCACGTGCGTAGCCACGGAGCTCGAGGGTGGCGGCGACGTCGACGGCGCGGTCGAGGGAACCGGCGACGAGACGGCGCGCCAGTGCGGCGCGTCCCACTGGCGCCGCGGCCGGGCCGCGGAGCGCGGCGGCCTCGCCCAGCCGCAGGTGGTCGGCGGCGGCAAGCGGGACCAGGCGGGCGATCAGGGTCGCGGTCAGCGCCGAACGGCGCGCCAGGGGTCGCAGCAGGCGCAGCGTGCGGTCGGGGTCGACGCAGGCCGCGTGAACCGCGAACGCCATCATCACCACGACGATGCGCAGCGCCAGCACCCCGCCCTCGGCGAGCGCCTCGGCGCTGACCTCCGTGGAGCCGAGGAGCGGCAGCCACAGCCCGTGGACGAGAACCGTGTCGCCGCGCTGGGCGACGAGGCCGTTGACGGCGACGATGAAGATCCCGAGCGTCGAGCCCCAACGGACCGAGGCGCGCAGCGCCCGGCCCGCCCCGGAGGCCAGCCCCGCGACGACGATGCCGGCACCCGCCCCGGCGAGCACGACGGGGTTCGAGTAGGCGAAGGCGACGACCGCGAACGAGCCCAGATAAACGCTCGCCGCCGCCGCGCTCGCATCGTGGAGCGGCGTGCGACGGGGGACGTAGGCGAGCGCCGGCCTCATCCGGCCCCATCGGGCTGGAGCGGCAGCGCCACCGGAGGCGCCTGGACCGGAGCGGCGACGGCATAGCGGTCTCGCAGCGCCACGGCGTCGAGAGAGCCGGCGGCACGGCGAACCGCCGACCTCCCCGACCCGGTCACGATCCACGCCGGCTGATCGCCGCCTTCCAACGCGGCCACCAGCCCGGCATTGGGGCCGAGATCCCTGACCGGCGTTGCCGTCGGGTCGAGCGCAATCAGGTGGTAGGCGCCATCGGTTGGCCCTTTGAAGGTCGCGAACACCCCGGTCGCGGCCGGGCCGCCGCGCAGCTGATCGACTGTGCGGTCATCGCGCACCTCGCTCCACCGGCCGACCAGGAGTCGGGGCGCCCCGGTGCTGCGCGGACCCCCCTCCCCGCGCTCGACGCTTGACTCAACCCCGGCGTCGGCGAGGCGATTGGCGGCGGTCTCGCAGGCGCTGCCGCCCGCCAGGCACTCGATTCGCACCGGCCGGTGCTCGCCCTCGGCCGAGGCCTGAGCAAAGGGCTCGGGCCACGATCCGACCACCGCGGGCACCCGCATCGCGTCGGTCCAGTCGCGGTAGTCCCACCAGATCCGGTCGCCGCCGTGGACATGGACGTCGGCCGAGCCGACCGCGGACCAGATCCCGTTGACGTAGAAGAACCAGTCGTGGCGCCGCCCACCGCTCTGGGTGCCGGCGAGTCCGTCGATCGACTGTACGAACCTGCCGCCGTAGCGCGTCGTGATCTCAGCCTCGCGATCGAGGAAACGGATCACAGTCTCCGACGAGGGCGGGTCGGTCTCCGCCTCGTCCACGAGCGTCTTCGAGCCGTAGTCCCGGGTCACCGTCAACGTCGCGGTCCCCTCGGACGATGGCCCGGACCCGAGGCCGCAGCCGGCGACCGCGGCGGCGCAGACGAGCACCGCCGCGGCGGCCAGGCCGCGACCCACAGTCACCGCTTGACCACCCGCTCGCAGCTGGGGGCGATCCGATCGTTGTGGTCGTCGCGCTCGACGATCACCTTGTCGTGCCCACGACCGCAGTTGACGCGGTCCCGGCCGCCCCGGCGGAGATTGACCCGGTCGCCACCGCCACTGGCCTTGATCGCGTCCCAGCCGCGCGTGCCCCTGATCTGGTCGCCACGCCGGCTCCCGACGATCCGCTTGCCGTGCACGCGCGGGCACCGGGAGGGATCCGGGTCGACGCAGACCTTGACCCGGTTCGACGGGATGTCCTCCCCGTGGGTCGCCCGCAGCCTGTCGGTCCCCGCCTCGGTGCTGGTGACCATCGTGTGCCCGCCGACCCCGGTCGTCGCCGCGGCGCCGGTCACCGCGGCGCCGGCCGCGGCGCTGCGGGTGCCGTCGTCGGCGTAGGAGTAGACGGTCACCTGGTACGGGACACCGGGCTGGGCGCGCGCCGGCGCCTTGAGCCGCAGCTCGGCGGGCGGCGGGAAGTTCGGGGTCAGGTACCAGAGCACGTCCTCACCGGGATTCAGCCGCAGCTGGCTGCCCGAGACCTGGGAGCCCACGTGATCGCTCTTCACGTACCAAAAGCTCGAGCCCTGAGACTCGAAGCCACCGATGCCGCAAACGCCGAGGCCGAAGCCGTCGTCCAGGAAGGCATCGGTGACCGACAGGGGACGAAGGTCGCGATCCCGGGCGAGCCCGTCGCGAACGGCGCCGAGAGCCGTGGCGCCCCGCACTCGGACGCGATCGCCGCTCCCTCCGGTGCCCTGGCCGAAGCAGTTCGCCTGCCGATCGGCCTTGATCTTCACCGTGCCCGTGTACTGGCGCTGCTCCGCCAACGTCTTGCCCGCGGGGTTGACAACCCGCAAGTCGACGCCCCTGGTGGACGCGAGCGCGGTGCCGGGCAGAAGCAACATCAGTGCAGTGACGACTGCGACGGCCGAGCCGCCGAGCCGGAAATGAGGTATGACGATCAGAGCCACCCCTTCCTCGAGGGTTGATTGGGCTGGCCGCTGGACAGGTCTCCTGGCTTCCGGGATCCGCGCCGCGCCTTCCCAGGAACGCTGATGGCGTTCCCAGTGGCTGACTGCCGCCCGTGCTATCGCTTCGGCGGCCGACGTCGTGCGACGACGTGTTACCCGGTCACAGTGGCGGGACCGCGCCGGATTCGAACCGGACTTCCCTTGACCACCGGCCGTATGTGGATCGTGAGTCTAGCGACGAAGTCGCGGTAGGCACGTGTGGACCTGCCGCCCCGCCTGAACCCGAACCCGCCGAGGGAGCCGAAGGCGACCGGTCGTCCGGCGAAGCCGGACGCGTAGGCCGGAGGCCGAGGCTTTCGGCGGATTGATGAATCTAGCTCTGGCGCTCCTCGACCCTGCGCTGGAGCTCCTCGACCACCTGGGGCATCGCCTTGCGCATCCGGGAGAGCTCCCAGTGCTCGATCTTGATCACCCTGAGCGGCGAGGTCGCCACGACGCTTGCGGAGCGCTCCTGTCCCTCGAGCAGCCCCTGCTCGCCGAACACGTCGCCCGGCCCGAGGTCGGCGAGATGCTCGCCCGCCCGCTCCACCTTGACCGTCCCCTCCTGGATTGCGTAGAAGTGATTCGAGTAGCCCCCCTCCTTGACCACCGTCTCGCCCTCGGTGAACTCCTCGGTGGTGGCGAAGGTCGCGACCTTTCGCAGGTCGTCGTCGGGCACCTCGGCGAACAGCGGGATCTTCTTCAGCAGGCTTTCGTCCAATGTCCTCTCCGGTCTGGTTGCGGCAAGGAACCTAACCGATGCGGGCGCCTGCCGCTACTTCGCCGGAGAGGGCCGGGACCGACCGAGGTTCCGTCGTTCGGCTCCTACTGCGACTCGGCCTTGATGTCGAGGCTGAAGTGAACCTGGTCCCCCTCGACGTCGGCGTCCAGGAGCCTGTTGTGCAGGAGGGCGGCTGCCTGGGGCTCGAGGAAGATCCGGACGTCCTCGAGCACCTCGTCGCCCTCCTCGGCGGAGTCGACCGGCGATAGGCGGAGGTCGGTCCGCGCCTCTCCCCCTTCCTGCGTGTTCACTTCCTGCGTGATCCGAAGGCCCGCCCCCTCCGGTCGTCCGGACAAGACGATGCTGTCGATCGCCGCAGCGGCATCCTCGGTGATGGCAAGCACCTCTGGCTCCCCTCTGACGGAGATACGAACGAGCGACCTTAGCCGAATGCACCGCGCAGGCGGCCCCGGTCGACGCGGTCTACCAGATCCGGCGCAGCTTCCAGCAGGCGATGGAGGAGCACTTCACCACCGTGGTGCAGGCGGCGATGGGCCGCAAGGTGATCGCCTACATGAGCCCGATCCACCAGGATCCCGACATCGCGGTCGAAATCTTCGTTCTCGAGCCCCAGTGAAGAACGGGTGGTCGGCATGCACCAGCAGGATCTGTCGAGCCAAGTGCCCGCGTTCTGAGGCGAACTGTGAAGTGCTTTCATGTTCATTTCACCTTGCCTCCGTACAAAGGGACGGGCACCCCCGGCTAGAGGAGGTCATGCAATGAGGAATCTCAGGAATCGAAAGGTGCTGATCGTCGGAGGCTCGGTTCTCGCTCTGGCGGCGGGCGGCGCCGGGATCGCGCTCGGCGCCGGAGGCGGCGACGACAGTTCCGGTCAACCCATCACCGGCAACGCGCTCGACACCGCAAAGGCGGTTTCGCTCGACCACACCGGTGGAGGCCAGGTCATCGCGACCGAGGTCCGCGACGAGGAGGGTTACTACGAGGTCGAGGTCAAGAAGAGCGACGGCAGCCAAGTCGACGTGCACCTCGATCGCGGCTTCAACATCATCGACTCATCTGGTGACGGATCCGGCGGCGACGACGCCGGCTCCGAGTAGCCTGATCTGATCTCCCCGCTCCGGCTCGCCACCGCTGCCGCTCTGGTGGTTGCGCTCGTGGCTCTCGTCGCCCTTCCGCTCCTCCACCAGGACGAGGTAGTCGTCGCGACGACCAGCGCCCGACCGAATGTCGTCGTGATCATGACCGACGATCAGGATCAGGCCTCGGTGAAGGTCATGAGGACCGTCCAGCGGGCGCTCGTGGCCAGGGGCGTGTCGTTCGCCAACAGCTACGCGACGACCCCGGAGTGCTGCCCGTCGCGGGTCAGCTTCGAGACCGGCCAGTACGCCCACAATCACGGGGTCCTCACTCGCCACCCGCCGGATGGCGGCTTCCAAGCTTTCGCCGCCCAGCCGGCGCTGATCGAAAACGCGCTCCCGGCTGCACTGCACGGCGCCGGCTATCGCACCGCCTACATCGGCAAGTACATGAACGGCTATGGGATTCGCGACTACGGCGGCGTACGGTCACCCGGGATCAGGCGATATGTGCCTCCGGGCTGGGATCGATGGTACGTCCCGATCGATCACACCGCCTACACGATGTACGGCTACCGCCTGAACGAGAACGGCCACCCGCGGAGCTCCGGGCTAGCCAGATCGGACTACCAGACCGACGTCTACGCGCGCCTCGCGCAGGCGTTCGTCCGCGAGGGGGCCAACCGACGCCAGCCCTTCTTCCTCACCGTGGGGACGCTGGCGCCCCATCTGGAGAGTCCCAGCCGCGTGGGGCCCCGCGAGCACGGGCGCGATCCGCGGCCGGCGCCCCGCGATCTGGGTCGCTTCGGTCGTCGTTCCCTTCCCAGCCCTCCGTCGTTCAACGAGTCCGACCTCTCCGACAAGCCGTCCTTCGTGCGCAACACCCCCAGGCTCGGCAGCACCGAGGTCAGCCAGCTTCGCAACACGTACCGGAGTCGCTTGGAGAGCCTCCTCGCCGTCGATGACCTGGTGCGCGGGCTCGTGCACCAACTTCGGGCCACGGGCGAGCTCGACAACACCTACATCGTCTTCACCTCCGACGACGGCTTCATGCTCGGCCAGCACCGCCGGCGGGGAAAGCACGCCGTCTACGAGGAATCCGTGCGCGTGCCGCTGATCGTCCGCGGGCCAGGCTTGCCCGCGGGCCAGGTGCGCGGGCAGCTGGCGGCGAACATCGATCTCGCTCCGACAATCCTCGACGCGGCGGGCGTTCCGCCGCTACTCAAGATGGACGGGACCTCGTTGCTCCCCTCGGCCCGCGATCCGGCCTCCGGCGGGACCCGCTCTCTCGTGCTCGAGTACCTGGCCGGGCGAACCGGCTACTCGGCGGTCCGTACCCCCGACGGCTTCCTCTATGCGGAGCACCGCAACGGCGAGCGCCAGCTCTACGACCTGAACACGGATCCCTATGAGTTGCACAACCTGGCGGGTAAGCCAGCCGACGCCCACCTCGAGGCGGAGCTGGCCCAGCGCCTGGCGGCCCTTCGCGACTGCGCGGGCGCGGCCTGCGACTCGGCGGGATAGCGCGCAAGACCGGACGGGCCGGGTGCTGCCGTTTCGGCTAGCCGCGGCCCGGCGTGTAGCTCAGCAGCTCCTCGCGGTCGCTGCCGCCGGACACCGAGACGGCCAGCACCGGACCGACGTCCCGCGCGTAGAACTTGTACTCGAGCACCTTCGGCTCCAGCGGGTTGAGGTCCCTGGTCATCAGGACGCCGGTGAAGTGGCCGAATGGCACCTCGGCCTGCTCGTCGAGGCTGAAGATCTCGCCCTCGTCCTCGGCCTCGCCGGCGTAGTACTCCTGGCGGTAGGTCACCCCGACCTCAGGATCGGCGGGCAGGATGATTCCGGGCTGCGCTCCGTCCGCGCCGGCCTCGAACGAGCCCGCGGTCGAGACGGGCTTGCCGTTCTCGTACTCGGTGGTGTCCTCGCCCAGGTACCAGATGTTCCCGTCCGAGTCCTGGGCGTACCAGTCGTCGGTGACCTCGACCGGCTCACCGTTCTCGGTCACCTCGTCGTGGACGACGTTGGCCTCCACGCCGTTGGCGATCTTCTTTGTCTTGCGGGTGACCGTCACCACGACGCGCTGCACCGTCCCTTCGGTGTCTGTCTCTCGGTAGACCCAGCGGCTTCCCGGCGCCATCGGCCAGTAGGGGTTGTCGATCTCGGTCGTGAAGTCGGCCGGATTCAGGTCCACCGGCTCGCTTCCCTGCGGGAGGCCCGCGTCGGAACTGCCCTCGCTGTCGTTGTCGCCGCTGCCGCATGCCGCCACGGCCAGCGCTGCGGCCAGGACGGCCAGGGCAGCCGCGATCGGCTCTCTCAAATTCATCTTCTCTCCTCTCGGATTCGACCGAATCAGCGGACCTGTCTACCGGCGGCAAGGTTTTCGTGCGCGGATGAAGAGCACATGAAAACCGCGCGCTCGCAGCGCCGCCTGCGGCGAAATGGTCCCGCCTGGCGCGGATGGTCCCAGGGTGGACCACGGAGCGACGACATTGGAACGGAAAGGGGTCCACCCCCTAGCGCTAGCTGCGCCAGCCGCGAAAAGCCTCCAGCAGCCCTTCCCGGGCGTCCGGCGTGATCGACTCCTCGCTCAGCTCCCCGAGCGCCGCGATCGTCTGGCGCGTCTGCTCCAGGTAGTTGACGCAGTAGAGGCACTCGTCCAGGTGCGCCTCGAAGCGGCGACGCTCGGCCTCCTGCATGGTCGCCTCGAGGTAGTCCGTGATGCTCTCGACGAGTTCCGCGCAGGTGGTCTCATTGGCTGTGGTCAAGCGGTCGCCTCCATCGGAATGGTCCCCCAAGGCCGCTTGCTGTTACGGGCGGGGGGCTCGCTGTAGCGGTGGGGTAAGTTCCCGCAGGCATTCAGCCACATCGGGTTGATCACGGCTGCGTACGCGATCGACAAGGCTCGGGGAGAGGCCGCATGAGCACCGACTACGACGTGATCATCATCGGCGGGGGACCCGCCGGCGAGCACTGCGCGGGCCGCCTCGCCGACGGCGGGCTCAGCGTCGCCATCGTGGAGCGCGAGCTCCTCGGGGGAGAGTGCTCGTACTGGGCCTGCATCCCGTCCAAGACCCTGCTGCGCCCGGGTGAGGCGCTCCAGGCCGCCCGCGAGGCGCCCGGCGCCAGCGAGGCGGTGAGTGGGGGCGTGGAACCCGAGGCGGCCCTCGCCTGGCGCGACTTCATGGTCTCCGACTACAGCGATGCCGGACAGGCCGCCTGGGCCCAGCGCGAAGGGATCGACCTGCTCCGTGGCTCGGGCGCGATCGCCGGCCCGGGCAGGGTCTCCCTGGGCGACGCCGCCTACACGGCGAAGGACATCGTGATCTCCACGGGATCGGACCCCTTCATCCCCCCCGTCCCCGGCCTCCAGGAGCTCGACGAGGTGTGGTCGAACCGCGAGGCCACCGGGCTGAAGGAGGTGCCCCGGCGTTTGCTGGTGTTGGGAGGAGGACCCGTCGGCGTCGAGATGGCCCAGGCGCTGCACCGCATGGGCACGTCCGTGGCGCTGGTCGAAGGCGCGGACCACCTTCTGCCCCGCGAGCCCGAAGCGCTCGGCCAGGCCCTCGGCGACGCGCTGGCCCGCGAAGGCGTCGAGCTCTGCTTCGGGCAGCACGCCTCCGCCGCGCGCAAGGAGGACGGCGAGTTCGTGCTCGAGTTCCCCGAGCGTGAGGAGCTGCGGGGCGATCGGCTGCTGGTGGCGACAGGCCGCCGTCCCCGCACAGGCGGTCTGGGACTGGAGAACGTCGGGATCGGGCCCAAAAAGAGCGGGATCGAGGTCGACGCCCGCATGAAGGCGGCCGAGGGCGTCTGGGCGATCGGCGACGTGACCGGCATCTGGCCGCTCACCCACGTCGGCAAGTACCAGGGCCGAGTCGCTGCCCAGAACATCCTCGGCGACCACCGCGAAGCCAACTACGAGGCGGTGCCCCGGGTGGTCTTCAGCGACCCCCAGGCAGCATCGGTGGGCGAGGCCGAGGGTCCCGTCACGGCCACGGTCTCGCTGGCAGAGGTGCCACGAACCGCGACCTATACCCGTGCCTACGACGAGAAGCCGGGCTTCATGACGCTGGTCTCCGACGGCGAGAGGCTCACCGGCGCCTACGCGCTCGGCCCGGAGGCCGGTGAGTGGCTACAGCAGGCGACCGTCGCGATCAGGGCCCAGATTCCGCTCGAGGTGATGAGCGACGTGATCCAGCCCTTCCCGACCTTCTCGGAGATCTTCCTCCACGGGTTGACCGAGCTCGGCGCCAAGGCGCCGACCGCGGCCTAACTAGTCGATGGCATTGATGCTCAAGACCCGTTCCTTCCCGCATGGGGCCCTGCGGGCGTAAGGGCCGCGGTAGTGGCACCTTCCCATGCCGGTAGCTGAGAGGATTACGAACGCAGGGTCAAGGCATGAAGCGCCGCTCGCACGTGTCGATTTTCGCCCATGCGCCCGGTCGGGCGTCAGTCGCCGTCGCGCTCGTCGCCCTGCTCCTCGTGACCGGTTTCTCCGGTAGGACCACCAGCGCGACGTTCGCGGCCACCAGCCCTCTGGCTCCCGGGTTCTCGTCGTCGGTGGTCTTCCGCGGCCTCACTCAGCCGACCGCCCTCCGCTTCTCGCCCGACGGCCGTGTGTTCGTCGCCGAGAAGAGTGGCCTGATCAAGGTCTTCGACAGGCTCAGCGACACCACCCCCAACGTGTTCGCCGACCTGCGCACCAAGGTCTACAACTACTTGGGCCGAGGACTGCTCGGCATGGCGCTGCATCCGGGGTTCCCGGCCAAGCCCTACGTATACGTCCTCTACACCCACGACGCGGAGATCGGGGGCACGGCCCCCCGCTGGGGCAGCCCTGGGGTGACCAGCGACGACTGCCCCACGCCGCCTGGCCCCAACGCCGACGGGTGCCTGGTCAGCGGCCGGCTGTCCCGCCTACAGGCCAAGGGGGGCACGAGGACCGGCGCCGAGCAGGTGCTGATCGAGGGCTGGTGTCAGCAGTACCCGAGCCACTCGGTGGGCGACGTGGTGTTCGGCACGAGCGGCGCGCTCTACGTGAGCGGCGGCGAAGGCGCGAGCTTCACGGACACCGACTACGGACAGTTCGCCGGCAACCCGTGCGGCGACCCTCCGGGGGGATTCGGGGGCGCCCAAACGCCACCCGGCGCCGAGGGCGGCGCCTTGCGCAGCCAGAGCCTCCGGCGCCCAGCGGGGGAACCGAGGCTGCTGGATGGGGCGATCCTGCGCGTCGACCCGGCCACCGGGGACGGGCTGCCCAGCAACCCCCTCGCGACGAGCACCGACGCCAACGCCCGCCGCGTGGTCGCCTACGGCCTGCGTAACCCGTTCCGCTTCGTCCGACGGCCCGGCACGGCCGAGCTCTGGATCGGCGATGTCGGATGGAACAACGTCGAGGAGATCGACCGTCGCCTCGCCCCGACCGCCACCCCCGTCAGGAACTTCGGCTGGCCGTGCTACGAGGGCGCCGGCCCCCAGCCGTCCTACCGGGCCGTCGGCCTGGACATCTGCGACGGCCTCTACGGGCAGTCTGGCGCGATCACCCCGCCGTTCTTCAGCTACAAGCACTCCGCCAAGGTCGTTCCCGGCGAGAGCTGCCCCACCGGCTATTCGTCGGTCACCGGCCTGGCCTTCTACACCGGCGGCCCGTATCCGCCGGAGTACGACGGGGCGTTGTTCTTCGCCGACCACTCGCGCAACTGCATCTGGGCGATGGAGCGCACGGACGGGGCCGTCGACCCGAGCAAGATCAAGACGTTCGTCGCACCCGCGGTGAACCCCGTCAGCCTGCAGGTGGGCCCGGATGGGAACCTCTACTACGTCGACCTCGAGGGGGGCACGGTGAGGCGGATCGCCTACGCCGCCGGAAACCAGATCCCGGCCGCGGTGGCCAGGGCCGCGCCCACCTCGGGGAACGTCCCCCTGACCGTGAGCTTCGACGCGAGAGGCTCGACCGATCCCGAGGGCGACGCCCTCAAATACTCCTGGGACCTCAACGGGGATGGCACCTACGGCGACTCGAGCGCAGGCCGGCCGAGCTTCAGGTACACCAAGGCGGCGGTCTACCGCGTCGGCCTCAGGGTCACCGACTCCCGTCGCGCATCCGCCAGCGACATAGTCGCGATTTCGGTGGGCAACACCCCGCCGACCGCGACAATCACCGCCCCGATCTCGAACCTCACCTGGGCCGCGGGCGATCCGATCGCCTTCAGCGGGTCGGCGACGGACACCCAAGACGGCACCTTGCCGCCCTCGGCGCTCTCCTGGTCGCTCATCATCCACCACTGCCCCTCGGGCTGCCACACCCACCCCCCGCAGAACTTCGTGGGCGTGCGCAGCGGCTCCTTCAACGCGCCGGACCACGACTCGCCCTCGTATCTGGAGCTCCGCCTCACCGCCACCGACGCCGGCGGGCTCAAGGACACCCAGACCGTCCGCCTCGACCCCAAGCCGTCGAGCTGAGCCTGAAGTCCAGTCCGCCGGGGCTTTTCCTCACCTACGCATGTCACCGTGACACCGTGGCCCCGGGTTACTTAGAGCCTGTCGGCCTCGGTGAACTCCGAGGGGGTCCAGGGAGGCTTTCACAACCTTGGTCAAGGCTTGGCCGGACGGTTCCACGGTCATCACTCAATGCAGTACCAGTTCTAGGTAGGCGAGAGAGTCGTTTGCCGGTATTTGCGTAGACAAAAGTGTGTCGGTGTGGGAAAACTAGGTATGGGAATGTGGCAGGGGGTCGGAGTGAGTAAACCGAGGGATGCGGTTCACGCGGAGCGGGGCACAGAGTGGTTCGGGTCCTAATCGCTGATGACCATCAGCTGACGTTGGAAGCGGTCAAGGCCGCCCTTCTGGAGACTCGGGGGATCAAGATCGTCGCCGAGGCGAGCTCGGGCCGGCAGGCGCTGGCGGCCGTGGCTCGGTCCCGCCCCGACGCCGCCCTGATCGACATGCACATGCCAGGCGCGATCGATGGCCTCACCTGCGCGGAGCGCATCCGCAAGACCTACCCCGAGGTGCGGGTCGTGGTCATCTCCGGGTTCACTGACGAGGCTGCGGTACGGATGGCGTTCCGCCGCGGCGCCCATGCCTTCATCTCGAAGGGGGTCGACCCGCGGGACCTCGGACCGAGCGTGAGGCAGTGCGTTCGGGGGACGGTCTTTCACGCTCCCTTCGACGACGCCTCATCGGGGATCGAGGGGCTCGTCGAGGGTCTCACCGAGCGCGAGATGGCGGTGCTCAAGGCGGTCGCCGCTGGGCTCTCCAACCAAGCCGTCGGCAAACACCTCTGGGTGACGGAGCACACGGTCAAGTTCCATCTCACCAACATCTACCGCAAGCTGGACGTCACCAACCGCACCGAAGCCGCGCGGTGGGCTCAGATGCACGGGCTGGTCGAGGACCTCGTGGCTGACGGGGCGCTCGCGTCCGCTGCGCTCGCCGGCGCCTAGTGACGACAGTAGGACGGCCTAGGAACCGGAACGTGTGGGAGCGCCCCCGGGCTCCCAGCGCGGCAGGCTGATCGTCACCGACGTTTCGCCGCGGCGGCTTCGCACCTGAGCGCTGCCGCCGAGCATGCTGGCACGTTCGGTGATCCCGACCAGGCCGAGCCGACCGTCTCGAGCGGTGCGGGCGAGGGTCCGCTCGACGTCGAACCCGCGACCGTCGTCGCGCACCTCGGCCACGATTCGCCCGGGCTGCGCCTCCACGGTCAGCCGGACCTTCTTCGCGCGGGCGTGCTCCTGCGTGTTGCGGAGCGCCTCCTGGACCCCCCGGAGGAGCGCGATCCGCTGCGAGGGGGTGGCCGCATCCACGCGGCCACTGACCTCAACCTCGACCTCTGCCCCTGTTGCCTGCGCGAAGGCCCGCGCCTCGGAGCGGAGCAGGTCCCGAAGCGGCTCGGTCAAGGCAGCAGGTGCGCCGGCGCTGCGTGCCAGCTCGCGAATCCCCCCCTCGAGCGCCAGCGCCCGCAGCTCGAGGTCCTGCACGCGACCCGTGAGGATCGCGGCCCGCTCGTGTCCTGCAAGCTCCGACTCGAGCTGGGTGGCGAACAGCCGCAGGTCGGAGAGCAGCGCCGCCGCAACCTGAAGCGGGCCGTCGTGAAGGTCGAGGCCGCACCGCGCCAGCCGTCGCTCGGCGGCGGCGATCGCGTCCGCCGCCTCCCGCTCGCCGGCCTCCAGCAGCGCCTGACGCTCGAGCACGCAGCTCAAGAGAGCGGAGGCCTCGGCGAGCAGCAAGAGGGCATCCTCGGAGCGCCCAGCCGGAACCCGGGCGGCGAGGGCTGCGATTGGGGCCGTCGCGGGGCCGATGGCCACGGCCACGAGCTTGCGGTGTGGCCCGGGCGGTGTGTCACGGCCCGCGACGACTGCCCGCCGCGCCACGCCGCGGACGCCCGGCGACGGTCTTCCGCCGGCGTGGCCGGCGCAGCGAACCCGCCCTGTGCCATCGAGCGTCCACAGGGAGACCTCGCGCATCGGGCCGATCGACGCCAGGAGCCCCAGCTGCGTGCGGATTGCGTCCCCCGGCGGCAGCGCCGCGCGCTCGGGATCTCGCAAGGCGAGCAACGCGACCACGACGGAGGGGGCCAGGGAGAGGTCGCGGTGCACGTCGCTCACCGCGCCGGCCAGCGCGGCAAACGCCTCGTCGCCGACCGTCGCGGAGCTATCGCCTGCACGTGTCCGCCCGCGGCTAGGGCGGGCGGGCGTCGGTCCCGCGCGGCTGCGTGCCGCGGCACGCCGTGCTGACGCGTTCATGCGCGGACGTTAGACGGCGGGGCGGCGGGGCTGCAAATGCCGGAACTCGAACTAGGTGGGCAGGTCGCCCAGGAACAGCGCCAGAACGCCGCCCACGGCCAGGAACGGCCCCAGCGGAATCGTCTCGCTTCGGGCCGCGAGGCCACGAGTGGCGAGGATCCAGACGGCGGCAGGCACGGCGGCCAGCGAGCCCAGCAGGAGGGCCATCGCGGCGTCGACCCCGAGTCCGAAACCGAGCAGCAGGGCGAGCTTCACGTCCCCCATCCCGATCGCCTCCGCCTTGAACAGCGTCGGCAGGAACATGGCGAGCGCCGCGCCGAGCCCGCAGGCGATCCACTCGAGCGCATGGCCCGGGAAGAACGCGATCTGCGCGGCGAGGATGATGCCTGCGCCCGGCAGCACGATCCGGTTCGGGATCACCCGACTGTCGAGATCGATGGCTGCGAGGACGAAGAGACAGCAAACGAATCCGGCCGAGATCAACCCCCGGGCGCCGAGGCCGAAGTGCGACAGTGATGCGATCGCGAGCACGGTCGCCGCGAGCGATGCGGACCAGCGACGCTCCGAAGAAAGCTGCGCGAAGCCGGGCCTGGCCTCCGTGGCGCCGTTCATGATCCCGCAGCGTTGGCACCTCAAGCCGTGCGCCCGGGGCCAGCCCGTTGCGGGCGGCCTGACCGGCTGCGAGCTCGAGCACCGCCGTGGCGCCGCGGGCGGCGGCAGCACGCCAGGGGCGAAGGCCCTCGCGCACCCGCAACACCCGGAGCTCGTCGTCGAGGAAGACCGCATCGATCGAAAAGCGCATGAAGGAGGTGTGGATCGCCGAGGCGGGCCTCAGCATCAGGCCTTCGCCGGGCTGGAGCCGGGCACGTCCGATCAGCCCGCGCAGCCGCGTCCACGCGTTGTCCGCCAGCTCGCATCGATCGCAGACCACCGCTCGCTCGCTCAGCACGGTCACCGTTCTCGCCATCGCCCTGATCCCCTTAGAAGCCTGCGTGGATGTGATCGTCGTGGTCAGCCGCCGCGAACGAGGGCCCGCCGAGGTCGAAGAGCGAGATCAGCTGCTCGGGCTGGAGCTCCTCCGGCAGCAACAGGATGTCGTTCAGGGCCTGCTCGGTGATCCCCCCGGGCTCCTGGTTGCCGAGGATCGGGACGCCGCGCAGCGCGGCGATGTCCACCGCCCGCCCGAAGGCGTGCATGGAGGGCACGCCGGGGCGAGCGTAGTAGCCGTGGCCCGTGACGAGGCTCGTCACCGTGACCCCGTCGTACTTCTCGGCGAGGTAGAGCAGCAGGGTCAGCACCCGGACGTCGATGCGGCCCGCCGCGATGTCCTGGCGGCCGGCGTCGTAGACGTCGATGCGCTCGCTGTCGAGCACCCGTTGCTCGAGGCGATCCTTGACGGCGTTCAGGCCCTTGACCAGGCCCGGCAGCCCCACCGCGCGGTTGTACCGGGTCGGGGCGGGGACCTGTTGCTCGAGCCCCGGGCCGCGGAACACACGCCGCCTCACGAGGCGCCGCCGGTTGTCCTTGCCCTCGGCGCGCGAGAGGCGCCGGGCGACGGTTCGCACCTCGTCGGGAGCGGCCGGCGTCTCGCCCTTGTCGCCCCGAGCGCGCAGGACCGCGAGGACCTTCGCCCAATCGACCTCGTTCTCCCGGGAGATCCTGGCCAGCGAGCGGGCGAATTCGCGATCGAGCCGGCTGGCGTGCGGCAGCGGGTCGGGCAGGTAGTGCGCCGCGTACTGGCGCGCGTAGCCGAGGACCAGGTCCACATACCAGTCGGCGTGGTTGTAGGCGAAGATCGCCCGGCGCAGATCCTCCTGCCCACCGGCCGCGCGGAGGTAACGGCCCGCGGCGCAGATCGCATCCTCGGGGTCGTAGGGGTTTCTGCGTCCATCGTGGCTGGCGTCCACCCCGTAGGCGCTCCAGGTCGAGGGCAGGAACTGCATCCAGCCGACCGCACCGGCCGAGGAGACGTTGAGGTTGCTGCCGAAGGCCGTCTCGACGTGGTTGATCGCCGCCAGGACCTCCCAGGGGATCCCGTAGCGGTCCCCGCACTGCTGATAGATCGGCACCAGGAAGGACGGGATCCCGAGCCCGTCGAGGTCGGTGCTGGGGACGCTGATCGCGGCTGGGGCGAAGTCAGCAACCGTCGGGGCGGCGCCGGCACCAGCGCTGCCGGCACCGCGGGACTCGTGACCGCGGGGCTCGTGCCCGCTGCCGCCGGCCGCGACGCCGCCGCTCCCGTTTCCGTCGCCCTCCTCGCCACCATGGCGGCCGCCGTGGGCGCGACCGCCGCGCCCCCCGGGGCCGGCGGCTCCCTGGTCGCCGCTGCCTTGGGGACCGCCGGTCGCCGGATACTCCGGGTCGGTGCCGTCGTCGTCGGCGGGCGGCTGGGTCGGATCGGGCTCCAGTGAGGAGTCGGGCTGAGGTGCGGGGTCGGGCGGCGGCTCCGTGCCGCCGGGGTCAGCCTGGTCCGGGTCCGGGCAGGGCTCAGGCGCTTGATCAGTGCTTGCACCGCCTCCCCCTGCCTCGTTGCCCGGACAGGCATCGACCCCGGCGGCAGAAGCCTCGCCACCCCCCACCTGTGCGACGTCCTGGCCACTGGCCGCACCCGCCGCTCCCAACAGGGCGACGGTCACCAGCGACGTGAGGCCCATGGATCCCGCTGCAACCGCCCACATTCGGTCGGCGGCCTCGCGCGGGCGCTCCGCGGCCTCACGCTTGTCATGCCTGGATTGCTGCACGGCGGCCACTATCGCGACCGACGGCACTGTTCACACCCCCTGAAGGTCTAGGTCGAACTAGACCTTTTTCCGGTTACAGAGCGATCGGCGGGGCCTACTCTCGCGCTCAATCTCGGATCGCGGGCAAAGGCGCCCCACCCGGGAGACACACAACGGTCACCCGACCAGGGGTGCCGAACTCGGAACACCGTGAAGGGGGTGAACTGAAGAATGATGTGGCTGCAGACCATGTACGTGCGGGTCACCGAAGCCCTCCGTCGTGAGGAGGGTCAGGGGCTCGTCGAGTACGCGCTGATCCTGGCTCTCGTGTCGGTGATCTCCATTGGAGTCCTGACGATCGTCGGGACCGACGTCCAGGCCGTCCTCCAGGACGTCGCTGACGCTCTCCCGACTCCGGCGTAATCCCATCGGGGGGAGGTGGCCCGCCGCCGGGTGCGGCGGGCCACCTCAAGCCCGAACTGAACAGCCCACACGAACAGTTCCCAACATGACTTCTCCAGAAGACAACCGGCGGGCCCGAAGGTTCGCTTTTCGCGATGAGGACGGCGTGGCGCTGGTCGAGTTCGCCCTCGTGCTCCCGATCCTGCTCCTGCTCCTGATCGGGATGCTCGAGTTCGGACGAGTCTTCAACTACTGGATCGACGAAACCCATCTCGCCAACGCCGCCGCCCGCTGGGCCGCGGTGGATAGGAACCCGGGGCCTGGCGGGACGCTGCAGGAGTCGGTCCAGCAGCAGGCCGATACCGGGGAGCTTCGCAACGGCGGCACCGCCTCGGTGCCGGCGGGTGCCGAGGTCTGCATCGAGTTCCCCGACGGGAGCTCCGGCGTTGGCGACCCCGTCGAGGCGACGGTGAGCGTCGACTACAACTGGATGCCCTTCATCGGGGACGCGCTCGGGGGGGCGACCACGGCCACCCTGACCGGCTCGGCGACGATGCGGCTCGAGGCCGAGCCGAGCGAGTACACCGAAGGCTGCTCGTGAGGGCCGGGGGGGACGAAGGTTCGATGTTGGGCTCGGAGGATGGCGGAGCGCTCGTGATGGCGGTGCTGTGGCTGCCGATCCTGCTCCTGATCGTCGTCCTGGTCGTCGACGTCGGCAACTGGTTCGCCCACCGCCGTCACCTCCAGACCCAGGCGGACGCCGCGGCCCTCGCGGCGGCGGGCGACTTCTACCTCCCGGGCTGCGACGACGCAGCGATCGAGCAGACGGCCCGCTTCTACTCCGGCGACGAGATGGCGGGCTTCAACCAGCAGCTCGGCGGCACCCCGCCCGACGAGACGCACATGGAGCTCAACTCAGACACCTGGCACGCGCAGGAGACCCCGGTCGACGACACGGCACCGGACGGCACGCCGTGCGGGACGAATGTAATCGACGTGAAGATGACCGAGACGGACCTGCCGCTCTTCTTCCAGGCCGCGGGGCTGTTCTCGAGCGTGGACTTCATCAACACCCAGGCTCGCGTCGAGATCCGCCAGCGCGAGCGCTTCAGCAAAACGCTGCCGGTGGGAGTCCCCGACACCAATCCCAAGGTCGGCCGCGTGACGTTCATCGACGAGGCGACAGGGGAGGTGCTCGGCAGCCGCGGGATCACCAACAACGGCTCGCAAAACGGGCTCGCGATCTGGGACAACTCCTCCGCACCCTTCCCGCTGACGGTCGACCGCGACCGGATCGGCGTCCGGGTGGCGTTCGGAGGCGCCACCTCGACCACCTGCCTCCAGCCGCTGGTCGAGTGCTACGACGCCGGCTCCGCGAACGGGATCCTGCTCGCGCATGGCTATTCGATGGCCGGCTCCGGGGCGCAAGCCGTGGGACCGCCCATAGCTCGCAACGTCTACCTCACCCCCGGCACCTGCCCCGACCCCTACTTCCACGACGAGAGCGCCGGCTGCACGATCGGCGTCCACGCCGAGGTCGACTTCGGCCCCTGCGACCAGCTCTCCGCGGTCGGTCCGAAGCTCGTCGCAAGGGTCGGCGGCAGCTCCTATCCGATGACGCTCGCGGGCTGTCCGTCGGGCTCGAGCACGAGCGTGTGGGAGACGAACGGCGCCCCGGCCACGATCAACCCGGACGCCGGACCGGTTGAGGTGTGGCTCGACTGGGAAGAGACGAAGGGCAACCTGGGCGGCAACGCCTGTAAGAGCACCGGAGGCAACACCTGCAAGGGCAGCTTCGGGTCGTCGAGCGCGCCGCTGGCGCGGAGCTTCGCCGCCTCGAGCTCCCGCAGCGGGCCGATCCACTTCGCGCAGCTCTGGGAGGGCGGCTCGGGCTGGGCGAACTCGTTCGAGCGCTGCTCGGCCGTGCAGTCCTCATGCACCCACGACCTGGTCGCCAAGATCGGCATCAAGCAGAGCCTCCAGGACAACGCGGACACCGTCGACGACCCGATCGTGGAGCTGCGCTTCGGCGGCACGAGCGGCAGCCAGAACCAGGCGCTCGACTGCGATCCGGCGATCTCGAACCTGCAAGACGAGATCGCCGCCGGATGCGTGCCGGAGTACGAGCGGAACCAGGGCACGGCGTGTCCAAGCACGCGGGGCGCCCTGTGGGCGAGCGCGTCGCCCTGGGACTGCGTCGCCGTGGAGACGGGCGACAAGACCGGGCAGATCATCAAGGGGATGAACCTGCGAGTCCATGGCGACGAGAACCCCTCGAGCTGCGTCAGCCCCAACAACTGGTCCAGCTTCCCCGACTTCGAGCAGGACGACCCGCGGATCGTGCCGGTGTTCATCACTCCGTTCGGGACCTTCCAGTCAAGCGGTCAGGAGAACGTGCCGGTCACCGGCTTCGCGGTCTTCTACGCCACCGGCTGGGACGGCTCGCAGTCGGACTGCCCCACGGACGATCCAGCGCCTTCCAAGTCGATCGTCGGCCACTTCATCAAGTACGTGCAAACCATCAACGACGGCTCCGCCGGGGAGCAGCTCTGCGACAGCGAAGAGCTGGGCTCCTGCGTGGCGGTGCTGACCAGATGAGAGACAACAAGGAGGGGGAAACCCATGCCAACAACCACACCTGAGCTGACTCCGAAGAGGAAGACGCCGCCGCCAGTCGGGTCGAAGAGGCTCGTCCTCTCGACGCGCAGTGGCACCTTCGCCCTGGCGGCCGTGGCGGCCCTGGCGGCGCTCGCGGTGTTGCTCGTGTTCATGAGCAACTACCGCGACAGCGTGCGCTCGGGTGCGGACGAGGTCACGGTCCTCCTCGCCAACCGCGCGGTCGACAAGGGCACGTCGGGCGACGTGATCGCCGAGGCCGGGCTGTTCAGCTCGACCAAGGTGAGCGAGGTCGATGCGTCCGAGGGCGCCTTCGCCGATCCGTCCGCGCTTCGCGGCCAGGTCGCAACCGAGGCCATCTACGAGGGCGAGCAGCTCACCGCTGACAGCTTCGGTTCCGGCGCCGACCCGATCGCCGGGCGGCTCGAGGGCATCCAACGGGCGCTCTCGATCCCGGTGGCCGAGGCCGAAGGGAACGTCGGCCAGCTCGACGCGGGCTCGCGCATCGACGTCCTCGGCGGCTTCAACGCGGAGCAGTCGGGCGGTCGCACACGGCCGGTCATGGACGTGCTCGCGCGTGACGTGCTCGTCCTCAAGGCGCCGGAGGCGCCGGACGCGTCGTCGAACGACGACGAGCACCAGGTCGTGGTCCGCGTCACCGACGTCGAGGCGAGCCGGATCGCGTTCGCCTCCGACACCGGCGACATCTGGCTGACAGTCCGGCCGCCGACGCTGGCGAAGGACTCGAAGATCACCCCGGTCCAGCTCGAGAGCCTGCTCGGGCTCGACACGATCCAGCTGGGGGGCTGAGCGATGCATGACCCGATCAAGGCAACCATCGTCCTCGACGAGGACGTCGACCGCGGTCTCGTCCAGGCATCCGTCCCGGCCGAAGGCCAGGTCGGCATCGCCGGGGTGGTCGAGGGCCTGGAGGACGCCAACCACGCGCTCCAGGACACGACCACTGACCTGCTGGCAATCGCCTGTCACGGTGCGCCGGACGCGGTACTCGAGCTCGTCCGCCGGGCCGCGTCGATGCGGTCAGGTCGACCGGTCGTGGTGCTCTGCGAATCGCCCCCGGAGTACTTCGTGCCCGCCCTCTTCGAGGCGGGCGCGGACGACGTGATCAAGTTGCCGGAGACGCCGGAGCGGGTGATGTTCTCGTTCGAGAAGGCGCTTGCCCGGCATCGCCGTCGCGAGGTCGACTCGCGGGGCGAGCTGGCGCCGATGATCTGCGTGCTCGGGCCGAAGGGCGGCACGGGCAAGACGGTCGCGGCGTCCAACCTCGTCGTCGAGCTCGCCCGGCAGGGCAAGCGGTCGGCCGTGGTCGACCTCGACCTCCAGTTCGGCGACGTGGGGCTGGCGCTCGGGCTTCCGCCCGAGCGGACTCTCTACGACCTCGCCACCTCGGGCGGGGCGCTGGATGCGGAGAAGCTCGATGCCTATCTCTCGACCCACCAGTCGGGGGCACGGGCTCTGCTGGCGCCGCTGCGTCCCGACCAGGCGAGCGTGGTCTCGAACGACCTCCTGCGGGAGGTCTACGGGGTGTTGCGGGCGACCCACGACTTCGTCGTCGTGGACTCGCCGCCCGACTTCACCCCGGCGGTGATCGCCGCTGTCGATGCCTCCTCCCATGTCTGCATGGTGGGGATGCTCGACACGCTCTCGCTCAAGAACACGAAGCTCGGGCTGGAGACGCTCGAGCTGATGGGTTACGACGGCGAGGCGGTCTCGCTCGTGCTCAACCGCGCCCATAGCCAGGTCGGCCTCGACCACTCCGACGTCGAGGCGATCGTCGGCCGGAGGCCCGACGTGTTGGTGCCAAGTGACAGGGACGTCCCGCGCTCGCTCAACGAGGGCGTGCCGGTCGTCCAGGGCAAGAGCCGCTCGCAGGTCGCCGGCGCGTTCCGCGAGCTCGCGGCGCTCTACGTGCGCGCATCCGACGTCAACGGCAACGGCGACGTGCCGGCACAGAACGGTCGCCGCCGGCGCGGCCTGCGCATCTGGAGGGCCGGCTGATGCAACTGCACGAGCGCCTCGCGGTGAACTCGGCGCGGCCGCCTGTCGGTCACGTCGACCCGTTCGCCGAGCTCAAGAACCGCGTACATCAGGCAGTGATCGTGGACCTCGGGCGGGCGCTGTTCGAGACCGAGATGGAGCCCGAGGAGATGCGGCGCCAGGTCCGCGCGGAAGTCCGCCACCTGCTCGAGCAGGAGCAGGGGGTGGCCCGGGCCGACCGCGATCGGTTGCTGGACGAGATCACCGACGACGCCGTCGGCCACGGGCCGCTGGAGAAGTTGCTCGCGGACGACACGGTGACGGAGATCATGGTCAACGGCGCCCACGACGTCTGGGTGGAGCGCAGCGGCCGCCTGTTCAAGACGGCGGTGCGGTTCATCGACGACTCCCACGTACGCCGGATCATCAACAAGATCGTGGCCCAGATCGGGCGGCGGATCGACGAGTCGTCGCCGATGGTGGATGCACGCCTGCCGGACGGCAGCCGCGTCAACGCGGTCATCTCGCCGCTCTCGCTCTCGGGCCCGCTCGTCACGATCCGCAAGTTCTCGCGGCGGCGGTTGACCCTGCACGACCTGGTCCAGCTCGGGTCGGTGAGTCCCGAGGTCGTGGAGTTCATCGAGCGCTGCGTCCGAGCGGAGCTCAACATCCTCGTCTCCGGCGGGACGGGAACCGGCAAGACGACGCTTCTGAACGCCATCTCGACCGCGATCCCCGATGCCGACCGGATCGTGACGATCGAGGATGCGGCCGAGCTGCGGCTCAACCAGCGTCACGTCCTGCGCCTCGAGGCGCGGCCGAAGAACATCGAGGGCCAGGGGGAGATCTCGATCCGCGAGCTGGTTCGCAACTCGCTGCGGATGCGGCCGGACAGGATCATCGTCGGCGAGGTTCGCGGGGCGGAGTCTCTGGACATGCTCCAGGCGATGAACACCGGCCACGACGGCTCGCTGACGACGATCCACGCCAACTCGCCCCGGGACGCGCTCTCGCGGATCGAGACCATGGTCCTGATGTCGGGCTTCGACCTGCCGGTCCGCGCGATCCGGCAGCAGGTCTCGGCGGCGCTCGAGCTGATCATCCACCTCGAGCGCCTCCAGGACGGCGGTCGCCGCGTCACCTCGATCGCCGAGGTACAGCGCATGGAGTCCGACGTGATCACCCTTCAGGACATATTCACCTTCGAGGTCGAGGCCGTGAGTCCGGATCACACGGTGATCGGCAAGCTGGCGCCGACCGGCATCCACCCGACGTTCCTCGACAAGTTCCGCAAGCGCGGCGTGGAGCTGCCGACCCACCTGTTCGGCAATGCCCGGCCTCAGATCGACGCCGACCTGCACACTTGGGGCAACGGCGGACGAGCGGGGAGCCCGGCCTGATGGGCCGGCGCCGACTCGCGAGCTCGTTGCTCGGCGCCGCCGGTGCGGCGGCGCTTTCCCTCGCGCCGGCGGCGCTCGCCGACGGCCCGAGGATCAACGAGGCCGGTGGGCCGGCCTTCCCGGAGCGCGCCTACACGCTTCACGTTCCGACGGAGGTCGCCCTCGGTCCCGGAGACGTCAGCGTGCGCGAGAACGGCGAGGCGGTCGACGGCGTCGGGCTCCAGTCCGCCGGGGCGGCGGGAGCGGGCGAGTTCGCGACCGTGCTTGTGATCGACGCCAGCCGAAGCATGGCCGGCAGCCCGATCGAGGAAGCGATGCGCGCGGGCCGGGCCTTGGCCGACCGCCGCTCGCCGGGACAGGAGCTCGCCGTCGTGACGTTCAACCGCGAGGTCGACGTCGTGCTGCCGCTCACGAGCGAAGACGGGGAGATCACGGAAGCGATCTCCACCGAGCCGGAGCTAGGACCGTCCACACACGTTCAGGACGCGCTAGCGGCGGCGTTGCGGATGCTCGACGAGGCCGGGATCACCGCAGGATCTGTCGTCTTGCTTTCCGACGGCGCCGACACCGGCAGCGCCACTTCGCTCGCCGACGTCGGCGCGCTGGCCAGGGGGGCGGGCGTCCGAGTCTTCAGCGTCGGGCTTCACTCCGAGGACTTCGACCCGAGGGCGCTCGAGGAGCTCGCGATCGGCGGCGCGTTCGCCGACGCCGCCAAGCCTCGGGAGCTGACGCCGATCCTCGAGCGCTTCGGGGACATTCTCGCCAGCGACTACCTTCTTCGCTACCGATCCGCCGGGGAGCGCGGCGAGACGCTCACCGTCGAGGTTCAGGTCGCCGGCGTCGCCGGCGTCGCGCGGGACCGCTACGTCGTACCGGCGACGGTCGCCGGGGGCGCGAAGGCCGCCGAGGAGGGCAGCTTCTGGAAGGCCACGTGGACGATGCTGGGAGCGATCGTGATCGTCGCCGCGCTGCTGGGGCTGTCGCTCTTCGCGCTAGCGCGGCCGCAGCGCGAAACGGTTCGCGATCGGCTGGCCCGTTTCGTGCAGGTGCGCGGCGACTCCGAGGACCCCTCGTCCCGCCGTGACAGAGAGGCGCGCCGCGGGCTGCGCGGCCCCGTGGAGCGTGCGCTCGACGGCCAGCAGTGGTGGGAGCGCTTCAAGGAGGAGCTCGACGTCGCCCGGATCAAGATGCCCGCGATCCACATCGTTGCCGCGACCGCGCTCGCGGCGCTGGTGATGGTGCTGCTGATCGGGTGGGGAGCCGGCTCGGCGACGCTCTCGCCGCTCGGACTGCTCGTGATCCCGGCCGTGCGCCTCGTGATCAACCGAAAGCTGCGCCACCAGCGACACGAGTTCGCGGAGCAGCTCGCCGACAACCTGCAGATCGTCGCCTCGGCACTTCGTGCCGGGCAGAGCATGGTCGGCGCGATCTCGGTCGTCGTCGACGAGGCTCCCGAGCCGACGCGCTCGGAGTTCCGGCGCATCGTCAACGACGAGCGGCTCGGCGTGCCCCTCGAGGACGCGGTGCGTGACGTGGCCCGCCGGATGGACAACCGCGACCTGGAGCAGGTCGCGCTGGTCGCGATCATCCAGCGTGAGACCGGCGGCAACACGGCGGAGGTGCTCGATCGCGTGACCGAGACGGTCCGTGAGCGGGGCACACTGCGGCGCCTGATGGAGACCCTGACTGCCCAGGGCCGACTCTCGCAGATCGTGGTCTCGGTGCTTCCGTTCGCGCTCGTCGGCGCGATCACGCTCATCAACGACGAGTACATGAAGCCGCTGTTCGAGACCGGCACGGGGCAGGTCCTGCTGCTCGTGGGGGTCGGCCTCTCGCTGCTCGGCTCGCTGTTCATCAAGCGGATCGTGGACATCCGCGACTGAGGGGGTAAGAGTGATCCTGCTGCTGATAATCGGCCTGCTGCTCGCCGGCGCCACGGTGGCGCTAACCGCCCGCGCGATTGCCCTGCCACGGCTCCGCGCCGAGGAGCGGGTCGGCCAGATCGGCTCCTACGGGTTCCCGGTGGTCGATCTCGACGAGCGTGCCTCTGGTCCGCTCAGCGCCGCGCTCGATCGGCTCGCGGAGCGGGTCGGCAGTGCCGTCCTGCCGCGGCTGGGCCGCGAGGATGCCGACGAGGTCCGGGTTCTGCTCAGCTCGGCCGGCGTCTACACGATGACCCCGGGCAGGTTCCTGGGCTACCGCGCCATCGGCGCGGCCGGGCTGATCGGGCTGTGGCTGTGGATCGCGGCGTCAGGCGCTCCGGCAGCGCTGGCGGTGGTGGGCGTTCCGCTGGTGGCCGCCGGCGGCTGGATCGTGCCGCTCACCCTGCTGCGCATGCGCGCGCAGCGGCGTAGTGACCAGATCGACGGCGAGCTCCCCGAGCTGATCGACTCGCTCGTGGTCACGGTCGAGGCAGGCATCGGGCTCGGTGGTGCGCTGCGGCTCTCCGCCAAGGAGCTGAGGGGCCCGCTGGGCGAGGAGATCAACCTGATGCTTCAGGAGCAGAGCATGGGCCTCTCGTCGAACGCCGCGATGCAGAGCATGCTGAAGCGCGCCGACACGCCTTCGATGCGCTCGTTCGTGCGTGCCGTGACGCAGGGGGAGAACCTGGGCGTCTCGCTCGGAGAGATCATGCGCGGCCTCGCCGTCGAGATGCGCTCGCGCCGCCGCGCGCGGGCCGAGGCTCGGGCGCAGAAGGCGCCGGTGAAGATGCTCTTCCCGTTGGTCTTCTGCATCTTCCCGGCGATCCTGATCACCTTGCTCTACCCCGCCCTGAAGACCTTCAGCGACGCGCTCGGCTGATCCGCGGGCCGTCGTCGCGCGATTTCACCCGCATCGCATGATGCGGGGAAGCCGCCAGATCGATTCCATCCGTGCAGGTGACCGACACCGATGGAAGGAGGCCGCATGGTCGCGGTAGCACGGGACACCCATGAAGCGCTGGCGGGCATCTCCGCCGGCAAGCTGGAAACGCTCGAAGGTGCCCTCGGGCTACGCGAGGAGTACCGCGCGGCCACCGGACTCGACGAGAGGACGTTCGCGCTGGTGAAGATCGCTGCGCTGATCGCGATCGACGCGCCGCCGGCGTCCTTCGCGTGGCAGGTGGCGAACGCGGTGGACGTCGGCGTCAGGCCCGAGGACATTCTCGGGGTGCTGCGCGCCATCGCCCCCCAGGTCGGCGGGCCGAAGGTCGTCGCTGCCGCGCCCGAGATCATGCTGGCCCTCGGCCTATCACTACCCGAGGGCCCGGAGTACGAGGAGTAGGAGGCCCGCAATGCCATTGCTGGTGCGACGACGGCCGCTGCTCCGAGCCGCCGCGATCGGCGGTGGGGCCTACCACATGGGCAAGCGCCGAGAGGAGCAACGCGAGTTCGACGCGATCCAGCGACTCGAGCGGCTCGGCAAGCTGCACGACGAGGGCGTGCTGACCGATGAGGAGTTCGCGAAGCAGAAGGCGCAGCTCCCCGACGGGTGAGGCGAGCGCTACGCGCGACCGGGCTGCGCGCGATTGTCGCCGGAATGGCCGGATGCCTCGCCCGCCGGCGCCGACCAAGGTGCTGCCGGCAGCACCTCACGGACGTAGAGGACATCGGTGCCGGCGATCCGGTCCTGCCAGCCGCGGCGTCGCTCGTTCAGGAGCACCCCGAGATAGCCAAGGAAGAGGGGGATCGCCGCGAGGACAGCGCCGAGCAGCCGCCGCAACGCTCGCCGCAATCCGATCCGGGGCGCGCCTCCCGCATCGAGCCTGATGCCCAGGAAGCGCATCCCCGGAGTCTGTCCGACGAGTGCCCAGAAGGAGAGAAGGTAGACCGCCAATGCCGCGACCCAGGCCCCTGCCCCGGCCACCAGCGCAGCGGCGCCGACGCCGTTGCTGTCTCCGGAGACCACTGAAACAACAAGGGCCACCAGCGCCGACACGACAAGGAAGCCTGCGTTGATAATCGCGCCATCGAGCGCCAGCGCCAACACGCGGGTCACCAGCCCGGCGCAGGCGGTGGGCTGCTCGCGCCTGGGCCGAGATAGCAGGCGGCGTACCCCCCTCTCGACGGCGTCGTCCAGGCTCCGGGCAACCCTACGGGCCCCCCGGCCCAGGTCAGCCAGCAGGCCGACCCCCTGCGCTGCCACGGCCGCGCGAACCTCGGGGGCCTCCGCGATCCGCTCGACGAGCTTCTGCGCCTCGTCGCTGGCGAGCAGCCTCTCCCAGATGCGGTCCAACATCTCGCTGTCGAGAGCATTGGCCAGTGCTCGCTCGACAGCCGGGCTCGTCAGGGCATCCTCGACCGCCTCCTCTATCAGCGGACCACTGAGAACCCGCTCGAGCGCGCGCTCGAAGGCCTGGCTCTCCACAGCGCGAACAACCGTCTCCTCCGCGGCCACCTCGATCGCGTTGTCGATCCCGGTAGCCCTGGCCACCTGCCGCGCCCCCCGCGCCCCGGTCCCCAGTAGACGTGCGGGGAGCGATTCCGGTCCCCCGTCCGGAGGCCGTCCACCTGATGTAGGCGGTCCGTGAGTCTCCCCCATCTCGGTTCGAGTCTAACCGTAGGCCTGACGAACGCGATTTCACCCGCATCGCGTGATGTGGAAGCGCCTCGATGCACGATTTCATTACGGTGGACACGATGCGCCCGATCGCCAAGGACCAGCTCGACTCGACCGCGACCGAAGGGAGCGTGCAGCAATGAATTCGACCGAAGGTGCCCCGCAGCTCTCCGACCGCGACCTCCAGGAGCTGATCGGACTAATCCGCGAGGCCGACAGCGTCGAGCTGAAGCTGACCGTGCCCGACGAGGATCGACGCTCCACGGTCGTAGCGCTCGGGCTCGACCCGCTGGATGCCGTGCTCCGTCAGGTCTTCTTCTTCGACACGCCGGACCTGGCGCTCGACCGAAGCGGGGTCGTCGCGCGGGCCCGTCGAACCCAGGAGAAACCGGACGACTCGGTGATCAAGCTGCGGCCCGTCGTTCCGGAGGACCTTCCGGCCGACGTGCGGAGCTCGAAGAGCTTCGGGGTCGAGGTCGACGCGCTCCCTGGAGGCTACGTCTGCTCGGGCTCCTTCAAGGGGCAGCTCGGCGCCGGCGACGTCAAGAGCGCGATGGCTGGGAGCCGCCCGCTGCACAAGCTGTTCTCCAAGGATCAACGGGCGTTCTTCGCCGCTCATGCCCCCGAGGCGATCGAGCTGGACGACCTCTCCGTGCTTGGCCCGGTCCACGTCCTGAAGCTCAAGTTCTCGCCGGAAGGCTACGACCGCAAGCTGGCGGTCGAGATGTGGATGTACCCCGACGGCTCGCGGATCCTCGAGCTGTCCACAAAGTGCAAGCCCAACGAGGCATTCCAGGTCGCCGCCGAAACGCGGGCGTACCTCGCCGAGCGTGGGGTGAACCTGTTCGGAGAGCAGGAGACAAAGACCCGCACGGCGCTGGAGTTCTTCTCCCGCGAGATGGCCGACCAGGAACCGGCGAGACGGTGAGACCGGTTAGGTTTGACGGGCGCGGGCGAAGACTGGCCCCCCCGGGCTAGCTCGTTCAGTGCAAGCGACGATGACGTGTTCATGAGCCCCGACCGCCCGCCCCTCCGGCGCACCATCACAGCGATTCTCGTAATCGCCACGCTGGTCGGTTTCGTCTCGGTATTCGCCGTCTGGGCGAAGCGGCAGCTCCTGGAGTCGAGCACCTACGCCGAGACGAGCACCAAGCTGCTCGAGGATGAGGACATCCGCGACGCGCTCGCCGCGTTCTTGGTCGACGAGCTCTACGCGAACGTCGACGTCGAGGCGCAGCTGAAGAAAGCGCTCCCGCCTCGGGCCGACGTACTCGCCGGCCCGGCGGCCGGAGCGCTTCGCCAGCTCGCGGCGCGAGTCGCCGAGGAGGCCCTCCAGCGCCCGCGGGTGCAGCTGCTCTGGCGGCAGGCCAACGAGCAGGCTCACGCGGCGCTCCTCAATCTGATCCAGGGAGGAGGAACGGTCGTCTCCACCGAGAGCGGTGACGTGACGCTCGACCTGGGAACCCTCGTGACGCAGATCGGCTCTCAGGCCGGGGTCGACGTGGCCGGGAAGATCCCCCCCGACGTGGGGCAGCTCGAGGTCGTCAGCTCGGACGAGATCACCTTCGCCCAGGATCTCCTCAACCTGCTGCAGAAGCTCGCCCTGGCGCTGCCGCTGGCAGCGCTGGCCCTCTACGCCCTTGCGATCTCCCTGGCGAAGGGCCGGCGCCGCGAGACCCTGCGGACGGTCGGTTTCTGCTTCATCGGAATCGGCGTCGCGGTGATCGTGGGTCGCTCGCTCGCCGGAAACTACGTGGTCGGCGCGCTGACCACGACGGCGGCGGTGGAACCGGCCGCCAGCTCCGCCTGGGACATCCTCACGTCGCTGCTCGAGGGGATCGGGAGCGCGATGATCGGCTACGGGGTCGTGATCGTGCTCGGCGCCTGGCTGGCGGGCCCGGGACACGCCGCGGTGGAGCTACGCAGGGGAATGACCCCGGCACTGCGCCCGCGCCGCATCGCCTATGCCGTACTCGCCGTGATCATGCTGCTCGTCTTCTGGTGGGCGCCGACGCAGGGGACTGAGCGCCTGATTCCGTCGCTGATCCTGATCGCCCTCGCGATCGCCGGCCTCGAGGCGCTTCGCCTTCAGGCCTTGCGGGACTTCCCCAACGAGACCTGGCAGCCGGGAGGTGTGCGCGCGGCGTTCGCGGGGGCGAGGGACAGGCGCCGCCGACAGCCGACCGCCGGCGTGCCTCCCGAGGAGAGGCGGCTCGAAGGCTTGGAGCGACTCACCAAGCTGCGGGAAGCCGGGGCTCTCGACGCCGACGAGTTCGAGCGGGAGAAGCGACGCATCCTCGGATCGGCTTAGTACGAGCGGGGCGCCGGATTCAACCGGCGACCCTCTGTCCAGCCAAAGGCCCAGGCTCTTACGCGACCGCCTTCGCCTTGATCGCGTCGAACTCGGCCTGGCTGATGGCGCCGCTGTCGAGCAGCCGCTTGGCCTTCTCGATCTCGGCCGCCGGGCCGCCCGAAGCGGCGGTTTGGCGCACGTACTCGTCGAACTGCGCCTGGGTGTCCTTGGCCTGCTTCACATTGCGCTCGGCCATTCCCTGGTGGTTGGTGATCAGGTAGACCAACACGCCGAGGAACGGGAAGACGATCACCGAGATCACCCAGCCGGCCTTCCCCCAGCCACTTATGTCGTGGCGGCGAAAGACGTCGATCAGCACCGTGAACGCGATCCAGACGAAGATCACCCAGGCGAAGAAGATGATCATCGTCCAGAGGATGCTTAGAAACGGGTAGTCCGTTGCGAGCAGCATCTCCTAAGTCTCCTTAGCTCGTTCCGATGACCGAAACGGCCTCAATTTCACCCTTCTTGCATGATGCGATCGAGAGCCAGGGTGATGTTATCTGTGTCAATCCGGGCACAGTCAGATCGTCCGGGCCGAGCTGAGGAGGACGCGATGAGCGACGCACCGGACTTTCCCCAGATGGCGGCGCCCGGCGCCTTCCTGACCGAGGCTGCCCCTGACCACGCGATCCCGGAGGACCCGATGACGGCGATCGCCGCGATGCGCCTGGTCGGCGAGGAGCTTGCCGTGGAGGGCATACCGGAGCGCAACCTGGCCACCTTCGTCACCACCTGGATGGAGCCCGAGGCGCGGCGAGTGATCGACGACAACCTCCATCGCAACTTCATCGACCACGCCGAGTACCCCCAGACCTTCGAGATCCAGCAGCGCTGCATCCGGATGCTGGCCGAGCTCTTCCATGCGCCGGGCGAAACCACGGGCACGAGCACGCAGGGTTCCTCGGAGGCGATCATGCTCGGAGCCCTGTCGCTGAAGTGGAAGTGGCGCCAGCGCCGCGAGGCCGACGGCAAGCCCACCGACACCCCGAATCTCGTCTTCGGCGGCGACGTCCACGTCGTCTGGGAAAAGTTCTGTCGCTACTTCGACGTGGAGCCGCGGATCGTGCCCCTGCAGGCGGGGAAGTACACGATCGGCCCGGAGGACATCGAGCCGCACGTCGATGAGAACACGATCGGCGTCGCGGCGGTGGTCGGCACCACCTTCACCGGCCACGCCGACGACGTGGCGGGGATCAACGACTTCCTGGTCGGGCTGAAGGACAAGAAGGGCCTCGACGTCCCCCTCCACATCGACGGCGCCAGCGGCGCCTTCGTGTGGCCCTTCCTTTATCCCCACTCCGAGTGGGATTTCCGCCTGGAGCAGGTGCGCTCGATCAACGCCTCCGGCCACAAGTTCGGCCTCGTCTACCCCGGCATCGGTTGGCTGATCTTCCGCGAGAAGTCCGATCTCGCCGAGGACCTGGTCTTCTACGAGAACTACCTAGGCAAGACCGACGCAACCTTCACCCTCAACTTCTCGACCGGCTCCTCGATGGTCCTCGCCCAGTACTACAACTTCGTCCGCTTCGGCAAGGCGGGCTACCGAAGGATCATGGAGATCATGCAGCAGAACGCGGAGTCGCTGGCCAGAGACATCGAGGCCATCGGCAAGTTCCAGATCGTCGGGGAGGGCGAGGAGACGCTGCCGCTGGTCGCCTTCAACCTCGCCGAGGAGCATCCCTACGACGAGTTCGACATCGCCTTCCAGCTGGCCGCCGAGCGCGGTTGGATGGTGCCCGCCTACACGATGCCGCCGAACGCCCAGGACGTGAAGATGATGCGCGCCCTGGTCAAGCTCAACCTGAGCCGCTCGCTGGTCAACACGCTCAACGACGACATCGCCGGGGCAATCAAGACACTCGAGGAGAAGGGGCCAGTGACCGAGTCAGAGCGCAAACGGGTCAAGACCAGCGTCACCCACTGAGCGGGTGTCTGACCGGCTATCCCGCAAGGCTCGAGATCGTGATGGCGATGAAGAACACGATCACGATCTCGTTGATTACCCAGGAATTCGTGTTCATCCAGTCGCGCGCCTTCGGCAGGAAGGCCTGACCGCGCTCACGAAAGGCCAGCAGCAGGAGCGACGGCAGCGCAAGGAACAGAAGCGTGAGCGCCACAAAAGGGAGGCAGTGCCACCACGGGTCGTCATGAGCTGCCAGGTAGGAGCCCACGGCGGCCGAGGTGAGGATGTCGGTCGGGAACACACCCAACAGCAGGAATCCGAGCTTGAATGAGAACCCCGGACTTGCCGTTTGGAGCTTGCCCATCCATTTGGGAGGCTCCGACGTCTTTCTTTTCCGGTACACGTTCAACATGGCGGCGACCAGGAGCACGAGCACGATCACGTAAATCGTTTCGTTCGAGGCGCCCTGGTCGGCGGCGCCATTGAGGACGAGGTAGGCGATCGTGACGATGAGGGTGATGGAGAGGGCCGCGCCGGCGATGTAGGCGGCTGAGACCCGCCGCCAGTTGTCGCTGGTGGCGAGAAAGATGGCGCTGAGAATCTGCGGCCCGGCGATCATCACGAAGGCCATCGGGAGGAGTGTCAGGAAGTTCACTGCGAGGACCCTATCGGGGCTCGCGGTAGGCGTCGTGACCGAGGTCGGCGAGCCAGCGGCGCATCACGCGGTGCATCGCTGGGGCGCCGACGATCGGCTCCTCGGGCAGGTACCAGCCGTCCGGGACGATCGCAAAGGGGTGGCTCTGAGTGCCGCCCATGCCGCCGTGCGATCCGACCAACTCCTCGAAGGCCGCCACTTCCCCGGTTTCGGCCCAGAAGGTGCTGTTGAGCATGATGTCGGCGCAGTGCGGGAAGCCGTCGGTCCGCTTGACGTGGCGAGCGGCGTTGGGACCGAAAGGCGCCAAGGGGTCAGAGCCCTCGATCCGGCCGGTCTCGAGCTCATGCGTGCCGTCGCGGGCAATGACGAGACCACCGCGCTCGCCCGAGCGGACCAGCAGGAACCCGATTCCGGGATGGTCGCGTAGGGCCGGCAGCAGCCTTGGGTACCGGGACCCAATCCACTCGAGCGTCACCCGACCCGGCTCCCGCGGGAACGAGATAAGGCCGAGACACCCTGACGCCATCACCGAGATTTCGGGCGGGAGGCTTTTCCGATCGTCGCCTTCATCCTCGGTGTCCCGGTCCCCTTCCCTCACTCCGAAAACCACGGCTCCGTCGACCTGCCGACTCTCGGTGGCGCGGCGCAGCCGGCGGCCCGCGGCGGTGTCAGCCTGGGCGGCCTCAGTGACGGAGGCGCTCAGGTAGTTGATTGCGACGTCGCTCTCCTCTTGGTTGGCCTCCACCTCGGTGTCGCACGCCTCGGTGACCACGTCCTCGAGCGAGACCCCGTAGCGGTCGAGGAAGGTGGCGCCCTGTGTCTGGCCGTGGTCCGAGAGGACGACGAAGCGGTACGGCCTGGGCGCGTGGCGGGCCGCCGCCTCGATCCGCGCCAGCTGGCGGTCCACCCGGCGCAGGGTCGCGAGCGCGTCCGCCCGCTCGATCCCCGAGTGGTGAGCCACCTCGTCGTAGGCGAGGAAGGTCGTATAGGCGACCGGACGCCCGGCGTAGAGGTCGCCGATGATCGTCGCAACCTGGAGATCGCGCTGGATCACCGTTCCCCACGCTCGCATGACCGCGTACGAGCGCGGGCGCGGGATCCGCGGCTGCACGTCTCTGCGCCGCTGCTGGGAGGCGAAGTAGCGCTCCTCGGCGATGTCGGCGATCCCGAGCAGCAGGGTGCGGGCGACGTTGTAGGGCTGGGCGAAGAAGGCGAAGTAGTCGTGGCCGATCCCTCCCCGGTCGCGGTCGAGCACGGTGCTCATCGTCAACAGGCTGTGGGGGGCGTCGCCGGAGAGGATGTTGGCCCGACTCGCGCCGTCGGCGTGCAGGAGGCCGCGCCCGTTCGAGTGGCGCCGCTCGAGCTCGGCGGCGTCGCGCGGGTGGTTGGTCACGATCGGCTTGCCACGGTCCTTCTCCCACCAGCGGAAGGCTGGGTAGTCCTCGTCGTTTCCGTGAAGCAGGCCGGCCTGGCAGGCGCCGGTCTGCGACGACCACCCGGTCTCCCAGGAGATCAGGTGATGGCTGCCCTCCCGCAGCCAGCGGGCGATGGTGGGGGCATTGCCGTCGCGCACGGCGCGGCGAAGCACGTCATGGGCGAGGCCGTCAATCTCCAGGAAGAGCAGCCCCGGCACCTCCGAGGGTTGAGCGTCACCCGCCCGGCGCGCACGGCGGCGGACCACCTGGCGGACCCACATTGCGTCGTCGTCGATCGCCAGCGCCGAGGAGATCAACGTCGTGAGCAGGGTGAGGCCGATCGCGACCACGATCGCCTCCGCCAGGCCGTCGACGTGGAACCCAGGCTCGAACGCGCTGACGGCCAGGATCACGCCGCCATTCAGGATCAAGGCGCCGAGCCCCAGCGTCAGCACCGCGACGGGCAGGGCGAAGCGGATCACCAGCGGCCAGACCAAGCCGTTGATGAGGCCGATCGCCGCCGCCGCAGACAGCGCGGCGGCGAAGTCCGTGACTTGGAACCCAGGGAGGATTGCGCTCAGGAGGAACAGCGCCAGCGCGTCCACGAGCCAGACCAGCAGGACTCGGAACACCAGCCCCACGGCGTCAGCCCCTGTCCTCCGCAGCTCTGATCGGCGGTGCGTCTGCCATCTGATCGGCATTCAACAGGTGCGAAATGCCTCCCGCATCCTCCGGATCAGGTGAAACGCCTCAGCCGCCTCCACCCGCGCTAGCGTGATGTCGTCATCGGGGACCCCCAGCCGGCAAAGCTCCTTCAGCAGTGCGCCGACACCGAGCGGGCGGCGGCAGTCCGGTGATCGAGCAGCTGACAACGCTCGCGGCGTCCTCCCAGTTGCTGCCGGCGCGCAGTCAGATGGCCTTCACGCTCGGCTTCCACATCATCCTCGCCTGCCTCGGCGTGGGGTTCCCGGCGATGATGCTGATCGCCAACTACATCGGCCTGCGTCGCGATGACCCGGTGGCGCTCGAGCTGGCGCAGCGCTGGTCGAAAGTCGCGGCGGTCACGTTCGCGGTCGGCGTCGTCACGGGCACGGTGCTCTCGTTCGAGTTCGGGCTGCTCTGGCCCGAGTTCACCCAGCGCTTCGGGGAGGTCTTTGGGATCCTGTTCACGATCGAGGGGATCTTCTTCTTCCTCGAAGCGATCTTCCTGACGATCTACATCTTTGGCTGGAGGCGACTCTCGGGCTGGAAGCACTTCTGGACTGGCGTGCCGGTCGCGATCTGCGGGATCGGGGGCGCCTTCTCGGTGGTCGCGGTCAACTCCTGGATGAACCAGCCCCAGGGCTTCACGCTGGGTGCCGATGGCGCCGTCACCGACGTCGACCCGCTCAAGGTGATCTTCAACCCGGCCGTGCCCTACGAGGTCCCGCACATGATCCTGGCCGCCTACCTGGTCACCTGCTTCCTGGTCGCCTCGGTCTACGCGGTCGGGATGCTGCGGGGCCGCCGCGACCGCCATCACCGGCTCGGCCTGCTGATCCCGCTGACGGTCGGCTGCATCCTGGCGCCGATCCAGTTCGTGGTCGGCGACACGGCGGCGCGCGAGATCGCCAAGGACCAGCCGATCAAGTTCGCGGCGATGGAGTGCGTGCAGACGACCTCCACCAACGTCACCGAATACATCGGCGGCCGCTGCACCGAGGACGGGGTCAAGGGGGGGATCGGCATTCCGGGGCTCGACTCGTGGCTGGTCGGATTCAGCACCGACACCGAGGTGACCGGCCTCGACACCGTGCCCGCCAGGGACCGGCCGCCGGCCAACACCCTGCTGCATTGGGCCTTCGACTTAATGGTCGGGGTCGGATCGGCCCTGATTCTCCTCGGGCTCTGGTTCGGCTTCGTCTGGTGGCGCCGCCGCGATATCCCCCAGACGAAATGGTTCCTGCGGGCCGTGGCCATGTCGGGGGTGGCGACGATCTTGGCCCTCGAGAGCGGCTGGATAGTGACCGAGGTGGGCCGCCAGCCGTGGGTCGTCTACGAGGTGATGCGGACCGAGGAGGCGGTGACGGACGCCGGCGGGATCTGGGTGACCTTCGGCCTCGTGCTTGCCCTCTACACCTTCCTGGGGGCAGCGACGATACTCGTGCTGCGCTCGATGGCACGTCGCTGGCGCGAAGGGGACGTCTCCGACGAGGAAGTCCCCTACGGGCCCAGGGACGGCGCGCCCGCGGCGACGTCCACCGCCGGGGGCTCGGAGTGAGCACTGCAGACGCCGTCGCCGGCGTGCTGTGGGTCGGCGTAACCCTCTACGCGGTGTTCGGCGGCGCCGACTTCGGCGGGGGGTTCTGGTCGCTGCTCGCCGGAGGCGGAGACCGCGGCAAGCGGGTGCGCGCGCTGATCGACTGGGCGATCGGCCCCGTCTGGGAGGCCAATCACGTCTGGCTGATCTTCGTCCTGGTCGTCCTCTGGACGGCCTTCTCGGCGGCCTTCTCGGCGGTTTTCTCCACGCTCTTCATCCCCCTCAGCCTCGCTGCGCTCGGGATCGTGCTCCGGGGCGGCGGATTCGCCTTCCACCGGCTGGCGGCGGGCGCTCGGGGGCGCCAGGTCTCCCAGGCGATCTTCGGGCTCTCGTCGCTGGTCACCCCGTTCTTCATGGGCACCGTGGTGGGTGCCGTCGCCTCGGGCCGGGTGCCGCTCGGAAACGCCGAGGGGGACCCGGTGACGAGCTGGGTCAACGCCGCCTCGCTGCTGACCGGCGCGCTGTTCGTGGCCACCAGCGCCTACCTCGCCGCCGTCTTCCTGGTCAGCGACTCGCGCAGGGCCGGCGACGCCGACCTCGAGCGCTACTTCACGGTGCGCGCCCTCGGCGCCGCGCTTGCGGCTGGTGCTCTCGCCCTTGCCGGGATCCTCGTCTTCCGCTCCGACGCGCGCTACATCTACGACGGCCTCGTCAGCGAGGGGCTGCCGCTGGTGATTCTTTCGGCCGCCTGCGGGCTCGGGGTGCTTGCGTTGCTGCAACGCGGCGCGCGGCGCGGCGCCCGGGTGCTGGCGGTGGGGGCGGTGGCCGCGGTGATCTGGGCCTGGGGCGTGGCGCAATACCCGTACCTGCTCCCCGAGACGCTGACGATCTCTGCCGGCGCCGCAGACCAAGACACCCTGATCGGGGTGTTGATCGTATTCGGCATCGCCGTGGTCCTGGTGCTGCCGGCGCTGGGCTTCCTTTACGTGCTCAGCCAGCGGAGCGTCCTGGAGGAGTAGGGCTGATAGTTGGGCAGTACACTGACCGGCGGCAACGGTTCACCGAGGCAGAGCTGCAGCGATGAACCGGGGAAGGACCGGATGTCAGCAAAACAGGAGCGGTCTTAGGTGGCCGGGACAAGGACGTCGAGGCTCACCGACAAGGCTGATACTCCGCCGCGGGCATCCGATTTAGCTGTCGAGGACCACGCCGCCCGCCGGGCGTCCATCCCGCGCGAGAGGCTCGTGTCACGGCTGCTAAACGCCGCCGATGCTTCGACAGCCGTGATCATCGCACCCGCGGGCTACGGGAAGACCACGGTTCTGTCCGAATGGGACGCGGCCGACGAGCGCCCATTCATCTGGGTCACGTTCGACGACCGGCACAACGACCCGGCGTTCATGGTCGGGTCGATCGCCTCCGCGCTGGACGAGATCGAGCCGATCGACGGCGGGGTCTTCGAGGGCCTGGCGACACCGCGCCCCAGCATCCGCAAGGTGGTCGTTCCCCGACTCGTCGAATCGCTGCGCGGGCGTGAACGGCCGTTCGTACTCGTGCTGGACGACCTGCAGTCGCTCGAGGACTCGGTTTCGCTGCACTCCGTTACGGCGATGGCGGAACACATGCCCTCCGGATCGCAGCTGGCGCTGGCCACACGCAGCGAGCCGCCGATTGGCCTCGGCCGCCTGCGGACACACCGTCGGTTGGTCGAGCTTCACGCTCACGACCTGGTGATGACCCGGTCAGAGGCGTCACACCTTCTGGAGGCGGCCGGGTTCGAACTCGGCTCCGCCGCGGTCAAGCGGCTGATCGAGCGCACCGAGGGCTGGCCCGCGGCGCTCTACCTCGCGACTCTCGCGCTCGAAGGCGAGCCCGATCCCCAGCACGCGATCGAGCGCTTCGCCGGCGACGACCGGCTGGTCGCGGATTACCTGCGCGACGAGTTCCTATCCCGCCAGCCCGCCGATGACCTCGACTTCTTGACCGCGACCTCGCTGCTCGACCGGCTCACGGGGCCGCTCTGCGACGCTGTGCTCGAGCGGGAGGGATCGGGTGAAACGCTGCGGCGGCTCTCCCGCTCGAACCTTCTCCTCGTCCCGCTCGATCGCACCGACGAGCAGTTCCGCTATCACGCACTCCTTCGCGAGATGCTCGAGTCCGAGCTTCACCGCCTCGGAGAGGGCCGCGAATCAGGGCTACACGCGCGGGCAAGCAAGTGGTACGCGGAGCAGGGCGACTTCGACCACGCGATTCCCCACGCCATCTCGGCCGGGGACATCCACGAGGCCGGCTGGCTGATCTGGGCGAATACCGTGGATTACGAGACTCACGGCCGCTCCTCAACGCTGCGTCGCTGGCTCGATCAGTTCACCGACGAGCAGCTCGTCTCATCCCCTGCGCTGTGCCTGGCTCTGGCCACTAACCACGTGACCAGGGGCGAGGGACACCAGGTGGAGCGCTGGACATCGGCGGCGGTGGGAAGCCTGGAGAACGTGTCTCAATCCAAACGCGGTGCGCTCGAGGTCAACGCCGCGCTCCTCCGGGCGGCTGGCGCGGCGCGGGACGGGGTGGTTCGGATGGGAGAGGATGCCGCGCGCGCCTACGAGGCGCTACCCGAGGACAGCCAGTGGCGCTCGCTCTGCCGGTTCCTCGAGGGGACCGCACATCATCTGGTCGGCGAGCGCCGGCGCGCACGCTCGGCGCTCGAGGAGGGCTCACGCCGCGGAGGCGTCGCGGCCCCGAACGTTCAGACGGTGTGCCTTGCCCAGCTCGGCCTGTTGGCAATCGATGAGAACGACTCGGGTGCCGCAGCCGCTGCTGTCACTCAGGCCACCACTTCGATCGACCGCTTCGGGCTCGGCGACTACCCGATGGAAGCGCTCGTGTTCGCCGTTTCGGCCCTCGTTCGCGCCACCAGCGGCCGCATCGAGGACGCGAACCGGGACGTGAAACACTCGACCCGGCTCCTCCGGCTGCTCACGGAGCTCAGCCCCTGGTACGAGGCAGAGACTCGCATCGTGCTCGCGCGCGCGCTGCTGGCCCTCGACGATGTCGCCGCCGCTCGCGACCATCTCGCCGACGCGGCCCGCTACCTGCACCAGACGCCGGACGCGGTTGTCCTTCAAGAATGGCTCGAAGTGGCATTGCGGGAGACCGAGTCCGCCGCATCCGTCGACGGACGCTGGCCGTTGACGACGGCCGAGTTGCGGCTCCTGCACTTCCTACCCACCCACCTCAGCTTCCGGGAGATCGCGGAGCAGCTCTTCGTCTCGACCAACACCGTCAAGACGCAGGCCCAAGCCAGCTACCGCAAGCTCGGTGTTTCCTCCCGGGCAGAGGCGGTTGCCTGCGCCGGCGCCGCCGGGCTGATCCGAAACGGCGAGGCGGCCCACCAGCAGCCATCGCGCTGAGCGTCATCCGCGGCGGGGGTCACGAGGGGCGGGTTGTTCAGGTCTGCTCGGCGACGTCCTCCGCCGCCGCCAAGCCGACGGCAACGAGGTCGAGCGGATGCACCCACGACTCGTCGAGCATCGCGCCGCCCGCTCGCTGCACGGCGTCCCTCACGGGGATGGCCCAGCGGTGCTCGAGCAGCGCGATCGCCGCAGAGCTGCCGCTCGGGATCGAGTCCGTCACGTACCAGATCTCGTGCGCGTCGAAGACGTGCCCGTCCTCGAGCGCCTCGGCCCCGGCGACGGCGCCGGCGACGGCCCCCTGCTCCCCGCTTTCGCCGAGTCCGACCAGGGCCCCGACGGTGGCCCCGAACTCCATCGCCTCCTCCTGCGTAAGGTCACTCGCCTCCATCACCGTCACCTCGCCGCTCTCGTCCTTGCTCACGAACAGCAGGTCGATCAGGCGGATCACATCGTGGTCCCGCAGCCGCCTCAGCTCCGGGAGTATCTCGCCAGTAAAGCTATTGCCCTCGAAACCGAGCACCACCAGCTGGACCGGTCCGATAGTCATCGTCGTCTCCTCTCGTTCGGAGGGGTCAGGAACCTTGTAGGACCTTCTGCTTGGCGGCCTCGAACTCTTCCGCGGTCAGCGCGCCGGAGTCCTGAAGCTCCTTGAGCTCCTTCAGCTTCCCGACGACATCGCCGGACCCCGAGGCTGCTGCGGGCGCTGCGGGCGGTGGCGGGGCAGCCGCCGACTGCTGCTCCAGGGCGGCGAGGCGCTGCTCCTCGTCGGCCTGTCGCTCCTGGCCGCGCTGACGGGCCTTGCCCGCCGCATACGCGCCGCCACCAACCATCGCCGCACGCACGAGCGGCCTTCTTCTCATCCGCATCTCTCGGACTCCTCCTTCGTCGCTTGACGGCAGGTCAACCCAATCGAACCAGGGTGGCCGTCCACGCGCATCATGCCGAAGGGGTGAAATCGCTGCGTGCGTGGGACGGGCGGTGTGAGCGCGGCCCTCGGCCCCTACCGATTTCACGCGGTTCGGGTGATGCCGCCTCTGCGCACCTCCGGTTTGATGAGGTCTGATCGCTTACCGTCCGGCCGCCGCCCACGAGAACGGCGGCCGATTACGAAAGGAGACCCAAGGTGAGAGGTGCGGGTAGCGCGGTGTTCGCGGCAATCCTGCTGGTGGTCGCTGGCACGCTCAACATCATCTACGGCTTCGGCGCCCTGGACGATGCGAACGTCTTCGTCAACGACACGAGGCTCATATTCGACAATCTCAACACCCTCGGCTGGGTCCTGATCATCCTCGGGGTGGTCCAGCTCACCGCCGGGTTCTCGCTGTTCGGCGGCGGGACCTACGGGCGGGTGATTGGGATTGCCGCCGCCACCCTCGGCGCAATCGGCGCGCTGCTGGCAGTCGGCGGGGCCTACCCGTTCTGGTCGCTGGGCATCTTCGCGATCTGCGTGATCGTCATCCACGGCCTGATCGTCCTCGGCGAGCCCGAGCGAACCTAGCGGGGTCGCGGGAGCCTGGCACCGACCAGGCTCCCGCTGGGTGCCGTCCAAGGCCCTCTCGCAGGGACAGGCTGCGTCGACAATGAGGTGGGCCGGGCGTGGTACGGTGTCCCCATGACCGGTGTCGCATGGACGCGCGGTCAGGGGAGATCTCTCGTTTCCGCTTGCCTCGCTCTTTCTCTACGCAGGATGTCGCCCGTTCCTGTAGTTCGGAGCTTGGTGGCGGGGCTTCTGTGCGCGATCGGGGCACTGTGGATCGCGTCGCCGGGGACGGCTGCCGCAGCGTGTCCGCAGACGCCGATTCAGGACAAGCCCGGCGCGATTCCGCACGTGCAGTACGACGGCGTCCAGCATCTGACCTACTGCCAAACCGTGACGGTGAAGCCGGGGCAGAACATCATCCGGCTCAACGGGTCGAACCTCTTCCCGAGTCAGCCCGGGTACATCACCAGATTCGACCCCGAGCTCGTCTACCACAGCAACGGCACGGTCCCTCGCGTGGACGTGGTCCACCTCCACCACGCTGTGTGGGTCGTGAACGGGAGTCCGCAGTTCGCGGCCGGGGAGGAGAAGACGATCATCCAGGCGCCGAAGGGGTTCGGCTGGCGGTCGGTCCCCTCCGACAACTGGCTGCTGAACGACATGCTCCACGACCTCGTCGGAACGCCGGCGACCGTGGACATCGTGTGGAGGATCGATTTCGTGCCGGACACGGCTCTGCCCCCTGATTGCACCCCTCACGTCGCCGGTTGCATCCGCCGGGTGCGCACCAGGTGGATGGACGTGGCCGGGCCCAGCCCGCGGGTCGGCGTCTCGAGCCCGATCTACCCGGTGTTCAACGCCTTGCGGAGGATGGGCCAGGACGGCCGCTACACGTTCCCCGACCAGGCCACCGGCGCGCAGCGCGACCTGATTGGTCGCTCGCAGACGTGGGACGTCGACCACCCGGTGACGTTGATCAACACCGCGGGCCACCTCCATCCGGGCGGTCTCAGCACCAGCCTTCGAGTCCGCCGCGGGGCCACCTACAAGAGGCTGTTCCGCTCCGACGCCCGCTACTACGAGCCGGCCGGCGCGGTGTCGTGGGATGTCGCGATGGGGGCCACGCCCCCGGGCTGGCGGGTCAAGTTGCAGTCGGGCGACAGGTTGAGCGTGGCCGCGACGTACGACACAGGGCGGGCGGACTGGTACGAGGTCATGGGGATCATGCCCGTAGCCGTCTACGACGGGACCGACGTCGGCGGCCAGGATGCATTGAGCAACCAGATCCCGCAGCAGGGGGTGCTGACGCACGGGCATCTGGCCGAGAACAACAATCACGGCGGCAACCCCATGGGCCTGCCAGACCCGCGGGCGCTGCCGGGTGTGGCGCCTCTCGACCCGATCGGGATCGAGGGGTTTGCATATCAGCAGGGCGACATGTACGGAGCGGGGAGCGCTGCAAACCCGCCGAGGGTACCCGCCGGGCAGAGCTTGACGTACCTCAACCAGGACGCGGTGGAGTCGGAGAACGTCTTCCACACGATCACGGGGTGCAAGGCGCCGTGCAACCGTTCAACGGGCATCGCCTACCCGATCGCCGACGGGCCAAGAACCTTCGACTCGGGCCAGCTCGGCTTCAACTACGCGGGCTACGGCGCCCCGGCCGTCGGCCGGGACACATGGGACACTCCAAAGAACCTCAGCGCGGGCACCTACACCTACTTCTGCCGGGTGCATCCCTTCATGCGAGGCAGCTTCCGCGTGGTCCCGGGCCAGTAGGCGACAGCGCTTACGCCGGGCGTCCGGCGACTGTCGCTCTACGGAATCGAGAGGCACCGCTACCGGGATTCGAACCCGGGTTTCCGGACTGAGAAAGGGGTCGAAACCGTTCGCTGAGGTCATCTTGTGCCTGTGGACGTCTGCTCGCTGCCCTCAGATCACGTCAGATCGGGGCGGTTCGGGACATATTTCGGGACACGCTGCTGGCGGGGAACCTGTGCATGGAAAACGGCATGGCCCCCTCCGCGAGATACTGCGCGGTTGGTGACTGACGAGAAGATGATCACTGCCCTGCGGCGACTCCACGAAGCGTTCAATCGCGGCGACTTCGAGGCCGTGGTTCAGCTGGTCCATCCCGACTTCGAGCTTGTCCGCCCCGGCGGCCAATCGTCGGTTAAAGGCGTCGCCGCGCTGCGCGAATGGATGGAGCCGGACGCCATCGAGGACCAACGCGTTGAGCCGCTCGATTTCAGGGTCAAGGGCGACAAGGTCCTCGTACGCGAACACCTGACGGGCCGAGGCGCCAGTAGCGGGATCGAGATCGATCTCGTCACCTGCGCCGTCTGGACGCTGGACGATCACGGCCTTGCGAAGGAGGCTCACGGCTTCCTCCCCCATGAGGAAGCCGAAGCCCTCGAAGCCGCCGGGCTGTCGGAGTAGGCGATGTCGCAGGAGAACGTAAAGATCGTGCGCCGCAGCGTCGACGCCTGGAACCGCCGGGACGAGGAGGAGATGCTGGCACTCATCGACCCCGAGGCCGAGTTCGTCAATGCCCCGAACGCCGTTGAGCCGGGAACGAGGCGCGGGACCAACGACCTGCCCCCGGTCAGCGGCCGGTTTCGGGCACAGGATTCCGGACCTGGCCTCCGGAGGCCGGGACCGGGGCTTCGTTCACTGGTCTGACTGGTAGCCCATTCGTCCTGATTTTTGGGCCCTATGGGTACACAAGCCAGGACCGCCAACAACCCGCTCGGGTCTTACGCCTAGGGCTGGGCGACCGGAGCCTCCTCTTCGGCACCGGCGTCCGGCGCGATCAGGATCGCTCCCTCGCCGCTCGCGTAGGCCTCCTCGCCGTGGTAGACGACGTCCATCCCCAGCGCTTCCTCGCGTTCGCTACTGCGCAGCGGCATCACCGCTCCGATCAGCCGCAGAAGCACATAGGTGGCGCCGAAGGCATAGGCGGGCGCCGCCAGCGCCGCCAGCACCTGGTCGCCGAGCTGGGACGCGTTGCCGTAGAAGAGACCGTCCGAGACCCCGTTCCACCCGACCTGGGCGACGAAGCCGATGAAAAGGATCCCGAAGAAGCCGGCGATCCCGTGCACGGCGAGGACGTCGAGCGTCTCGTCGACCCGCGTCCGCGGCCGCCAGGCGATAACCGCGTAGCAGGGTAGGGCGCCCAGCGCGCCGAGCAGCAGCGCGTAGGCGGGGCTGATGAAGCCGCCGGCGGGAGTGATCAGGACGCAGCCGACGATGATCGCCGTCGCCGCGCCGACCGCGGTCACCCTGCGACCGCGAATCGCGTCGAGCCCGAACCAGACCAGCAGCGTCGTCGCAGGCGTGAGCAGCGTGTTGGTAAAGGCGAGAACCGAGTTGGCCCCGGTGTTGAAGCCGCTGCCGCCGTTGAAGCCGAACCAGCCAAACCACAGCAGCCCGGCCCCGACGAGGACATAGACGGCGTTGTGGGGCAGCAGCGCCTGCCGCCCGTAGTCCTTGCGGGCGCCGACGACCAGCGCCGCCGCCAGGGCCGAGAACCCGGAGCCCATCTCGACCGGGACGCCGCCGGCGAAGTCGAGGGTTCCGCCCTCAAGCAGCCAGCCGGGACCGAAGGCCCAGTGGGCCAGCACGGCGTAGACGAGCACCGACCACAGCGCCGAGAAGACCAGGAAGGCGCTGAACCGCATCCGCTCGACGACCGCGCCCGAGATCAGCGCCGTGGTGATGATGCAGAAGGTCGCCTGGAAGGCGAAGAAGAGCAGATGGGGGATCGTCGACCCCTCACGGGGCTCGAGGGTGACGTCGCTGAGGAAGGCGTGGTCGAAGCCGCCGATGATGTCGTTGCCCTCGTCGAAGGCGAACGAGTAGCCGACTACCGCCCAGGTGACGGTGGCGACGGCGATCGCCGCGATGCACATCATGAACGTGTTGAGCGGGTTCTTGGAGCGCACCAGGCCCGCGTAGAAGAGGCCCAGCGCCAGGGTCATCATCAGCACCAGCGCCGTTGCGGCCAGCATCCAGGCCGTGTCGCCGGTGTCGATCCGCGCCGCCTGTGCGATCAGATTCGGCATCCGATCAGCCTCCGACCGGCGTCACGGCGCCGTGGTCGGTCTCACCGGTGCGGATCCGCACGGCCCGTTCGAGGGGAACGACGAAGATCTTGCCGTCACCGACCTCGCCGGTGCGGGCGCCTGCGCACAGCGCCTCGATCGTCGGCTCGACGAAGGGGTCCGAGACGGCGATCTCGAAGCGGACCTTGTCGGCGAGCCCCATCTGCACGGTCGTGCCGCGGTAGGTCTCGACCCGGTCCAGCTCGCCTCCGTGCCCCTGGACCCGGCTCAGGGAGGCCCCGCGCACCTCCGCGCGATAGAGGGCCTCCAATACGTCGTTCGCCTTCTCCGGTCGGACGATGCCGATCACGAGCTTCAAAACCCCTCCTTTCTTTTGGCAGCCTGAGCGGGTGCGAGCCTAACCGTCGGGCCGGATCTTCGCCTCCCGGCCTCGACGTTCAGCTGCCAGGTGCCGCCGGAAGCCGGGGCTCAGTGAATCCTCGCCGCGGCGCAGCCGGGCGATGATCTCGTCGATGCGATCCCTTGAGTCGGCGGCCGACGTCGGTGCATTGGCCGGCCCCCCAGGTGAGAGCTTGGGTGGATGCGCCATGGTCGGGCTGAGCGACCTTTCGTAGCACTGACCGAGCTCAACCCCGACGACGAAGAGATCGTGAACGCCTTCCATCACTACATGGGAGAGAAAGCGTTCAGCGCGAACGGTGAGCACGTAGACGTCCAAGCGACCGTCTTCGATCCTGAGCCGTCGCCCCCGATCGTGCCGTCGAAGTCGAAGCATCTGCGGGGTTGGGAGGAGATAGCTCAAGTCGCTCGGACTGTCCCTCGAACTGTCCCTCGCATTCCCCGGAACGAGAGAAACCCGCTCCCAGAGCGGGTTTGGAAGGCACCGCTACCGGGATTCGAACCCGGGTTTCCGGACTGAGAATCCGGCGTCCTAGTCCCCTAGACGATAGCGGCGGGTCGGCGCGCCAGGATAGCAACGGGCCCCCGATTCGCTGGCTGGAATCGCAGGTCCTGAGGTGCGGCTGGTGGGATTCGAACCCACACGTCCTTTCGGACACGGCCACCTGAAGACCGCGAGTCTGCCGTTCCTCCACAGCCGCTTGCGAGTCAAATGTACCGATTCACTCACGACTTCAGACCAACGTGCTCGCGCATCAGCACGACGCTCTCGCGACGGTTGACTCGGACGCTCCAAGGCCCTTGGGGGTTGCCCGTGAGCCGTGGGCGAAGGCCGAGGTCATTGCACACGCTGGTGAACAGCCAAGCGATCTCCTGGGAGCTATTCCTGAAGTCATAACTCAGATACTCGTAAGGACCGGTCCGGTTGATGAAAGCGCTCCCGTCTGACCTGATGCAGCCTCGCAAGAACGACCAAGGCGCAGCGTTCACGAGCTCACGCTGCCAGTCCTCGAGGACTATTCGCCGCCGGTGCTTGGGACCGGGCCCATGCTGCGGGAGGACGCAAACAAGGTGGGATGAATAGACGGAGACCGCGCTGCATTTGCCCTTCGATCCTGGGCCGATGTGGACGTCATTCAGCGGGAAGCAGCGTCGCAAAAGCGCGTGAGTGTTGCTGATGATCCCTGGATATTTGTCGTCCAGGGACGATCCGGAGACGGGTTGTCCGCGGATGCTGAGAGATGCACCCGTCACCGAGATAGAGGCCGAGCAGCTCCGCATAGTCCTCGGGGGTGAACCACATCGGCTTGGCAGCACGCCAGCAGCGGGGACAGATGGCGACCGGGAGCTTCTTGCGATAGGTCGGACGACGCCAGTCGAGGATGGTCCGGCGGGGGATGCCGAGGCGGCGGGAGATCTCGCAGTCGTTCACGCCGGCGTCGACGAGGGCGAGCGCTTCGGCGCGGACGTGCGGTGGATGCATTCCGGCAATTTGCAGGGAAATATGTGACTTGTGGGCGGGATTTGTGGCGGCTTTGTGGCGACTTCGTGCCGACGGAGTGGAGTGATGCCGCCACCCGCCGCCGCGTCCGTGAGAATCAGTCCACGATGAAGGTGGGCCTCGTCCTCGGCGCGGGTGGGATCCAGGGAGGCGCCTGGCTCACCGGCGGGCTGGACGCGCTCGCCGCCGAGACGGGCTGGGACCCGGCCGAGGCCGACTACGTGATCGGTACCTCCGCCGGCTCGATGATCGGCGCGCTGTGCGCCTCGGGCGTCCCGCCCTGGTTCATGGTGGCCCATTCCCGCGGTGAGGTCTTCAAGGGCGTCATCGACGCCGACGGGCGCCCGGCCGCCGAGGCCGACCGCGCGGGAGGCGCCCGGTTCCAGCTCGAGCGCGCCCTGCCGCCGATCGGTCCCGGCTCCTGGCGGCTCGCGCTTCGCACGCTCGCCAACCCACGCCGCTATACGCCGGCCACCGTGTTCAGCGGCTGGCTGCCGCGCGGGGTCTTCTCGACCGAATCGCTCAAGGACACGATCCGCCGCGTCGTGCCGAGCGGCTGGGGCCCGCACCCGCACCTGTGGATCGTCGCCTGTGACTACGAGACCGGCCGGCGCGTGCCGTTCGGCCGCACCGACTCCCCCACGGCGGGCCTCGCCGACGCCGTCGCCGCCTCCTGCGCCATCCCCGGCATCTACCACCCCCAGACGATCGACGGGCGCCGCTACGTCGACGGTGGCATCTACTCGACCTCGAACGCCGACCTGCTCCGCGACCAGGCTCTGGACCTCGTCATCTGCCTCAACCCGACGTCCACTCTCCACCCGGTCCGCGCCGCCCTCAACCCGCGCGAGTGGCTCAACCTTGCGATGCGCGACGCCTCGGGCCGTCGCCTCGGCAACGAGGCGAAGAAGCTTCGCGCCCGCGGCACCGAGGTCGTCCTGATCCAGCCGACCGGCGAGGACCTCGAGGCGATGGGACCGAACCTGATGAGCCCGCGGCGACGAAACCAGGTGATCGAGGTGGCCCGCCGCACCGTCGCCGCACAGCTCGACGAGCCCCGGAACCGGGAGCTCCTCGCCGACCTTCCGCCGGGCGACCCGCGCAAGATCCACCGACCCGAGGGACCGCCCTCGGAGTGGCCAGACTGGCGCCAGCTGCTTCCCAGCCCCGCCGCCTGAGCCAGGGCGCGCGAAGAGCTCGCTCTACGGCACCTTGCGGCCCAGCCAGCCGCGATAGAAGCCCTCGATGTCGGGCAGGAACTCGTGCACCACCGGATAGCCCGGCGGGGCCGCCTCGGTCTCGAGCTGGCGGCCGCATGAGGGGCAGTAGAGCTCGCGGAGCTCCATCCACTCGGGGTCGCAGTGGGCCATCTTCGGGTAGACCTCGAGCAGCTTTTCGGCGTCGTCGCGGACGTAGATCGCCGCCTCCATCTTCCAGTTGCGCGACGGCGGGCAGAAGTCGTGGCCGCAGTCGCAGCGAACGACCAAATCCCCGTCCGAGCGAACCACGTTCAACCCCTCCCCCATCGGCAAGACGATCTCCTCGTCGTAGGGAGCGCGGTCCTGGAGCACCGCGACCCACTTCTCGAACCGGTCGGGGTCCTTGTAGCCGGACTGGATGTCCTTGACCTCGCGCCGCGAGAGCTTCTCGTCGAGCATCGCCCCGAGCGTCTCGCGATCGAGCGTCCCGCCCCCGGCCCGCGGCGGCTCGATCGACTCCACCCGCGAGGCGGCCAGGAACTCGTCGGCGGTCTCCTCGGGCGTGATCTTTCCCGGCTCGGCGCGCTCGGCCGCCACCGTGGGCGTCACGGCCTCGACCTGGAAGTCCTCCGGCAGGTCCCAGAAGCCGCGGAACTCGGCCGCGAAGCGCGCCGACAGCCGCATCGACTCCGCATAGCAGACCTTGACCGCCTCGAGGAAGTCCTGCGCCTCGACCCGCTCCCGCTCCCGTTTCCACCACTCGCGCACCGGCACGGCCCGCTCGAGGCGCTCCCGTCGCATCTGCTCCCGCCGCGCCTCGCTCGCGGCGACGTCGGCCGCGCCGTCCCCGTCGAGCGCCACGCCGTAGACGGAACCGGTGAACCGCGGCAGCAGGTGCCCGTCGCGGACGTCGGCCGCCACCGCCTCCGGCGGGCGCAGCAGCGGGTCGCCCAGTCCCGGCGCCCCCTTCATCACCGACAGGTACAGGTCACCCTCGTCGAACGGCTCCAGGGTGGTGAAGTTGTCCTGCTTGAAGGTCCGCTCGCCCTCGATCTCGAGCAACGCCGGATGGTCCCAGTCACCGTCGCAAACCGGGTAGGCCTCGCCGTTGCGCGCCCGCTCCAAGAGGTCGGCGCCCTTGATGTTATGGACGTAGGACGCCGAGCCGGGGTAGCCGCCGAACAGCCCCTGGGCGCTGAACACCCGCGTCGTGCCGAGGTTCTGGAGCTCCCAGAAGGGCGTCTTCCAGACCACGAGCAGCGACTCGAAGCTCGATCCTCCTCGGTGGCGCCCGGGCCCGCCGCTGGAGGCCTTGAGCCGGCGCGACAGATAGACCATCGGGCAGATCAGCTCCCACATCTCGACGTCGCCGGCGTCGCCCTCGGGATTGAACATCGCCGCGCAGGTGTCGGTGCCGTCGAGCACGTACTTCCCCCCCATCCCCTGCGCCGCGATCTCGAAGTTCATGATCGCCGACGAGTTGCCGTACTGGTCGATGCCGCCGCCCTGGATCACGTTCCCGGAGCAGGAGTAGGAGCCGATCACCTCCTCGATGAAGCCGCGCGCCTGGAGCGCCCGCGAGAGCGTGCGCGGGAAGCCGGTGAAGGCCGGCTGGAGGAACGCCCAGGCGATCCCCGTGGAGCCCTCGGCGTCGCCCAGGTTGGCGATCGTGCCCTCGGGGAAGTTGGTCCCGATCGCCAGGTAGGCGCCGTCGTTGACCTTGTCGTTACAGATCAGGGTCTGCGTGAACTGGACCCAGATCGCCCCCTGCATCCCCGACGGCGTGCAGTTCATCGAGTGCCAGCCCCACGCCGACGCCCCCTCCATGTCGAGCTCGTAGGTGCCGTCGCCGCCGATCCGAACCTCGAACGGCGCGTGCATGAGGAAGTCGCGGCGCGCCCGCGCGGGCAGCCCCTGCTTGTCGGCGAAGGTCACATCGAATGTCGCAACGGAGCGGTAGCGACCCGGCACGGTCATCTCGCGGATCCGCGACTTGAACGAGCGCCGTCCCTCCTCGATCACCTCGCGCGAGAACTGCTTCAAGCGGTCGATGCCCTCCTCGAGGATCACCCGCTCGACCGCCTCGCGGACCATGTGGCAGCCGGCCAGCCGGGTGCGCTCGTCGAGCAGGTAGTACATCGGCGCCCGATTCCTCTTCTGGCAGCGCAGCAGGTGCCACCGGGCGAGCTCGTCGTTCTCGCCGATCTTCATACAGGGCAGGTCGATGCCGTCGTCGAGTCGGTTGGTCGGCCCCACGGGCACCCCTCCGGGCGTCGAAGCGCCGATGTCGAGCACGTGCGTGACGCCGCCCGCCCAGGCGACCAGCTCGCCCTCCCAGAAGATCGGCACGAAGGTCTGCACGTCGGCGTTGTGAACGTCGCCGATCACCGGGTCGTTGTTGGCGAAGATGTCCCCCGGCCGGATCCCCGGGTTGTCCTCCCAGCCGTTTCGGACCATGAACTTGATCGCGTCCGACATCGTGTGGACGTGGACGATGATCCCGGTCGAGAGCGCGATCGAGTCCCCCTCGGGCGAGTAGAGCGCGAAGCAGAGCTCGCCCAGCTCGCGGACGATCGGCGAGGCGGAGATGTTGAGCGCCGTCTCGCGCGCCGAGACCAGCCCGCCGCGCAGCCTGGCGAACAGCTTCTCGTAGCCGATCGGGTCGGAGTCCTTCAGCTCGAGCTCGTCGGCCAACCCATAGTACGAGCCCGTCTCCGCGAACAGTCGCTCCGACTCGGCGAGCATCTCGTCGACACGCTTGCCGTCCCAGCCGATCGGCCCCCACTCCCGCGGCTCCAGCTCCCGTGTTGCCTCGACGATCGCCACGCCCGAGCCCGACTCTATCGTGCTCTCGAATGGCGCCTGCGCTGCCGGCGTATCGTACGTTTACTCCGTAGGGAAGCGGGAATAGGAGACTCGCCATGCGGAAGCTGCTCATAGGCCTATTCGCGGCTGGCGCCATCGCCCTGCCGGTGGGGTTCACCAGCGCCGCCGGGGCACCCGCGGGGCCCGCCCTCGCGACCTGCTTCTGGGAGGGACCCATCTCGACCAAACAGCCGACGACCAAGGGCTTCGATGGGCGCAACTTCAACTACCCCGAGGAGTCGGCCACCTACTGGCTCGCCCGCTTCAACCTCCCGTCGCAGGCCCACCTCATCCTGCACGGCCGCTACCCCCACGGCCGCTACATGTCGCTGAACGCCTACTCCGACGGGGCGCCGACCGACGCGCTCAGCGACATCGCGATCAAGCCCCGCCCGGGGCATATCAACCCATTCATCGCCGGGGCCCTGCGGGACGGCACCCCCCGCTGGTACCAGGTCCGGGTGCTCAACCGGGAGCCGCCGCCATCGGGCTCGCCGCGGGCGCCGAACACGCTCTATGCGAAGCCCGGCCCCGGCGCCGCGATCGAGCTTCTCTACCGGGTGTACGAGCCCGACCGCGGCCTCGACCTCACGGGCGGCACCGGGCTGCCGCGGCCGGTACTCAAGATGGCGGACGGAAGCACGGCGAAGGACGCCGCCGCCTGCGCGGCGATCAACGACCCCGATCGCTCGATCCCGGTGCAGACCGTGCCCGCGGCGACCTGGCAGAGCGCGCGCTCAACCCCGCCCTGCGACCCGCAAACGAACCCGGCCTACGACCCGCCGCGCTGGGAACGCTTCTTCAACCTGAATTACGCGCAGCTCGCCGTGGTCAGCGACTGCACCGACGAGGGCCGGCAGGCCCGTCTCGAGATGGGGGCGGAGTCGCAGGGAGGTTTCTACTCCAACCGCGACAGCGCCTACCTCTACGTGCACCTCAGCCGCGATTTCGGCCCCCTCCTCGTCGCGCGGGGAAGGCTGCCGCAGTTTGCCCGCACCGACACGGATCCCACGCGAATGCCCGCCGCGAAGCTTCGCTTCTGGTCGCTCTGCACGGGCGAGTCGCGCGTCACGACACGCACCCCGGACTGCCTCGCCGACCACCAGGTCCTCAACCGCAGCGGCCGCGACTACACGGTCGTGGTCAGTCGCAGCTCGGACCGCCCACCCAACGCGTACCCGAAATGCGGCGTGGCCTGGCTCAACTGGGGGACCCGAGGCGACGGAGCGGGCGACAGGGACTACGGGCTCCTGATCATGCGGAACATGCTCGCCTCGCCCGACTTCGAGCACGCGATCCAGCGGGTCGACCAGCCCGGCCACGAGCGCGAGGTCATGGGGTGGTTCTTCCCGCGCAGCCACTACACGACCACGGCGGCCTTCGCGAGCCGCGGCTGCGCCGGCGCGGCGGGTTGAGCGGCCCTGCCATTAGTGGGGTGTCTCATGACGTTGTGCCTGAAACCGCGAGGCGCAGGCGTCGCCAGGCAAGGACGCAGGGAGCCCGAATAGCAGTGCGCTATTCGGGCGACCGAGGACCTCGCGCCTTCGGCGCTCGCACCGCGCCTTCGGCGCTGATGGCGGCGATCTGGGGCCGCGGTTTTGGGTGCAACGTTGTGAGAGGCCCCACTAGCTTCCGAGGTGGAAGATCTGGTGGCGGTCGAGGCGCGCCCGGCGCCCGGGCGGGATCGCGAAGGTGGTCGCGACCGACTCGATGATCGCAGGGCCGGTGATCGAGTTGCCGGCCTCGACCTGGTCGAGCTCGTAGATGTCCGTGTCGGCGTAGCCGTCGCCCCAGCGAACGCGCCGCGTCCCCTTCGCCGGCGGCGTCCCGTCGCGCTCGCCGAGGTCGGGCAGCACCGGCTTCTCGACCTCCACCGAGCCGTGGACGATCGCCTGGGTCACCAGGTAGCCGAGCTCGGGTGAACGAGCCGAGCGCGCGTAGACCTTGCCGTAGGCGTCCTCGAACACAGCGATCAGCTCATCGAGCTGCGCGTCGTCCTCGAGCTCGGCTTGCGGGGAGACGATCTCGATGTCGTTGAGCTGGCCGTAGTACTGCATCCGGACCGCGTGGGTGAAGGCGATTGCGTCGCGCTCGAGGCCCGACTTCGCGAACTCGTCGGCGACCTTGTCTTGAAGCCCCAACCAGGCGCCGGTGATCATCACCGCGATCCCCGCCTTCTCCATCTCGTCCTGGCCGGGAAGGATCGGCATGTCGATCGTCTGGTCGTAGCGGTACTCGAAGTCGGCGCAGGCACAGCCGTAGGCCGAGAACCCGGCCGCCCAGGCGGGCACGAGGACGTCGCGGTAGGCGACCCCCTCCGTATAACCGGCGACGTGCAGGGGGCCGCCGCCCCCGTAGCAGAGCAGCGCGTAGTCGGCAGGCGAGTAGCCCTTGCCGAGGATCCGGCCGACGGCCTCGTTCTTCAGCGTCTGCTCGAATAAGCCCACCACCCCGGCCGACGCATCGTCGACCTCGAGCCCGAGCGGCTCGGCGAGCTGGCGCCCGACCTCGGCCCGGGCCCGCTCCGGGTCGAGCTTCACGTCGCCGCCGAGGAAGTAGTCGGGATTGACCCGCCCCAAGACCAGGTTGAGGTCGGTGACCGAGATCGTCTCCAGACCCCCTTCCGGCCAGCAGACGCCGATCCGGGCGCCCGCCGAGTCCGGCCCCAGCTCGGGCCGGCCGGAGTTCGGGTTGACGCGGACGAAGGATCCGGTGCCGGCGCCGATCGAGTCGATCCGGACCAGCGGCATGTTGAGCATGAAGCGGGCGATGTCGGGGGTCGGCGTGATCTCAAACCGCCCGTCGGTGATCAGCGCGATGTCGAACGAGGTGCCGCCGATGTCGGTGCAGAGCGCGTTCGGGACTCCGAGGCGCTCGGCGATCCGCTGGCCGCCGACCACGCCGCCGATCGGCCCGGAGACCAGCGTCCGCGCCAGCTCCCTGGCCTCGATCGAGATCGTGCCGCCGTGAGAGGCCATCACCCGAAGCTCGAAGCCCGCGCCGGCCTCCTTGGTCTTCTCGCGCACCGCCTTCAGCGTGCCGCGCGAGGGCTCGGCCGCGTAGGCCTCGATCAGGGTCGAGTTGAGTCGTGGCAGGTCGCGGCGCTGTGGATAGAGCTCCGAGGAGAGGAACACCGGGACTTGCTCGTCGCCCCGCGTTGCCTTCTCCTCCTCGACGATCTCCCCCACCCGGATCTCGTGCTCGGCGTTTCGGTATGAGAACAGCAGGCAGACGCAGATCCCATCGACTCCGGCGTCCAGCAGCTCGGCGGCGGCCTGGCGGGCATCCTGCTCGCGAAGCGGCGCTACCTCGTCGCCGAACACGTCGATCCGGCCGCGTACCCCCTTCATCCGCTCGCGGGGCACGAGTGGAGAGTTGTGGTAGTGGGTCGCGAGGTGGAGCCGGTCGGAGTAGGAGTAGCCGAGGTAGGTCTGGATGCCGCGCTCGATCTTCAGGTAGTCCTCCTGCCCGGCGGTGACGATCGCACCGATCTCGAGGCCCTGGCGGGAGAGCAGGCGGTTGAGCATCGCGGTGCCGCTGTAGATGCCGGAGGCGATCGCTCCGAACGCTTCCCCGGGGGAGGACTCCCACTGCTTCAGGGCGTCGCGCGCCGACTCCATGAAGCCGACCGACTCGTCGTCGGGCGTCGTCTGCGCCTTGCCGACGACGAACGAGCCCGCCTCGTCGACGATGAAGGTGTCGGTCATCGTCCCACCGGCGTCGATCGCGAGCACTCTGGGGTTACGCTCGCCCGCCTCGGCCATCGAGCCGCGAGTCTATCCCGGGCCCAGCCGCCGCCGAGTTGGGAGTTCTGAATCGATGTGATTCACAACCCCCAACTCACTGGTAGCAGCCGACTACGCTCGGTGCCCGCGCAACGCCCGGGTCAGCCGGGCGACCACGGCGTCAGGCTCACCCACCAGCTGACGCCAGGTGACGCGCATCACCCTCAGCCCCTCGGCCTGCAGTTCGGCGTCCCGCCGACGGTCGCGTTCGAAGGCTGCTCTCCCGCCGTGGAAGGCGTATCCGTCGACCTCGACGATCAGCCGCGCTTCACGCCAGAGGAAGTCGACCTCGAAGCGACCGAGGCGGACGTTGAGCTCCGGGGCAGGGAGGCCGGCGGCGCGTACAAGCGACAGCAGCCTTCGCTCGGCGGGGGAGCGCTGGAGCACTGCCCCCTCACGACGAAAAACGCTCGGAGCACGCCCGCCCCGCGGCGGCCTCGATTACGTGACAGCACGTCCGCGAGATCCCGTTCGCGCACGAGTCGGCGAGCCTCTGCCTCCAGGAGAGCGCGTTCGAATGGATCAGGGGGTACGACCGCGGCGAGGTCGAGCAAGGTCGGCGCCGGGCTCGTGATCGGGATGCCATCAAGGTGCCTCACATCGCGCCTCTCGAGGCGGCGCACGAGGTGAACCTTCACCCCGGGCCTGCTTTGCGCCCACGCGTCGACGACCGTAACGTCAACCGCCCTCAGCCCGTCCGGCGAAAGCAGCGCCCAAAGCCCGGCCGCGGTCCGATGGCTCACCACTGCCCGGAGACCGCAGGCAAGGACAGCGGCCATCTCTCTCGCGCGCGGCGGGGCGGCTGTATGACCGACGAGATAGACGCCGCGGTGAACCCGGTGCAACCTGCACGATTGGATCCGACGGGCGATCGCGCCGTCGCCGATGCCCGCTGACCGTAGGTGCGCTCGAGAGACGACCCCGTGCTGTCTCGCCGCGAGCCGGGCGATCGCTTCGTCCGGCCCAAACGGAGCACGAGTTGGGACTTTTGGATCCATGTGATTGACAACCCTCAACTCGCCGGGGTTGCCCCGGGCCCAGCTCGCCGGTGGTGCCCGGGCGCAGCCGTGCGAAGCTGCTGAGGTGCGCAAAGTCGTCCTGATCGCACTCGCCGTTGTCGTCGTGCTGGCGGTCGCGAGCCAGCTCGCGATCCCGCCCCTGGCGGAGCACCGGATCGAGGATCGGCTCACCGACGGGGGCGGCGCCGCGGAGGTCTCGCTTGAAGCCCTCCCCGCCGCCCGGCTGCTTTTCGGCGACGGAAAGCAGCTCTCGGTGAGCGGAAACGGGCTCGACCTCGCGGTCCAGCAGCAGGCCAACGTCTTCGACGACCTCGATGGGTTCGACCAGGTGGACGTTCGCCTCACCGACTTCCGCGCCGGCCCGTTCGCGGTCGCCAACTTCGAGCTCACCCGCCCGGCGCCATCCGCCGCCTATCACCTCGTCTCCTCGAGCAGGACGACGCCCGGCGACCTGGCCGAGTACGGGGCCTCTCGGCTCGGCCTTCCGGGCGGTCCACTGCTGCGCTTCCTCGCCGGCCAGGCCCTGGGCGGCAGCCGGCCGATCCCGATCGACCTCGACATGCAGCTCCGAAGCGACAGCGGGCGCATCGTCGTCGTCTCCGGCGGAGGGAGCGTGGCAGGGTTTCCGACCGGCCCGCTCGCGGAGCTGATCACCGCGGCGATCGTCGTGCAGCTCTAGGTCTAGGTCGAAGCTGGCGGCCGGGCGGAGCCGGCGGCCACCGCTGCATCCTTGGCAGCGAAGAACTCCTCCCCCTCGATCCCGATGCGCGGCAGCCGCTCGGCCCAGCGCGGGAACCACCAGTTCGCCCGTCCCATCAGCACCATCACCGCGGGCACGAGCAGGCAGCGGACCACCGTCGCGTCCACCGCGATCGCCGCCGCGAGGCCGAGCCCGAACTGCTTCACGGTGGGGTCACCGTTGAGGATGAAGCTGGTGTAGACGCAAACCATGATCAGCGCCGCCGAGGTGATCACCCGTGCGCTGACGGCCAGCCCGTCGATCACCGCCTCGCGGTTGTCCTTGGTCTTCCTGTAGTGCTCCTGCACCCTGGTCAGCAGGAACACCTGGTAGTCCATCGAGAGCCCGAACAGGATCGCGAACATCAACAGCGGCACGTAGCTGACGATCGGGATGGGCCCGGAGAGGCCGAGCAGCTTCGCCCCGTGGCCCTCCTGGAACACGAACGTCAGGATCCCGTACGCCGCGCCGACAGAGAGCAGGTTCATCAAAGCCGCGGTAAGGGGCACGACGATCGAGCGGAAGGCGATCAGGAGCAGCAGGAAGCTGAGCACGATCACCGTGGCGATCACCAGCTCCAGCCGTTCGCTGATCCGGTCGCCGAGGTCGATGTAGCCGGCGGTCTGGCCGCCGACGTAGGCCGCCAGGGTGGTCCCCTTGAGCGCCTCCGGAATCACCGGGGAACGCAGCGTGCGGACGAGTGCCTCGGTGGCATCGGCCGATGGCGACGTGGTCGGCGTCACCGTGAACACCGCCGTGTCGCCCGACTTGTCGACCTTCGCCGGCGAGACGTTCTTGACGCCCTTCGTCTTGCCCATCTTGTTCTCGAGCTTGACCAGCCGCGGGTCGCTCGCCGAGGTCTTCAGGAAGGCCTCCTGCTGGGAGGCCTGCTTCTCCTTCTTGGTGGGCGGCTCTGACTTCACCTGCTGCTCCGCCTCCGACTGAGCCTGGTCCGGGGGCACCCCTTGGGCCTCGAGTTGCTGCGCGGTTTGGTCGACCGCCGTCTGCTCGGCCTGCTTCTGCTGCTCCTCGACCTGGTTGAGCTGCTTGTTGTCAGGGTGCGCGGGGCTGCCCTTGAAATCGACCGCGATCAAGAGCGGCCCGTTAACGCCTGGGCCGAAGCCCTTCGTGAGCAGATCGTAGGCCTGCCGGGTGGTGGTGGACTTCGACAGCTGACCGTTGTCCTGCTGTCCGAACTGGAGGTTGAGCACCGGGATCGCTAGCACCAGCAGGATGGCGACCCCGAGCACCATCGCCCCCGTCGCCCGCTTGCCGACCCCGCGCGCCCACCTCGCCCAGCCGTGAGGCCTGTGGTCGTGCGGGGGCGTGCGCAGGAACGGCACCCGCAGGGAGTTGATCCGGGTACCGAGGGCCGCGAGCAGCGCGGGCAGCAGCGTGATCGCCGTGAACACCGCGATCAGGACGACGATTGCCGCCGAGTAGCCCAGCGCGCTGACGATCGGGATCCGCGCCACGGCCAGCGAGCAGAGAGCGATCACCACGGTGCCGCCCGCGAACACGACCGCCCCGCCCGCGGTGGCCACGGCGCGAGCCGCCGCCTCCTCCACGGGATGGCCCTGCTCGATGAAGCCGCGGTGGCGTGTGACGATGAACAGCGCGTAGTCGATCCCGACGCCGAGCCCGAGCATCGTCCCCAGCGTCGGGCCGACCGTGGGCACGTCGATCCCGTGCCCGAGCAGGCCGATCGCACTCAGCCCGACGGCCAAGCCGACTATCGCGGTGGCGATCGGCAACGCCATCGCGGTCACGGTCCCGAACGTGAACAGCAGGATGATCACCGCAGCCGCGATCCCGACCGCCTCGCTCGACTCGGTCGCCGGCTTGGAGACCGCCTGGCCCAGGTAGCCGCCTGTCGCAACCTTGAATCCCGCCTCGCGCGCCGGGGACTCTGCGTCGATGATCTCGTTGGCCTGGTCTTCGGTGAGGTCACTCGAGCTCAAGGCGATCGTCACCGAGATGTAGCCGATTCGCTTGTCTTTGCTGAGCGCACCCGCGCCCTCGTTGCTCAGCGGGCTGACCGCGCTGATCACATGGGGGGCCTTCTTCAGCGAGCTGACGGTCGCCTTCACGGCCTGCTCGTTCTTGCCCGTGGCCAGCGTCCCCGTAGAGGTCTCCATCACGACCGGGTTGGTGCCGTTCGCCTGCTTGGGGAGGTTGTCCTGAAGCAGGTCCTGCGCCTGGGTGGAGCCCGTCCCCGGAAGCGTCAGGTCGTCGCTCGTCTGCTTGCCGACGCTGTTCGTGATAGCGACGATCCCCGCCACGATCACGAGCCAGGTGATGGCGACGCGATAGGGGCGGCGGGCGCAGAAGCCCCCGACCGCGTAGAGGACGCCGGTCATCTCAGCCCAACCACTTCGCGATCAAGGTGCCGATCTCCTCTCCCGCGTCCTCCTGGAGGAAGTGCGAGGCCTTCTCGATCGGGCGGGGCGGCTCGGCGCCGATCAGGCTCGCGAACGCCTCCCCCACCTTGAACGGCAGCACCGGGTCGGAGTCGGCCCAGAGGATCAGCGTCGGCCGCCGGTCGCCGCGCAGTCCCTCCAGGGCGCGCTTGCCCTCCGTCGCTCCGGGCATCTCGGGTGTAATCGGCAGCATGAGCGGGAAGGCCCGGGCGCCGGCCTTGGACTCCGGGGTCGGGAAGGGGGCGTCGTAGGCCGCCGCGACCTCGTCGTCCATCCCCCGGGCGCAGGCGTTTCGGACCAGCAGCGAGATCGGCAGGTCCTCGGTGCGCTCGACGAAGTTGCGAAACGTGTGCCAGGCGTCGGACATCGGCTGCTCGCCGGTGAACAGGCCGGTGTCCATGATCACGATCCGCGAGACGCGGTCGGGGTGCTCGACCGCGAGGCGCAAGCCGATCGGCCCGCCCCAGTCGTGGACAACGACCGTGGCCTCGCGCAGGTCCAGGTCGGCGAGCAGCATCGCCGCGAGCTCCGTGTGGCGGTTGTACGAGTACCAGTCGAGATCGGTGGGCTTGTCGGAGCGGCCGAAGCCGGCGTAGTCGGGGGCGATGCAGCGATGGCCGGCGTCGCGCACCGGTGGGATCACCTTGCGCCACAGGTACGACCAGGTCGGCTCGCCGTGGAAGAAGACCACCGGCGACCCTTCTCCCTCGTCGAGGTGGGCGAGGCGGAGGCCGTCGACCTCGCGGTAGCGCGGCTCGAAGCCGAAGTCCGGGAGCCCCTCGAAGCGCTCGTCGGGCGTGCGGAAGGCCTCGGTCACCGGCTGAACCGCGGGCTCGGAACCTCAGGCCGCAGCGGCGATCGCCTCCGCGGTGCGCTGGGCGAGCGCCATGACCGTGATCATCGGGTTCGTGCCCGAGGCGGTCGGGAAGGCGCTCGCGTCGCCGATCCAGACCCCGGGGGTGTCGTGGAGCTCGCCCCACGGGTTGGCGACCGAGCTCGCCGGATCCTTGCCCATCCGGCAGCTCCCCATCTGATGGGCGGAGAACACGGCGTGCTCGTGCGGCGCCAGCGAACAGTCTCTAAGCGAGGTCAGGAAGGCGTCGAGGTCCTCGCCCCGGCTCCAGACGAGCGGCCTGCGGCTCAGCGCCACGATTCGCTGCGCGCCTGCGGCCTCGTGAACCCGGGCCAGGGCCTCCAGCCCGGCGCGGAAGTTGGCGACGTCCAGCTCGTCGGCGAGACGGTAGGTCGGGACAGCGTTCCCCGCCGCATCGACGTCGACCCGTCCGTGGCCGCGGTCGCGAATGAACGAGATCAGCAGCGAGCTGTTGCGCAAGCCGGCGATCTCCTGCTTGTGCTGGCGGCCGGACTGCCAGGGCGTCGCGGCAGCCGCGATCCCGATCGAGTGGTGGGCGCCCTCGAGCAGGAAGCCGTGTCCGTCGGCCCCCTCGGCGAACTCGCGGCACAGAGCGGACTGAGGCGCTCCCCACCAGGCGTCCTGCGGCTCGTCGTAGGCGGCGAACAGTCCGCCCACCGGGTGAAGGCGCAGGTAGTCGCCGACGGCGGGGCCGCCGATTCCTGAGCGCCGCAGGAGCGCCGGCGACTCGATCGAGCCACAGGCGACGACAACCTGGGGCGCGCGAACCACGACGCGCGCGGTGCCGCCATCCGGGCCGACGTAGGTCCCCTCCACCCCGGCCGCACGCCCGTCCTCGACCAGGATCCGCTCGGCGCGGCAGTTGACGACCAAGTCGGCGCCCCGCTGGTGGGCGTCGGCGAGGTAGGTCTTCTGGGTGGAGAGCTTGGAGCCGGTGACGTCGCCGAACCCGACGTAGCCGGCCAGGTCGGGGTCGTGCTTCGCCGGGTCGACATTGCGGGTGATCGGCTTGACGTCCCAGCCGAGCGCCTCGCAGCCCTCCTTGAGCCTCTGATGCGGCCCGTTCAGCTCCGAGCAGGAGTCGGTGACGCCGATCCGCCCCATCACCTGGTCGAGGCAGCGGTCGAAGTCGGGGCCGTCGAGGCCCTCGAGCCCGTGCTCGCGTGCCCACTGATCGCGCACCCAGGGGAACGTCCGCAGACAGTTCTGCCAGTTGATCACCGTGCCGCCGCCCAGCGACGAGCCGGCCTGCATCGAGACCTGGCCCTCGGCCGTCGCGATTGGGCCCCCGCGCAGGTAGAGGTTCTGGTATCCCCAGACCTCGAGCTGGTTGAAGTCGGCCTCGTTGAAGTAGCCCCCGAGCTCGACCACGCAGACCTGCTTGCCAGCCTCGGCGAGGCTCCCGGCGATCACTCCGCCGCCGGCCCCCGAGCCGACCACGCAGACGTCGGCCTCGATCGTCATTGCCTCGGCCCCGGTCTCGGGCCGGCGAACGGCGAGCGGCTTCGGCTCCTCTGGGGGCTGGCGCTGGGGCCCCGGATAGCCGATCGCGTCCCAGCTCGGGTTCCGCCCCGTGCCGAGGTCCGGGAGGGCGTAGAAGAGCGACAGCGTCAGGCCGCGAAGCGTGTGGATGCCGGCGAGCGCCTCGGGGCCCGAGTCGGAGAAGGCGTGGATGAGCTGCTCGCGGGCCTGGAGCGGGGCCTCTGCGACCATCCCCCGCTCAGCGAGCGAGTCGAGCAGCGAGCCAAGGCCGGCGAGCTGCTCCTCGGTCGCCGCGGACCTCAGGAGCGCAACCTCGATCGCCTCGGGGACGCCGAGGTGCGAGGCGGCCCGCGCCCAGAAGCCGTGTGGATCGCCGGCGCCGTTCGCCCCCTCACGATCGCCCTCTTGCGAGGGCGGTGGCAGCGACGGGATCAGGGTGTCGCAGAGGACGAGCAGGGTGCGTCGCTGCGCGTCCGTGAACACCTCGCTGGTGGCGAGCAGGCTGATCGCATCGCCCACCTGCCGGGTGACCTGCGCCGAGTACGGGAACATGTGCAGCTCGCGCGGCGGCGCGTAGCCGGGGGTGATCATCAGCGACTGCCGCTTGGCGTACTTGCGGATCCCGTCCGGCCCGTGTCGGGAGCCCAGCCCCGACGCCTTCCAGCCGCCCATCGGCAGCTCCAGCGCGCCGTAGTTGAGCTGGGCGTCGTTGACGCAGCAGACCCCGGCCTCGACCCGGCGGGCGATCCGCTCGCCGTTCGCGGTGTCGCGGGTCCACACCGACGCCTGGAGGCCGTAGGGCCCGTCGTTGGCGAGCCGCACCGCCTCTTGGGCGTCGGCGACCTTCATCACCGGCAGCGTCGGCCCGAAGGTCTCCTCGGTCATGCAGCGCATCGAGTGATCGACCTCGGCGAGCACGGTCGGCTCGAAGAAGCGGCCGGCCTCGGCTGCGGCGCGCTTACCGCCCGTGACGACCCTGGCGCCCTTGGAGACCGCGTCACGGACGTGCGCCTCGATCAGCTCGATCTGGGGCGGGAAGATGATCGCCCCGACGTCCACCGAGCCCGCCGCTCCCGGCGGCCCCTGGCGAAGCGCCTCGACCTTGCCCGCGACGCGATCCAGAAACTCGTCATAGACGGGCTCCTCGACGTAGACGCGCTCGACCGAGATGCAGACCTGACCCGAGTTGTTCATCCCGTAGCTGACGGCCGCGTTGGCCGCCCGCTCGAGGTCGGCGTCGGCCAGCACGATCATCGGGTCGTTGCCGCCCAGCTCCAGGCTGACCGGCGTCAGCGTCTCGGCGGCCCGGGCCATCACCCTCTTCCCGGTCTCGACCGAGCCCGTGAACATGACCATGTCCACCTGGTCGACCAGCGCGGCCCCAGTCTCGCCGCCGCCGGTCGCCACCTGGAAGGTCCCCTCCGGGATGCCGCACTCGGCCAGCATCTGGGCCATCAGCAGCGAAGTCAGCGGGGTCACCTCGGAGGGCTTGAGGACGACCGCGTTGCCCGCCGCGAGCGCCGGGATGCAGTCGCCGAACGAGTTGTTGAGCGGGTAGTTCCAGGGGCCGATCACCCCCACGACGCCAAGCGGCGCGTAGCGGACGACGAGCTTGCGGCCACGCACGAACGGCGAAGCCGACTGGATCTCCTCGTCGGCGAGGTACCGCGGCGCCGTCTTCGCCCAGAACTCCAGCGCCGAGAGCCCGTAGGCCAGCTCGGCGAACTGCGTCTCGTCGGCGGGACGACCGGTCTCGCCGACGATCGTGCTCACGACCCGTTCGGCGTTGGCGACCATCCAGCCGCGCGCCGCGAGCAGCACCTCGGCCCGCCCCTCGAACCCGACCGCGGCCCAGATCGGCTGCGCCTCCCGCGCCCGGGCCACCATCGCCACGACCTCGCCCGGGCCCAGCTCGGGGACGATGGCGATCGTCTCCCCCGTAGCCGGGTTCTCGACCGGGATCCCGGTCTCGGTGGCAGCCTCGGTCACGGGCCCCGACATCGCAACGGCGAGCTTAGTCAAGTCAATCGGCGGGCGGGCCAGCGCTCCTTCCGCCGGGCGCGCGAGGATTGGGGGGTGCGCACGATCGTCGTCTCGGACCTTCACCTCGGATCGGGCGGGGACATCGACCTGCTCCGCCGCCCGGAGCTCCGCGAGGTCCTGTGGGCCGAGATCCAGGGCGCGGACGAGGTCGTGCTGCTGGGCGACGCGGTCGAGCTTCGCGATCGCCCCCTGGCGGAGGCGCTCGAGCTGGCGCGACCGTTCTTCGACGAGCTCGGCTCCGCGATCGGCGCCGGAAGCGTGGTCGTGGTGCCGGGAAACCACGACCATCACCTGCTCGACGACTGGCTCGAGCGCCGGCGGCTCGAGGGAGCCGGGCCGCTGGGGCTGGAGCAGCGGGTCCCGGTGCAGTCGGGGCCCCTGGCCCGGCTGATCGCCGGGATGGGGGGAACGCCGATCGAGCTCGCCTATCCGGGGACCTGGCTTCGCCCCGGCGTCTACGCAACCCACGGCCACTACGTGGACCGCCACCTCACCGTCCCGACCTTCGAGCGCCTCGCGGTCGCGGCGGTCGAGCGGGTGCTGGGCGGGTCGCGGGAGATCTCCGATGAGCCGGGTTCGCCGGGCGATCCGGGCTCGGCGAGCGTCGAGGACTACGAGCGCACCCTGGCCCCCCTCTACGCCTTCCTGTTCGCGCTCGCTCAGGCGGGATCGATCGGGGGGCGACTCGGCGGCGCCAACCCCTCGGCCAGGCTCTGGCAGGCCGTGGGCGGCGGCTACGGCCGCGCCGCCAAGCTTCGCGGCTGGTTGCTCGGCACGGTCGCCCTGCCCGGCGCAGTGGGCGTCGCCAACCGGCTCGGCCTCGGGCCGGTCAGATCCGACCTCTCCCCCGGCGCGATCACCCGTGCCGGGCTGGAGGCGATCGGCGAGGTGACGCGCCGGCTGGGCATCGACGCCGACCACCTGATCTTCGCCCACACGCACCGCCGGGGGCCGATACGCGCCGAGACCGGCTGGCGGATGCCCGAAGGCACTCACCTCTGGAACACCGGAAGCTGGGTCTACGCTCCGGGATTGCTCGGCCGCACCCCCGCGGACAGCCCCTACTGGCCAGGGACCGTCGCCGTTCTGGGGAACGACGGACCACCCGAGCTGCACCACCTGCTCGATGACCGCACCCGCACCGAGTTACGCGGTTAGACGGTTCGGAATCGACCGCGGCGCCGGCTAGCGCCGCCAAGCGCTAGCCGGCGAAACCGCGGCGAAGCTAGACGATCTTTACGTTGACGGCCTTGGGGCCCTTCGGGCCCTCCTCGGCGTCGAAGGTCACCTTCGTTCCATCGGAGAGGGAGCGGGCGCCGTCGGCAAGCCCCGTTTGATGGACGAACAGATCCTGGCCGCCCTCGTCGGGGGTGATGAAGCCGAAACGCTTCTCCTCGTTGAACCACTTAACGGTGCCGGTTGCCATGCTGGACTGCCTCCGCGTGTTGTGTTGGTGAAATGCCGCGGATACTGCCCCTGGTGCAAACCTGATTCAGCACCGCTTCATTGCGCCCCACCGTGGGGCTACCTGGTAAACGGTAACACTCGGTGACGCCAGCCGGCGGTGAACAGCGGGGGCGTGCAGAGCGGGTACCGCGTCAGTGCGGCCTTGAGATCGCGCGCACCAACAGCAGCAGCAGGACCGAGCCGCCGATCGCGATCAGCCAGGTCTCGAGGTCGAAGAAGTGCTTGATCTCCCCGAGGTCGAGCGCGCTGGCGATCAAGCCGCCGATCAGCGCCCCGAGGATCCCTATCGCGGTGGTCCCGATGCAGCCGCCCGGCTCGGTCCTGCCGGGCACCAGGGCGCGGGAGATGGTCCCCACGAAGAGCCCCAGCAGGATCCAGCCGAAGATTCCCATTCCGGCACCCTACCCTGAGACCCGTGGAGCACGAGGGATGACGGCGACCCGCGCCCTGGCGATCGTCTTCGAGCGCGACGCGGGACCGGGGGTCTTCGAGGAGGCGAGCGGCGCGCATGGTGTGGAGCTCGATTCCTGGATGTTCGATGGGCGCGCGCCACCACACGACCCGAGCGGGTACGACGCCGTGCTCATTTTCGGAGGCTCGATGCACCCTGACCAGGAGGCCGCCCACCCATGGCTGCGAGACGCCAAGGCACTGCTGCGCGAGCTCCGCGAGCGCGGCACGCCCTTGCTCGGCGTTTGCCTCGGCGGGCAGCTTCTGGCCGATGCGGTTGGACCACCGTCGCGCCCCGCTCGGGAGCCGGAGCTCGGCTGGTACGAGGTAGAGGTGACACCCGAGGGGGAGCGAGATCCACTGCTCGGGCCGCTCGCCCCCGGCTTCACGGCCTTCGGGTGGCACCGGTACGAGTTCGCCCTCCCCCGTGGCGGTACCCCGCTGGCCCACAGCGCAGCGTGCCTACAGGCCTACCGGCTTGGCGACGCCGCGTGGGGCATCCAGTTCCACGCGGAGGTCACCGGCGAGGACGCAGACGCATGGATCAACGACGATCGCCAAAAGCAAGACGCGGCCCGCATCGTCGGTGACTTCGACGAGCTGCGCGAGCGCACCCGCAGGGCGATGGGGCCCTGGAACGAGCTCGGCCGCGGGCTCTGCGAGCGCTTCCTCGCCGCGGCCGCTACTCGGGCGTGAGATAGGCGGCGGAGAGGCCGCCGTCAACCAGGAAGGTGGAGGCGGTGACGTAGGAGGACTCGTCGCTGGCCAAGAACAGCGCCGCCTGGGCCACCTCGCGCGCCTCGGCGAAGCGCCCCATCGGCAGGTGGACGAGCCGGCGCGCCGCCTTTTGGGGGTCGTCGGCGAACAGCTCCTGGAGCAGCGGCGTGTTGACGGGCCCCGGGCACAGCGCGTTGACGCGCACGCCGCGCCGCGCGAACTCGACCCCCAGCTCCCGCGACAGCGACAGGACTCCGCCCTTCGAAGCGGTGTAGGAGATCTGCGAGACGGCGGCGCCCATGACCGCGACGAACGAGGCCGTGTTGATCACCGACCCACCGTCCCCCTCCAGCAGGTGCGGGATTCCGTGCTTGCAGCACAAGAAGACGCTGCGCAGGTTGACGTCCTGAACCCGCTGCCAGGCCTCGAGCGAGGTCTCCAGCACCGAGGTGTCGTCGGTGGGGTTGATGCCGGCGTTGTTGAACAGCACGTCGATGCGGCCGAGCTCCTCTCTGGCTCGTTCGTACATCCCCCGTACCTGCTCCTCGTCGGTCACGTCGGCCTCGAGCGGCAGCTCGCCCTCGGAGCCCGGCTCGATGTCCACTCCGACGACCCTGGCGCCCTCCGCCGCGAACAGCCGCGCCGCCTCAGCCCCGATCCCGCCGGCCGCGCCGGTGATCACGCACACCTTGCCGTCGAGCCTTCCCGCCATCAGCCCGCCTCGGTGGCGTAGAAGACGTTCTTGAGGTCGGTGTAGTGCTCGAGCGCGTCCGGCCCCAGCTCACGGCCGACGCCGGACTGCTTGAAGCCACCGAAGGGAGTCGCGACGCGGACTGAGGTATTCGAGTTGATCGACAGCGCACCGGTCTCGAGCCCCCGCGCGACCCGCAGCGCCTTGGCGCCGTCCCGGGTCCAGATCGAGCCCGAGAGGCCGTAGATGGTGTCGTTGGCGATCTCGACCGCTTCCCGCTCGTCGGAGAACGGGATCACGCAGGCCACCGGGCCGAAGATCTCCTCCCTCGCCGCCCGGTCGGCGTTCGAGACCGGGGCGAGCACCGTCGGGGGAAACCAGTAGCCGGCGCCATCGGGCGCCGATCCACGGATCGCGACCGGGGCGTCGTCCGGGACGAAGGAGGCGACGGTCTGCCGCTGTCCGGCCGAGATCAGCGGCCCCATCTGCGTCGCCTCGTCGAGGGGATCGCCTACCCGCATCGACTGAACCGCCTCGTCGAGCGCCTCCAGGAAGCGGTCGACGACCGGCCTCTCGACCAGGATCCGAGAGCGCGCGCAGCAGTCCTGGCCGGCATTGCCGAACACGGCCAGTGGCGCCGCCGCGGCCGCTTGCTTGAGATCGGCATCGGCGAACACGACGTTGGCCGACTTGCCGCCCAGCTCCAGGGTGACGCGCTTGATCGTCGCCGCAGCCTCCCCGGCGATTCCGCGCCCGACCTCGGTCGAGCCGGTGAACGCGATCTTGGCCACCTCGGGGTGCTCCACGAGCCGCCGGCCGCAGACGCTCCCCGGCCCGGCGACCACGTTCACGACCCCCTCCGGGATCCCGGCGCAGGTCGCGATCCCCTCCAGCTCCAAGGCGGTGAGAGGGGTCAGCGCGGCGGGCTTCAGCACCACGGTGTTGCCTGCCGCCAGCGCTGGGGCCAGCTTCCACGAGGCGATCAAGAGCGGGAAGTTCCAGGGGACGATCAGCCCCACCACCCCGAGCGGCTCGTGAAAGGTCATGTCGACGCCCCCGGCGACGGGGATCGTCTGGCCCAGAAGCCGCTCGGGGGCGGCGGCGTAGTAGCGGAAGGTGTCCACCACCATCTGCATCTCGCCGCGAGCGTCGCCGATCGGCTTGCCGACATTTCGCGCCTCCAGCGTCGCCAGGTCGCCGGCTCGGTCGGCGAGCGCGTCCGCGAGGCGATGGAGCAGCGCGGCCCGGTCGGCGGGTGCCAGGGCCCGCCAGGCCGGGAAGGCCTCTCTCGCCCGGGCGACCGCCGCGTCCGTCTCCTCGACGCCGGCGCTCGGCACCTCCGCGATCACCTGCTCCGTGGCGGGCTCGACCACCTGGATCACGATGCGCCCACCCCCAGCTGCGCCGCGCCGACGAGCGCCCCGACCACCCGGCTACGCAGGTCCTCCTCCGGGTGCCACAGGACGCCGAGCACGAAGGGATGTCCCGGGAGCTCGATCGCCTCGACCAAATCGTCGCTCACCCACCAACCGCTGGCCACGAACCCCTCGCCCAGCTCGTCGATCCCCTGGTGGTGGTGGGACTTGACCGTGATCTGCCCTGCTGCGACCGCCGTGGCCGCGAGCGAGCCAAGCTCGAGCCGCACCTCGTGGTCGGCGAAGGCTCCCGGGGTAGGGCGGTGGTCGTCGCGGCCGAGCAGGTCGGGGAGGTGCTGGACGAGAGTGCCGCCGCGGGCCACGTTCAGCACCTGCATGCCCCGGCAGACGCCGAGCAGGGGCATCCCGCGCTCCAGCGCCCGGCGCGCCAGGGCGAGCTCGAACCGATCGCGCTCGGGCCAGATGCCGCTCGTCTCCGGATGCGGAGCCGCACCGTAGGTAGCGGGATCCAGGTCGGAGCCGCCCGCGAGGATCAGCGCGTCGAGGAGGTCGAGCAGCGGGTCGGGCGCCTCGGTCGCGGCCTCGTCGGGGGGTAGCAGGAGCGCCAGCCCACCCGCCGCCTGCACCGCGGTGGCGTAGGAGCGCGGCAGCATGGTGACGGTGTCCTCCCAGGGACCCCAGCGCGCCCGCTCGAGCGCCGCGCAGATCCCGATCGCGCGGCCGCTCACCCCGCCCTCACGGTCGGATCAGCCGCGCTCGAACATGCGGCGGCGCTCGTAGTCGGTCACCACCTCGTCGAAGAGGCGCTGCTCGGTCTGGCCGTAGTTCAGATAGTGCTTGTGGACCGACTCGCCGAAGGTCTGCTTGGCGAAATCGCTGCCCTCCCAGAGGTCGACCGCCTCGCGCAGGGTCGAGGGGAACGGTTCTGCCTCGCCGGCCTCGTACGCGTTGCCCTTCAGCTCCGGGCCCGGGTCGATTCCGTTCTCGATCCCGTCGAGGCCGGCGGCGAGCAGCGCGGCGAAGGCGAGATACGGATTTGCGTCGGCGCCGGGGATCCGGCACTCGACCCTCCGCGACTGCCCGTGCCCGACAACCCGGAAGCCGCAGGTGCGGTTGTCGCGGCCCCATGAGACCGAGGTCGGCGCCCAACTCTCGGCCGCATAGCGCTTGTAGGAGTTGATCGAGGGCGCGACGAACAGCGCCAGCTCGCGGATGTGGGCGCGCTGGCCGCCGAGGAAGTGGCGGAATACGTCGGTCTCCTCGTGGCCGTCGACGAATGCGCTCTTGCCGCTCGTGTCGAGGAGGCTGGTGTGGATGTGGCAGGAGCTGCCGATGTCCTTCTCCGACGGCTTGGCCATGAAGCTGGCCGAGATGTCGTGCAAAAACGCAATTTCCTTGGCGCCGTTCTTGTAGATCGTGTGGCGGTCGGCGGAGGTGACGCCGTCGGCATAACGGAAGTTGACCTCGTGCTGGCCGGCCCAGGCCTCGCCCTTGGAGAACTCGACCGGAATACCGGCCCCGTGCATCCCGCGGCGGATCGGGCCCAGGTACTGCTCGTCCATCGTCGTGGCGAGGATGTGGTAGTCGAGGATGTAGGGGATCGTCGGAGTGAGGTCCTTGTAGTCCTTCTCGTAGGCCTCGGCGTAGCTCTCCTTGTAGAGGTAGAACTCGAGCTCCGACGCCATCATCGGCGTGTAGCCCATCTCGGCGGCGCGCTCGTACTGGGCGATCAGAACCTGGCGCGGCGAGGCGACGACCGGGCTGCCGTCGTGGTTGGCGACGTCGCAGATCACCAGCGCCGTGCGGTCGAGCCAGGGGATCCGGCGCAGCGTCGCCATATCGGGGGCAATCGCGAAGTCGCCGTAGCCGTCCTCCCAGTTGGCCATCTCGTAGCCGGGGATCGGGTCCATCTCCATGTCGAGGGCGAGCAGGTAGTTGCAGCCCTCGATCCCCTCCTCGACCACCTCGTCGAGGAAGTACTCGACCTGGATCCGCTTCCCGAACAGCCGCCCCTGCATGTCGGTGAAGGCGGTTACGACGGTGTCGATCGTGCCCGCCTCGCCCTCCTTGCGGAGGTCGTCGAGCGTGAGCATGCCGGCGCTGCCGCCCGGGCCGCCGGGGCGCGGGGCGGCCTCGCTGCCGCCGTGCGTGGCCTCCGCGGTCACTCGAGCGAGGCTATCCGCCGGGGCCGGGCGTGGGACCACCGGCCGGCGCCGGCGGCGGCTCCTCCTTGATTCCCAGTCCCTCGTCGAACTCGAGCTGCCGAATCGGCCCCTTGTAGCGCTTGTTGGCGCCAAGCACCCAGGCCAGACCGCTTCCGAGCAGGACGAGGCCGACGACCGCCGGCGTGTAGTTGAAGAAGCTCCAGTCGAAGTCGGACTCCCACGGCACTCCCGTGCTGTAGGCGGGCAGGCAGAGGTCGATCACCATGAAGATGACGAAGAGCACGGCGATCGGGTTGACCCACCTGTACCTCTGTCCAATGGTCCACGAGCGGGCCACGAACGAATCGCCGGCGCGCCAGCGTAGGTACACCGGCGCCACGTAGGCGATGTAGAGGCCGACCGTCCCGATCGCGGTGGCCGTGTAAAAGGCGACCGGGGGAACGAAGTTTCCCTTGCCCGGCAGCGCCGGGACCATGAGGAGGAAGACCAGCAGGCAGCTGCCGAGCACGGCCGCCACCGGCACCCCGCGCTTGCCGCTGACCCGGCTCCACAGCTTCCAGCCCGGCACGGCGCGGTCGCGCGAGAACGCGAAGAAAGTCCGCGACATGCTCGTCACGCAGGCCAGGCCGCAGAAGAACTGGCCGATCACCGCGATCAGGATGATCGCCTCGGCCCAGTTCTGGTTCATATCGGCGGAGGTGAAGACCGCGAGCGAGGAGCCGAAGCCCTCGTTGACGGCGGTGACGTCGGTGGCGGCGAAGGTGATCGCCAGCAACACGAACCACCCGATCAACGCCGAGCTGGCGACCGATTGCCAGATGCCCTTGGCCGCCGCCTGTTCGGCGCCCACCGTCTCCTCGGCCACGTGCGCCGAGGCGTCGTAGCCGGTGATCGTGTACATGGTCAGCAGGAACCCGACGGGCAGGACGAGGATCCAGTACGTAAAGCTGCCGGTGGATCCCGGGTCGAACCCGGAGTTGTTGATCCTCTCCGTGAACACGAAGTCAGCGCTCTGATGGCTATCGGGGACGATGACCAGGATGCCGATGATGATCAGCACCCCGATCACGTGCCACCACACCGAGATGCCGTTGAACAGGGCGACGAGGTGCGAGGAGTAGATGTTGATCAGCGCGTGCAGCGCCAGGATGATCGCGAACAACCAGAAGATCTCGGCCAGCACGTGCGCGTCGTCAGCGAAGTTGACGAAGCCCAGATCCCAGCCCCAGAGACCGAACAGGGTGGTCGCGAAGAACGAGAGGACGTAGTCCACCGAGGCGACGATCCCGATCAGCCCGATGACGTTGAACCACCCCGTGAACCACGACCAGCCCGCCCCGCCCAGTTTGTGCGCCCACCAGTAGGGCCCGCCGGCGGTCGGGAAGGCCGACGCGAGCTCGGCCATGCTGACCGCGACCGTGAGGATGATGATGGCGATCAGCGGCCAGCCGATCGAGATCACGATCGGCCCGCCGTTGTTCCACCCCACGTAGTAGAGCGTGAAGCAGCCCGCGAGGACCGAGATGATCGAGAACGAGATCGCGAAGTTCGTGAACCTCGTCCACCCGCGAGGCAGCTCCTGCTTGTAGCCGAGCTCGGCTAGGCGTTGCTCATCAGCAATCGGGTCGCTGGTGCCCTCTGGTGCCATCTCCGTCTCCTCCTGAGTGGCGGCCACATGCGATAAAAGGTGTGGCGGGCCGACCTATGGACGACGCTAGCCTAAGCCCAACCCCGGACGCAAGTCAACCCCCCGAGGCCGAACTCGGACGAATCGTCCAGCAGCTGGCGCCGCTCTTGGGCGAACCGGAGGGGGATCCCAGGCCGCTCGAGGGCGGGATCACGAACCGGAACTTCCGCGCCAGCTTCGGGGGCGTCGACCACGTTATCCGCGTCCCGGGCAAGGACACCAGCCTGCTCGAGATCGACCGTGGCGCTGAGCGGATCGCGAACGAGCGCGCGGCGCGCATCGGGATCGCACCGCGGGTGGTGGCGATGCTCGACGACCCGCAGTGCATCGTCACCATGTTCGTCGAGGGGGTGGGGATGGAGCCGGCGGAGCTGCGCGAGCCGACGACGCTCACAGAGGTCGCCCGCTCGCTGCGCGCGATCCACGACCTCGGCGAGCCGCTGCCGACCAGCTTCGACTCCTTCCGGGTCGTCGAGACGTACGCCGACACGGCCCGGGAGCGCGGGGCGCGCCCGCCTCCCGCCTATGAAGAGGCCCTTGGCCATGCGCGGGCGATCGAAGCCGCGTTGTCCGGTCCCGAACACGTCCCGGTCCCCTGCCACAACGACCTCCTGGCGGCTAACTTCATCCGCGGCACAGACCAGCTCTGGATCGTCGACTGGGAGTACGCCGGGATGGGCGACCGCTACTTCGACCTCGCCAACTTCGCGGTCAACAACGAGCTCGGCGAGGCCCAGCAGCAGGCACTCCTGGAGGCATACTTCGGGACGCCGGGCGCCCACCCTCACGAACCCGCAAGGCGGCTTGCCGCCTTGCGGCTGATGTGTCTGATGTCGGACTTCCGCGAGGCGATGTGGGGAGTGGTCCAGACCGCGCTCTCCGAGCTCGACTTCGACTTCCAGGCCTACGCCCGCAAGCACTTCGAGCGCCTGCTTGCAACCGCATCCGACCCCGACTTCGCCACCTGGCTCGAGGAGGGGCGTGAGCCCCACAGCTGACCTTCCCGACGCGGCCCGCTGCGTGATCATCGGCGGGGGGGTCGGCGGAACCTCGATCGCCTACCACCTCGCCGAGCTCGGTTGGGACGACGTGATCCTGCTCGAGCGCGCCGAGCTCACGTCGGGCTCGACCTTCCACTCCGCCGGCCTCGTCGGACAGCTGCGCGGCTCGGTCTCGCTGACGAAGATGATGATGCACTCGGTCGAGCTCTATCGGCGGGTCGGCGAGGAGTCCGAGTTCGACCCCGGTTGGGTGGAGTGCGGAGGGATCCGACTCGCTTCGAGCGAGGAGCGGATGGAGGAGCTCCGACGCCAGGCGGGCTGGGCAAAGACGTTCGGGCTGCCCCTGGAGCTGATCTCAGCCGAGGAGGCAAAAGGACTGTTCCCGCTGATGTCGACGGACGGGGTCGTGGGCGCGGCCTGGCTCCCGACCGATGGTTACATCGACCCGGCGCAGCTGACCTATGCGCTCGCCGACCGAGCCCGCCGGGGCGGCTGCCGCGTGTTCACCTCGACCCGGGTCGACGGGATCGACGTCGTCGACGGGCGGGTGCGCGGCGTTCGCACCGAGCGCGGCGACGTCGAGGCCGAGGTGGTGGTCAACGCGGGGGGCATGTACGCACCGGAGATCGGCCGCATGGCGGGCGTTCGCGTGCCCGTGATCCCGATGTCGCACCAGTACGTGGTCACGCAGCCATTCCGCGAGCGGGGCGAACGGCGGCTGCCGACCCTGCGCGACCCCGACCTGCTCGTCTACTACCGCGAGGATGGCGAGGGCGTGGTGATGGGCGGCTACGAGCGCCGGAGCGCCCCCGCCTTCCTGCCCGACGGGGTCGGCGGTCTCGATCGCATCCCACCCGACTTCAACGGACGCCTGCTCGAGGATGACCCCGATCGGTTCGAGGAGATCGCCGAGAACTCGAAGCGGCGGGTGCCTGCGATGGACGAGATCAAGGTGACGAAGCTGATCAACGGGCCGGAGGGGTTCACGCCCGACAACGAGTTCTGCCTCGGCGAGACCGAGGTCGCCGGGCTCTTCATCGCCGCCGGCTTCTGCGCCCACGGGCTGGCCGGTGCCGGGGGGATCGGCAAGGTGGTGGCCGAGTGGATCGCCGAGGGCGAGCCCAGCCTCGACCTCTGGGAGATGGACGTCCGTCGCTTCGGCGCCCAATACCGCTCGCCGTCCTACACCCACGCCCGGATCAAGGAGACCTACGAGACCTACTACGACATCCGCTACCCGAACCACGAGCGCAGCGCGGGGAGGCCGCTGCGCGTCTCCCCCGCAACCGCCTGGCATCGCGAGCGCCAGGCAGCGTTCGGCGAGAAGTCGGGTTGGGAGCGGGTCAACTGGTATGAGTCGAACGCCGCGCGGGGAGACGAGTCGCTGCGCCCGCGGGGCTGGGCTGGCCAGCACTGGTCCCCGGCGATCGGCGTCGAGCACGAGGCCACGCGAGAGGGCGTGGCGATCTTCGACGAGACCTCGTTCGCGAAGATCGAAATCGGGGGACCCGGGGCTGCGGAGCTCCTCGAGCGCCTGTGCGACAACCGGGTGGCCCGCGAGCCGCAGAAGATCACCTACACGCAGATGCTCAACCGCCGCGGGGGGATCGAGTGCGACTTCACGGTCGCGCGCCTCGCTCAGGATCGCTTCTCGATCGTCACCGGCACTGCCTTCGGCAACCACGATCGCGAATGGATCCGCCGCCACCTTCCCGGGGACGGCAGCGTGCAGGTCCACGACACCACCTCGCAGTGGGCCTGCTTCGGGATCTGGGGGCCGCGGGCGCGCGACGTGCTACAGCCGCTCACCCCGGCGAACCTCGACAACGAGGAGTTCCCATACATGTCGCTGCGCGAGATCACCGTCGGCCACGTGCCGGTGCGGGCGCTCCGCGTCACCTACGTCGGCGAGCTCGGCTGGGAGCTCTATTGCCCCGCCGAGTACGGCCTCGGGCTCTGGCGGGCGATCTGGGAGGAGGGGGAGCCCCACGGGATCGTCGGCGGCGGCTACCGGGCGATCGACTCCATGCGCCTCGAGAAGGGCTACCGGGTCTGGGGCGCCGACATCACCCCCGACGAGACGCCCTACGAGGGCGGGGTCGGCTTCTGCGTCAAGCTCGACAAGGAGGGCGGGTTCATCGGCCGGGAGGCGCTCTTGGAGGCGAAGGACCGCGGCCCTCGCGCTCGGCTTGCCTGCCTGCTGCTCTCGGATCCCCGCTCGGTCGCGCTCGGCAACGAACCGGTGCGGATCGATGGCGAAATCCGCGGCCGCGTCACCACCGGCGGCTACGGCTACACCGTGGGCCGCTCCATCGCCTACGCGTACGTGCCCCCGGAGCACGCCGACCCGGGTACCGCAGTCGCGGTCGAGATCTTCGGGCGCTGGATCGAAGGGGAGGTTGCGAGCGAGCCCCTCTTCGACCCCGAGGGCAAGCGGATTCGTGCCGACGCGGCCGCGCGGGAGGGCCCCGGTGGAAGCTGAGGTGGCGGTCGTCGGCAGCGGCGTGGTCGGATCCGCGACGGCGCTCGAGCTGGCGCGGCGCGGGACCTCAGTGGCACTGCTCGAGGCCGAGCCCGAGCCCGGGCTGCAGGCGAGCGGCACCAACTCGGGCATCCTCCACACCGGGTTCGACGCAGTGCCCGGCGAGCTCGAGACCGAGTTGATACACCGCGCAGCCGAGCTGCGTGAGCCGGTGCTCGATGCGCTCGCGGTCCCGGTGATGCGCTGCGGGGCGCTGATGCGGCCGCTGGTGGACTCGGAGCGTGACGCGATCGCCGCCCTGGCCGAGAACGCCAGCCGCAACGCGGTCGAGGCGAAGCTCCGCAACGACGGCTCGCTCGAGGTCCCGGGCGAGTCGGTCACCGACCCGGTGGCCTTCACGCTCGCCCTGGTCGGCGCCGCCGAAGCTCACGGCACCGAGCTTCGCACCGGCTTTCGAGTCGAGGGCATGGAGCGAAGCGGCAAAGGCATCAACCTGTCCGGCGCGAGTGGCGACTCCGTCGCCGCCCGGCTCGTCATCAACTGCGCCGGGCTTGGTGCCGCCAAGCTGGCGGCCGCCGCCGGCGACGATTCCTTCGACGTCTACCCTCGCAAGGGCGAGTTCCTGGTCTTCGACCCGCCGGATGGCGCGCCGCTTCGGCGGATCCTGCTTCCCGTCCCAAGCGAGGGAACCAAGGGCGTGCTCGTTTTCCCGACCCTCGACGGCAAGGTGGTCGCGGGGCCGACCGCAATCGACCAGGAGGACTCCGACGACTGGTCCGTCCGTCCTAGCGCCGGCGACGAGATCCTGCCCAAAGCGACCGCCATCTACCCGCCCCTCGCCGGCGCCGAGCCGGTCGCGGCATACGCCGGGCTGCGGCCCGCGGGTCGCGGCGTCAACTACCTGATCCGGCCGTCGGGCCCCTGCCCGGGCCTCGTCAACGTGGCGGCGATTCGCTCCACCGGCCTCACGGCTTCCCTGGCGATCGCAGAGCGCGTCTGCGCGATCGTCGGCGAGCTCGGTGTGGTGCTCGGCCCGCGGCGTCCGCTCGAGCCGGGCTCGCCGGCTCGGGTCGCCGGCCCGTGGTGGCGCCGGACGGCTGAACATCGGGAGCAGCTGGCCCAGCGGGCGGCGGGATGAAACTGCTGCTGGGCATCGACGAGGGCACCTCCGCCGTCAAGGCGGTGCTGTTCGACGCCGACCTGCGGCCGGTGAAGGAGGCGCGGCGGGAGAAGGCGCTCACGCAGCCGAAGCCCGGGTGGGTCGAACAGGACGCCGAGGAGGTGCTGGCCACCGTCGCTGATGCGGTGGCCGAGCTGCTACGCGACTCGCCGGGGGAGATTGCCGCCTGCGGGCTCGACCACCAGGGCGAGTCCGTGCTCGCCTGGGACGCCGACAGCGGTCGCCCGCTGACCCCGATCGTGACCTGGCAGGACAAGCGCTCCCAGGTGGTGCTGGACCGGCTCGAGACCGATGGACGCGCCGACGAGGTGCGCGAGCGCAGCGGCATGCCGCTCGACCCCTACTTCTCGGCGGGCAAGATGACCTGGCTCGTCGAGCACGACCCCGGCGTCGCCGGAGCGCTCGACGCGGGCACCCTGCGGCTCGGAACCGTCGACTCCTTTCTGTGCGATCGGCTCGGCGCCGGGTTCGCGACAGATCCCTCGACCGCGTCCCGCACGCAGCTGGGAGCTCCCGAGTGGGACCCCGCTCTATTGGAGATCTTCGGCGTGCCGCTCCAAGCGCTGCCGGCGATCGCGGACACGGCGGGCGACCTCGGCGCGTTGCGGCACCCCTCCTGGCCCGTCGAGCTGCCGCTGCGGGCGCGCTGCGTCGACCAGCAGGCGGCACTCGCTGGCGCCGGCTGCGTGGAGCCCGGCCTGGTGAAGGCCACCTACGGCACCGGCGTGTTCGTGCTCGCGCACGCGGGCGACGAGCGGCCCAAGCCCGGCGGCGGGCTCCTGCCGACCGTTGCCTGGCGCGTCAACGGACGCGTGGAGTGGGCAATCGACGGGGGCGTGTTCACCGCAGGCGCGCTGCTCGAGTGGCTCAGTCGCGCCCTCGGGCTCGCCGCCGACCCGGCCGCGCTCGCCGCGGCCGCGGCTCAGGTCGAGGACGCGGGCGGCGTGCGCGTCCTGCCGGCCCTGGCCGGCGTCGGCGCCCCGTGGTGGGAGCCCGAGGCGCGCGCGGTGGTCGCAGGGCTCACGTCGGGAACTCGAACCGCGCATATCGCTCGGGCGTCCCTGGAAGCGATCGCCTGGCGGGTGGCGGACGTGGTCAGCGTGGTGCGCGAGACCGTGCCGGTGGAGGTTCTACGAGTCGACGGCGGCCTGACGCGAGATCCCACGCTCCTCCAGCTCCAAGCCGACGCGGCCGGCGTCCCCGTCCAGCGCGGCGCGGTGGACGCCACCGTCGCCGGAGCGGCCGCGCTCGCCGCGGTGGGAGCGGGCATCTGGGGCTCGACGCTTGAGATCGCCGAGCGGGTCCCCATGGGGGAGCGGATTGAGCCAGGGCGGGATCCGGCGTGGCGGGAGCGCGCCCACGCCGACTGGCGCCAGTTCGTGCAGCGAGCAGTCGCTCTTTAGGCCCGGCGCGCCGGTCCTCAGATCAGCCCCGCGAGGATGTGTTCGGTGCCCTCGATGTGCTCGCGCATCAGGCTCACCGCACGCGGTCCGTCGGCACGGCGAAGCAGCCCCACGAGGCGCCGGTGTTGTGCGTTCGAGTGCGTGAGCACCCGCTCAGGGTGCGCGATCAGGGCGATCAGGTCGCTCATCTGCCCCTGCACCTCGGTCATCGCCGTGACCAGCCGGGGCGAGCTCGCCGCCTCCGCGACCCCGATGTGGAAGCGGATGTCGGCCCGTCGGTAGTCCTCGAAGTCGCTTGCGTCGGCCATTTTGGTGACCAGCTCGTCGAGGCGGTAGAGCTGGCCGGGCTCGGCCCGCTCGGCCGCCAGGATCGTGGCGCCGGTCTCGACGGCGACCCGGTAGTCGAGCACCGCCCAGGCGGCGGCGCCGAGTGGCTTTCCCTCCTTCTCCGCCAGCGGCGGCCGCTCGGCGACGAACGTGCCCCCGGTGCGCCCCCTCTGCGCGACGAGATGACCGCTCTGCACGAGCGTGGTGAGAGCCTCGCGAAGCGTCGAGCGCGAGATCCCGAGCTGGCCGGCGAGGTCGCGCTCGGCCGGCAGGCGGCTGCCCGCCGGCAGCAGGCCGAGGCGTATGGCGGTGCCAAGTCGCTCCACCGTCTCCTCAAACGTGGTCGGGGGGCGCACCGGCTTGAACACCGCCTCCGTGGCGGCGTCGCGCTGCATCGAGTAAAGGTACAACGGTGAATCCAAATCCAGCCCAGGGGCAGGCACCGCCAGGCTCCGCCACCCGCTCAGCGGCGGTAACGTGCCGCGCCGTGGACGGCGAGTTCGACCCATGGCAGATCGATCTCCACGGCCATCGGGTGATCTACCGGGTCGCCGGCAGCGGTCCACCGGTCGTCCTGATTCACGGAATGGTGAACTCGTCGCGTCACTGGGAGGACGTGGCGCTCCGCCTCGCCGACAACTACACGGTGATCGCGCCGGACCTGATCGGACACGGCGACTCCGCCACCCCCCGCGGCGACTACTCGCTCGGTGCGCATGCGGCCAGCGTTCGCGACCTGCTGGCGGTGATCGGGATCGACAGGGCGACGATCGTCGGCCACTCCCTGGGTGGCGGCGTGGCGATGCAGTTCTTCTACCAATTCCCGCAGCGAACGGAGCGGATGGTCCTGGTGTCGAGCGGCGGGCTCGGTCGAGAGGTGAGCCCAATGCTCCGCGGCGCCGCTCTGCCCGGGGCCGCCGCACTGCTCTGGCTCGCCGCCCACCCGCGGGTGGGGGCGGGGCTGTCGCAGCTGGGCGAGCGGATGCGGGAGCGCGGCTTGGCGAAGGGCGTCTACCTGCAAGCGATCGCGCGAGCGCTGCAGCCGCTCCAACGGGCGGGCGCCCGCAAGGCGTTCCTGCAGACGCTCCGCTCGGTGATCGATACCCAGGGACAGCGGGTCAGCGCTCGGGACCGCCTCTACCTCCTCGGCCCCCTTCCCACCCTGATCGTCTGGGGAGGGCGGGACCACACAATCCCGGTCTCGCATGGGCGTGGTGCGCACCAAGCGATACCTGGTAGCCGGTTCGAGGTCCTCCCTCGCGCCGCGCATTTCCCCCACCTGGAGGATCCCGAAGGGCTCGCCGCGGTGCTGTGGGACTTCCTCGAGACCACCGAGCCGGGCCGGATCGACGACGCCGACTGGGGCGGGCTGATCGCCCCGCACTCCCAGCGAAGCCGGCTGACGGAGCAGGCCGCCTAGCTTCCGCCCCCCCTGCGGCCACCAAGGAATGTCCTTTCAGGAATCAGCCCTGCCCGAGGGCGGCCATGATCGGCGCGGTGTCGAAGTAGGCGTGCAGCCGCGAGGCCACCCCGTCGGTCATCGTCCAGACGTGGGCGAACTCGACCTCGAAGTCCTGGCCGCTGGCCTTGGCGCGACCACGCAGGCGGCCCAGGACGACCATGCGGTCGCCGGCGTCGAGGAAGTCATCGGGATCGGCCCAACGCCCCTCGACGTGATCCTGCGACACCGATGCAAAGGCCAGCACGCCATCGTGGCCGTGGCGCATTCCGCCCCAGGGCAGCGTGTCCGGCAGGCTCCATTCGATGTCGTGCGCCAGGTCGCCGACGAGCTCCTCCACGTCCCAGCGTGAGAACGCGTCGTAGATGCGCCGCAGTGATTCGATGTCCTGCTCGGACACGGCTTCCGCTCCACCTCCAAGCTGGCTTGGAGCCTGATCCTATTGGCCGGTCGGCGAAACGTTGGTCGACTCGGACAACTCATCCTCGAATGCGTCAACCGGATGGCTCCCACCGTTCACGATCGGTCCGCGGCCGTTGGCGGCTGGGAGCCCGTTCCGGGCCCTCGGGGGCAGACCGTTGCCGTTCAGGGGCGCATGGCCATTGCCGGTGGCCGACACCGGCGACGGCCCCGGGCGTCGCTCCTCGTCGACGGCCAACAGGGTGTCCAGGAGCTCGAACGCGCGGTCCGCGTCGCCCTCGGCCATCGCGACCCGGGCCGCGTAGTCCCCGGCGCCCTCGGTTAGCCGCACCGCCGCGCCGAGACCGCAGAAGATCGCGATCCGCACCCGCGTCGCAGCCCTGCTCCCAAGACGGCTGACCGCGCCGTAACTCAGACCGGCCCCGGCCCACCGAAGGCAGATGTCGCGCCGCTCGCGCGTCACCCGCGGACTGCCACGAGAGCCCACGATGCGCTCCGCGTACGGGCTGAGCCGCTGGCGCTCCGCGTAAGGGGCGCGATCGTTCCAGCCTCGCAGGAAGGCCCCGATCACCGGACAAACACAGCGTGGCCGGTCGCTGAACTCCTCTTGGGCGATCAGCGAGGCCAGCTCGACCACGCAGACGCCCTCCCGAGGCGACGAGTGACCGCCGTCAGTGAGCCGGACGGGGGTACCGTCCGGAATCACGGCGCTCTCGCGCTTCGCCCCCATCGGCCTGGCTAGAAGCCCCGCCGCTCGCGCTGCTTGTTGAGCGCCCTTCTGATCCGGGGATCGCCGCCGCGGTCGGCGAGCTCGCTCGCCAGGCGGAGGCTGCGGATCGTCACCAGAACCGCGAGGATGACCATCACCACGGTCAACCCGGCGACCTTCGCCGGCGGGATCGTCGCCAGGGTGACGAAGAAGACATAGAGCACGATCGCCCAAAGGGCGCAGACCCAAAGCGAAAGCCGTAACGAACCCAGCAATTGCATCCCCGGATCAGACGACGTTCTGACCATAACGCAGGGGGACTCCGCGCGCTTCGGTAAATCTGTCCCGCGCGACTACTGGTCTGGGCCCGGCGCGGGGTCTTGACCCGGGTTCGCGGGGTCTGGGCCCGGCGCGCGGTCTGGGCCCGGCGCGCGGAGCACCACCATCGCCCCGACGACGGCGAGCACGATTCCCCCCACGAGCAGGACAACCTGCTTCCACCCGAAGCCGCTATGACCGATCCCCAGCGGATTGGCCAGCGCCCCGAGCAACGCAGCGGCAATGCCCACGACGATTATGAGCAAGCCTGTCTGCCTTGCGGACACGGTGCGGGAAACCTACCTGTTCGACCCGCTCCGAGCCGGTTCAGCGATGGCCGTCGAAGGAGATCACCTGCTGGATTCCGCTCGGGCGGTTGGTGTAGCGCATGGTGGTGCGCAGCAGGCCGGGGACGAAGGAGATCCGCTCCGCCGTCGCGTCCGCGCGCCAAGCCGCCGGATCGGACGTCCCCTGCTCGGCGGTGAGCTCCGACGCGGCGAGCTGGAACTGCTGCCAGATCACTCGGCGGCACTGGCCCAGATCGCCGCCACCGCAGTAGCGCTGGTTGAGCGGCTTCGCGACCGGAAGGCCCAGCAGGCTGCGGATGTCGCGGTCGAAGTACTGGTACCAGCCGCTGTACTGCCCTCCGGGCGGCCGATTGAAGCGCGAGAAGAGGGAGTCCAGCTCGTCGAGCTGCGGTCCCAGCTTCGACCTCATGAATGCGTCGGCGATCTTCGGCCACGCGGCGTCCATGATCGCCGCGCCCGGGTCGTCGATCTCGCCGTCGAGATCCCGATCCAGGCGGCTGCCGCCGTGCTGCCGCCAGTTGATCAGCAGCGAGAGCATCTGCGCCGTCTGCGAGTCGGGGGAGGTGGAGCGGGGAAGCAACCGCTGCAAGAGCGGAACCGTGTCGATCGCCCGCACGTCCTGGGTCGCGGCGGCGTTCATCGCCGCGGTCACCTCAGCCAGCGTCCACTTGCCGTCGCTCCCCTTGAGGCGCGCCAGGTTGTAGTCGAGGAGGTCCACCCGAGCGGCAGAGCCGTTGCCGCCCCAATTCTCGTCCGATGCGCCGAAGCCGTGGGCGGAGATGTTGTTCCAGTTGGTCATCGTCCCATCGCGCGGATCCACGCCCTGGATGTGCCCGCTGTCGGACAAGAAGCCCTGCCACTCGTAAGCGCCCGTGCCCAGGGTTGGCAGGCCGGGGTCGACGGCCGGCGGGCGGATTGGCAGCCTGCCGCTCGTGTACATGGCGACGTGCTGGTTGTCGATGTAGAACGAGTTGAACGTCTGCGGTGTCTTCGCCGCCGCCCGGAAGAAGGAGCTCGGGCTGTTGACCTGCCCGGTGGAGAGCCGGCGGAAGAGGAGCTGATCGAGGACGTCCTTCCCGTAGCTCGAGCGCTTGGACGAGATCGCAACCTTTCGCCCGTTGACCGTTGCGTAGCCCTCCACCGGCCCGTGCACGGTGGTCAGGAACTCGACCGGCTCCCCGTTTAGCGTGCCCGCATTGAAGTGCCCCATCGGCCGGCACTGACCCCGGTAGAGGTACCTCTCGTCGCTGCCCTGGCAGAGCCGTTCGACGTACTGGTCGATGATGTCGCCGCTCGCCGAGGTGAGCGTGGTGGCGAAGTCCTCGCCGCGTCCGATCAACATGTAGCCGGGGAAGGGCGCCGAGGTCGCGCCCCGCCATTGAAGCCCGGGCGCGTGCATGTCGATCTCGTAGGTGAGGCCGGGGTAGAAGTAGCCGATCTGCGGGCCGCCGACCATCAGCGGATACCCGGTTCGGGAGTGGTCCGCGTCGATCATCAGGGTGTTGCTGGCCCGGCCGCCCTCCGGCACGGTCACCTCGGGCAGCGCGCTCTCGGCGACGGCCGGCGTGGCCTGGTAGCTCCCGGGGTCGAGGATCACGCTGCCCTTCGGGCGGCTGGGAAGCTGTCCGTAGTTGAAGGTCCCGTCGACCGAGGTCGGGCTCTCGGGGTTCTTGAACTGGCGCAGGTCGTCGAAGACGCTCCTGCCCCTGTACTGGCCGAGCCGTTGCTGGAGGCCGGCGAGGAATTGCGAGCGCCGGGCCTCGTCGCCGCCGCCCTCGCCCACGAACTGCCCCTTGAGGGCGTTGAGGGCGTAGACGTCGTTGCGCGTCCACGGCGCGGTCGAGGGGCTGTGCAGGTCGAGGTAGTCGTTGATCCCGGAGATGAAGGTGTCAATGTCCCGCAGCACGGCCTGGCCCTCGGGGCCGGCGTTCTGGAGGACCTGGGTCTGCTTCGCGATCTCGGCCTCGGTTTGGGCACTGGGCGTGAACGACCGCAGGCCGGCGATCAGGCTGAGCGCGCTGAGGCCCGGGGCGTCGATCGCGGCGACGCGGGAGTTGTAGCGGGCCTGGTTGAGCAGCAGGCCGCGATCCTTGGCGACGATCCAGCCGGCGGCCCAGATCCCGCCGTTATAGGTCGAGGCGTCGACGTGCGGAACGTTGAACTTGTCGCGGATGATGGTCACCCCGGGGCGCGGCACGCTCTCCGGCGTCCCCGGCCCGGCGGTGTCGACGCCGAAGCGCTCGGACTTGAAGTACTGGGTCAGGTGGGCGTTCGTGACCTGGTCGAAGAGCGGCGTCAGGCCGTCGTACATCTTGGCCTGCGTGTCGGCCTCGGCCGGCGGCGGCAGGCCGCCGAACTGACCCGAGGGAATGATGTTGAGCGCCCTCTGCGCGTGGTCGGCCGCCGCGGCGCTCGCGGGCAGCGCCGCGAAGCCAACCAGAACGAGCATCCCCGCGACGCCCCTCCAGCGCGCTGTCCGGCGATGTCCCCTCAAGCTCGAGCCCCCTTTGGCGCCTCCCAGTATGGAGAACATATACCCCCGGCTCAGTCCTCGCGCCGGGACGTGCGCGGTTCGGCGCTCGCCTGACGGTTGGCGGCACAGCGCCGCCCGCTCCCGCCGCTGGTCGAGTTGCGCTCCTCTATGCAGCGCAACTCGACCATCGACGTCAACGCCACCCAGTTTGTGAGGGACCAGAGCTTCGGGAATCCGTGCGTGCGAGACCGCTTTCATCAGTCTTTCACCTGTTTGTCATGGACCCTTCATCGGGTTGGCATAGACCTGGCATCGACAAGTCCACCAGCCGGTCGATGTAGGCCGGATCCGAAGGGAGACAGGGATGACCAGGAGGAACACCAAGATGACCGCGACGACGCTCGGCGTCGCTGCGGTGTTGGCGATCGGCGTCGCCGCCTGTGGGGGCGAGAGCACGTCGACCGTCACGCAGGCGACGCCCACCGCGTCGTCGAGCCCGACGGGGTCGGGCCTGCCCCAGGGAAGCGAGCCGGTAAAGCTCGATCCGGCCGAGTTCACGACCAAGATCGACAACCCGTACTGGCCGATGAGCCCGGGCAGCAAGTGGGTCTACAGCGAGTCCGACACCCAGGGCACGCACGAGAAGGTCGTCGTCGAGGTCACCAACAAGACCAAGACGATCGCCAACGGGATCGAGGCCCGGGTGATCCGCGACACGGTGAGCGAGAACGGCACGCCGGTCGAGATCACCGACGACTGGTACGCCCAGGACTCGGCCGGGAACATCTGGTACCTCGGCGAGCACGTCACGAACTACAACAACGGCAAGGTCGTCGACCACGGCGGTTCCTTCGAGGCCGGGGTTGACGGAGCCCAGCCCGGGATCGCCCTGCCGGCGAATCCCGAGCCGGGATTGGCCTACCGCCAGGAGTACTACAAGGGCGTGGCGGAGGACAAGGGCGCGGTCATCACCGTCGGCGAGGAGCAGGTCGAGGTGCCTTTCGGCCACTTCAACACCGACATCCTGATGACCCGTGACCTGGTGCCGTTGGAGCCGAAGGTCCAGGAGCTGAAGTTCTACGCCCCTGACGTCGGCCCGCTGTTGAGCGTGCACACGGACGGCGCCGGCGGCCGCGCGGAGCTGGTCAGCTACACGCCCGGCAAGTAGCCAACGCGATCTCAACCTCAAACGAGGACGACGACGAGGGCCGGTGGGATCACCGGCCCTCGTCGTTTCGGATCAGAATCAGGCGGTGGCCAGCGCTCGGCGCTGATCACGTCGCGCGGTCACGGACAGGAACGCCTGCACGACCGCGGCGTCGAACTGACTTCCGGCACAGCACCGCAGCTCATCGCACGCGTCCTGGTGACTTCGCGCGGCGCGGTATGGACGGTCGCTGGTCATCGCTGTGTAGGCACCGATCACCGCCACGATCCGCGCTTCCAGCGGGATCTGATCGCCGACCAGGCCGCGCGGATAGCCGCGGCCGTCGGGGCGCTCGTGGTGGCAGCGGATCCACTCGCGGATGTCGTCGAAGCTGACGTCGCTGAGAAGGGCCGCCCCCAGCTCGGGCTGGCGGCGGATCTGCGCCCACTCCTGGTCGTTGAGCGGACCCTGCTTGTTGAGGATCTCGCGCGGAATCCGATCGCGCCCGACATCACACAGCAACGCCGCCAGGCGGACTCGGGCGATCGTGGGCTCACTCAAGCCCAGCTCGCGGGCCGCCAACTCGGCCAAGTGCCCGTCGACGCACCGCGCGTCGGTCCGATAGCCGACCCTCTGCAGTTCGGCGCACTCGGCTCCGCAGGCGTCGCACACGAGCACGAGGCGCAGCTGACCCGCCTCCCGCAGGTATCGCGCCTCGCCGTTCTGCGCTCCGGAGTGGTCGCAGGCCACAGTCCTCCATCGGCCACACAGCGCAAAGCTGGCGAAAGACCTGCAAACACTGGACAGTTTCGCAGTGCTCCCGCTTCAAACTGGCATCGGGGCGGCGAGATTTGAACTCGCGACCTTTCGGCCCCCAGCCGAACGCGCTACCAAGCTGCGCCACGCCCCGGGCCGGGACGAGTTTACGCGGAACCGGTCAGAGCGGGCGACCGGACTTGAACCGGCACTGAGACCTTGGAAGGGTCTTGTGCAACCGTTACACCACGCCCGCGAACCTCCCCTCGATTATAGGTTCGCCCCCGCCCACGCCTGGCGAACCCTTGGGAGCGGCTAGTGCTTTCGCATCCCGAAGTCGGTTGTGAACGTGGCGCCGCTCGAGCCCGGATTCGGCGGGATGCCGCGGACAAAGCCGATCCCGATCTCGCGGAGATCGGGATTGAGGATGTTGTGGCGGTGCTCCGGGCTGTGCATCCAGGCGCGGACGATCGCCTTCGGCGTGCCGAGGTGGCTTCCGCCATAGGCGATGTTCTCGCCGTATAGCCACCTGCTCAGGCCGCCGACGATGTAGTTGACCCTCTTGAGGCGCGAGAGCACCGACGGCTCTCCGGAGCACTCGTGCGCGAAGCACCTGTGGTCGTCCATGTATCTCGTGTGCCTCTGCGCCGCCTTCCTCAGCCGGCCGCTCCTGCCGAGGCGGTGCAGGCCGTGATTCTCGCGCTTGCGGTTCACCAGGCAACGGACCGCCATCCGGGCATGGCGATGGCTGAGTTGGCGCGGCAGGTCACTGCCCCAGCGCTTGCAGGGGCTGGCGTTTGCGGCGCCGCTCAGAGGCCCGGCGAGAAGGAGCACGGCCGCCAACAGGAGCGCCAACGACCCGACGTACACGATCTTGCGTATCCGGAGCACCATTCGACTCCGGCTTCGGCTGCACCCGGGCAGGGATCAAGCCGCCATCGACGCCAGGCGTGGCGGGGCTCGAATATACGTCTAGCGCCGCGGCTTGCGCCAGCCGAAGACGACCGTGTACGTGGCGAACTTGCTGTCATCTCGATCGGCCACAGGGGCTCCCCAGCCGACCCCCACGCCGATGTCGCGGAAGTCGCGGTTGAGCAGGTTGCGGCGGTTGAAGCGCGAGTGCATCCAGCGCCCGATCATCTGGCGCGGGGTGTTCTCGTAACCCAGGTTCTCGGCGAACTCCCAGCTTCTCTGCCCTCTGGTGTAGCCGGTCTTCCTGACCCGGCGATGGAGACCCCGCTCGCCCTTGCATCGGTGTCGGAAGCAGTCCTGGGCGAGCATCGTCTGAGTGTGACGCCGGGCGGCGAGCTTCAGCCTGTCGTTGGGCTCGAGCCGGTGGCGGTCGCGATTCGAGCGCTTGTGGTTGATCAGACAGGTGATCGCCTTGCGGATCTTGGAAAGGGGGACCTGATGGGGATGGGCCAAGGCGTGGGGACAGGCGGTGGCCGGGGCGATCCCGGGCCCAAGGGCGAGGGCCGCTGAGACGGCGCCGGTCGCCGCCGCAAGCGCGAGCAGCGCCGTCCACCCCCTTGGCGTGCGCCATGCCGGCGTGTCAACCCTGGCCATCCGAGGGGAGGTTAGCGACGGCGGTCATGGCGCAGGCGATAAGCGGGGGAGCCGGGATTCGAACCCGGATTCACGGTTTTGGAGACCGTGCGAATGGCCGTTATCTCACTCCCCCGGCGGGGTTCAGTCTAGCCTCGGCCCGCGCGGTCCCCTCGCCCTGCAAGCCTCCCAGGCCTGATCGCCCCGGCCCGCGACCCGAGTGAGCGATTGGGTACACATATGGTCCCCAATCCCGCACTCGATGTGGGCGCCCGGCGGCCGGCCCGGGCGCGCGGCTGCGAGCAGCTCTGGCGGGCCGGCCGGACGCCGTGGTACGGGTCCTAGAATCCTCGTGCCAGCGGGCGTGCTGGAACTGGCAAACAGGCCGGGTTTAGGTCCCGGTGCTCGAAAGAGCTTGAGGGTTCGACTCCCTCCGCCCGCATCGAGGCAATGGGTCCCAGCTCAGTTAGCCGGTACGAGCCGCTCGACGCGGGGGGCAAGATCGTCGCGCGCGGCCCCGGAAGATTCTAGACTTGCGGTGATGGAGAGCACCACCGTCCGGCCCGGTTACGAGCTCTGGCGTCCGAACAGGCAGAAGGCCCAGGCCAAGACGACGAAGGCGATCGTCTCCTTCGTGCTGCTCGTCTCCGCCGGGCTTCTGCTCGTGATCACGATCGGCGGCTGGCCGCACCTCGGTGGCGCCAGCGTGGCGGTCATGTCTCTGCTCTGGGCGGGCCTGTACGTGTTCTTCGCCTTCCTCGTCTCGCGCTGGAGCCGCGGCATCCTTCCGGTCGCCTCGGCCCTCGCGATCATCCTCGCGATCTTCGCCGCCGTCGCCGCGCCGGAGTGGTTCGCGCGCTCCAAGGAGGGGCTCAACCCACCGCCCCTCCCCGACGACCTTCTCGGCCTGCTGACCATCCTCGTGGTTCCCGTGCAGCTGCTCTTGATTACGGTTGCGATGGTCGGCTTCAGCCAGGAGTGGCACGTGGAGGAGGAGCGGCCTGTGGGCGGCGTTCCCCTGGCCGGCGAGGACACCGATGACGCGCTCCCTCCGGCCAGGTATGAGCCACGCACACCCCCCAGCGACGAGAACAGCTAGAACAGCTGCGGCTGCGCCTCGCGCGGCTCGAGCAGGTGGGGGCCATCCTCGCGGACGTCGTTGACCGCATCGACCACCTCGCGAGCAACGAGCAGATCCTTTGGCGCCGGCGACAGCAGAGACGCCATCTCCTCCTCCCCGGCGCCCGGCTCGAGCCACCGCGCCTCGGCATCCGGCATCAGCACGACCGGCATGCGATCGTGGATCGGGCGAATCAGCTCGTTCGGCTCGCAGGTGACGATCGCGCAGCTATGCAGGGCACCTGCGCCGCCTCGCGAGGGACGGGCAGCCCAAATGCCGGCGAAGGCGAACAGCTCGCCGCCGGCGAGGCTGATCCAGACCGGTGTCTTCCCGGACTCGCCGTCCCGCCACTCGTAGAAGCCGTCCGCCGGGATCAGGCAGCGGCGCTCACGGAATGACTCGGCGAAGGCGGGCTGGCGCTCGAGCGTCTCGGCGCGGGCGTTGATCAGAGGCGGGCCGGAGCGGCGCTCGGCCCAGCGCCCGGGGATCAGCCCCCAACGCAGGCGGCCCAGCTCGCGCTCGCCGTGCTCATCGCGACGGACCGCCAGCACCGGATCAGTGGGGGCGATGTTGTAGCGAGGCTCGTCCTCGACCTTGGCGGACTCGTCGAGCCCGAACCGCGCCCGGATCCGCGCTGGGTCGGGGTCGGTGAGCGTGAAGCGCCCGCACATGACCCTTCGAGGCTAGCGCGGGCGCGCGTCGGCCAATCAGTGCCGGAGGTGGGATTCGAACCCACATGCCCTTTCGGGCACGGCCTTTTGAGGGCCGCGTGTCTGACCAGATTCCACCACTCCGGCGTACCGGCAACGATAGCTTCGCTTCGCCGCGATAATCCTCCGCCCGTGGATGCCGCCGCGCGAATGGACGTGATCCGCAAGCTGTGCTCGTTCGAGAATCGGCTGGCGGGGACCGACGCCGAGCGGCGGGCGGCGAACTGGCTCGCCACTCGCCTGCGCGACGGCGGGCGGCGCGCCGAGATCGAGCCCACCTACGTCCACCCGCAGTACGGGCTCGTCCACGCCGCGCACTGCGCGCTCGGATTCGGAGCCAGCCTGTTGGCCATCGTCCAGCCCGCGATCGGATTCGCGATCGTGCTCGCGACCGCGGTCTCGATGTACCTGGACCTCAACTACCGCATCTACCTGCTGCGCCGGCTGTTCTTCGGCCGCGCCTCGCAGAACGTCGTCGCCCCCGGCAAGCATTCCGACGCCCCCGCGCGCGTCCTCCTCTGCGCCCACTACGACGCCGCGCGAACCGGAGCGGCCTTCGATCCAAAGCGAGTCGCGCGCGGCGCGCGGTTCGCCGCCCGCCTCCGGGTCCCCATTGGGCCCTTCCGAATCCTGTTCTGGTCGCTCGCCATCCTGCTGCCGATCCTCGGCGCCAGGATGGCCGGTTTCGACTCCACGCTGATCTCGCTCCTCCAGCTCCCCCCCACCCTGGTCCTCCTCGTCGGGGTCTTTCTGCTCACCGACATTGCGCTCTCGGGGGTCGTCCCGGGTGCCAACGACAACGCCTCCGGGGTCGCGACCGTGCTCTCGCTCGCTGAGGAGCTCGACACGGACCCGCCCGCCAACCTCGACGTCTGGGTGCTGCTGACCGGCGGCGAGGAGTGCCTACAGGAGGGAATGCGCTCCTTCGTCCGCGCCCATCGCGCCGACCTCGACCGCGCGACCACCTACTTCGTCAACGTCGACACGGTCGGTCACGGCACCGTCCGCTTCGAGGTCGGCGCCGGCTGGGTCGTCACGTACCGGCTCGATCGACGCCTGGTGGAGCTGTGTGCGGCCATCGCGACCGCCGACCGCGAGAACTCGGACCGCTACCAGGCGCAGCCGCTGCTCCACGGCCTCGCCGGCGACTCGATGCCGCCCAGCGTCGCGGGCTTCCCGGCAACCGCGATCACCTGTCTCAACGACCTGAACTACGTCCCGGAATACCACACCCCGAACGACACGCCCGACCGGGTCGACCCGGCCGCCCTCGACCGTGCCCACGGCTTCGCGCTCGAGCTGGTGCGGGCCCTCGACCGCGACGTCGGCCGCCGCACCTCCCGGTGATATAAGCGGCCCGTGGCGCGCCCGGCCGCCAACGCCAAGCAGCGCGGGGAGCTCCTTTGGGAGCCCTCTCCCCAGAGCGTCGAGCGCGCGACCATGACCCGCTACATGCGCTGGCTGGGGGACGAGCGCGGGCGCACGTTCGGCGACTACCAGGAGCTCTGGGAGTGGTCGGTCGCCGAGCTGGAGGAGTTCTGGGCCTCGATCTGGGACTTCTTCGAGGTCGAGGCGTCGGCTCCCTACGCCGAGGTCCTGCCGGAGCGCGTGATGCCGGGCGCCAGGTGGTTCGAAGGGGCCGAGCTGAGCTACGCCCAGCACATCTTCCGCGGCAAGCGCGACACCGACGTGGCCGTGTTGCACGCGTCAGAGCTGCGCCAGCTCGGCGAGCTGCGCTGGGGGGAGCTCCGCGAGCAGGTCGCCAGCCTGGCCGCCGGGCTCCGCGAGCTGGGCGTCGAGCGCGGCGACCGCGTGGTCGCCTATCTCCCGAACGTTCCCGAGGCGCTGGTCGCCTTTCTGGCGACGGCATCGATCGGCGCCGTCTGGTCGAGCTGCTCGCCCGACTTCGGCGCCTCGAGCGTCGCCGACCGCTTCGCGCAGATCGAGCCGAAGGTGTTGTTCTGTGTCGACGGCTACCGCTACAACGGCAAGGACTTCGACCGCACCGAGACCGTCGCGGGGCTTCAGCGCGAGATGCCGACGATCGAGCGCACGATCGTCGTCCCCTACCTGGACCCCGCTCCCGACCTCTCGTCCCTGCGGAGCGCCACCACCTGGGCCGAGTTACTCGCCGCTGGCGAGGGCGCGGAGCTTCGGTTCGAGCAGGTTCCCTTCGACCATCCGCTCTGGGTCCTGTACTCGTCGGGGACCACCGGCCTGCCGAAGGCGATCGTCCAGGGCCACGGCGGCATCCTGCTCGAGCACCTGAAGAAGCTCCACCTGCACGTGGACGCACAAGACGAAGACCGCATCTTTTGGTTCACGACCACCGGCTGGATGATGTGGAACTTCCTCGTCGGGGCGCTGCTGACGCCCGCCTCGATCGTCCTCTACGACGGTAGCCCGGGGCACCCGGACATGGAGGTGCTCTGGGACCTGGCCGAGCAGACCGGGATGAGTTGCTTCGGCACCAGTGCCAGCTACGTGGCGGCCTGCATGAAGGCCGAGGTCGAGCCATCCTCGAACCGCGACCTCAGGCGCCTCCGCGCCGTCGGCTCCACAGGCTCGCCGCTCTCGCCCGAGGGCTTCGAGTGGGTCTATGAGCACGTCGGCCGCGACACCTGGCTGTTCTCGACCAGCGGCGGCACCGACGTCTGCACCGCGTTCGTGGGCGGCGTCCCGCTGCTGCCCGTTTACCGTGGGGAGCTCCAGGGGCGCTCGCTGGGCGCCGGGGTGGAGGCGTTCGACGATCAGGGAAACTCGGTCGTCGACCAGGTCGGGGAGCTCGTGATCACCGAGCCGATGCCGTCGATGCCGCTGTTTCTGTGGGGCGACGAGGACGGCTCGCACTACCGCGCCAGCTACTTCGAGCAGTTCCCGGGCGTCTGGCGGCACGGGGACTGGATCGAGATCACGTCCCGCGGCACGGCGGTCATCTACGGTCGCTCCGACTCGACCATCAACCGCCAGGGGGTGCGGATGGGGACCAGCGAGATCTACCGGGCGGTGCAGGCGGTGCCGGAGGTGCTCGACGCGCTGGTGGTCGACGTCCCGCGCCCCGGGACCGAGGGCTGGATGCCGCTGTTCGTCGTCCTCGAGCAGGGGGTGACCCTCGACGGGAGGCTCGCCACCGAGATCAAGCGCCGGATCCGCGAGCAGTGCTCGCCCCGTCACGTCCCCGATGCCGTCTTTCAGGTTCGCGAGGTACCGCGGACGCTGAGCGGCAAGGTCCTCGAAGTGCCCGTGAAGAGGATCCTCACCGGAACGCCTGCCGAGCAGGCGGCGAGCCGCGACTCCCTGGCCAACCCCGAGTCGCTGGACTACTTCGTGGACCTCGCCGCAAGGCTCGACCAGCAGAGCTAGCGATCGCCAGACTGCTGCGGCCGGGACCCGGCCCCCTCAGGCATCCGCGGGCGGCGCCGCCGTATCTTGCTCGGCGCTGGACTCGCGCCCTCCGTTCAGCGAGAGGAAGGCCGCGACCACGTCGTGGTCGAACTGGCTCCCGGCCCGCGCTTGGAGCTCGGCCTTGGCCCGCTTCGGCGAGAAGGGCCGCCGGTAGGGCCGGTCCGCGGTCATCGCCCCGTAGGCGTCGGCGACCGCCAGGATCCTTCCCTCGAGGGGGATCTGGTGCTCGCGCAGGCCGCGCGGATAGCCGCTGCCGTCGGGGCGCTCGTGATGGCTCAGGATCCACTCGCCGACGCGGCCGAGCTGGGCGGCCCCGACGATGCGGGCGCCGATCTCCGGGTGCCGCTCCAGCTCCCGCCATTCCTCGTCGCTGAGCGGTGACCCCTTGTTGAGGATCGACTCCGCCACGCCGACCTCGCCGACGTCGCGCAGCAGCGCGGCGATCCGCACCCGCTCGACCTCCTCTTCGGGGAGGTTGAGGCCGCGGGCCAGCCGCTCGGCGTAGCGGGCCACCCTTCGAGAGTTGGCCGGGGAGCCCTTGCGACGATCCACGGCCTCGGCCAGCGAGACAAGCGAGGCGAGCCTCGGGCTCGTCCGCTCCATGGTGGCCTCTTCGGCGTCCTCGGCCGGAGCGCCCGCGGGCTGGAAGAGGACCGATCGGTCCCGTCCGCCCTCCTTGGCCTCGTACAGCGCTCGATCGGCCGAATGGAGGAGCTCCCCGGTGGTGATGCCATGCATGGGGAAGCCGGCCACACCGCAACTCACCGTCATCTTCTCCTGCTGGCGTGCGAAGGTCGCTCTGACCTCGGCTCGGAGCCGCTCGGCGAGCTGATAGCCCTCGTGCTGGTCGGTCTCCGGAGCAAGGACGGCAAACTCCTCCCCTCCCAGCCGCGCGACGATGTCGCTGGTCCGCGTCGCCCGCCTCAGCGCCTTGCCGAGCTGGACCAGGGCGCCGTCGCCGGCGGCGTGCCCAAACCGATCGTTGAACTCCTTGAACCAATCCAGGTCGAGCACCACGATCGAAAGCGGCCGCCCACCCCGGGTCGAGCGCTCGAGCTCGCCGGCGAACCGACCCTCGAGCTCGCGGCGGTTCGCGAGCCCGGTCAGGGAGTCGGTGCGGGCTGCCGCGGCCAGCTCGGTCAGCATCCTCTCCATCTGGCCCCGCAGCGCCGTCATCAGGCTGCCGATGACTAACAGCGACCCCGTCGCCACCGCCCAGTTCAGAGCCGGGAGCTGGACCTCGGCGCTGGCGAGCAGGGCAATCCCATAGCCGGCGGAGGCGAGCGCGAGGTGGGTGGCGGCGACCGCCGGCGTGAGGAAGTAGCAGGCGGCCAGCGCGACCCAGAAGTAGTACGCGGCATACGCCGCGGGGGCGTCGGAGCCGCCGAAGTACACGACCAGGCTGACCAGAATCGTGCCGAGCAGGGGCGTCGCTTCGTAGAACCACAGGGGCAACCGGTCGAAGAGGACAAGGAAGCCGAGGGCAGCCAGGTACGCGGCAATCGCCGTCACCACCAGCCCGGCCGTGTCGCGATCGGGGGAATGGGGAAGCGGGAGGGTGACGAGCAGGAGCGTCGCCCCGATCCCGAACAGGTAGGTGAAGGTCCTGGCCATCGTGGCCGGGTCCTCGAACACCCGCACCGGCTCGCCCTGCTCGCGCCAGGCGATTCGGTCAGCCAGGGCGCGGCCGGTGACCGCGGCGCGATCCTTGAACGAAGCGCGACTCATCGATCCTTATGCCAAAACGGGGCCCATCAAAGTTTCATCGGCCGGCGCGCACCCCGACATGAGCCCCTCTTGGGCGCGCCGCCGCGGTCGCCGCGCCGGCGACCGTGAACCGAAGTCCACAGAACCTCGCACTTGGACCAACATCAGATCACAGGAGAGACCCCGATGAGCCAGCCGACGATGGCCTGTGGACGCCGGTGGGAGCGGGTGCGTCAAGAGCGAGGAGGAGGTCGACGCGCTGGCGATCTACCTGTTCGGCGACGGCCCCGCCGGTCGCGAGCAGATCCGCGAGATCGACGGCGTGATCTCAGACGTCCCCGGCCTCGAGGGTCTGACGATCCTCGAGGACTATCTCGACGCAGCGCTCCGCCGGGCCGCCGAGCGACCGGGCTGGGCCGGACTGGGCCCGATGTCGGATCGGGCGCCCACCAACGGCCATGCCCTCGCCCCCAGCCACTGGGCCAAGGTGGGGGCGCGCGCGGACTAGCTCGTCGCTACCCGGCGAGCCCGAGCTTCCGGGCGCGTTCCAGCGCCTGGGCTAGGACGTCGTCGGTGCCCTCGACCTCGCCGCCGCGCATCAGGACCCGGCCGTTGACCACGGTCGTGTCCACGACCGCTCCCGAGGCGGCATAGACGATGCCCGCGGTCAAGTCCCCGAGGCTGAGCTCAGGGGCGTCCGCGCGCAGCAACAGGAAGTCGGCCGGCTCCCCCTCCGCGAGTTCGCCGCCCCCGAGCAGCGGCGAGCGACGCCCGGTGGCGATCTCCCAGGCCTCAGCGGCGCTCACCGCCGCGGGATCGCGCGCCTCGTGCTTGTGGAGCAGCGCGAAGGTCTTCATGTCCTGGAACAGGTCGAGCGAGTCGTTCGACCCCGCCCCGTCGGTGCCGAGGCCGACGTGGACGCCGGCCTCGCGTGTCGCCAGGTAGGGGAAAGCGCGGCCCACCGCGAGCTTCAGGTTGGCGACCGGATTGGTGACGACCGTCGCGCCCCGCGCCGCGATCAGCTCGAGCTCGGCGTCGCCCAGCCAGACCCCGTGCGCGAGCAGGGTGCGCGGCCCCAGCAGACCGAGCCGCTCGAGGTACTCGGCCGGGCGGACCCCGTGCGCCTCGACGCAACGCGTCACCTCGTCCTCGGTCTCGGATAGGTGGATGTGCACGGGTAGCTGCCGCTCCTCGGCCGCCGCGGCGATCCAGCGCAACGAAGACTCGCTGACCGTGTAGATGGCGTGCGGGGCGAGTGCCGGCGCGATCAGCTCGCGGGCCGCGCCGATCTGCTCCAGGCTGCGCTCGGCGGCCTCGCGCAGCTTTTCCGGGCCCGCGGCGGCGCCGAGGTCGATCAGCGGCGCCCCGATCGTGGCCCGAAGCCCGGCGTCCTCGGCCGCGCGAGCGGTCGCACCCGGATGCCAGTACATGTCCCAGAAGCGAACGGTGCCGGTCCGGATCATCTCCACGCAGGCCAGTCGCGCGCCCCAGTAGACGTCCTCGGCGTCGAGGCGGGCCTCGACCGGCCAGATCACCCTTTCCAGCCACTCCATCAACGGCAGGTCGCCGCCCTGGCCCCGGAACAGGGTCATGGCCGCATGGGTGTGGCCGTTGACGAGCCCCGGAACCAGCACCATGCCGGCGGCGTCGAGCACCTCATCGCCCGGCCTGGAATCCACCCCTGGGCCCAGCGCGACGATCCTGCCTTCCTCAACCCGCAGGCCAACGACCTCGCCATCGAGCCGGGCGCCTTTCACCGCCAGACTCATGCCAGCGCCGGCACCAGTCGCTCGAGCGCTCGCGCCACGGCCTCGCGGTTCGCGGCGCGCCCCGCCAACAACTCCTCCGTCGTCAGCTCATGCTCGCCCACCCCGTTGGCGAGGTTCTCGACCACGCAGATCGCCGCGTAGGCGAGGCCGAGGTCGCAGGCGGCGACGCACTCGGAGGCGATCGTCATCCCGACAAGTTGCGCGTGTGCGGCCATCAGGCGGATCTCTGCGGGCGTCTCCAGCCGCGGGCCGCGCGCCTGCCAGTAGACGCCGCCGTCCACGATCTGCGAGCCGACCCGATCCCGCCAGGCGAGCACGACCCGGCGCCGCCAGCTCCGGTCGAACCGCGGCACGCTGTGCGCGCGCTGGTCGCCGAAGGCGACCGGGCCGGCACCCAGGGCGATGAAGTCGTCGGGGCAGACGAAGGTCCCGGGGCCGAGCTCTGGCTGCAAGGCGCCGACCGAGCCGAGCGCCAGCACGCGGTCGCAGCCGGCTTCCGCGAGGGACCGCATGTTGGCCAGGTGATCGATCCGGTGCGGGAGGACGTAAGGGTCGGCGCCGTGGCGCTGGAGGTAGAGGGCATCCGGTAAGAGAACGTCGAGCCCCCGGACGGCGCTCCCGGCGCAGACCGCAAGCCCGGCCACGGCCACCTAGGGGTCGGAGATCAGGGTGGCGCTCGCGACCAGGCCGGCCGAGACCGCCATGACGGCGAGCGCGGTCACGGTCGCCACCGTGTGCAGGCGCGCGAATGCGAGCAGCTCGTCTGCCCGGGACAAGGCGATCAGGCCCACCCCCGCCAGCACGGCGACGGCGGCCCCGCCGAGCCCGGGCGAGAGCGCGAGCCCGACTCTCTGAGCCGCGACGCCGGCGCGGCGTGCGGCGCCCGCGCGGATGATCGCGACAACCAGGAAGAAGAAGCCGGAGGAGACCAGCAACCCCCCCAGCACGTCGCTGGGGAAGTGCCATCCGAGCACCACGAGCGAGGTCGAGACCGCGATCACGTAGGCCGCAGCCACGGAGGCGACGGCAACCCGCAGCCGCGCCGGAGCCACCAGCACGGCGGCGAGCGCGATCGACATCGCACTCGTAGCGTGTCCGCTGGGGTAGGCGTCGGCGCCCACCTGATCCGATCCCAGAATCGGGTAGAAGCGAGGGTGCGCGAGCGCCATCGCCAGGATCAGGCCGGTCAGGTTGGCGCCCGCCACCAGCGCCACCGCTCCGAGGGCCTCCCGACGCCGGCCAAGCGCCCATCCACAGGCGAACAGCACGACGAGCATGACCGCCAACCGCAGTGGGTCGGCGGAGTGCAGGATCACATTGGCAACTGGAGTGGGGAGCGGGCCGTCCAGCGCCATCAGCCTGTGGAGCCCGAGCGCGTCCAGGCGTCCGATCGGCGCGATCGCGTAGGCGCAGGCGAGCACCGCCGCGAAGGCGAGGAAGCATGCTGCCGCCGCGAGCAGCGGTGATCTTGCGCTCAGGCGCATCCCTGAACGGTAGCGGGAAGTCTTAAGGGTGCTCTAAGCCGGAGTAATCGGGTTGTGGCGCTCGGAGAAGCTGCGGTCCTTGCCCTCCGCCAGGGCGAAGCGCCGGATCAGCTCGGCGCGCAGCTCATCGGGCTCGATCACCGCATCGACGACCAGCTCCGAAGCGAGATGGAGGATGTCGATGTCGGCGGCGTACTCCTCGCGCTTCCGGCGCACGAACTCGTCGCGCTGCGCGGGGTCCTCGATCTCCTGGATCTGGTTGTAGAAGACGGCGTTGATCGCCGCCTCCGGCCCCATGACGGCGATCGAGGCGGTGGGCAGAGCAATGCAGCAGTCGGGCTCGAACGCCGGGCCGGCCATCGCGTAGAGCCCGGCGCCGTAGGCCTTTCGGACGATCACCGACAGCTTCGGCACCGTCGCCTCGGAGACGGCGGAGATCATCTTCGCGCCGTGGCGGATGATCCCCTGGCGCTCCACCTGCGTTCCGATCATGAACCCGGGAACGTCGGCGAGGAAGAGCAGCGGAACGTTGAAGGCGTTGCAGGTCCAGATGAAGCGTGCTGCCTTGTCGGCGGAGTCGACGAACAGCACTCCGCCCTTGACCTTCGGCTGGTTGGCGACGATGCCGATCGCGCGGCCGTCGAGCCGCGCGAACCCCACCACCAGCTCCTTGGCCCAGCGATCGTGGACCTCGAACAAGGAGTCGGCGTCCACGAGCGCGTCGATCAGGTCGACGACGTCGAGGGCGGCGTTCTCGTCGGCGGGAACGATCTCGGAGACCGGCCTGCCCGCGACCGCATCGACCGGCGGCGCCGAGGGCGGCGCCTCGCGCCAACTCTTCGGCATGTAGGAGAGGTAGTGCCTCGCGAGGTCGATCGCGTGGGCGTCCGAGCGCGCAAGGAGATGACCGCAGCCCGAAACGGCGGTGTGCATCTTCGCCCCGCCCATCTCCTCGAGGCTCACCTTCTCCCCGATCACCACCTCGGCCATCCGGGGCGAGCCCAGGTACATCGAGGCGTTCCCTTCTCGCATGATCACCAGGTCGCAGAACGCCGGGATGTAGGCGCCCCCGGCGGCGGATGGGCCGAACAGCAGGCAGAGCTGGGGCACCTTGCCGGAGAGGACCACCTCGTTGTAGAAGATGCGTCCGGCGCCGCGGCGCCCCGGGAACATCTGCACCTGGTCGGTAATCCGAGCGCCGGCCGAGTCCACCAGGTAGACCATCGGCAGCTCGAGCCGCAGCGCTCGCTCCTGGATCCGGAGGATCTTCTCGACCGTCTTCGGCCCCCAGGAGCCCGCCTTCACGGTCGGGTCGTTGGCCATCAACGCCACCCTGCGGCCCCCGATCAGCGCCAGACCGGTGACCACGCCGTCGGCGCCGAGGCCCTCCTGCTCCCAGTTGGCGAGCAGCGCCTCCTCGGCGAACGACTCGGGGTCCACGAGGCGCGCCACGCGCTCGCGCACCGGCAGCTTGCCCTGCTCGGCGGTCTTGCGGTGGTGGCGTTCGGGACCGCCGGACAGGGCGGCCTCGAGCGCCCGCTGCAGATCGCTCGCCTCGCGAGTGCTCAGATCACGCCTCGCTCAGGTCGGTGGGAGTGGGTCGCTCACCCGAGTAGTCGTAGAAGCCCCGGCCGGACTTCCGTCCGTAATGGCCGGCCTCAACCAGCTTGGAGAGCGTCGGCGGCGGCGCGAAGCGCTCCTCTCCGTAAGCCTCGTGCATCACGTCAGCGATTGACGCCAACGTGTCCAGGCCGACGAAGTCGGCGAGGGTCAGCGGCCCCATCGGGTGAGAAGCACCCGCCTTCATGCCGGTGTCGATGTCCTCGATCGAGCCCACGCCCTGCTCGCAGGCGCGGATCGAGTCGAGCATGTAAGGGACAAGGAGCCGGTTGACGATGAACCCCCGGTTGTCCTGAGCGGCGACGGTGGTCTTGCCGAGCTTCTCGCCCAGCTCAAAGCCGAGCTGCACCGCATCGTCGCCGGTTCCATCGGCGCGCACCACCTCCAGCAACGGCATCACCTGGGCCGGGTTGAAGAAGTGGAGCCCGAGGAAGCGCTCCCGCCGGGAGGTCGCCGCGGCCTGCTCGGCGACGGGCAGCGACGAGGTGTTGGTGGCGAACGTGGCCCCGTCCTTGGCCACGCCGTCCACCTCTTTCCACATCTCGAGCTTCAGCCCCAGGTCCTCGGTGATCGCCTCGATCACGAGGTCGCAGTCGGCGAGGTCGGAGTAGTCGAGCGTCGGCTGGATGCGGCCGCGCACCCCGTCCGCGTCGCTTTGCTCCGCCCTGCCCTTCTCGACCGCGCGGGCGAGCTGCTTGGAGATCTTGCCGATGCCGCCATCGAGCTTCTCCTGGCTCACCTCGCGCACGACCACGTCCCAGCCCGCTTGGGCGCAGATCTGGGCGATCCCGTGGCCCATCAGGCCGCAGCCGACGACACCAACCTTGCTGATCTCCATGCGGAGGCCTCCATCGCTGGATCGGGTTTGGGCTCGAACGGAGCGGCAGCCTACACGGGGCGTCCCGGCGACCGCCCCGCGCGATCAGCTCTCAGGCGAGGATCGGCTCGCGCTCCCCGATCGCCGGGCTGAGCTCGGCGAGCTCGTCGATCGCGAGGTCGATCTCGTCGGCGAGCCCGTCGATCCCGGGGAGCGACTCCGGGTCGGCGTAGAGGCCGAAGAAGGCGCCCTCCCCCACCGTGGTCACGCCGATCGAGAGCGCGTGGCGCTCGGGGATCGGGACGACCGGATAGGCCTCGGCGAGAGGACATCCGCGCATGTACAGCGGCTCGGGAGGCCCGGGGATGTTGGAAACGGTCAGGTTGAAGGTGCGCGGGCTGGCGATCAGCCGGGAGACCACGCCCTGGAGCGGCGAGGGAGCGAAACCGATCGAGCGCACCACGTCGTCCGCGCCCTCCGGCTTCCCGGCGCGCTTGCGGTCGCTGGTCGCGGCGTGGATCTCGCGCAGCCGGCGCACCGGGTCGGGCTCGTCGCAGGGAAGGTCAACGAACATGAACGAGATCCGGTTGCCGAGCTGATCGGCCTCGCCGGACCCGCGGACGTTCACCGGCACCATCGTCTTGAGGCGGGGTGGGGTCTCGCCGCGCTTCCTGAGGAAGGCGCGGACGCCGCCAGCGGAGGCGGCCAGCAGGACGTCGTTGAGCTTGACGCCGAACGTCCCCTTGATCCGCGCCAGATCGTCGATCGGTCGAGCGAGCAGGCCGAGCCGTCGAAGCGGCGAGATGGGCGGGTTGAGCTGCGGGGTGGGTGGGGCCGGACGCGCCGCATCGAGGAGCGCGGCCGCGGCCCGCCGAGCCCGCGAGGCGAGCTCGAGGGCTCGCCGCGGCGAGCGCGCCGCGCGGGCGGGAATCGCCGCCAGGTCGAGCTGGCTGCGCGCCAGGTCGGCAAGCCCGCGCCCGAGCAGCTTCGAATTACTGGGGGGCAACTCCGGGGACCATGCGTCCGGCTCGGGTGGTGGAGCGACGGGGTCGGGATCGAGCAGCAGGGTGCCGAGCTCCACAGCGGCGATCCCGTCGACCATGCAGTGGTGGGCCTTGCCGACCACGCCGATCCGTCCATCGTCGAGCCGGTCGGCGATCCAGACCTGCCACAGCGGGCGGTGACGCGGCAGCGGCTTCGACATGCACTCCTCGACCACCTCTGGGAGGCGGTCGGACTCCGAGGCCACCACGTGGCGGGAGACGTCGAAGTCGAGGTCATCGACCCAAACCGGGGCGTTGATCCCGAACGGCACCGACCGCAGCGTCTGCCGGTACCGCGGCGCTCGCGGCAGCCGGCCTGCGACGTGCTCGCGCAGCTGCTCGAAGCTGGGCCTCACCCCGTCGGCGGGCGGCTCGAAGATCGCCGCCCAGCCCACGTGCATGTGGGCGGTCGGCGTCTCGACCGCCAGGAACGAGGCGTCCAGCGGCGACAGTCGCGTGACGGTCATCTTCTCCTCACCTCCGGTAGCCAGAAGTCGGCGGCGCTCCGATGGGCGCCACGTCCTCAGCTTCGTCGGGTCCCGAGGTTGGTCAGAACCTCAGGCTCGGTTGGTCCGGTCTCAGCTTCATCGGCCGTCAGCTTCGTCGGTCGTCAGCTTTCGTCGGGACCTTGAGCTTCGAAACTCCCGAGAGGACAAGGATCGCGGATTCGCCGCCGCATGTAAACCGTCCCCTGGCGGATTTCTTACATTTATTGCTCTAGATCACGCAATTTCCGGCGATCGGCTCAGCCGCCAGCGGGCGGCGTGATCCCGAGCCGCTCGAACTCGCGACCCATCGCCTCGGCGAGGGCGTTCAGGCCGCTCATCGGCCGCACCATCACCAAGAGCTCTGCGACCTTGCCGTCACCGTCGAAGCGCAACAGGTCCAGCCCGTCGACCTCTCGATCGTCGACCCGCGCCTTGAAGATCAGCGCCGCAGCGTCGCCGTCCTCGAACCGCTCGACGTAGCGGAAGTCCTCGAACACGTTCAACGCGCCCTCGGTGAGGATGGTGGACACGAGCGGCTTTCCCTCGTAAGCCCTGAACACGACCGGGCTGCGGAAGACGACGTCCTCGGCAAGCGCGTCGGTGAGCGCCTCGGCGTCCTCCGCCTCGATCGCGGCTGTGAACGCGTCGCTCTTCATCGCCCCGCAGCCTACCGACGCCAGTCCACCGGCCCCGCGCGCAGGACGTGGGCGCCCAGCGGGCGGCCGAGGAGGTCTTGCACCGCGCGCGAGGCCTCGATCAGCTTTGGCAGGTCGACCCCCGTGTCGGTGCCCATCTCCTGCAGCATCGAGACGAGGTCCTCGGTGGCGATGTTCCCCGTCGACCCCGGCGGCACCGGGCAGCCGCCCAGCTCGCCGAACGCCGACTCGAACGATTCCACTCCCTGCTCGAGCGCCGAAACGACGTTGGCGAGGCCCTGCCCGCGGGTGTTGTGGAAATGCGCGGTGAGCTCGACCTCCTGGAGCCGCTGGCGCGCTGCGGCGAAGAACTCGCCCACCTGGCGCGGGTTGGCCATCCCGGTGGTGTCGCCGAACGCCACCTCCTCACAGCCGGCCTCGGCCAGCCGTGCCGCGATCTCCAACACTCGCTCCGCCGGCACCTCGCCCTCGTATGGACAGCCGAACGAGACCGAGATCACCCCCTCGCACCGAAGCCCTTCCCGGAGTCCCCGCGCGATCGTCCGCTCGAGGCCCGCGAGCGACTCGGCGATCGAGCTGTTGACGTTCTTTTTGTTGTGGGTCTCGGAGGCCGACAGGAACAGGTTGATCTGGTCGAAGCGGTCGCGGTGGGCGAGCGCGCGTTCCAGGCCCTTCTCGTTTGGGATCAGGACCGAGTAGGCGCCGCCCTCGGGCCGCTCCAGCTGCTCCAGGACCTGCTCGGCGTCGGCGAGCTGTGGGATCACGTCCGGACGCACGAAGGAGGTCACCTCGAGCCGCCGCAGGCCCGAGGCGGCGAGCATCCGGATCAGGCGGACCTTCTCGTTCGTGGAGATCACCTCGGGCTCGTTCTGAAAACCGTCCCGAGGGCCGACCTCGCGGATCCGCACGGCCTGGGGAAGCTCGCTCACAGCCAAAAGGCTATTCGGGTTCCGTCCGAACACGCGGATCTTCCGTCCGAGCCCGCGCGTAGCCTACGAACACATGTTCGACGCCGTATCGACCTTCCCTCGCGATGCGCTGGCCACTGAAGGCTCGCTCGATGCCGGCGCCACGGCCCCGCAGGGCCGTGACAGTCACCGTGACATGTCATCCGTGCTCGCGAGGATCGAGCAGCGGATCGAGGCCATCGAGGACGAGATCGCGGCCTTGTCGCCTCTAGTCCACGAGCGCGCTCGCCTGTTGCGCGCGAGGGCCATGATCCTCGGCGAGCCGGAGCCTGATCTCCGCCGACCAGCCTGGCAACGGCGAATCACACGGCGGGACGTCTTCGATTACCTGGCGCGCCACCCAGGATCCCGCGCCGGGGAGATCGCGGCCGGTCTCGGCGTCCGAAAGGCCGCCGTCTCGGCGCACCTGTACCGCGGTAAGGGCCGGCTGTTCGCTAGGCAAGCCGAGCGCTGGTATCCGGTGCCGTCGGCCGATACCGGCGCCGGCCCGACGCCTTCGTCCTAGCTCGACTTGACGGCGCCGACCTCGATCACCCGGCGCTCGTGGGTTCCGACCCCGATCGTGCGCTCGCCCTCGCGGACCTCGACCTCGAATCGCAGCTTGCGACCGTCCACGACCTGGCGCAGCGTGGAGCGCACCTGACAGCGGGAGCCCTCCGCCGCAGCGGAGACGTGCTTGACGCAGACCTCGAAGCCGACCGTCGCCTTCCCTTCGGGGAGGTTCTCGTAGGAGAGCACGGCGGAGTTGCGCTCCATCACAGCGATCATCCCGGGCGTCGACAGCACCCGGACGCCGATCGTCCCGCCGACGTCCGTGACCAGGCGGTCCTCGACCACGAACTCGTCCAATCGTTCGATGCCCGCCTCCACGGTCGCCTCTGTGGGCCGCGCGGCCGCCGGAACCGCGTCCTTCAGCGGCTCTGGCCAGCCCCGCCGCTCCGCCATCAGACCATCCCCAGGCCGCCGGAGACCCCCAGCGTCTCGCCGGTCACATAGGAGGCATCGTCGGAGGCGAGGAAGGCGGCCGCTGCCGCGACCTCCTCCGGCTCGCCGAGGCGCCGCAGCTGGGTGGCCCCCCGCATCGTCTCGATCACCCGCTCGCCCATCTCGCCCAGCTCGGTGGCGCGGCGCAACAGCGGCGTGTCGATCGGGCCCGGTGCGATCGCGTTCGCTGTGATCCCGAAGCGGGCGTTCTCGCGCGCGATCGTCTTCGTGAACGCGATCACGCCGCCCTTGGCGGCCGAGTAGACCGCCGAGCCCTTCGAGCCGACGCGCCCGGCCTCCGAGGCGATGTTGACGATCCTGCCATAGCCAGCCTGCTGCATCGCCGGAAGAACGGCATGAGTGCAGGCCAGAACGCCCATCAGGTTGACGGCGATCACCCGCTCCCACATGCCGGAATCGGTCTGGGTGAAGAACCCGAACTCATCCATGCCGGCGTTGTTGATCAGGACCTCGAAGGGGCCCAGCGCCTCGACCACCGCGGCGGCCGAGGCGACCTCGGTGACGTCGAGCTGGACCGCCTCGCCGCCGACCTCGTCCGCGACCTTGCCCGCCCCTTCCTCGTTGAGGTCGCCGATCACGACGCTCGCCGCCTCGGCCGCGAGCCGGCGTGCGATCGCCGCCCCGATCCCGCTGGCCCCGCCTGTGACCAGCGCCTTGCGACCCTCGAGCCTCATGCGCGCGGAGCATATGCGCATGGGGCCGGTAGCAGGCCCACGGTGCGAAATACACTCCGCCGCCATGCCGGAACCCATTCCGATCATCGGCGGCACCGGCGCGCTGGGCTGGGGGCTGGCGCTCCGTTTGGCCGGCTCCGGCCAGCCGATCGTGATCGGCTCCCGGAGCGCGGAGCGGGCGACCCAGGCGGTGGAGCGGCTGCTTGAGGCGGCGCCCAACGCCGACGCCGATGGGCTCGTCAACGAGGAGGCCGCGCGGCGCGGGCCGATCGTCTTCCTCACCGTCCCCTTTCGCGCCCAGTCCGAGAACCTCAACAACATCCGTGAGGCGCTGGAGCCGGGACAGATCCTGGTCGACTGCACGGTGCCGACCGCCGCCGCGGTGGGCGGCAAGGCCACCCGCTCGCTGGGCGTCTGGCAGGGCTCGGCCGCGCAGCAGGCCCAGGAGATGGTCCCCGAGGGCGTGACGGTGGTGGCAGCTCTCCACACCGTGAGCGCCCCGACCCTCGGCAACCCTGATGCGGAGCTCGACGAGGACGTCCTGATCTGCGGCGACCGGCGGGCCGACAAGGCGCGGGTGGCGGGGGTCGTGGAGCGCGTCCCGGGCCTGCGAGCCGTCAACGCGGGCGCGCTCGAGATGGCCCGGATCGTCGAAGGGCTGACGCCGCTCCTGATCTCGATCAACGCCCGTTACAAGCTGCACGCCGGAATCCGCATCACGGGGCTTGGAGACGGCAGCCCCTGGGAGTAGTGGCCGGCCCCGCCACCACACCCCCGCCCGGAGACCGCTGATGCGGATTGCACTGCTCGCCGGCGGGACCGGCGGGGCGAAGCTCGCCGCCGGGATGCAGGAGCTCGCCGGCGGCGACCTCGCGGTGATCGCCAACACGGCCGACGACACCCGGATCCACGGCCTCCACGTGTCGCCGGATCCCGACCTGATCACCTACTGGCTGGCGGGCGAGATCGACGAGGAGCGTGGCTGGGGAATCCAGGGCGACTCGTTCACGGTCCACGAGCGGCTCGCGGAGCTCGGCGCCCCGGGCTGGTTCCAGCTCTCCGATCGCGACCTCGCGACCTGCCTCTACCGGACCCACTTCATCGCCGAGGGCGGCACGCGGACCGCAGCCCAGGGGCAGATCGCGCGGGCGCTCGGGGTCCGCGCCGCCGTACTGCCGATGTGTGAGCAGCCGGTCCACACCCGGGTCCTGACCCCGGATGGCTGGCGCGGGCTCCAGGAGTTCCTGATCGTCCACCAATCTCAGCCGCCGATCGGGGGAATCGAGGTTCAAGGGCTGGATCGTGCCGTTCCCACCCCCGAGGTCCGCGAGGCGCTGGGCGCCGCCGAGACGATCGTCGTCGGCCCCTCCAACCCCGTGATCTCGATCGGTCCGATCCTCTCCGTACCGGGCATGCGGGAGGTGATCGCCGGGGCCGATGCGCCCGTGATCGCCGTCAGCCCGCTGGTCGCCGGGCGGGCCGTCAAGGGCCCGACCGAGCAGTTCATGAGGGCGGTGAGCCGGCCCTCCACCGCGGCCGGCGTGGCCTCGCTGTACGAGGGCGTGATCGAGGCGATGGTGATCGACGCCGACGACCCCGATCCGGGGCCCGACGGGGTCCAGGTGCTCTCCTGCCCCACCCTGATGAAGGGGGCCGAGGGCAGGCGGGAGCTGGCCGAGCGCGTGTTGGAGTTCGCTCAGGTGCTCCGCTGAGCGATGCGAGCCACCGCGATCATCCCGGTGAAGCGGTTTGGAGTCGCCAAGCAGCGGCTCCTCGAAGCCCTCGACAGGCCGGGGCGCGCGGCGCTCGTCAAGGCGATGCTCGCCGACGTGCTGGCCGCCACGGCCAGCGCCGAGCTGACCGAGCGGGTGATCGTGGTCACCGGCGAGCGGCGGGCCGAGCGGATCGCGCTCCGCAGCGCCCCCCGCCCCACCGCGCCGCTCGAGGTCTTCCGCGATCCCCAGGACGTCGGCCACTCGGAGGCGGCCACGCTGGGGATCGTCCGCGCCAAGGCGCTCGGAGCGGGCTGCGTCGCCCTGCTACCTGGGGACTGTCCGCTGCTCGAACCGGCAGAGCTCGACGCGGCGCTCGAGCGCATGCGGAACGGACGGGTGGCGATCGTGCCGGACCGCCACGGCACCGGCACCAACGCGCTCCTGCTCTCGCCGCCGGACGCAATCGGCCCGGCCTTCGGTCCCTCAAGCTGCGCCCGTCATGCGGATCGCGCCCGGCGCGCCGGGCACGAGGTTGCCGTCGAGCCGCTCGACTCCTTGGGCCTCGACGTCGACACGCCCGACGACCTCGCCGCGCTCGCCGAGGCGCTGGAGCGAGCGCCCCACCGCGCCCCCGCGACGGCGGCCGAGCTGGCGCGACTGGGCCGGCTCAAGGGCGGCGCTCGAGCATGAGCCACCGCCTCGAGGTGATCCCCGTGCACGACCTGCCTGAGATCGCCACCGGCGACCCTCTCGGGGAGCTGATCGCCCGACGGCTCACCAGCGCGGGCGTCGAGCCGGCGGCCGGCGATATCGTCGCCGTCGCCCAGAAGGCCGTCTCGAAGGTGGAGGGCCGGGTGCGCGAGTTGGACGACGTGGTCCCGGGCCCAGACGCACGGCAGCTGGCGACACGCCTGGGCAAAGACCCGCGCCTGGTCGAGCTGATCCTGAGCGAGAGCCGCACCGTGGTCCGCGCCGAGCGCGATCTTCTGATCGTGGAGACGCTGAGCGGCTGGATCTGCGCCAACGCCGGCATCGACGCCTCGAACGTGCGCGGCACCGATCGCGTCGCCCTGCTGCCGGAGGACCCCGATGCCTCCGCGCGGCGGATCAGGGCGGAGATCGGCACGGCGGCCGGCGTGCGACCGGCGGTGGTCGTCAGCGACAGCTTTGGGCGGCCGTGGCGCCTCGGCCAGGCCGATGTCGCGATCGGGTGCGCCGGCCTGGCGCCGCTCGACGATTGGCGCGGCCGGCCGGACCATGAGGGCCGCGAGCTCACCGCGACCGTGGTCGCGGTGGCCGACGAGGTAGCGGCCGCAGCCGACCTTGCGCGCGGCAAGGACACCGGCGTTCCCGCGTGCCTGGTGCGCGGGCTGGGGCGCTTCGTCAGCGCCGAGGACGGGCCCGGTGCGCGCGCGATTCAGCGCCCCGAGGCCGAGGACCTGTTCCGCTAGCCCGCTAGCGCGCTGCCCTGCATCGGGTCGGGCTGACCCTCCTCGGTGAACTCCGGGGGCTCGTAGAGCCTCCCCGGGGAGGCACCGATCGCCAGCACCCGCGCCCCCTCGTCGCCGGTGCTGATCTTCCGCGCCTCCTGCGGGCCGACCCGTGCGAACACCCCAGGCTCGAGCTCGTAGTCCTCTCCTCCGACGGTCAGCGTCGCGTTGCCGTCGAGCACGGCGTAGACCTCCTCCTGCCCGTCCGGGCCGTGGTCGTGCTCGGGGTATTGGGTGAAGCCGGGCGGGAAGTCCATCAGCGCGAGGCCGAACGAGCTCACGCCGAGTCCGGCGCGTACGCGCCGAAAGGCGCCCCCGAAGATCGCCTCGAACTCGTCCAGCCGCTTCACGGTGACGTCCGCCATCAGGCTTCCTCTCTCGCTGTTCGATCCACGACCAAGACGGCCGCGCCGCGAACCCTACCGCCGCGCAGATCGTCGAGGGCGAGGTTGGCGCGCTCAAGCGGGTACTCGGCGACCACCGTCCGCACCGGGACCTGGGGCGCCAACGCCATGAACTCCTCGCCATCGCGCCTGGTGAGATTGGCGACCGAGCGCAGCGTGCGCTCGCCCCAGAGGATCTCGTAGGGGAAGGAGGGGATGTCGCTCATGTGGATGCCGGCGCAGACCACCGTCCCGCCCGGGGCGACGGCGCGCAGAGCGACCGGCACCAGCTCTCCGGCGGGGGCGAAGATGATCGCCGCGTCGAGCGGCTCGGGCAGCCCGCCCCTGCCGGGCTCGGAGACCTCGGAGCCGCCCTCCGTGTCACCCGCCCAGGCGGCGCCGAGCTCGAGCGCGAAGCGCTGCGTCTCGGCGTCGCCCGGCCGCGTCAGTGCGAACACGCGCCGGCCCTGGTGGGCGGCCACCTGACAGACGATGTGGGCGGAGGCCCCGAAGCCGTAGAAGCCGATCCGCTCCGCGTCGCCGCAGAGCCGCAGCGAGCGATAGCCGATCAGCCCCGCGCAGAGCAGCGGCGCCGCCTGGAGGTCCGGGTAGCCCTCGGGGATCGGAAAGCAGTAGCGCTCGTCGGCGACCGCCTGCTCCGCGTAGCCGCCGTCGAGCTGATAGCCGGTGAAGCGGGCCCTCTCGCAGAGGTTCTCGCGGCCCGAGCGGCAGTAGCGGCAGTCGCCGTCCGTCCACCCCAGCCACGGGATCCCGACCCTCTGCCCCGCGGCGAAGCGCTCGGCTCCCTCCCCCGCCCCCTCGACCGTGCCAACTATCTGATGCCCGACGACCAGGGGCAGCTTCGGCTCGCGCAGGTCGCCGTCGACCACATGGAGGTCGGTGCGGCAGACGCCGCAGGCGCGCACCCGCACCAGTACCTGGCCAGGACCGGGCTCCGGCTCCACGACATCGCCCGCCACCAGCGGCCGCCCCTGCTGCTCGAGCACCATCGCGCGCACCCGCCAATCATCGCGCGCGGAGCGCGCAAAGTGCGGGAATGGGGGATGCGGGCGTGCCCATGCCCGGTTGACGCGGGCCCCGATGGGCGCGAGGGTTGACCCGGACTTGACGCGGGCGCCCATAGGCGCGAGGGTTGACCCGGACTCGAACGAAGGAGTGTGAATGAAGGATCGGGACTGGGAGCGAATCGGAGCCGCGACGGGCGCCTTGTCCGTGCTTCTGTTCATCGTCGGCTCCGGAATCCTCCCCACCCCGCCCGACGTGGACGCCTCGGCGACCGAGATCCACGCCTACTACAGCGATGAGCAGGGGGGCATTCAGGCCTCGATGGTGCTGCTGACCGGTGCCCTCTTCTTCTTCATCTGGTTTCTGGGCAGCCTGCAGAGCGCACTCAGGGCCGCCGAGGGCGGCACGGGTCGGGTGTCGTCCATCGCCTTCGCCGGCGGACTGGTCACCACCGGGGCCCTCTTCACCCTGATCACGCTGATCGCCGGCGCTGCCTTCCGCCCCGACGAGACGACCGCGGAGGTGACCAGCGCGATCAACGACCTGGCGGTCGTTTCTGGCGCCCCGGCCCTGGCCGGGCTGACGGCGCTGTTCGCCGCCAGCGCAAAGGTGGCGCTTCGCCACGGCGCTTTCCCGAGCTCGATCGGCTTGCTGCTCGTGCTCGCCGCGCTGGCGCAGCCGTTCGCGGTCGGCGCGATGCTGACCGACAGCGGCGTCTTCGCCGGTGACGGCGTCCTCGGCCTGTTCCTGCCGATCGCCGCCTTTGCTGTCGCGATCCTCGCCACCAGCGGCGCGCTCGTGCAGCGCGCCGGGAGGCTAGGGCCGGAATAGCGACGAACGCTCGGTCGCCCTCGCCAACTCAACCACTCTGCCGATAGCCCGCTAGCTCGAGAGCCCGATCGAGCCTGGCAAGTACGCCGTCCGGGTCGTCGCGAAGCTGGCGCGGCGTGATCGGCATCACGTCCAGACCCTGAGCCTTCAAGGTCGCCACCTTCAGCCGATCCCGCTCGAAGGCGAGCCGGCCTGAGTGGGCGTCGTAGCCGTCGATCTCAACCGCGAGGCTGAGCTCGCGCCACAGCACGTCCACCTCGAAGCCGTGGATTCGCTGGTTCAACTCGTAACCGGTCAAGCCTGCCTCGCGAAGCAAGCGAACCATCTGCCGCTCGGCCGGCGAGCGGGTGCGAGCCGGGCCGCCGGGAAGGTCGAGGACGATGCGCAGCGTGGCGTTGCCGCGTTTGCCAGGGTTGCGTTCGAGCTGGTCTCGAAGCTCCGGCGCGCTCGCCAGCCGCCGGTAGTTGGCCTCGGCGACGAGCCACTCAAGATCTTCCGTGCCCAGCTCGCCGGCGAGGTCGAGGATCGTGCGCGGTGGGCTGGTGAGGGGCAGACCGTGGCGGTAGCGGACGTCTCGATGGTCGAGGCTGCTGCGGTGGAGCCTGATTCGAGGCCTGGCGAGGCGCCGTGCCGGCGGCATGGTGACGCAAACGTGTGCTGCGGCTGGGTAGGCGAGCAAGCCCCAGATCGCCGCGGCGCTTCGGTGGCTGAGGACTGCATCAGCGCCGCAGGCGAGAAGCGCAGCTGCCTCGCGAGCGTGGGCCGGCGGCACCGCGTGCCCGACCAGGTAGACGCCGCGATGGAGCCGGTGGAGACGGCCCTTTCGCAGGCGACCTCCGATTTCCGTCGTGCTCAACCCGGCCTCCAAGAGCTGCCGGCGAGCCACCACCCCATGCTGCTCCCGCGCCAGCTCCGCGATGATCCGGTCAGTTTCGCGAGGGGAGGATCCTGTGTCCATACGACACAGAACCCTCCACTCGCCGGTGGCGCCCCGCTTGGGCCCAGCCTAGTCGTCCTGCCGCGAGGCGGCGAAGGCGCTCAGTAGGTCTCCACGATCTCGTACAGGGTGGTGCGTTGCGCTGGCTGGCGGCCGGCGGCGCGAGCGGCGGCGATCAGCTCGGGCGGGTCGAGCCGGACGCCGTGGTGGGAGCCGGCCATGCGAGAGATGTTCTCCTCCATCAGCGTTCCGCCGAGGTCGTTGACCCCCCAGCGAAGGCTCTCCGTGGCGGTGTCCAACCCCATCTTCACCCAGCTCGCCTGGAGGTTGGTGATCGTCCTGCCGAGGGCCAGCCGGAAAGCGGCGGTGTGCTTGAGGTTCTCATCGCGCGAGATCTCCTCGACCCCGTGGGTACGCCCCAGCAGCGTGTTGAAGGGGATGAAGCTGAGCGGCACAAACTCCGTGATCCCGCCGGTGCGCTCCTGAAGCTCCCGGACGACCCGCATGTGGCGCGCCAGCTCCCACGGCTCCTCGATGTGGCCGAACATCACCGTCGAGGTGGAACGCAGCCCGGAGCCGTGGCAGGCCTCGATGATCTCCACCCAGCGGGCAACGGGGAGCTTGTTCGGCGAGATCCGCGCCCGCACGCCGTCGTGGAGCACCTCCGCCCCGGTTCCCGGCGTCGACCCGAGGCCGCACTCGACCAGGTAGTCGAAGACCGCGCCCGGGCTCCGTCCCGAGCGCTCGCACATGAAGTGGACCTCCATCGGCGAGTAGGCGTGCAGGTGGATCTGCGGCGCCACCTCCTTGACGAGGCGCAACCAGCGCCCATAGTGCTCGAGCGTGTAGTCGGGGTGGATGCCGCCCTGCATGCAGATCTCGGTGGCGCCGTAGTCGACAGCCTCCTGGACCCGGGCCTGAAAATCGTCGGGGGTGACGTGGTAGGCGTCCGGCGAGCGGCGGCCCTGGCCGAAGCCGCAGAAGGCGCAGCCGACCACGCAGATGTTGGTGAAGTTGATGTTGCGGTTGACCACGAAGGTCACCCGCTCGCCGGCGAGCTCGGCGCGCAGCTCGTCGGCCGCCACTCGCATCTCCTCGATCACCTCGGGCCGCGTCTCCGCGAACAGACCGGTCAGCTCCTCCTCGCTCAGCGCCTCCCCCCGGCGCCCCTTCTCGATCGCCCGCGGAGCGACGTCCGGGGAGATCAGCCGCTCGGTACGGCGCCCCGAGCCCTTGCGCGGGATGAAGCTCCAGTACTTGAGCTTGACCAGGTCGAGCACGCTCTGCTCCATCCAATCGGGATCGAGGTACTGGGGATAGGCGCACAGCCGCTCCGTCAGCGCGTAGCCCTGCGGCTGAAGCCGCTTCCGGACCTGGTGCGGGCTTGGGAAGGGCTGATCGGGGGAGATGTGGTCGCCGTTGGCGGACAGGCCGCCGAGATCGGTGACGCCTTCCCGCACCAGCTCGTCCCACCAGTCGGAGAGGTTCGGTGGAACCTGGATGCCGACCTCGGGCATCAGGCGCCGGCACTCGCGAATGAGGAGCTTCATATCGTCAAGCGTTATCGGCGTCGCCCAGTGAGGGAGAGCATCTCCGCCGGAAGCCTCGCCTTCGGCTACGTTTCCGGCGGGTTCGAGCGCCGACGGGGCGGCAGGTTCAACCGCGTGACCCGCGACTTCGTCGCTAGCCCCAGCCGGCTCACCGTCGCCAGCCCAGCGAGCCTGTGCCGATTCGTCCGCGATCTCGGCCACCTCGCGACCGTAGTAGTTCGGATGGGGGACGAAGTTCTGGAGGATCACCTCCTGGAGGTGCCCGTGGCGCTCGCTGACCGCCGCGAGCGCCTCGAGCGAGGCGATCCGCTCCTCCTCGGTCTCGCCGATGCCGACGAGGACACCGCTCGTGAACGGGATCCGAAGCTCGCCGGCCGCCTCGATCGTCCTCAGCCGCTCCGCAGGGTGCTTGGTCGGCGAGCCGGCGTGGACGGTCTCCATCAGGCGCTCCGAGATCGACTCGAGCATCAGCCCCTGCGAGGCGGTCACCTCGCGCAGCCGGGCCAGGTCCTCCGGCTCAAGGACCCCGAGGTTCGTGTGCGGCAGGAGCCCGCGCTCGAGCGCGCGCTCACACGCCCAGACCACGTAGGAGACGAAGTCGTGGTGGCCCCAGGACTGAAGCCGCGCGGCGACGGCGGGATTGACCTCGGGCCGCTCACCGGTGAGCACGAGCAGCTCCTTGGCGTTGCGGCGCACCGCCTCGTCCAGCCGGCGCTCCACCTCGTCGGGCGTGTACAGGTGCGCCCGATGCGTCGCGAAGGCGCAGTACTTGCAGTAGCAGCGACAGGTGCGTGACAGTGAGAGCGTGTAATTGCGCGAGAAGGTGACGCGCCGCACGCCGTCAAGCTAGCGCAGTGTGGGCGCCGGCACTACTTGCGTTGCTGGCGCGCCACGGTCGAGACATCGGTGGCGACGTTCTCGACGGCTTCCGCGCGGCTCGTCGGAGGCTCGGGCCCGAGCCCGTACTGTGACCCGGCGATCACGAACCTGTACAAAGCCGCCGCCGCGAGCGCGCCCACGATCGGGCCGACGATGTAGGGCCAGACGCCGCCGAACTCGTTGCCGATCAAGGCGGGACCGAACCAGCGCGCCGGGTTCACCGCGGACCCGGTGAGCGGGCCGAAGATCATCGCGTCGAGGCCGAGGGTGAGGCCGATCGCGAGCGGGGCCCACTCCTTCCTCGCCCTCGGATTGAACGCCACCGCGCAGACGGCGAGCACCAGGATGAACGTTCCCAGCCCCTCCACCACGGCCCCCGCGAAGTTACCCCCCAAAAGCGGGCTGATCGTCGCGGCTCCGTAGTCACTGGCGCGGCCCTCGTCGAGCAGCAGCCCCTTGACGAGCAGCGCCCCGAGCACGCCTCCGGAGAGCTGCGCGAGGATGTAGACGACCGCGTCCACCGGATCGATTCGTCGGGTGACGGCGGCGGCGAGCGTTACCGCAGGGTTGAAGTGGCCACCGCTGACCGCGCCGAGCGTGATGATCAGGCCGAACAGCGCCACCCCATGCACGAGGCCGACGACGGCGAAGTCCGAGCCGGTCTGCGCCTCGGCGGCGGTGGCCACGTAGAGCACCACCACGGTGCAAATCGCGAACACGAGTAGCAGCGTCCCGACCAGTTCGGTGATATAGGCGGCGAGTCCTCGATCCTGCACTACGGGCAACCTCCTAGCGGGGTCATCGGCGGGCAAATGTGGCGCGGGAGTCTATCCGCCTTCGCGGTCGGCCTGCTCCTGAAGGCGCTTGGCGTCCTCGATCACCTCGAGCGCCTCCTCACGCGAGCGCCAGCCGTCGACCGCCACCTTCTTGTCCTCCAGCTGCTTGTAGATCGAGAAGAAGTGGGCGATCTCACGCTGGAGCTGCTGCGGGATGTCATCGAGCGTCTCAGCGTGGTTCCAGCCTGGGTCGTTGAGCGGTACGCAGGTGATCTTGTCGTCCTCGCCCTTCTCGTCGTGCATCTTGAACAGGGCGATCGGCTTCACCCGGATCACGCAGCCGGGGAAGGTCGGCTCCGAGACGCAGACCATGGCGTCGAGCGGGTCGCCGTCGCGGCCCAGGTGGCCCCTCAGGTAGCCATAGTCGGTGGGGTAGACCGTCGAGGAGGAGAGAAAGCGGTCGAGGGTCAGCCCGCCCAGCTCCTGATCGTATTCGTATTTGTTGCGGCTCCCCTTGGGGATCTCTACGTAGGCGAGGAGGTCGTCCCCCGGATGGCCCATCGACTCGAAGGCTATCCTGGCCGCGTCGATGCGCGCCGCGACCCGTTTCATCGACGGCTATCCTGGCCGCGTCGATGAGAAGGGTCGCCGCGCTGCTGGCGGCCATCCTCGTCTCGGCCGGTGTCGCCGGCTGTGGCGGGGGTGGTGCTGAACCGGGCGCTTCCCGGGAAGCGACCCTCGTCCTCGACTTCCAGCCGAACGCCGCGCACGTGGGAATCTACGCGGCGCTTCACCGGGGGCTCTATGAGCGACAGGGCGTCGAAGTCGACGTGCGAGAGCCCTCCGCCTCGACCGACGCCCCCAAGCTGCTCGAGGCCGGCCGTGCCGAGTTCGCGATCCTCGACATCCACGACCTCGGGCTGGCCGGGGAGCGAGGCCTCGACGTGGTGGGGATCGCCCCGATCGTGAGCCGGCCGCTGGCGGCCGTGATCGCCGCGGATCGAAACGCGGTGCGCCGCCCGCGCGACCTCGAGGGCGGAACCGTCGGGGTGACCGGCCTCCCCTCCGACGACGCGGTCCTCGACTCGGTGCTGAGGGCGGACGGGGCGGATCCGGCCGCTGTCAATAGGGTCACGATCGGTTTCCAGGCGGTCTCCGTGCTGGCCTCGGGAAAGGTGAGCGCGGCGACGGGCTTTTGGAACGCCGAGGGCGTGACGCTGAGCAGGATGGGGATTCCGATCCGCCAGTTTCGGGTCGACGACTACGGCGCCCCGCGCTATCCGGAGCTCGTCCTCTGCACGACCTCCGGCCTGATCCGGGACAACCCTGGCCTCGTCAGCTCCATGGTCGCCGGTACCGAGCGCGGCTATCGGCGGAGCGTCGAGCGGCCGGCGCAAGCGCTGGGCGACCTGGTGGAGCAGAACCCGGGGCTGGACCGCGCCGAGCAGGCTGCGGAGCTGCGCGCGTTGCTTCGCGCGCACGCCCTGGACCCGGATGGATTCCAGCCCGGGGCGCTTCGTGGATGGGGTCGATGGGACGTCGCGCACGGCATTCTCGACTCGAAACCCAACCTGCGGGCGGCCTTCGATCGACGCTTCTCGCTGGATCGTTGATTCCTAATTCCCGCAGTCGCGGCCCCACGGAGCCAGCGTGGGGCTGGGATTGGCGCGTTTGTTGCTGCGGCCTCAGGCGGTCAACGCAACAGCTCCGCCATCTTCTCAGCTG
>JBBPIL010000002.1:0-141431 GCA_038040365.1 Actinomycetota bacterium
GATATCTGCGCATTCCACCGCTACACCAGGAATTCCACTCGCCTCTTCCGGACTCGAGCCCGACAGTATCCACCGGCTTTCCAGGGTTGAGCCCTGGACTTTTACAGCGGACTTACCGGGCCGCCTACGCGCTCTTTACGCCCAATGATTCCGGACAACGCTTGCCCCCTACGTATTACCGCGGCTGCTGGCACGTAGTTAGCCGGGGCTTCTTCTGGAGGTACCGTCAGTACGGACGGCTGTTCGCCGCCGCACCTTCGTCCCTCCTGAAAGGGGTTTACAACCCGAAGGCCTTCTTCCCCCACGCGGCGTTGCTGCGTCACGCTTTCGCGCATTGCGCAAGATTCCCTACTGCTGCCTCCCGTAGGAGTCTGGGCCGTGTCTCAGTCCCAGTGTGGCTGATCGTCCTCTCAGACCAGCTACCCATCGCAGCCTTGGTGAGCCGTTACCTCACCAACAAGCTAATGGACCGCGGGCCCCTCCCAAAGCGGAGGCCGAAGCTTCCTTTACTCACCGCGCTTGGGCGCGGTGAGCACATCCGGTATTAGCCCGAGTTTCCTCGGGTTGTCCCGGTCTTCGGGGCAGGTTACCCACGTGTTACTCACCCGTTCGCGGCTTAGCCCCAGGGCAAAGCCCTGGTTCGTCGCTCCACTTGCATGTATGAGGCACGCCGCCAGCGTTCGTCCTGAGCCAGGATCAAACTCTCCATGAAAAGTGACTCGAGGGTTTCAACCCGGCGCCCCAGTCACGGGATGCCGGCTCCTCTGTCTCAGAGAGTTGTCATGCCTGGCTGGCCGCCGAGTACACAATCCGGCGACCGACATGACAGGGTTGTTGGCCCACCGCGCGTGGCCGAAGCCACCACGGCGGGTCGGACGTGGTTCACGAGCCTCGGGACTTCGTCCCTCGGCTCGCGCGCTGCTCAGTTTTCAAGGACCGCTTCGCGCCTGCACGGAGGGTCTCTCCAGGCAGGGCGCGATCCGCCCCGAAGGCGACCATGCAGTATAGAGGTCGACGCTCGGCCGACGCTGGCCGTCAGCCGCTCTCCGCCACCCGCAGGCGCTTGTGGCGCCGCTTGCCGACCTGGAGCACCTCGCCGTCGAGCTCCGCGGCGGGCACGTCGAGCCGCCCAGCCTCCAGCACCCTTCCGCCGATCCGCACCCCTCCCTGGTCGATCAGGCGGCGCGCCTCGCTGCGACTGAGGCCGAAGTGCTCGGCCAAGAGCGCCGGCAGATGGACCGACCCATTGGGGCCGCTCGCCTCCACCACCGCCTCCCCGACCCCGTCGGGGACCTCTCTGCGCACGTGAAGCTGGTCGAAGCGCTCCTCGGAGGCGGCGGCCGCATCGGCACCGTGGAAGCGCTCTACGAGGCGCCGGGCGAGCTCGCGCTTGGCCTCACCCGGATGCCGGTCGGGATCGAGCTGAGCCCCCAGCAGCAGCCGGTAGTACTCCCCCATGGCCGCATCGGGGACGCTCATCAGCTTCCCGAACATGTCCTCCGGGACATCCGTGACGCCCACGTAGTTGCCGAGTGACTTGCTCATCCGTCGCACCCCGTCCGTCCCCGGCAGGATCGGCATCGTGAGGATCGACTGAGCCGACTGGCCGAACGCATCCTGCACGTCGCGGCCGAACAGCAGGTTGAACTTCTGGTCGGTCCCCCCCACCTCGACGTCGGCCTCGACCGCCACCGAGTCGTACCCCTGGAGCACCGGGTACAGCAGCTCGAGGATCGAGATCGGCTCCCCCGCCTCCATCCGTCGACTGAACTCCTCCCGCTCGAGCACGCGGGCCACCGTGAACCGCCGGACCAGCCGGAAGAGCTCGTCGCTGCCCATCTCCAGCCACTCCCTGTTGCGGCGGACCTCGGTTCGGTCCGGATCGAGCACCTTGAACGCCTGCTCCTGGAAGGTCTGAGCGTTGGCTGCGATCTGCTCCACGGTGAGCACCGGGCGCTCCGCCGCGCGTCCGCTGGGATCGCCGACGCGCGCCGTGTAATCGCCGATGATCAGGACGACCACGTGCCCCGCGTCCTGAAAGGCGCGAAGCTTGTCCAGCACCACCACGTGCCCGAGGTGGATGTCGGGGGCGGTCGGGTCGATCCCCAGCTTCACCCGCAGCGCCCCCCCACCCTCGAGCTGCTTGACGAGACGGCCCTCGGGCAGGGCCTCGACGGCGCTTTCGAGTAGGCGCCGCGCCTGCGTGGCGGCTGCGGAATCCGTCACCAGGCCAATGCTAGACTGACGCGCCGGCGCTGCGGGATCTGCTTCCTGCGCGCCCTCCTTGGGTGATCGTTGATTGGGCGGATTCTCCGCCGCGTTCGCTCGCCGCCGAGCGACTTCCCCCGAGATGGCCACCACCGCAGCGAGACCACATGCCTCTTAGGATCAGACGGCCCCGACGCCGCTCCCCCGACAAGGGGACGCACGAGGCCGGATCCCCGCGTCCGGACTCGCGGCCGCGGCTTGCCAGCGTCAACGGAGAGGGGCCCGGCGGCAACGGTCCAGACGGCGGCGAGCCGCCCTCGCCCACGCTGCCCGCGCCACCCGAGTCGCAGCCTCCCAGCCCGCGCCCGAAGCTCAAGAAGCTGCGCTTCGCGCTCGTCTTCCTGGGCCTCTCGGTGCTCGCCTTCGTCTCCTGGATCTTCGGGATCATGATGGCGGTCGCCGGCGACCTGCCCCAGCTCGAGAGCCGTGCCCAGTTCGAGAACGCCGAGAACTCGGTCGTGTACGACATCAACGGCGAGAGGATCGCCACCCTGACCAACAATCAGGGGCGGATCCTGGTCGGCTCGGCGGACATCGCCCCGGTGGTGAAGGAGGCGACGGTGGCGATCGAGGACCAGCGCTTCTACGAGCACCGCGGCATCGACTACCAGGGCATCGGCCGCGCCGTCTTCCAGGACATCCTCCACCTGGGCGCCACGCAGGGCGGGTCGACGATCACTCAGCAGTTCGTCAAGAACGCCCTTCGCGCTCAGCGTAGCCGCACGGTGTTCGAGAAGCTGCGCGAGGCGGCCCTCGCCTACCAGCTCGAGCGCCATTGGGACAAAGACAAGATCCTCACCGAGTACCTGAACGAGATCTATTTCGGCGGGGGCGCCTACGGGATCGAGGCGGCAGCGAAGACCTATTTCGGCTGGAATCACCCGGGCTGCGGCGGGGTCGGGGAGCGCTGCGCGTCGCAGCTCCTCCCCTGGGAGGCGGCGATGCTAGCGGGCATGATCTCGAACCCCAGCGGCTTCGACCCCAAGATCGCCCCTGACGCCGCGAGCGCGCGACGGAACCTCGTGCTCCAGAACATGGCCGACCAGGGCTACATCGCTCAGGAGGAGGCCGACCAGTACTCGAGGGAGGAACCACCGGCTGCCTCGCAGATCAAGACGCCGGAGGAGGACTCGAGGGCCCCCTACTTCACCTCCTGGCTCCGCCAGCAGCTGGTCGACAAGTACGGTGCCGGAGAGGCGTTCGGCGGCGGGCTCGACGTCATCTCGACCCTTGACTTCTCGCTCCAGGAGGAGGCACAGCAGATCGCCTACGACCGCACCGCTGGGGTCGGCCTGAGCTCGGCCGTGGTCGTGCTCGACAACGTGACCGGAGGCGTACGGGCGATGGTCGGCGGCTACGACTACCGGGAGCAGCCCTTCAACCTCGCCACCCAGGGCCAGCGACAGCCGGGCTCCGCCTTCAAGCCGTTCACGCTGGTGACGGCGCTCGAGCAGGGCATCTCGCCCGACACGGTCTATTCCTCGCAGGCGAAGACGCTCCCCTTCCAGGCGCCGGGGGTTAAGGCGCCACAGCAGTTCGAGGTCCAGAACTACAACGACAGCTACCTGGGGAGCGCCTCGATCGCCACCGCGACGACCTACTCCGACAACTCGGTGTATGCGGAGCTGGGCCTGAACGTTGGCACCGAAAACATCGCCAAGACGGCTCACGCGATGGGCATCGAAACGCCGATCTCGACCAACCCGGCGATGATCCTCGGGGGTCTCGAGCAGGGAGTCACCCCGCTCGACATGGCGCACGCCTTCCAGACTCTGGCCCACGACGGCCAGCGGGTAAGCGGCACGATGGCAACCTCGGACGGCGGCCCCATCGGGATCCAGAAGATAAGCGATGAGCCGCCCGGTGTGGGCGGCGACCTGATCGAGACCAACAACGGCGACCCGGGCCAGGACAGGGTCGAGACCGAGCAGGTCGTGCCCCCCGACGTAGCCGCCACCGCCCGGTCGATCCTCGGGACGGTGGTCTCCCAGGGGACCGGCACGCGGGCCTCGACCGGCAACTCCCCCGAGTGGGGCAAGACCGGAACCACCGAGAACAACGGCGACGCGTGGTTCGTCGGCGCCACCCAGGACGTCACGATCGCCGTCTGGGTCGGACACGCCAACTCCGTGAAGCCGATGGAGACGGAGTTCGGCGGCGCGCCCGTGGACGGCGGCACGATCCCCGCCGAGATCTTCCACGACGTCGTTTCCGCCTACGACCAGCTGACCCCCGACCGGGCGACAGACGAGGAGCCGAGCACCGGGGTCCCCACCACCCCAACGCCTACGCCGGAGACGCCCACGCCGACGACGCCGGCCCAGTCTGGGACCCAGGGAGGCACCCAGCAGCAACCGCCCGCCGGATCGCCGCCGTCCAGTGGCGGCGTCACGCCCGGTTAACGCAGCGGCCGCGAGAGGTACTCGCTGCCGTCGGCGCAGAAGCGCCAGGGAAGCTCCGCGCCGCGGGTGATGCCGATTCGGGGCCCGGTCGCGACCGCGACCTCGCGCCGACCGTGGTCGCGGCCGCGCAACTCGAAGGGGGGCTCGCCGAGCGGCGCCCGGTCCATCTCCAGCCCGATCCCCAGCGCCTCGGTCAGCTTGCCGGGCCCCGAGCAGAGCTCGCGCACCCGATCGCGGCCGCGACGCCGGGACATCTCCTCGATCCCCCAATGCGGCTCCAGCGCCCGGATCAGCACCGCGGCCGCCGTGCCCTCGGGCTCGCAGACGAAGTTGAGGCAGGAGTGGACCCCGTAGGAGAGGTACACGTAGGCGCGCCCGGGCGGCCCGAACAGGGGCTCGGTTCGTCCCGTCAGCCCGCCGTACGCGTGGCAGGCCGGATCGTCGCGCTCATAGCTCTCGCACTCGACGATCACCCCGCCGACCCCGTCGAACAGCAGCGCGCAGCCGATCAGGTCACGAGCGACATCGTGCACCGAGCGATCGAAGAACCCAACCTCGAGCCGCCTCGAAGCGAGCAGCTGCGTGCTCATTGCGTGCTCATCGCCGGATCTCCTCGAGGGCGGCCCTGGCCGCCTCGAGCTGCTCGGCGACGCGCGCCGACGCGGTGCCGCCAACCGAGCCCTTCGACTCCAGCCATCGCTCTGAGCGCAACGCCTCGTAGTAGGAATCGTCGAGCAGGTCCGAGTGGCGGCGCAGCTCCTCCGGCGTCAGTTCGGACAACGCCTTGCCTTGCTCGAGCGCCTCGCGCACCAGCCCGCCGACCACGCCGTGGGCCTCTCTGAACGGCATCCCCTTTCGGACCAAGAGGTCGGCGATGTCGGTCGCCGCTCCGAACTCGTCGGCGGCCGCCTCGGCGAGCCGCTCACGATCGAAGCTCAGGCCCCCGAGCATCCGCTCCGCCGCCGCGAGGCACAGCTCGAGGCTGTCGACGGCGTCGAATAGTGCCTCCTTGTCCTCTTGGAGGTCCTTCGAGTAGGCGAGTGGCAGCCCGTGCATGACGCCGGCGAGGGTCAGGAAACCTGAGGTGATCCGCGGTGCCTTGGCTCGCAAGAGCTCCGCCGCGTCGGGGTTCTTCTTCTGCGGCATGATGCTCGAGCCCGAGGAGAAGTCCTCGGCCAGCTCGCAGAAGGAGAACTCGGCGCTCGACCAGAGCACGATCTCGGCCCCGAGGCGCGAAAGGTGCACCGCGCAGATCGATGCCGCGGCTAGGTAGTCGAGAACGAAGTCGCGGTTGGAGACCGCGTCGATGGAGTTCGGCGCCACTGAGCTGAAGCCCAGGTCACGGGCGACCGCCCCGCGGTCGAGGTCCCAGTTCAGCCCGGCCAGCGCCCCTGAGCCGAGCGGCAGCTCGGCGGCCGACTCGCGAACCTGGGCGAACCGCCTCGCGTCCCGCCCCAGCATCCAGAAGTAGGCCAGCAGGTGGTGCCCCAGATAGACGGGCTGGGCGCGCTGGAGGTGCGTGTAGCCGGGCATCGGCCAGTCGGCGTGGCGCTCGGCCAGCTCCAGCAGGCGCCCCATCAGCGAACCGGTGAGCTCTCTCGCCCGCGCCGCGTGGTCGCGGACGTAGAGGGCGACGTCGGTCGCCACCTGGTCGTTGCGCGAGCGGCCGGTGTGGAGCTTGCCTCCGAGCGGTCCGATGATCTCGATCAGGCGCCGCTCGATCGCCATGTGGATGTCCTCCTCGTCTCCCTCGATCGGGAAGGAGCCGGCCTCGAGCTCTTCCGCGACCGTCTCGAGGCCCTGCTCCATCCGGGCCAGCTCATCGGGGTCCAGGACCCCCGCGGCACGCAGGGCGCGTGCGTGCGCCCTCGATTGCTCGACGTCGTACGGAGCCAGGCGCCGGTCGAAGCCGATCGAGGCGTTGAGGCGCTGGAACAGCGGGTCGGGCGGGTCGCGGAAACGGGCCATGCGCGCCAGTGTATGAACCGGATAGGCTGGCCCGCCGATGAAGTTCCTCATCACCGGCGCCACCGGCAAGATCGGCAACGCGGTCGCCCGGCGGCTGGTGGACCGTGGGGACGAGGTCGTGGCGCTGGTCCGCGACCCGGCAAAGGCCCGCGAGCTGCTTCCGCCCGGGGTGCAGCTTGCCCGCGGCGACGTCACCGACCGGGACTCGATCCGCAAGGCAGTCGAGGGCGCCCACGGCGTCTTCAACTGCATGGGGCTGTTCGAGCAATGGTTCGCCGATCGGGGCATCTTCGACCGGGTGAACGCCGAGGGTGCGGCCAACGTCGTCGCGGCCGCCCGCGAAGCAGGCGCCAAGCGCCTGGTCCACACCTCCACCTTCGACGTCTTCCACGCCGAGACCGGCGGCACGGTGTCAGAGAGCGCTGTCGCCGACTACCCGAAGGGCACCGCGTACGAGCGCTCGAAGCAGCGGGCCGAGGAGCTGGTGATCGATCAGGCGAAGAGCGGAATCGAGCTGGTGATCGCCAATCCGTCGAGCGTCTACGGCCCTGGCCCGTGGCAGGGAACGGGGCTCGACCGGGCGATCCGCGACACGATTCGCCGCCGCCTGCCTGCCGTCCCGCCGGGGGGAATGACCTTTGTCCACGTGGACGATGTCGCCGCCGGCCACCTGGCGGCGTTCGAGCGCGGCACGCCGGGCGAGCGCTACCTGCTCGCCGACGGCTACGCGCCGATGCGCGAAATGCTCTCGGTGGCGGTCGAGGAGGCCGGCCGAGGCTGGGTTCCGCCGACCCTCCCGGTCCCGCTCGCGAAGGCGATGGCGACCACGGGCGAAGCGGTCTCGAGGTTGATCCGGCGACCGCCCCTGCTGGGGGCCGGCCAGCTCCACTTCCTGCTCTGGCAGGCGCGGGCGGACAGCTCCAAGGCGCAGGCCGAGCTCGGCGTCGAGTTCACGCCCTGGGAGCAGGGCATCCGCAGCACGGTGCGCTGGATGATCGAGGAGGGCAAGGTCTAGTGGTACCCCACGCAACGTTTCACCGGAAATGGCGAACGTTACGAGGGGCACCACTAGGGCGGTGAGCTACGAAACCCTGCAATACGAGCTCGCCGAGCAGGTCGCGGTCCTGACGCTGGATCGTCCGGAACAGCGGAACGCGGTCAGTCGACAGATGAATGCCGAGCTCCATGACGCATGGCGCCGCTTTCGCGACGACGACGATGCATTCGTCCTCGTGCTCACGGGGGCGGGAAGCTCGTTCTGTGCGGGGTGGGACCTGGCCGATGCGGCCGAGTGGCCGATGCCGGAGTGGGACGAGTTTCGCCGCAGCGTCTACGAGCTCCCCGGGGCATGCGGTTACACGCGCAAGGTCGACGTGTTCAAGCCGGTGATCGCGGCCGTCAACGGCTGGGCTGTGGCAGCCGGCCTGGAGACGGCGTTGCTCGCCGACATCCGCATCGTCGCCGAGAACGCAGTGTTCGGGGCGCTGGAGCGACGCTGGAACATCGTCGCCGGTGACGGCATGACCGTGCGCCTGCCGCTGGCGGTCGGCTACGCGAAGGCGATGGAGCTGATCATCACCGGCCGTCCGGTCAGCGCCGAGGAGGCACTGCGGATCGGGCTTGCGAACGAGGTCGTGGGCGAGGGCCGAGCGCTCGAGCGGGCGCTCGAGCTCGCGCGCGAGATCGCCGCGCTCCCCCAGGGAGCGGTGCGCACCGACAAGGAGACGATGATCCGAAACGTCGGCAGGACGCTCGAGGAGCAGCTCCGAAGCGAGGCCGAGGCGACGATCTCGATGTGGCTTCGCCGTGACTCGCACGCAATCGGTGCCCGAGCCTTCAAGGAAGGCCGGGACCCCGAGTGGCCCAATCACGGGCTCTAAGAGCGCCTGGCGGTCAGGCCGGCGCGCGAAGACCCAGCGCGACGGCCAGCGCAGCGATCACCCGTTCCATCTCCGCCTCCCCCATCGCCGTGAAGAACGGCAGCGCCAGGGAGCGCCCCGCCACCCGCTCGGCGACGGGGAACTGTCCCTCGCGGTGCCCGAAGCGCTCCCGGTAGTGCCGCATCAGGTGGATGCAGGGCAGATAGGCCTTGGCGGCCACGCCGCGCTCGGCGAGCGCCGCGATCACCGCCTCGCGGTCCGTGTCCTCGGGCAGCTGGACCACGTACACGAACCAACTCCGCCGCTCGGCCCCGCGGTCCCCGCAGGGCAGCACGAGGCCCTCGGGATCGCCCTCGCCGGCGGCACCACCGCCGATCGCGGCCAGGCGCTCGCGGTAGAGCGCCGCCACACGGGCGCGCTCGCCGAGCAGCGCGTCGGCCCGCTCGAGCTGCGCGATTCCCAGCGCCGCCTGTAGATCCGTCAGCCGGTAGTTGAACCCCAACCGATCGTGCGAGAGCCAGCCCATATCCTCGGCTCGCCCCTGGTTGCGCTCGCTGCGCAGGAGGGCCGCGATCTCCGGCGCGGAGGGGACGATCACGCCGCCTTCGCCCATGGTCAGCTGCTTGTTGGCGTAGAAGGCAAAGGTGGCCAGATGGCCGCGCCCGCCGACCCGGACGCCCTCGGAGTCCACGGCGCCGGCCGCCTCGCAGGCATCCTCGAGCATGCTCAGGCCGGAGTCCTCGGCCACCACCTCCAGCTCCGGCAGGGCCGCCGGGTAGCCGAAGATGTGGACCGGCAGCAACCCGACGGTGCGGTCGGTCACCGCGGAGCGGGCCGCGGACGGGTCGAGGTTGAGGGTCAGCGGGTCGATGTCACAGAAGACGGGGGTGACGCCCTCGTACAGCAGGCAGTTGGCGGAGGCGACGAAGCTGAGCGGGGTTGTGATCACCCGGTCGCCCGGGCCCCAGCCGAGCGCCCGGACACCGAGATGGAGCGCGGCGGTGCCGGAGGAGACGGCGACGGCGTCCTCGACCCCCAGCCAGGTGGCGAAGTCTCGCTCAAAGCGCTCCAGCACCGGCCCCAGCGAGAGCCGTCCGGAGCGCAGCACCTCGAGCGCCAACTCCTCCTCGCGCGCACCGAGGTCGGGGCGCGCGAGGGGAATCGGCTCGCCGTCGCTCACGAAGGCGTTGGAGCCCGCTGCGCAGCGGGCTCGGCCGCCTGCTCTCCGCTCTCCGCCCTCTTCCGCGGCTGGAACGCGTACTCGAGCGAGTCGACGAGCGCCTCCCAAGACGCCTCGATGATGTTCTCCGAGACGCCGATCGAGCCCCAGGACTCCTGACCGTCGGAGGAGTCGAGCAGGACGCGCGTCACCGCCCCCGTCCCCTGGTGCGCATCGAGGATCCTGACCTTGTAGTTGACCAGCTCGATTTCGGCCAGGTGCGGATGGAGCTCTGTGATCGCGTCGCGCAGCGCGCGGTCGAGCGCGTTCACCGGCCCATTGCCCTCGGCGGTGCGCACGTGGCGGCGGCCGTCCACCCAGATCTTGATCGTCGCCTCCGTGTCGACCTTGCCGTCGGCGCGCTTCTCGGTGATCACCCGGAAGCCCTCGAGCCGGAACAGAGGCTCGTAGGAGCCCGTCTCGCGTCGCAGCAGCAGCTCGAAGGAGGCGTCGGCGGCTTCGTACTGGTAGCCGCGGTGCTCGCGCTCCTTGAGCCGCTCGACGGCGCGCTTCGCCGCGTCGGCGTCGAGGTCGATGCCGGCGCCCTCGGCGCGGCTCATGACCGAGCCCTTGCCCGACAGCTCGGAGATCAAGACGTCGCGGCTGTTGCCGACCAGCCCGGGGTCCGTGTGCTCGAAGGTGCGCGCGTCGGCCTTCACCCCGGCCACGTGCATGCCGGCCTTGTGGGCGAAAGCGTTTCGGCCGACATAGGGCCGATCGGGGTCTGGCGGCAGGTTGCAGAGCTCGTCGAGGAAATGGGAGGTCTCGGTCAGCCGCCGAAGGTGATCTGGCGGGACGCAGTCGTAGCCCATCTTCAGCTGGAGCGCCGGGAGGATCGAGGCCAGGTTCGCATTGCCGCACCGCTCGCCGTAGCCGTTCATCGTCCCCTGCACCAGTCGAGCCCCGACGTCCACCGCGGCCAGCGAGTTGGCCACCGCGCACTCGGCGTCGTTGTGGGTGTGGATCCCCACCTCGGTCCGATCCCCCAGCGCCTTGACCACCGCGGCGGTCGCCTCGGCCACTTGGGCCGGCAGGCTGGAGCCGTTGGTGTCGCAGAGGGTGACGTTCTCGGCCCCGGCGGCGACCGCCGCCCGCAGGCAGTCGAGCGCGTAGCCGGAGTCCTCACGCCAGGCGTCGAAGAAGTGCTCAGCGTCGTAGACGACGCGCTTGCCATGCGCCGCGAGGAAGCAGACGGAGTCGGTGATCATGCCGAGATTCTCGTCAGGCGAAGCCTTGGTCACCTTGTCCAGGTGGAGCGCCCAGGTCTTGCCGACCAGGGTGCACACCGGCGCCCGGCAGGCGACCAGCTCCTGTAGAGCCGGATCGTCCTCGGCGGCGAGGCCGCGCCTGCGGGTCATGCCGAAGGCGCAAGTCTGGGCGATCTCCAGCTCGACCCCGGCGAGCAGCTGGAACAGCTCCGCCTCCTTCGGATTCGAGCCGGGGAAGCCGGCTTCGATGTAGTGGACCCCAAGGCGGTCCAGGGCCTGGACCACGCGAACCTTCTCGGCGGCCGAGAGCGACATCCCCTGTCCCCCCATGCCGTCACGCAAGGTCGTGTCGTAGAGCTTCACCTGTGTCAAGTCGATGCCTTTCTGGTTCGGGGGGGCGGACGGGGCCCATGGGGGCCGGGGTGCGCGCGGCGCACGCCGCGCGAGCCGCGAGCCGCTAGGCGGCTGCGGCGCCGCTAATTCGCCCGATCGCCTCGATCAGAACGCGCATCAGGAGGTGACCTTACTCGGTTGCTCGACGACGTCCAGCCATTCGAGGTACTCCTGCGCGCGCCCGTGCAGGGCGTCCTCGAACTTCGCCTGCACGACGCGGGTGATCTCGCCGGGCTCGCCCAGGTCGTGATCGTCGATCTCCCGCACCGGGACCAGCTCGGCGGCGGTGCCGGTGAGGAACACCTCCTCGGCCAGGTAGAGCTCGGCGCGCGCGATGTCTCGCTCGACGACCGTGTAACCGAGGTCGCGCGCGATCTGGACGATCGACTTGCGGTTGATCCCGTCCAGGATCGAGGCGGCGTGCGGCGGAGTCAGGATCTGGCCGTCGCGGACGACGAAGATGTTCTCGCCCGAGCCCTCGCACACGAAGCCTCGCTGGTCGAGGAGGATCGCCTCCTCGTAGCCGGCCTTGGCCGATTCGGTCTTGGCGAGGATCGAGTTCAGGTACTGGCCGCACGCCTTGGCGTGCGGAATCAGGCTGTCCGGGGAGATTCGCCGCCACGAGGAGACCTTGGCCCGCACCCCGTCGCGCTTTCCCTCCTCGCCGAGATAGACCCCCCAGGGCCAGACAGCGATGACCACGTCCACCGGGGCGGACTGAGCGTAGAGCCCCATCTCGCCGTAGCCGCGGAAGGCGATCGGGCGGATGTAGCAGCTGACCAGCCCGTTGCGTCGAATCAACTCGTGGGTGGCGTCGCGCAGCTCCTCGAGCGCATATGGCAGCTCCAGGTGGTAGAGCGCCCCCGACTTGCCGAGGCGGTCGAGGTGCTCCCTGTGCCGAAAGACCGCCGGTCCCCTCTGGGTCTCGTAGCAGCGGATGCCCTCGAACACCCCGCTGCCGTAGTGGAGGCCGTGGCTGAGCACGTGGACCTTGGCGTCCTCCCAGGGAACGAGATCGCCGTTCATCCAGATCCACTCTGACTTCTCCAAGGTGCCCTCCGTCTCGGGTTGCGGCTGACCGCCAAGTATGCCCGATCAAACAGGCATCTCACGGGCGGTGATCGACGTCACCCGGCCAGGCCCAGCTCCTCCAGCACCGCATCTGTCATCTCCTCGGTCCCGACCTCGACCTCCGCCGGCACGCGGGCGGGCGGCGCCGACGGAGCCGCTCCCCCGGCGAGGTCCGGGGTGCGAAGGCCGCGCTGGAGCACCGCCTCCACGGCCGCCTCGATCGACGCCGCCCCGGCGGGCCTGTCGAGCCCGTAGCCAAGCATCATCGCCACCGAGAGGAAGGTGGCGAGCGGGTTGGCGATCCCCTTGCCCGCGATGTCGGGCGCCGAGCCGTGCACCGGTTCGAACAGGCCCGGCCCGTCGGCGCCGAGGCTCGCGGACGGCAGCATCCCCAGCGAGCCGGTGAGCATCGCCGACTCGTCCGAGAGGATGTCGCCGAACAGATTCTCGGTCAGGATGACGTCGAACCGGGCCGGATCGGCGACCAGCTGCATGGCGGCGTTGTCGACCAGCATGTGCTCGAGCTCGACCTCCGGGTAGCCGCCCGCGACGCCCTCCACCGTTTCGCGCCACAGGCGCGACGTTTCGAGCACGTTGGCCTTGTCGACCGAGGTCACCCGCGGCGGCCTTGAATCGCCCGGCGCCCGGCGGCGCGCCGACTCGAAGGCAACGGTTGCGATGCGCTCGATCTCCCCGGCCGAGTACTCGCAGGTGTCATGCGCGCGGTCTCCCTCGCGTCCACTGTCACCGAAGTAGATCCCACCGGTCAGCTCGCGGACCACGAGCAGGTCGGTGCCGGCGATCCGATCGGAGCGCAGAGGGCTGGAGTGGACGAGCGCGGGGCTGGGACGCACCGGGCGGAGGTTTGCGTAGAGGCCGAGGCCCTTGCGCAGGCTGAGCAGGCCCTGCTCGGGCCGCGGCGTGTCCGGGACGGTCGTGTCCCACTTCGGCCCGCCGACGGCACCGAGCAGGACGGCGTCGGAGCGCCGGCAGGCCTCCAGCACCTCATCCGTGAGCGCGGCCCCGTGGGCGTCGATAGAGGCACCGCCGACGAGATGTTCCTCGAACTCGAACCCGCCGATTGCCTCCATCATCCGGCGCGCGGCCGCCACGATCTCGGGCCCGATGCCGTCCCCGGGCAGCAGGGCGATCCTCGGCATGCTCACGAAGGCAGGCTAACCGTCGCCCCCGCCGCCGACTCGCGGCAGCGGGATGTCCTCGCCGGGATCCTCGTCCCACCCGGAGGCGTTCGGGCCCGGCGGGGGTGGCACCGCGTGCTGGCCGTGCACGTACTTCCAGAGGATCCGGTCGAGCTCCTGCTGGGGGACCCGGTCGGGCGCGTTGAGCGGCAGCTCCGCAGAGAGCTCGGCCGCCGGGCTCGACGCCGTGTTGAGCTCTGTCATGTCCACGTCCGGCACGATCGCCTCGTAGGGGTCGTCGTTGAGCGCCTCGGAAGTGAAGGCGCGGTAGAGGGGCACCGCGAGCGCCTCGGCGAGGTATGCCGGCTTCAACCCGATGACGATCTCCGCGGTGCGCAGGAAGGAGAGCATGTCGTAGCGGTCGTGGATCACGGCGCCCTGCCTCGCGTAGGGGCTGATCGCCAGCGCCGGTATCCGGTGGGCGTCGACGTGGTCGGCGCCGTCCTGGGAGTCGTCCTCCATCACCAGGATCAGCGAGCTGTCCCAGATCGAGGAGTGAGAGATCAGATCGACGATCTGGCCCAGTCCCCAGTCGTTGGAGGCGATCTGCGCGTTCGGAGTCCGGCGCCCTGGGGTCGTTCCCTCGGTGTGGTTGTTGGGCAGGACGAGGTAGTTGAACGCAGGCACGGCTCCGCTCAGAACCTGAGCGTTGAACCGCGTCCGGAAGCAGTCGAAGCGGGAGTGCGCGGTGGCCGGAGCGCCCGGGGGAAGTGAGGAGTCGTAGACCTGGATCTGCCCCTGTGAGAGGACCGTGCTGTTGGAGAGGTCGCTGTCGTAGCAGCCGGGCTGGGGCGTTCCGATGTCGGAGTTGGCCAGCACCTGCGCCGCGCGCTGCTCCTGCTCCTCGGTCCTGTCCTTGTCGGGAAGCGGCGACAGCCCGGCCAGGGCCTCCCCGTAGTTGAAGAACGGCAAGTCTGCGTCGAGCAGGCGCTCGAAGATGTAGCCGCGGGGAGGCGCACTGACCTCATAAGCGCCGAAGTCGTAGGGGCGGCCGCGGCCCGCGTAGTTCTGCGGCCAGTTCTTGATCACGTTGTCGGAGACGGCGCCGGCGGCGGTCCAGTAGTGACCGTCGATCGACGCCTCCGAGTTCGCGTAGACGTGGTCGAGAAGCGGGAAGCGCTGGGCCAGCGCGTGCAGGTTGGGGGTGATGCCCTCGCCGAACAGGGTCAGTGCCGGGGCGCCGTCGCCCCGCGGGTCGTCGCCGAGCACCTGATCGTAGGTGCGGTTCTCCTTGACGACGTAGAAGACGTGCTGGATCGGGCCGTTCGCCCGGATCGGCGTCCCGGCCGGCGGCGTCTGCGTGTTCACCGGAACGATCTCGCGGTCGGCGCGCGGCGTCAGCTCGCGGATCCGCTGCTGGCCGGGGAAGGGCAGGATGCCCGATTGACCGAACACGTGCTTGGGCAGATACCGGAAGGCTTCGGGATCCTGGCCGATGTTGTTCGGCCCCACGCCCAACCCCTTCGAGGCGATCCAGGCAAGCTGCCCGCTGTCCGGGGTGGTGCCCGCTGCTATGGGGTACGCGGCCGTCGGCACCCTGCCGATCAGCTCGTAGGGGCGCGGTCGCGGCACACCCGGCTCCTGGCAGGTCTTGCCGAGGTGGGTCGGGAGCGCGAAAATAGCCAGCGCGTCCTCGCCGGCGTCGGAGGAGATCAGGTAGCAGCCGTCCCGCGTGACGGTGACGTGGACCGGCGTCGTCCCCTTCCCTCCCGGGCGAGCAACCGAGAGCGTTCGTCGGACCGCCATCTCGCCGGTGTGGATCACGACCACCTGGTCCTCGTTGGCGAGCGCCACGTACGCTCGAGGCCGCCTCGGGTCGATCGCCATCCCCTCGGGATGGGAGAGGTGCGGCCCGACCTGGATCGTCTTCTCGACGGAGGCGGATGCGAGATTGATCACCGACACGGTTCCCTGTGTCTCGCTGGTCACGAGGCCCTTGCCGTTTCGGGTGATCGCGGCCCCGTAGGGGTAGTGGCCGGCCTCGACATAGCGAACCTGCCGCGTCGAGGTGTTGATCACCGCCGCGCGGTCGGCCAGGTTGAGCGCCGCCAGCAGGGTCTTCCCGTCGGCGCTGATCGCCAGGTCGCGTGGCCAGGAGCGCCTCGTGGTCGTGTTGGGCGGAAAGTCCTGATAGGGCGGTGCTCCCGACGGCGGCGGCACCGGGATCACTCCGCGGCGGACCGCCCGCCCTGTCGTCGGGTCGTATCTGAAGGCGTGGATCACGTCGCCCCCCTTGCCGGGCACGCCGTCCGGGACCTCAAGATCCGAGTCGTCCGACTCGGCGACGCCGGAGACGTACGCAGCGTTACTCGACGGGTCCATGACGATCCCCCCGGAGAGCCCTGGCATGACGATCGTCTGCACGACCCTCCCCACCTCGCCGCTGGCCGGACGCACCGCGACGATCCGGATGTCGTTCTGCCCACGGCCCGCCGAGAGGGTCCAGAGGTAGCGGCCGTCCCGGGTCAGGGCACCGCCGGCAGGGGCGTTTCCCAGCTTGGTCAGCTTGCCGACGGGATTGAGCTTGCGACCGTTGGGTTGGATGCGGTTATCCGGACCGATCACGCCGATGTCCGTCGCCGCACCTGCCGCGATCCCACCGCCTGTCAGCACGATCGCGACCAAGGCCAAGGCCCGCGAGCCCCTCACTGTCCCGATCGAAGGTACCTTCACCGCGGCGAGCATATTCGCAGTTCGTGGCAGGCGTGCCGGTTACCGAGCGGTGAACGGGCGCTGCGCAGAGATGTTGAGGCGCACGTAGTCGAGCACCAGCGGGCGCGGCATCGAGCCGGTGACCGCATCCACGAACGGCTCGCGCAGGTCCTCAGGAAGGCGGTCGAGGTGAGAGGCGAGGCCCGACGCGCGCAAGTAGCCGCGCGGATCGCGAGGCTGAAAGCGCTTTCGCTCGAGCCACAGGCGGGCGGCCACGAAGCCGGCGCGCTCGAGCCGCACCTCCGTCTCCCCCACCCCGGCGAACTTCCAGGGCCGCAGGGTCCCGCGCAGATAGGGTGCGAAGCGCTCGTCGCCGCTGAGCGCGTCGATCGCCCGCTCGAACTCAGCCACGTTGCCCTCGCCTCCGCACTGCGCTTCGAGCCGCCCACCCGAGCGGAGCGCCGCGTGGAGCCGCCGAAACAGCCGGTCGTGGTCGAGCACCCAGTGAAAGGTTGCGTTGGAGAAGACCGCGTCCACGGGCTCGTCCAGCTCAAGCTCGGTGAGGTTGGCGAGCAGCGCCTGGTCGGAGGGCCGCAACACGCCGCGCACCATGTCGACCATCGACGGCGAGCCGTCCACCGCGACCACCTTCCCCTGCGGGAGTCGCTCGACCAGAAGCCGCGTCACCCGGCCGCTGCCGCAGCCGGCGTCGAGCACGGTCTCGTCGCCTCGAAGCTCGAGCCGCTCCAACACCTGGCGGCCCCATTCCTCCTGCGGATCGGCGAGGCTGTGATAGCTGGCCGCGTCCCAGTCGACGGTGCGACTCGGGGTCGGCTCTCCCTCGCTCACAGCGCGGTCGTCACCGGGCCACGGTCGGCGCCCCCGGAGGACTCGAAGTTCGCGATCGCCGCCTCGCTGCGAAGGGTCAGGCCGATCTCATCGAGCCCGTGTAGCAGGCGGTGCTTGACGTCGGGGTCGATCTCGAACTCAACCACGCCGCCGCTGAAGGTCACGGTCTGATCGTCGGCGTCTATCCGTGCCTCGCCGGCCTCGGCGAGGGCCCTGGAATGCGCCTCGTCGAGGATCACCGGCAGCAGCCCGATCTTGGTGCAGTTGACGTAGAAGATGTCGCCGAACGACGGCGCGACGATCGCCTCGAAGCCAAAGTCCTGGAGCGCCCACGGGGCGTGCTCACGCGACGAGCCGCAGCCGAAGTTGCGTCCCGTGACCAGGATCGGGTTGGGCTCCAGCTCGATCTCGCCCGAGCGAACCCAGTCGTAGAACAGGAACTCGCCGAAGCCGCTTCGCTCGACCCGCTTCAGGAACTGCTTGGGGATGATCTGGTCGGTATCGACGTCGGCCCGGTCGAGCACCGAGACGCCGCCTTCGATCACGTCTATCGGCCGCACAGGATCACCTCGACCCGGCAGCAGCGAAGCTGCCGGCGGAGTTGTTCTCTCATGACCATTCCCTGATGTCGACGAAGTGGCCCTCCACCGCTGCCGCCGCAGCCATCCGTGGCGAGACGAGGTGGGTGCGCCCGCCCTTGCCCTGGCGGCCCTCGAAATTCCGGTTCGAGGTCGACGCGCAGCGCTCGCCCTCGGCCAGGATGTCGGGGTTCATGCCGAGGCACATCGAGCAGCCGGCCGTTCGCCACTCGAACCCGGCCGCCTGGAACACCTCGTGGAGCCCCTCCTCCTCGGCCCTCGCCTTGACCTGCTGGGAGCCCGGGACGACCATCGCCCGCACCGAGTCCGCGACTCGCCTGCCCTCGACGATCGTGGCGGCCTCACGCAGGTCCTCGACCCGCGAGTTGGTGCACGAGCCGATGAACACGCGATCGAGCGGGATCTCCCGCATCGGGGTTCCGGGCTCGAGCGCCATATAGGCCAGGGCGCGCTCCGCCGTCTCGCGGCCGACCGGGGAGTCGAGCCGGGAGGGGTCCGGAACCGCATCGGTGACCTCGACCACCATCCCGGGCGTCGTGCCCCAGGTGATCATCGGCGAGATCGCCGCGGCGTCCAGCTTCACGTCGCGATCGAAGCTCGCGCCCTCGTCGCTGCGCAGCGCCCGCCAGCGCTCGACCGCGTCGCCGAAGTCGGGTGGCAGCCCTGGCCTGCCGTCCATGTAGGCGTAGGTGGTGTCGTCGGGCGCGATCATCCCCGCGCGGCCACCGCCCTCGATCGTCATGTTGCAGATTGTCATCCGCCCCTCCATCGACAGCCGCTCGATCGCGGGGCCGGCGTACTCGACCGCGTGGCCGACCATCCCCACGGTGCCGAGGCGGCCGATCGTGGCCAGGATCAGGTCCTTGGGGGTGACCCCGTAGCTGAGCTCGCCGGAGTAGTCGATCCGCATCGTCTTCGGGCGCTTCTGGACCAGGCACTGGGTGGCCAGCACATGCTCGACCTCCGAGGTGCCGATGCCGACCGCGAGCGCCCCGAAGGCACCGTGAGTGGAGGTGTGGCTGTCGCCGCAGACGATCGTCAGGCCCGGCTGGGTCAGCCCCAGCTCGGGACCGATCACGTGCACGATCCCCTGGCGATCGGAGCCCAGCGAGTAGAGCGGGATCCCGAACTCGGCGCAATTGTGCTCCAGGGTCTCGACCTGCACCCGGGAGAGCTCGTCTGCGATCAGGCGAGTGGCCGGTGTGCCGTCGGTGGGCACGTTGTGGTCGGCGGTGGCGACCGTCTTGTCGGGGCGGCGCACATTCCGACCTTCGAGCCGCAGCCCGTCGAAGGCCTGCGGAGAGGTGACCTCGTGGACCAGGTGCAGGTCGACGTAGATCAAGCCGTCGGCGACCTCGTGGGCGTCCCAGATCTTGTCGAACATGGTCTTCGGCATCCTCAGCTCCTGCGGAGGCCCGCCGCGACGACGGCAAGGAGCTCGGCCGGTTGCTCCCCGTTGTTCTCGAAGTGGTGCCGAAGGTCGGCGTCAAAGGTGACGCTGTCGCCGGCTCGCAGCTCGTGACGCTCGCCGTCTACGGCGAGCGTCACCGTGCCCTCCAAGACCACGGCGGTCTCGCGGCTTCCGGGCTCGTGGATTGGCGGGTCGTCCGCCCCGCTCGTGACCGCCCCGAGCCCGAGCCGGTGGAGCGAGACGTCGGCGCGCTGGCCTGGAAGCGGCGGCGTCAGCTCCTCGACACGATGGCCGCCGCGCCTGCGCTTGCGGCCCTGGCCACGGCGCACGACGACCACGTGGCCATCCTCGTCGAGGCGCAAGAGCTGCGACAGGCTCAGGTCGAGGCCGGTGGCGATGCGCGCCGCGACCGCCAGGGTGGGACTGGTCGCCCCACGCTCGACCTGCGACAGCATCGGGGCGCTGACGCCGCTCCGCTCTGCCAGGTCGCGCAGCGAGAGGTCCATCCCCTCGCGCAGGGCACGAATTCGAGAACCGACGACCGGAAGATCGCCGTTCGGGGCGACTGTCAGCGTTGCGGCCGCACTCACGTTTCGTACGTTATCACGTACAAACGTTTAGCCGGGTGGCTCCGCGGAACCGCGGGCCGCTCAGCGCGTCTGGCCCGACGGGCGCACGAGCACCTCGTTGATGCTCACATGCTTGGGCTGCGAGACGGCGTAGACGACCGCGTTGGCGATGTCCGCGGCCTCGAGCACCTTGCCGGTCGCCTCGCGCATCTTCTCGATCTGTTCGACCACCATCGGGTTCTCGTTGTGGCCCTGAAGCTCGGTGTCGACGAAGCCCGGCTCGACGCAGGTCACGCGGACGCCGATGTGGGCGCCCTCCTGGCGCAGCGACTCCGAGAACCCGACCACCCCCCACTTGGTCATGTTGTAGACGCCGGAGCCAAGCGCGGCCACGCGCCCGGCCACCGAGGAGACGTTGACCACGTCCCCTCCCCCGCCGTCGCGGATCAGGGGCAGGGCGTAGTGGGTGCAGTAGAGGAGCCCGAGGCAGTTGACCCCGATCATCGTTCGCCACTCGGCCGGATCGGCGCCCTGGAGTGGGCCGAGCAGCATCACGCCGGCGTTGTTGACCAGGGTGTCGAGGCCGCCGAGCTCGGTGTGGGCGGTCTCGACCAGCGACTTGGCCTGCGCCTCGTCGGCGATGTCGGCCTCGATCGCCACCGCCTTGCCGCCGCCGGCCTCGATCCGCGAGGCGAGCTCGTCGAGGTGGCCCTTGCGCCGTGCTCCGAGCGCGACGGCGGCGCCCTCGGCGACCATCGCCTCCGCCGTCGCCGCGCCGATCCCCGACGAGGCGCCGGTGATCAGCGCCCTGCGTCCTTCCAGCGGCCCGGCCATCGCCGCACTATATGGCGGCTACGGGCCCGTGGCGGCTACGGGCCCGGCGTCGCTGGCTCCGCCGCCGCATCCGCGGCGACCTCCTCGGCCTCGCGCACCGCGGCGCCCTCGAGCGCGTTCGACAGCGCCCGGACGTAGGCGCGGGCCGAGGCCTCGAGGATGTCGGTGGCGACCCCCTGGCCACTGGCGAGGCGGCCGTGGGCGCGGAGCATCACGGTCACCTCGCCCAGCGCGTCCTCGCCCTCGGTGACTGCCGAGACCGTGTAGGAGCGAAGCTCCGAGTCCACCGCGGTCGCCTGCTGGATGGCGACGAAGATCGCGTCCACGGGGCCGTCGCCGGTGGCCTCGCCCACCACCTTCTCGCCCGAGGGGCCCTTGACGGCCACCTTGGCGCTTGGTGAGCGGTGAGAGCCGGCCGCGACCTCGAACGACTCCAGCGTGTAGCGCTCCGCAGACTCCCGCATCTCCTCGGAGACGATCGCCTCGAGGTCGAGTGCGGTGATCTGCTTCTTCTTGTCGGCCACCTCCTTGAACCGCGCGAACGCCTGGTTAAGCGCGTTGCCCTCGAGCTTGAAGCCGAGCTCGGCGAGCGCATCGTGCAGCGCGTGTCGCCCGGAGTGCTTTCCCAGCACGATCGAGTTCGACTCCAGACCCACCTCGCGCGCGTCCATGATCTCGTAGGTGGTGCGCTCCTTGAGCACCCCGTCCTGGTGGATGCCCGACTCGTGGGCGAAGGCGTTGCGGCCCACCACGGCCTTGTTCGGCTGCACCGCATAGCCGGTGAAGCGCGAGACCATGCGGCTGGTCCGCGCCAGCTCGCGCGAGTTAACCCCGGTATCGAGCCCGTGGACGTCGCGACGGGTCCGCAGCAGCATCACGATCTCCTCCAGCGAGCAGTTCCCGGCCCGCTCGCCGATCCCGTTCACGGCGCACTCCACCTGGCGGGCGCCGGCCAGGACGCCAACGTATGAGTTGGCAACAGCCATTCCCAGGTCGTCGTGGCAGTGGACGGAGAGGCGCACGTTGTGCAGCTCGGGCACGAGCTCGTAGAGGCGCTCGAAGTAGGCGCGGTACTCCTCGGGCGTCGTGTAGCCCACGGTGTCGGGGATGTTGACGACGGTCGCGCCCTCCGCGACCGCGATCGCGCACACCTCGGCCGTGAACTCGACGTCGGCGCGAGTCGCGTCCATGGGCGAGAACTCGACGTCCTCCGTGTAGGACTTGGCGAGCGTCACCGCCGCCCTGGCCTGGCCCTTCACATCGTCACGCGTGGTTTGGAGCTGATGCTCGATGTGGATGTCGGAGGTGGAGATGAAGGTATGGATCCGGGGGCGCACGGAGTCCTTGATCGCCCCCCAGGCCGCGTCGATATCGGCCTTGTGGGTGCGAGCGAGACCGCAGATCACCGGGCCCTCCACGTTGCGGGCGATCGCCTGGACGGCCTCTGCGTCGCCGGGGGAGGTGATCGGGAAGCCGGCCTCGATCACGTCGACGCCGAGCCGGGCGAGCTGGTGCGCGATCTCCACCTTCTCCTGGGTGTTGAGCGAGATGCCCGGCGACTGCTCGCCGTCCCTCAGCGTGGTGTCGAAGATATGGACCCGATCCTGCTCAGGTACCGATGCGGGGCCGCTCATTGGCCTGTCCTCCTTCTCCTTGAAACTCCGATGACCTTCTGAACTCGCGGCTCTCGCGCCGCCCAGCGCTACTCCCCCCGCGGGGGGAGAAGGAGAAGTGCCAGGCTGTGGAGCCGGGGGGTCATCGACGGCAGAGACTTTAGCGCACGCGGGGAACCTTCCTCGAGGTCTTCGCCGCCCGAGGCTCAGCCCGAGCCGGCGGCTGACTGATTCGGGGTCAGCGGGGGAGCTGACGGCGGAGCCGGCTCGCCGAACCGCGCCCGCGCCCGCGCCCTCTTTTGCTCGCGGTAAAGCCGCGCCCACAGCGAGCGCGGCCTTCCGAGGCGCAACGCGCCCACCAGGCCCACCGGGGGGACGAACAGGCCGACGACCGCCATCCCGAACTTCTCCTTGGCCAGATTGACCACCACCAGCAGGATCGTGATCACGCCGAAGGCGCCCACGATGGCGAATACGGCGTCCTCAACCTTGGTCGCCACGTCTACCCAGGCGGTGAAGCCGACCAGGACCATCCCCGTCACCGTGGCGGCGACGATCACCGCGTCGATCGAGCGCCTCCCCTGCTGCGACCAGTAGACGTCCTTGAGGTTGAGCCAGAGGGCGAACTCGTCGAGGGTCAGCCCGGTGCCAACCCCGAACAGGACCGTGACGATCTCGTGCCAGGGCGAGGGCGGCGCGATCACGACGCCCAAATAGCCCCCGATCAGCAGCAACAGGATTCCCCAGACCAAGTGGTGGATGTGCGTCCCACCGACCTCCACGTTGCCCGGCCACCAGCTCACCTGGGCTCGGATCAGGTGGGCGCTGGTGCGGATGAAGCCGAAGGTGACCAGGAAGGCGACGAAGAACAGGAACTCGGGCTGGCGATCGGTGTCGACGATCGCCCGCTCGTAGAGGCTGCCGATGCTGGCGAGCACGAGCACGGGCGCAGCGTAGCGGCGCGGGCTGGCGGCTCAGTGGATTCGGCGAACGGTCACGGCACCAGGACGACCTTGCCGATGTTGCGCCGCTCCTCGATGAAGCGGTGCGCGTCTGGGGCGCGGTCGAAGGGGAACGCTTCGGCCACCACCGGCTTCAGGTCGCCCTTGCCGAGACCGTCGATCAACGGCTCGGTCACCCGGTCGAGGCTGCCCTCGCGGTCCCACCAGGCGAGCATATTGAGGCCGAAGACTCCCTTGTTCTCGTTCATCACCCCCAGGCTCTTCCACCACGGCATGGTCGCCAGCGGCATCCGGGCGAGGCTCCGCAGGGCGGCCGGGATGTCCCGTTTGCCGCTGCCGCTCTGTACCTCGGAGAGCCCGTACATGATCAACCGCCCACCGGGCCGCAGCAGTCTGTAGTCCTTGCGGAAGGTGGTCGGGCCGAGGGCATCCATGATCAGGTCCAGCCCGTCCCCGCCCGTGATCCTCCGCACCTCCTGCTCGAAATCCAGGTTTCGGTAGTCGATCGCGTGCTCGACCCCCTGCTCGCGGATCGCGTCGTGCTTCGAGGCCGAGGCGGTGCCGAAGATCTCTGCTCCGATTCCTCGCGCGACCTGGGTCGCGGCGGTCCCCACGCCGCCGGCCGCGGCGTGGACCAGGAGCCGCTCGCCCTCCTTGAGGCCCCCCATGATCACCAGCGCCGCGTAGGCCGTGCCGTAGTTGACGGGAAACGCGGCACCCTCCTCGAACGACAGCTTCTTGGGCAGCGGGAGCGCCTGGTCCGCGGGCACCGTGAGCAGCTCCGCCTGGCCATTGAAGCGGGTGCCCGCCATCACCCGGTCGCCGACCTGGTGGGAGTCGACCCCCTCCCCCACCGACTCGATCTCCCCCGCGACCTCATAGCCGACCACGCAGGGGACCTTGGGGGCATCGGGATACATGCCGATCCGGGCCAGTGTGTCGGCGAAATTGATCCCGGCGGCCTTGACCGCGATCCGCACCTCACCGGGCCCGACGGGCGGGTCGGGCCGCTCCTCGACCTGAAGGACCTCAGGGGGCCCATGGCGGGTGATCACGACAGCACGCATCTGTAGGACCCTATACGGGCCCCGTCTGGGCTAGCGACGAAGTCGCGGTAGATATGTGTGGACCTGCCGGGTCAGGCTTGGACCCTAGCCCGGCGGCAGCGTAGCCGAAGGCGAGGCTGCCGCCGGAGTGATTCATTCACAGCTCGACCGCGCGGCCGGTGTGAAAGCCGTCCAGCCGCAGGATCTCGTCGAGCAGCGCTTCGGGGACCAGCGCGTCGGTGGTCAGCGCCAGGACGGCCTGATCGCCCGACTCCTCGGCCCCGACCGCGGCCGAGGCGATGTTGACGGCGTGCTGGCCGAAGATCGTTCCGATGCGCCCGATCATCCCCGGCTGGTCCCTGTAGCGGAACACGACCAGATGGTCGGCAAACGGCATGTAGAAGCTCTCGCCCCAGACCCTGACCAGATGTGGGAGGTTCCTCGGCCCGACCGCGGTGCCCGCCACCTGGACCGCCTCGTCTCCGGACTCGATCCGCACCGTGACCAGCTCGGTGAACTCGTCCGAGGCGGTGTCCTTGAGCTCCGTCAGCTCGATGCCGCGCTCCTCGGCGAGGGCGGGGGCGTTGACGAGGTTGACCTGCTCCTCGGTGTGGCCGGAGAGGATCCCCACCAGAACGGCGAGGCCGAGCAGCCGGGTGTCATGCTCAGCGATCCGGCCCCGGAACTCCGCCACGATCCGGTCGACCGAGCCGTCACCGAGACCCTGCGCCAGCCGGCCGAGCTTCTCGCATAGCGGCACGAACGGAGCCAGTGCCTCCATCTCCTCGGGACGGACGGCGGCGATGTTGACCGCGTTGGTGACCACGCCGCCCGACAGGGCGCGGCGCACCTGGTCGGCGGTGATCGTTCCGGCGCGGTCCTGCGCCTCGGCCGTGGCCGCTCCCAGGTGCGGGGTGACGACGACGTTGTCGCGCCCGAAGAGCGGGTGATGGGTGAGGGGCTCGGAGGGGAAGACGTCGAGCGCCGCCCCGGCGACCTTGCCCGAGTCGAGCGCGGCCACGAGCGCCTCGAGGTCGACCAGCTCGCCTCGCGCGCAGTTGACGATCCGAACCCCGTCCTTCATCTTCGCGAACGCCTCGGCATCGATCCAGTTGACGGTGTCGGGCGTCTTCGGCAGGTGGATGGTGACGATGTCCGCCTTCGCGTACAGGTCGTCGCTGGTCTGGGCACGCTCGACGCCCAGCTCACGGAAGCGCTCCGCGGCGACGAACTTGTCGTAGGCGACCACCTCCATCGCGAAGGCCTGGGCCCGGTGGGCGACCAGCTGGCCGATCCGCCCGAAGCCGATCACGCCGAGCGTCTTGCCGTACAGCTCGTTGCCGGCGAATCGCGCCCGCGCCCAATCACCCCCGACCAGAGAGGAGTGCGCCTGGGGGACGTTCCGGAACAGGGCGAGCGCCAGGGCGAGCGTGTGCTCGGCGGCGGCGACCGAGTTCGATTCGGGCGCGTTGACGACCACGATGCCTCGCTTGGTGGCCGCGTTCACGTCGACGTTGTCGACACCCGTCCCGGCGCGGCCGATCACCTTCAGCCTCGAGCCGCGCTCGATCAGGTCCGCGGTCAGGATGGTCTGGGAGCGGATCACGATCCCGTCGAACTCGCCGATTCGCTCGCCCAGCTCCTCGTCGGACATCTCGAGGCCGAGTTCGACCTCGAAATCGCCGCGCAGGAGCTCGACGCCGGACTCGGCGATCTTCTCCTTGACCAGGACCTTCGGCCTGCCGTCGGTCACCAGCCGACCTTGCCGTCCGTCACTAGCCGACCGGTGTCGGGGCAATGCCGGCCGCCGCGAACACGCGCTGGGCCGCGGCGGCGCCCGCGCCGGGCTCGGCATCGTGGCCGAGGTCGCGCAGCGCCATCTCGAGCGCGGTGAGGGCCACCACGATGTCGAAGGCCCCGTAGTAGCCGCAGTGGGCGATGCGCGCGATCTTGCCCTTCAGACGACCCTGCCCGCCGGCGATCGTGACCCCGTAGCGGTCGCGCATCAGCTTCGGCACCCTGGCGCCGTCGATCTCCTCTGGGAGCCCGGCCACCGTGACCACGTTCGCGTTCTCGTCGTCGGGGCCGAACCGCTCCAGCCCCAGCGCCTCGACCCCGGCCCGCGCGGCGCGGGCGAGCAGCGCGTGGCGGGCGAAGCACTCCTCGAGGCCCTCCTCGAACAGGAGGTCGAGCGCCACATCGAGGGCCCGAAACAGGGTCACCGCCGGCGTGAACGCCGAGTTGGGCGGATCCTCCTTCTGGCCGGCGGCCGCGCGCCCCCAGTCGAGGTAGTAGCGGCGGCCTGGATTCTCTGCGGCGAGCGCCATCGCGCGTTCGGAGACCGAGGCGAATCCCAGCCCGGGCGGGCACATCAATGACTTCTGGGAGCCCGCAACCACGACGTCCACCCCCCACTCGTCCTGCGGCAGATTCACCGCGCCGAGACCCGAAACGGCATCCACACAGAGCACGGAGCCGTGCGCCTTGGCCAGCTCGTTGAGCGCCCGGATGTCGTTGACGATGCCGGTCGACGTCTCCGACTGGGTCGTGAACACCGCTCGCGGTGGGCGGCCGAGGCCGGCGAGCGCTTGATCGAGCCGCACCGGGTCCACCTTCTCGCCCCACTCGAACTCCAGATGCACGGTGTCGGCGCCGTAGGCGTCGCAGATCTCGGCCCAGCGCTGGCCGAACTTCCCGCATGAAGCCACGACGGCAGGGTCGCCTGGACCAACGAGGTTGGCGACCGCCGACTCCATCGCACCGGTTCCCGTGGCCGCGAAGCAGAGGACCTCGTTTCGCGTCTGGAAGACCAGCTGCAGCCGCTCCAGCACCCGCGCGTAGATCTCGACGAACGCCGGGGCACGGTGATAGAGGATCGGCTCGGCCATCACCTGCGAGACGCGGGGCGGCAGCGGCGTCGGTCCCGCGGTGAGCATGTACTGCTTGGCGAAGATGTCGGGCGTCTCGGCCATTCGCTCAGGATACGGAGGGGCGCGGAGGAAAACACACACCGCCGAAAGCCTCGGCTTCGCCTACGTTTTCGGCGGGCGAGGATGCGGACCTGATCCGGCAGGCACCTCCGCGGCTACCGGGACTGCGTCCCTAGCCCAAACGATCCACCTTCGTCGGACTGCAGCCGAGACCCCGACCGGCATAGCATCCGATCATGAGCGAGGGCGTGATCGAGGGTGAGGGCTACGCGGTCGGCCACATCGACCAGATGGGCGACCGCTACGGCTTCCGGAAGATCCGCCGGACGCTCGGAGTGACCGCCTTCGGGGTCAACGCGATCGTGCTGCCACCCGGATACGACACCGGGCGTCACTTCCACGACGAGCAGGAAGAGCTCTACTTCTGCCATCGCGGCCGGATCGAGATCGAGTTCGGCGACGGCACCGCCCATACGCTGGAGCCCGGCGCCGCCGCCCGCGTCGACCCGGCGACGGTGCGCAAGATCCGGAACGCCGGCGATGAGGACGCCGTCTACGTGATCGTCGGCGGCAAGGACGGCTACGTGGGTCGCGACGGGCGGCTTCCGGAGGGCGAGGAGCGCTTTGGCGGCTCAGGGTCGCCCGGTGCGGTCGGCGGCGAGCAGGCCGCGGACCACCGGTGAAGGCCCACACCGTCTACAAGACCTTCGAGACCGAAGAGCGTCGCACGTTCGTTCGGATCACCGACGATGTGCAGGCAGCCGTCGACGAGGCGGGGATCGCCGAGGGGATGGCGCTCGTCTCCGCCATGCACATCACCGCCGGCGTCTGGGTCAACGACGACGAGCCGGGCCTCCACGCCGACACGCTGGAATGGCTCGACAAGGTGGCGCCCCCGAGCTGGCAGGGGCCTGCGAACGAGGTGGCGCGGGAGCTCTCCCCCGACCCGGGCGACTACCGCCACCACCGCGGCGGCGAGGACAACGGCGACGCCCACCTCAAGAACCTGCTCGTCCACCACCAGGCGATCGTGCCGGTCACCGACGGGCAGCTCGACCTCGGCCCCTGGCAGCAGGTCTTCTACACCGAGTTCGACGGCCGCCGCCCGAAGCGGCTGATCATCAAGGTGCTCGGCGAGTAGCTCCGCGGCTTTCGGCGCTTACGCCCAGACGAATGGCGGGTACTTGGTGGTCAGCCAGTACGCGTACGCGTTGCCGCGCGCCTGCCAGCGCAGGCCCACGAGAGCGATCTTGAACATCCCCTCCGGGTACTTCTTCGCGAACAGGATCGTGAAGAGGGCGAAGAAGGCGAGGATCTCCGCCAGATAGAACAGGATCGACGCGATGATCAGATAAGGAATCGCCAGGATCCAGGCGATGAGCGGCCGCCACCTAGCGACGCCGTCCTCCGGGTAGTCGATCTCGAAGCGGGCCGGATAGTTCGGGTCGTCCTGGAGCGTGAACGGCGGATACGGGTCCACCATCAGCAGCAGGTAGGCCTGCACCCGCCAGGCCCAGCGAGAGACGCCAACCACGTAGTCGAACAGCCCGCGCGGGTAGCGGCGGGTGATGATCACCGCGAAGAAGGAGATCACGATCGCAAACAACGCGCCGATGGCCAGCAGGATCAGCACGATGTAGTGCGGGATCGCCAACAGCCACTTGACGAGCGGCATGAACCGGCTGTACTCCGCTTGGTGCTGGATGTCCGCCCGGAGCGGGTAGTCCTCAGCCGCGGTCTCCGGCGGCGGAGGGGGCGGCGGTGCGGGTGGCTCGGCTCCCCCGAGGGGGCCTGTCGGGGTTTGTGGCGTCCCGGGCGACTCTGGCGTCTCGGTCATGGCTTCTCCCTTCGGTTACGAAGCGGGCGCATGATCGCACGCGGCCCGGCGGCTAACCGGGTTCGGCCTCGATCCAGGGCATCATCCTGCGGAGCTCCTTGCCGACCTGCTCGACCTGGTGGGCGGCAGCCTCGTCCCGCAGTCGCTGGAAGCTCTCGGCACCGGCGCGGTTCTCGGCGATCCACTCCTTCGCGAACTCGCCCGACTGGATGTCGGCGAGAAGCTTGCGCATCGCCTCTCGCGTCTGGGCGGTGATCACCCTCTTGCCGCGGGTCATGTCGCCGTACTCGGCCGTGTTGGAGATCGAGTCGCGCATGCCCTGGATCCCCTTCTCGTACATCAGGTCGACGATCAGCTTCAGTTCGTGCAGACACTCGAAGTAGGCGAGGCGGGGGTCATAGCCGGCCTCGACCAGGGTCTCGAAGCCGGCGCGGACGAGCTCCGTCGCGCCGCCGCACAGGACCGCCTGCTCCCCGAACAGGTCCGTCTCGCACTCGTCCTTGAAAGTGGTCTCGATCACCCCGGCGCGGCCGCCGCCGATGCCGCTGGCGTAGGCGAGAACGAGGTCCTTGGCGTTGCCGGTTGCATCCTGGTGCACGGCCATCAGGCAGGGGACGCCGCGCCCCTCGGTGAACTGGCGTCGCACCAGGTGGCCGGGGCCCTTGGGGGCGACCATGCCGACGTCGACCCCGGGCGGCGGCTCGATCTGGGCGAAGTGGATCGAGAAGCCGTGGGCGAACATCAGCAGGTTGCCGGGCGCGATCCCGTCGCGGATCTCGGCCTCCCATGCCTCGGCCTGCTTCTCGTCGGGCAGCAGGATCATCACCACGTCGCCGCGGCTCGCGGCCTCGCCGGGATCGAGCACAGTCAGCCCCTCGGCCTCGGCCGTGGCGCGACTGGCCGAGCCGGGGCGCAGGCCGACCACCACCTCATATCCCGAGTCCCTCAGGTTGAGCGCGTGCGCGTGCCCCTGCGACCCATAGCCAAGGATCGCGATTGTCTTGCCACGGAGGTGCTCGAGGTGGGCGTCGGCGTCGTAGTAGATCCCGTCTTCGGCGCTCATCACCGAAACTCTATGCGTCGGGCCGTTTCATGAACCACTCGGTGAACTCCCGGCAGCGCCCGTCGTCGTCGAAGCGCATGACGAAGCAGTTGTCGTAGACCTGCTCGATTGGCCCGCCAGGCTCCCTGGTGTAGGTGCTGCTCCCGGTCGCCACGGCGACGTCACCGTCCACCGCCACGGGCTCATAGGAGGCGTCATAGGTGCCCTCCTGGTCCCGCTCCCAGTCGCCCTCGCGCTCTCCCTCTCCGAGCCACGATTCGACCACGGCCTGACGGCCCTCCATGGGCTCGCCATAGGGGTGGTAGCGGTACTTCACGTCGTCGCTGAACAGGGCGCCGATCGCCTCGCGGTCATACGACTTCCAGGCGTCCACGTAGGCGGCAAGCCAATTAGCGACAGTGGCGGAATCCATGGGCTCCCTCCTTCTTCGACGTTACGACTCCTTGCACGCGGAGACTGCTCATGCCCCAGGACAGCCTCCCGGAGTGTGACCACAATTGTGGTCACAACGCGGGAGGCGCTTCAAGCGCATAACGGAAGGCGGGCGTGTAAAGGGCGGCGTGTCCGGGGCGCTCCGCGGGTGAGCGAAGCGACCCGCCGCTCAGCGCAGCGCCTGGCGCACCAGCTTGCCCGAGTCCGTGCGCGGCAACTCGGAGACGAACTCGAAGCGCTTCGGCACCTTGTAGCCGGCCAGCGACTTGGCACAGTGCTGGCGCAACTCGGCGGCCCCCGCCGCAGCGCCGTCCCGCAGCACCACCACCGCCTCCACGGCCTCCTGCCACTCGGCGTCGGCGCGGCCGACCGCGGCGGCGTCGGCGACGTCCGGGTGACGCAGCAGGACCTCCTCGACCTCGGCGGGCAGCACGTTCTCGCCGCCGCTCACGATCACGTCCCCGAGCCGGTCCTCGACGTAGAGGAAGCCCTCGTCGTCGATTCGGCCCAGGTCGCCGGTGTGGAGCCAGCCGTCCTCATCGGCACAGCCTGGCGCGATGACGGGCCCCTGGACGAGGATCTCGCCGTCCTGGATCCGCAGGTGCGTGGTGAGCAGCGGCCGCCCTGCGGAGCCGAGCTTGCGTCGCGCCTCCTGCGGGGCGAGCGTCGTCACCTGCGAGGCGGTCTCGGTGAGGCCGTAGGTCTGGACCACGGCGGCGTCCCGGCCGATCGCCTCCTCCAGCACCTCGAGCGGCACCGGTCCGCCGCCGACCAGGATGGCGCGCGGCCCGGAGAGGCCTACCCCGGCCTCGAGCAGGCGGGTGAGCTGCGTGGTGACCACCGACATCAGCGTCACCCCGTCGCGCTCCAGGGCCTCCGCCACGCTCTCGACCGCGAAGCCGTCGTGGACCACGGCGCCCGTCCCGTAGATCACCGAGCGCATCACTATCTCCAGCCCGCTCACGTGGTAGAGCGGCAGGCAGCAGAGCCAGCGGTCGGACGGGTCAACGCCCAGGTTGAAGGCGGAGCCGACCGCGCTCCACAGGTGGTTTCCGTAGGTGAGCCCGATCGGACGTGGATGCCCGGACGTGCCGCTGGTCGGGACGCGACAGTGGATGGCGTCGAGATCGTGCTCGCCGAGCAGCGGCAGGTCGGCCTCGGGCCCGCCCGCGTCGCCGGCATGCGAGATGGCCAGCACCGGCCCGGCGCGCTGGAGCCCGGCTTCACGCTCCCCGGGCGCCAGTCGGGTGTTCAGCGGCTCGGCGATCGCGCCCAGCTTCATCAGCGCGTGCAGGAGGATCACGTAGTCGGCCCCCACCGGTAGCTCCAGGGTCACCGTGGCGCCGCGCCGGACGCCGTGAGCGGCGAGCCGGCGAGCGGCCGCGGTCGCCTCGGCCTCGAGCTCCTCATAGGTGAGGCGGCGGCCTTCGGCGATCAGCGCCGTACGGTCCGGGCACGTCTGGGCCCGCTGGGCCAGCCAGTTGTCGAGGATCATCGCCAGGGATAATCCCTTACGTGCCGATTCCCCACAAGGACGCACCCTCCACCGGCGAGTTGTACGCGCCGATCGAGTGGCGGGCGACGGCCGAGTTCGAGGACATCCTCTACGAGAAGGCCGAGGGGATCGCCAAGCTCACCATCAACCGGCCAGAGCTCCGGAATGCATTCCGCCCGCAGACACTCGCCGAGCTGCGAGAAGCCTTCGCCCGCGCCCGCGACGATCTCGAGGTTGGGGCGATCATCCTCACCGGCGCCGGCAAGGAGGCCTTCTGCTCGGGCGGCGACCAGCGGATCCGCGGCGACGACGGCTACATCGGCGACGACGAGGTCGCCCAGCAAGGCGTCGGTCGCCTCGACGTCGGCGACCTGCACGTCCAGATCCGCCGCCTGCCGAAGCCGGTGGTGGCGATGGTCGCCGGCTACGCGGTCGGCGGGGGCCACATCCTGCATCTCGTCTGCGACCTGACGATCGCCGCCGACAACGCCCGCTTCGGGCAGACCGGCCCCCGGGTGGGGAGCTTCGACGGCGGCTTCGGGGCGGCCCTTCTGGCGCGCAACGTCGGTGTCAAGCGGGCCAAGGAGATCTGGTTCCTGTGCCGCCTATACACGGCCGAGGAGGCGCTTGAGATGGGGCTCGTCAACGCCGTCGTCCCCCTCGCCGAGCTGGAGCGCGAGGCCGTCGCCTGGTGCCGCGAGATGTCCGGCCTCTCGCCCCTTGCCCTGCGGCTGCTGAAGGCGAGCTTCAACGCTGCCGAGGACGGGCTCACCGGCCTCCAGCAGCTCTCCCACGACGCAACCCTCCTCTTCTACATGACCGAGGAGGGGCAGGAGGGCCGCGACGCCTACGTCGAGGGCCGGCGACCGGACTTCTCGAAGTTCCCGAAGCGTCCTTGAACCCTGCGTGACCCGGCGACAGCGGAGGAATCCGAGCAAGCTCGGATCACCGGTCGCCTTCGGCTCCCTGCGAGCATGTCGCCGGTGAGGTTGTGGGTCATGGCCGCGCGGCCGCGCACGCTGCCGGCGGCGATCGCGCCGGTGCTGGTGGGGACGGCGGCCGCGGTGCAGGTCAGCGGCGAGATCCGCGTCGGCGCCTTCATCGCCGCCCTGATCGGCAGCGTCTTCATCCAGATCGGGACCAACCTGGCCAACGACTACTCCGACGCCAGGCGCGGCGCCGACACGGCCGACCGGCTGGGGCCCGTGCGGGTCACCTCCTCCGGGCTGGTCGCGCCGCGCCGGGTGCTGGTCGCGACCTGGGTCGCGTTCGCGGTCGCCGTGGCGGCGGGCATCTATCTGGCCACGGTCGCCGGCGTGGTGATCCTGATCGTCGGCGCCGCCTCGATCCTCGCTGGGGTCCTGTACACGGGCGGCCCTCGTCCCTACGGCTACGAGGGCCTCGGGGAGCTGTTCGTCTTCCTGTTCTTCGGCCTGGTGGCCGTCAACGGCTCCTACTACGTCCAGCTCGAGCGGCTCGACTGGCTGCCCTTCGGCCTCTCGCTCGCCGTCGGCTTCCTCGCCACCGCGATCCTGGTCGTCAACAACGTGCGCGACCTCGAGACCGATCGGCGGGCCGGAAAGATGACCCTCGCGGTGCGGTTGGGCCGTCAGCGAACCCGCAGCCTGTACGCGCTGCTGATCGTTGCCGCCTTCGCGGCGGTGCCGATCACGCTGCTCGCCGGGGACGGGCCCACTTGGGGTCTGCTGGCCCTGCTGGCGGCGCCGCTGGTTCCGCGCCCGGTCGGCGCCGTGATGACGCGGACGGATGGGCCCTCGCTGAACGGGGCCCTCGCTGGCACCGGCGCCCTGCTCGCCGCCTTCAGCGCGCTGCTCGCGGCCGGCCTGGTGATCGCCGCCTGAGCGCATGCGGATCGCCGCGGTCGAGATCATTCCCTACGCGCTCCCACTCGAGCGGCCCTATGTGACCGCCCGCGGGACGCTCGAGCGGCGGGAGATGGTCCTGCTGCGGCTGCGAACCGAGGCGGGCATCGTCGGCCTCGGCGAGGCCGTGCCGCTTTCCCTGCGCGGCGGCGCGACGCTGCATCGGGTTGAGCGGTCGCTGGCACGCGTCGCGAGACGCCTGGCCAGGCTGGATGTGGCGGCCATGACCGGGGAGCAGCCGCTTGGCGCCGCGGTGGACGCGCTGATCCACGTTGCAGCGGGCCGGCGGCTGCCCGCGCCGGCCAAGGCGGCGGTCGAGATGGTTCTCTTCGACCTCGCCGGTCGGATCTCGGGGACGCCGCTGTGGCGGATGCTGCGCGGCGAGACCTCGGCGCCGGTGCGATGCAACGCCACGCTCGCCTCCGACTCGCCGAACCGACTCGCCGCCGAGGCGGCCGCCTGGAGAGAACGCGGCTTCGAGACCTTCAAGCTCAAGCTCGGACACGGCGACGATGCCGAACGGGCGCGGGTCGTCCGCGAGGCGGTGGGCCCGGATGCGCGCGTTCGAGTGGACGCCAACGGCGCCTGGAGCACCGATCGGGCCGTAGCCGTGCTGGACGAGATCGAGCCGCTCGGGATCGAGCTGGTCGAGCAGCCCACCGCGACCCTCCGGGAGATGGCCGCGGTCGCCGCAGCAACGGCGATCCCGATCGCCGCCGACGAGAGCGTGACCAGCGCCAGGGAGGCGAAGAGAGCGGCGCAGGCGGGCGCCTGCCGTTTCGCCACGGTGAAGCTGTCGAAAGTCGGCGGGATCGGCACCGCGGCCGGGATCGCCGCGGAGCTGCCCGTCTATCTGTCCAGCTCCCTGGACGGACCGGTGGGGATCGCCGCCGCAGCGCACGCCGCCCAGGGGCTCTACCGTGATCGCGACGATCCGGGGCTCGCGCACGGGCTCGCCACGCAGGCGCTGTTCGGCGGCACGATTGCCTCGGTCGAGTGCGAGGTGCGCGAGGGGTTCCTGCACCTGCCCGAGGGGCCCGGCCTCGGGGTCGAGATCGACGAACGGGCACTCGAGCGGCACCGTCTGTAGCGGGTACCGTTCGGCGCGGTGGACTCCACCAACCGCAACACCGCGCTCGCCTCGGCGCTGGTCGAGGAGCTGGCCCGCTGCGGGGTCCGCCGGGCGGCGCTGGCTCCGGGCTCCCGGTCCACCCCCCTAGGGCTCGCCCTGTGGCGCCAGCCGGCGATCGAGGTGGCCGTGATCGTCGACGAGCGCTCCGCGGGCTACCTCGCGCTCGGCGCCGCCCAGGCGACGGGCCGGCCGGCGGCCATCCTCTGCACCTCGGGCACGGCGGCGGCCAACCTGCATCCGGCGGTGTCCGAGGCCGACGAGGCAGGCGTCCCGCTGATCGTCCTCACCGCCGACCGCCCAGCCGAGCTGCGCGGGATCGGCGCCGGACAGACGATTGACCAGCTGAAGCTCTACGGATCCGCCGTGCGGTGGTTCTGCGAGGTCGGCAACCACGAAGCCGACGATCCCGGCCTGCTCCACTTTCGCTCCGTTGCCTGCCGCGCCTACGCCGCGGCGCGCGGCGAGCCGCGCCCGGGGCCGGTCCACCTGAACGTGGCCTGGCGCGACCCGCTGGGACCCGAGCCGCACCCCGAGGACGTGACGGCGACCTCGCCGCTCGCGCTGGAGGGTCGCGGCGAGCGGCCACTGACCGCGGTCACCTCGGACCCGCCACTGGCCGACGAGGCGCTGATCGACGAGCTCGCCGAGCGGGTGTCGGCATCGCCCCGGGGCCTGGTCGTCGCCGGCCGGCAGCTCGACGACGGGCTCGCCGGGCCGGTGGCCTCCCTGGCCGAGCGGGCGGGCTACCCGATCCTCGCCGAGCCGACCTCGCAGCTCCGCCTCGGAGTCCATGATCGCGAGCTCATCGTCTGGCCGTACGACGCGATCGCCCGCCTGGGGCCCTCGGAGCTGGCGCCCGAGCTGGTGGTCCGCTTCGGCGACATGCCGACCAGCAAGGCGCTCCGCCAGTGGCTCGCCTCGCTTCCCGAGTTGCGCCAGGTCGTGGTCGACCCGGCGTTCGGCTGGAACGAGCCCTCGAACCAGGCGGAAACGATCGTGCGGGCGGAGGCGCGGTCTTTGGCCAGCGGCATGGCCGAACGCGTCGCGGGGGGGGCGCAGCACTGGCAGTCCGCCTGGCTGGAGGCAGGACGCCGGGCGGCGACGGCCATCGAGGCCGAGCTGGAGGCGCTCGAGGAGCCGACGGAGCCCGGTGCGCACGCCGCCCTGGCGCGTCTGTACGCCGACGGGGATCTCGTCTACACGGCCTCCTCGATGCCGATCCGCGACCAGGAGGCGTTCGTGCCGTCGGCCGCCACCCAGGTGAGGTTCCTCTGCAACCGCGGCGCGAACGGGATCGACGGCCTGGTCTCATCGGGGATCGGCGCCGCCGCCGCCAGTGGCCGCCCCACCTGGATCGTCACCGGCGACCTCGGCCTCCACCACGACATGAACGGCCTCGCCGCGCTTCGCCACGCGAGCGCCCCGGTGCGGATCGTGGTGCTCAACAACGACGGCGGCGGGATCTTCGAGTTCCTGCCGCAGGCCGAGCAGCTCGATCGGGACGAATTCGAGGCGCTGCTCGGGACGCCGCTGGGACTGGAACCGGCGCGGATCGCCAGGGTGTACGACCTGCCTCACACGCGCGTCGAGCGGCTGGATCGGCTGGCGGACGCCGCTGGCCAGGGGACGGCGTTGATCGAGATCCCCGTCGACCGGCGGCGAAACGTGGAACTTCACAGGCGGATGGCGGAACGGGTCGGCGAGGCGCTTGGCGCCCGCCACGGTGCGTGAGCTCACCCGGAGAGCAGCGGCAGCAGCGCCCCCAGTTTGACCTCCGTCTCGGCGAGCTCGGCCTCGGGGTCGGAGTCGATGACGATTCCGTTGCCAGCGAACAGGTGGGCGGTGCGGTCGCGCAAGAGCGCGGAGCGAATCGCGACGCAGAACTCTCCGTCCTCGGCGGCGTCCATCCAGCCGACGGGCCCCGCGTACCATCCGCGGTCGAGCTCCTCGAGCTCGGCGATCGTGGCGAGCGCTCGGTCGCGAGGCTCTCCCCCGACGGCCGGCGTCGGGTGCAGCAGCCCCGCCAGCTCGACCGCGGAGCGCGACTCGGAGAGCTGGGCGTGGATCGGCGTCGCCAGGTGCTGGATGTTGGCCACCTTGACCAGGCCCGGCTCGGGCGCCGCCTCGACCCAGACCGCCTGGCTGCGCAGCGCGCGCTCGATCCGCCGGACGACGATGTCGTGCTCGCGACGGTCCTTGGGGGAGCGCAGCAGCTGCTCGCCGAGGTGATCGTCCACCGCGGGGTCCGCGCTGCGCCGGGTGGACCCGGCGAGCGCGACAGTCGCCGCTCCCGCCCCGGTACGTCGCACGAGCAACTCCGGGCTGGCGCCGAGGAAGGCGGCCTCGGGCGAGCCGCAGCAGAAGCAGAAGCAGGACGCAAACAGCTCCCGGAGCGCGCCGTAGATGGTCGCCGACTCGTGGGCCCGGGGCGCTTCCACCACCACCTCCCGCGCGAGCACCACCTTCTCCAGCTGGCCGGCGCGGATTTGCTCCATCGCCTGCGCCACGGACTCCTCGAACCGCTCCGGAGGAAGCACGCTCGCGATCCGGGCCTCGCCCGTCGGATGGGGATCGGCGAGCGGTAGGGGCGCCTCGCTCAGCGCGGCGAGCCGGGCGCTCAGCCGCCGCGAGGCGGCACCCGGATCGACGCCGGGCCCGGCCAGCGCACACAGCGTCAGGTGGGTTCGGCCGGCGGCTCGGTGGAGCGCCAGCTCGGGCATCACCAGCAGCGCGGGGGGAAACGAGGACCACTGGGCCGCCCGCCCGCCATCGGGCCCGAACGCGAACCCGCCGACCCAGATCGGCCCGGCGCCCGCCGGAAGCCGATCTGGCTCGTCGCTGAGACGCCCGCGCGTCACCTCCGCACAGGCGGCAACCAAGTCGCCGAAGCGCTCGGGGCCGCGGGAGACGACCTCGTGCGCGCTGCCGACCGCGGCGAGCGCGAACCCGTCGCGATCGGGCTGCTCCCAGCAGAACCAGCGATCGCCGGCGAGCCGCGACGCGAACACCGCCCCACTAGGGTCCCCCAGCTCCAGCGGGACGGTGACGCTCGCCAGCCGCCGCCTCTCCCCCGCCTCCGCCAGCAGCGCCTCCAGCGACTCGAGGGCGGCGGTCGCCGCGATCAAAGCGAACCTACTGGTCGGGACGGGAGCGGGTGATCGCGACCTCGCCGGTCCGTGCCATCTCGATCAGGCCGTGGGGTCTGACCATGCGCTCGAAGGCGTCGATCTTCTCGTTGGACCCCGTCACCTCGATGATCAGGGCACGGCGGGAGACGTCGACGATCTTGGCCCTGAAGATGTCCGCGAACTGGATGATCTCGGCGCGGCTCTCGACCGCCGCCTGAACCCGGAACAGCGCCATCTCCCTGGAGACCGCCTGATCCGGCTCCATGTCCCGGATTTTGATCACGTTGACCAGCTTGTGGAGCTGCTTGGTGACCTGATCGATCGGGTGCACGGCGCCGTCCAGGGTCATCGTGATCCGCGAGACATCGGGGTCCTCGGTGGGGCCGACCGCGAGGGTGTCGATGTTGAACCCGCGACGTGCGAACAGCCCCGCGATCCGCGCCAGGACGCCCGGCTTGTTCTCGACCAGGAGCGAGAGGATGTGCTTGCGCCCAGTGAGGCCGCTGCCGACCTGGAGGTCCTCGAGCTTGATGAGCTCTGGTGTCCCGGCTTCCATGACCGTTACCCCACCATGTCCCGCGCCGCAGCGCCGGCGGGGATCATCGGGTAGCAGTTCTCCGTCTTCGTCACCTGCACGTCGAGCAGCACGGGGCCCTCCGCCTGGAGCGCGGTCTGCATCGCGTCCTCGATCTCGTTCTTGTCGGTGCAGCGCATGCCGGTCCAGCCGAAGGCCTCGGCAAGCTTCACCCAGTCGGGGCTGTCGCCCATCTCGACCGACTTGTAGCGACCGTCCCAGAACAGCTCCTGCCACTGGCGGACCATCCCCATGTAGCCGTTGTTCATCAGAAAGACCTTGACCGGGATCTCGTGAACGGCCGCGGTGGCGAACTCCTGGCAGACCATCACCAGGCTGCCATCCCCGGCCAGACAGACCACCGTCTCGTCAGGCTTCGCCACCTTGGCGCCGATCGCCGCCGGCAGGCCGAAGCCCATCGTGCCGAGGCCGCCCGAGTTGATCCACCTGCGCGGCTTCGAGAAGTTGTAGTACTGCGCACACCACATCTGGTGCTGGCCGACGTCGGAGGTGATGATCGCGTCGCCCTCGGTGACCTTGTAGAGGGCCTCGATCATCCGCTGCGGCTTGATCTCCGAGTCCTCCGAGTCCTCGTAGCCGAGTGGGTACTCCTCCTGCCAGGCGCGGATCTGCTTCCACCACGCGTCGAGCCGCTCGGGATCGGCCTTCAGGCGCTCGTACTCTCTGGCCAGCTTCGGCAACACGTCGCCGGCGTCGCCGACAATCGGGATGTGGGCGGGGACGTTCTTGGAGATCTCGGCCGGGTCGATGTCGATGTGGACGAACTTGGCTCGCGGCGCGAACTCGGCGAGCTTGCCGGTGATCCGGTCGTCGAAACGCGCCCCCACCGCGACGATCAGGTCGGCGTTGTCCATCGCGTAGTTGGCGGTCCGGGTGCCGTGCATGCCGAGCATCCCCAGCCACTGCTCGTGCGGCGCCGGGAAGGCGCCCAGGCCCATCACGGTGAGCGTCACCGGAAGCCGGTCCGAGAGGCAGAAGTCGCGGAACTCCTCGGAGGCGTTCGCGTTGACGATTCCGCCGCCGCCGTAGATCACCGGTCGCCGGGCGTTGGCAAGCGCCTTGGCGGCGATCCGGATCTGCTTGAGGTTGCCCTCGGTCGGTGGCTTGTAGCCCGGCAGGTCGGGGGGCCCCTGTGCCGGCGCGTACTCGATGTCGGCGCGCGACAGGTCCTGAGGGACGTCCACGAGCACCGGGCCCGGGCGGCCGGTGGACGCGATGTGGAAGGCCTGGTTGATGTAGGCGGGGATCTGGCGCGGATCGGTGACCAGGAAGGAGTGCTTGACGACCGGCATCGTGATCCCGGTGACGTCGGCCTCCTGGAAGCCGTCGGTGCCTATCAGGTCGGTACGCACCTGGCCCGTGATGAACACGGTCGGCACCGAGTCCATCATCGCGTCGGCGATCGCGGTCACCAGGTTGGTCGCCCCAGGTCCGGAGGTGGCGAAGGCGACGCCTACCCGGCCGGAGGCCTTCGCGTAGCCCTCCGCCGCGTGCCCGGCCCCCTGCTCGTGGCGCGCCTGGATGTGGATCAGATCGGCGTCGTACAGGGCGTCGTAGGTGGGCAGGTTGGCGCCGCCGGGGATGCCGAAGACGTGCTCGACCCCCTCGGCCTTGAGCGCCTCACACATTGCGTCCGCCGCCCTCATGGGCAGCCGAGTGTAGAACAACCTATCCGCCGCCTCCTCCGCCTTCGGCGTCCGGGGGCGGCGGGTTGCGACGCAAACCGCGTGGACCCGGGCTTCTCGGATTTACCGCGACTGCGTCGCTAGCCCGGGCCATCCCCGCCGGGCACCGCGACTTCGTCGCTAGCCCGGGCCAGTCATGTGGCGCTCAGACGACGAGGTGCGGGTAGTCGCGTTCCACCATCTCGCGGTACATCGCGAACATGGGCTTGGTGATCGGGATCAGCTTCAGCGCCAACTTGATGTCACCGGAGCTCTTGATGCGGCGCCTTGCCAGGGCCAGCGGCACGTTCTCCTTGCCCTGGAAGTACCTGTTGGCGACCTCCGAGCTCATCGTCATCACGACCTTGGGCTCCCAATCGACGTCGTCCGACCACTCCCAGCGGAGGTTGTGCTCGCCGCCCGAGTCGTCGTATGTGACGTTCACCACCGCGTCCTGGTCGGGGAACTCGAACCGCTGCGGCACCTGAGCGTCTCGGAGCTTCGGCCCCATCTCGGGGTCGGTGCTCATCAGCGTGAAGGCCCTGTCCATGACCTCGCGGAACTCGCTCGCCGACTGGAATTCCGCCATCGTCTCAGGAAGGCCGCTCGGCGGCTTCGACCTCGCCCATCAGCTCTCCCGGCTTCCAGCGTGTGGTCGGCAGGATGGCGCGCTCGATCACGCGGCCCTTGTGCCGCTCGATGATCCGCAGCATCGAGCGAACCAGCTCCTCGCCGAGGTGATGGGGCTTCAGCCCGAGGTCGATCAGCTTCGTGTTGGTGGCGTTGTAGTAGTGCTGCTCGGCCTCGATCCGCGGGTTGGGAAACCTGCGCACCTCGACCCCGTAGCCGAGCTCCTCGCCGCTCCGCTTCACGAGCTCGGCCAGCTCGGAGACCGAGAACTGCTCCGTGAACTGGTTGAAGACCCGGAACTCGCCGAGCTCGGCGGGATGGGTGACCGCGAGCTCGACGCACTGGAGCGTGTCGCGGATGTTGAGGAAGCCACGCGTCTGCCCGCCCTCGCCGTAGACGGTAAGCGGGTGTCCGATCACCGCCTGCACGCAGAAGCGGTTGAGCACGGTGCCGAAGTACTCGTCGTAGTCGAAGCGGGTGATCAGGCGCTCGTCCCGGGCGGACTCCTCGGTCTCGATCCCATAGACCACTCCCTGGTTGAGGTCCGTGGCGCGCAGGCCCCAGATCCGGCAGGCGAAGTGGATGTTGTGCGAGTCGTGGACCTTCGACAGGTGGTAGAGCGAGCCGGGCATCTTCGGGAACGGAAGCGTGTCCCGGCGGCCCTTGTGCTCGATCTCGATGAACCCCTCCTCGATGTCGATGTTCGGGGTCCCGTACTCACCCATGGTGCCGAGCTTGACCAGGTGGCAGTCGGGTACCCGGTCGCGAATCGAGAACAGCAGCTCGAGGGTCCCGATCACGTTCGTGTACTGGGTCTCGACGGCGGTCGCGCGGGACTTCATCGAGTAGGGGGCCGAGGGCTGCTCGCCGTAGTGGACAATCGCCTCGGGCAGCGTCTCGGCGATCACCCGGTCGAGAAAGTCACCGTCCTCGATCGATCCCACGAAGATGCCGATCCCTTCGCCGCTCACCTGCTGCCAGGCCTCGACGCGGTCGACGAGGGAGCGAATCGGGGTCAGCGAGCCGGTCGCGTGCTGCACGTGCCAGCGCCGCCGCGAGAAGTTGTCGACCACGGAGACCTCGTGGCCGCTTGCCGATAGCCGCATCGCGGTGGGCCATCCGAGGTAACCGTCACCTCCCAGGATCAGGACTCGCATGATCGCGCGAGGGTAGCGGACCGCCCAGCGCCAGGCAGCGGAAGCGGCTGCTGCAGGACGGAGCGCATACCGCGCCCGGTCGCGCATCTATCCTCGTGCCGCTCGTGTCAAGCGTTGTTGCGACACCCTCCACCCTGTTGCCGCCCGAACTGACGGCGCTGCGCGCCGCCGGGCTGGTGCTCGCCGCCCTGCTCGCCGCCTTCGCGATCTGGCGGCGGCGCTCGCTGCGAAACGTCGACGTCCTGATCCTGCTGCTGGTGGCGCTCGGCCTGGCAATTGTCGCCGGCACGCAGCTTCTCGACGCGATCCTCAGCGCCTTCTCATTCAAGCGCGACAACGGGACCCGGATCGTCGGGGTGGCCGTGATCGCCATCCTGATCCTGTTCGGGCTCGTGGTGCGGGCCCTGTCTCAGGGATCGCGGATCACGCGCGAGCTCTCCGCGGTGCTCGAGGGGCTTGCCTGGGAGCAGTTCGTGGCCACTGGCCATCCGGAGCGGTTCCGGGACAAGATCGGCGTGCTGGTCCCCGCCTACAACGAGGCCGACAGCATCGGCTACGTCCTCGACCGGATTCCGGTCGAGGTCTGCGGGCTCGAGACCGTCGTCCTGGTCGTCGATGACGGCTCGCGGGACGGCACCGGGGAGATCGCCGCCGAGCACGGTGCGGCGGTCGCGCGACACCTGATCAACCGCGGAGGCGGAGCTGCGCTGCGCACGGGCTACCGGCTGCTCGCCGACTCGGGCGCCACCATCGTCGTCACCCTGGACGCGGACGGCCAGCACCTGCCATCCGAAATGGAGCGCCTCGTGCAGCCCGTCGTCTCCGGCGAGGTCGCGGTGGCGCACGGCTCGCGCGTGCTCGGAAAGGCAGAGCCGAGCCAGTACGCGCGCGAGCTGGGGATCGTGTTCTTCAACCGGATGGTTTCGCTGATCACCGGCACCAAGGTGAGCGACTGCTCCAACGGCTTCCGCGCAGTGCGCTCAGACGTCTTGCCCCAGCTCGTCCTGCGCCAGGAGCAGTTCCACACCTCCGAGTTTCTGATCGAGGCGCTCAGGCGCGGCATTCCCGCCAAGGAGGTGCCGGTGACCGTCGCCCGCCGCATGCACGGCCACTCGAAGAAGCCGGCCGTCGTCCGCTACGGGCTCGGCTTCGCGAACGCGATCGTCAGGACCTGGTTGCGGTAGGCCGAGCCGCCTCGCATTCATCCACACGGGCTGGGCTGGGTAGAGGTCGCACGGGCGACCTCGGACATCGAAATCGCGGCGCCGTCCTGGATATGCCTCGCTATGCGAGGGCTAGGCAGGACGGTTCACCACCGGGGCCAGCCCGGATGGCTGGGGCCGGGTTGCCTGACCTCGGAGGGATCCGGTAGGTAGAGCTCCAATCCGCAGCGGGTGCAGACCTGAACGTAGAGCTTGTGGACCTTGCCGCAGCGCGGGCAGCGACGCTCGGGCTCCTCGGCCTCCGGCCGGTAGAGGATCACCGCGATCAGGCCGAGGACCGGCAGCACCGAGCCAACGATGAGCCAGATGAAGAACGAGCTGCCCTTGGCGCGCCCGATGACCGCGGTGGCAATCCCGAACGACAGGGCGATGATCAGATACGGCGCCGCCATGCCTGAATTCTCCCGCCTCAGAAACCATCCGCAAGCTCCCGCGCTCAATCCGAGGCGCTTCCAGCGAGTTGGGATTTCTGAATCACATCGATCCAGAACTCCCATCTCGGCGGCGCGGGGCGAGTCGGTCTGCCGGGAGCTAGGAGACCGGGCGATGGCTGCCGCCGCGCTCGTACTCCTCGGCGCGGAGCGGCCGCGGGTGGCCGATCGAGCCCACCTCGGCGACGTCGCGGTGGAACGGCAGGCCGACGGTCCAGTCAACTACGGCGCGGATCTTGCGCGCCGTGCCCGGGATCTGGCTGATGTGGTAGGTGCGCGCCATCCACCAGGCCAGGAACCCCGAGAACGTGAATCGGCCCAGCCGGCCGACCGCCTTGTAGCGCCCCAGGTTCACGAACGCGCCCCTGTCGCGGTACCGGAACGGCATCGCCTTGCCGATACCGAGCTCGGCCGCCACGTTGCGGGCGACGGCGCGGCCCTGGCGAATCGCATGCTGAGCGGTCGGCGGGGACGGCCGCCTCATGGCGGCCGAGGGATCGGGGACCGCGGCGCAGTCGCCGAGCGCCCATACACCGTCCATGCCCTCGACCCGCATGTACTCATCGACCCGCACCCGGCCGCGATCGTCCAGCGGCACGCTCAACGCCGCGAGGCTGGGGTGCGGCGCGACGCCCGTCGTCCAGACCACGGTCCGGGTGGGGATTCGCTCCCCGGTCGAGAGCGTCACCGCGTCCGGCTCCACAGACTCGAGGCGAGTGCCGAGGCGGATGTCGATCCCGCGACTGCGAAGCTCGCGCGCCGCGTACTCGGCGAGCCTCAGGTCGATCTCCGGCAGGACCCGGTCGGTGGCCTCGACCAGAATCCAGCGCATTCCTTGAAGGCGCGCCCGCGGGTAGGAGTCCATTGCGTCCGCGGCGAAGTCCTGGAGCTCGGCGAGAGCCTCGAGCCCCGCGTAGCCGCCGCCGACGAAGACGTAGGTCAGCAGCTCCTCGCGGCGCTCGGGGTCCTCGCTCGCGTTCGCAGCCTCGAGCGTCTCGATCACGTGGTTTCGAAGCCAGATCGCGTCGGCGAGGCTCTTGAACCCGATCGCGTTCTCGAGGCCGGGGACGGGCAGCAGGCGTGACACGGAGCCCAGCGCGAGGACGAGCTGGTCGTAGCGCTGCTCCTCCGTCTCGCCGTCGTGGGTGCGGATCTGGACCGTGCGCGCCGCCGGGTCGTGCGCGGTCACCGCACCCAGCCGCAGGAACGTTCGCTTCAGCATGTCGCGAAGCGGCGTCACCACGTGGCGCGGCTCCAGGGTGCCCGCCGCGGCCTCCGGAAGGAACGGCGTGTAGAGGAGGAAATTGACGTCGTTGACGAGCATCAGGCGGGCGGACTGCTTCGGCAGCAGGCGCTCGAGCTGGCGGGCCGCGTGCGCGCCCCCGAATCCACCCCCGGCTATGACGACGTTCCAGGCCACGCACCGAGCGTAGCACCTTGTAACAACGTGTTACAAAGCGTTACTCCGCCCCCAGCTTCTCCCGGATCAGCCGTGTCACTTCTCCCCCGTCCGCGCGGCCTTTGGTCTCGCGCATGACGGCGCCGACGATCGGGCCCATCGCCTTCGAGTTGCCCGCTCGGACCTTCTCGGCTGCCCCCGGCTCGGCGTCGATCGCCCGCTCGACGATGGCGTCGAGCTCGCCGGTATCAGACATCTGCGCCAAGCCCTCGCGTTCGACGATCTCTGCCGGGTCGCCGCCGTCGGCGACCAGCACCGCCAGCACTTGCCGGGCGGCACCCGTCGTCACCCGCTTCGACTGCACCATGCCGACAAGCGCGGCGAGCGCCTCGGGCGAGACCTTGGAGGAGGCCGGGTCGACCTCTCCCGGTTCCGCGGCGTCCCCGGAACGGTGGGCCTCCCGCAGCCGGCCCACCAGCTCGCCGGTGACCCAGTTGGCGATCGTCGTAGGCCTCTCAGGCGCGGAGCCCTCCGCAGCCGCGCTCTTGCGCGAAGCTTCAAGAGCGCGCTCGAAATAGTCGCCCAGCTCCGCGTCGAAGGCGAGCTGGCGAGCGGTCACCTCGGGCAGCCCGAGCTCGGCCTGGTAGCGCTCGCGTCGCTCGGCAGGCAGCTCGGGAAGCGTCTCGCTCGCGGCGCGCAGCATCTCCTCGGTGGGCGCGAGCGGCACCAGGTCGGGCTCCGGGAAATAGCGGTAGTCGTGCGCGTACTCCTTGGAGCGGAGCGGCGTCAGCGACCCCGTCCGCGGGTCGAAGTGAAAGGTCTCCTGCTCGACCTGGCCTCCCGCCTCAAGCACAGCGCCCTGGCGCTCCAGCTCGGCCGCGATTCCCCGCTCGAGGAAGCGAAAGCTGTTCATGTTCTTGAGCTCGGTCTTCGTCCCCAGCTCCTCGGCGCCGGCGCGTCGCACCGAGACGTTGGCATCGCAGCGCAGGCTCCCCTCCTCCATGTTCACGTCGGAGACGCCGAGCTGCTTGACCGTGGTTCGCAGGAGCTGTGCCCACTCCCGCGCCTGGGCCGGGTCGCCCAGGTCGGGCTCGGTGACGATCTCGACCAGGGGCGTGCCGCCGCGGTTGAAGTCGACCAGTGAGGTCGCGGAGCCGTGGATGCGCCCCGACTCGCCGACGTGAGTCAGCTTCGCGGCGTCTTCCTCGAGGTGCACGCGATGTATGCGGACGTCCCCGAGCTGGCCGCCCCGGGCCAGCGGAATGTCGTACTGGCTGATCTGGTAGCCCTTCGGATTGTCCGGATAGAAGTAGTTCTTGCGGTGGAAGATCGACCGCGGCGCTACCTCCGACTCGAGCGCCAACGCGATCTGAAGCGCGTACCGGACGGCCTGCTCGTTGATCACCGGCAGAACGCCGGGATGGGCCAGGCAGACCGGGCAGGTGTGGACGTTCGGCTGCTCGCCGAACGAGAGCTCACAACCACAGAACATCTTGGTCCGCGTGCTCAGCTGCACGTGAATCTCGAGCCCGATCACGGCCTCGTATCCCTCCGACAAGGTCATCCGAAGCCCAACTCCTCCAGTTGGTCCTCCGCCATCCCGAAGTAGTGCCCCACCTCGTGCAGCACGGTCTTCCGGACCTCTTCCGCGGTGGGGTTTGCCTCGCGGAAGATGACGATCCGCTGGATGCCGCCGACCGGGTCGTAGATGCCCATCAGGTCGCCGGGGTGCGAGTCCTCGACGATCACGGCGACCTCGCCGATCTTCTCGCGTACCCAGCCGGGCAGCGACTCGAGCGCCTCGCGCGCAGCCTCACGGCACTCGTCCTCGCTGATCACGGCCTCACCCTGGCGGCCTTGTGTCGAAATCGATCGCTCGCTCCAGCGCGTGAGCCGCATCGAGCAGGCCCGACTCATCGAAGGCGGGGGCCGCGATCTGGAAGCCAACCGGCAGCTCCGGGCCGCCGCCATCGGGCTCGGCGAGGCCAGCCGGAATCGAGATCGCCGGGATGCCGGCCAGGGACATCGGCACGGTGCAGAAGTCCGACATGTACATCGTCAGCGGGTCGGCGGTCCGCTCCCCGAGCCTGAAGGCCACCGTGGGCGAGGTCGGCGTGACCAGGTAGTCGAAGCGCTCGAACGCAGCTCGGAAGTCGTCTGCGATCTTCGAGCGAACGCGCTGTGCGCGGCCGTAGTAGGCCTCGTAGTAGCCCGAGGAGAGCGCGTAGGTGCCGAGCATGATCCGCCGCTTCACCTCGGCTCCGAACCCCTCCGCGCGGGTGCGCTCGTACATTTCGATCAGGTCTCCGTTCGCGTCCGCGCGCGGGCCGAAGCGCACCCCGTCGTAGCGGGCCAGGTTCGCGGAGGCCTCGGCCGGCGCCAGGACGTAGTACGCGGAGAGACCGTGGGCGGCGTGAGGAAGTGCGCACTCGTCCACCTCGCCGCCCAGCTCCCGGATCACGCCGAGGGTGCGCTCGAAGACCTCCGAGACCCCTGCCTCGATCCCCTCGGCCTCCGCCGACAGCTCCCGTGGCACTCCGAAGCGAAGCCCCTCGAGGCTCTCGCGCGACGGCAGCTCGACCCCGCCCTCGATCCCGACCGAGGTCGAGTCGCACGGATCGCGGCCTTCGGCCGCCCGCAGCAGGAGCGCCGCGTCGGTGACGTCACGGGTCAGCGGCCCGCACTGGTCGAGCGAGGATGCGAAGGCGATCATCCCGTAACGAGAGACGGCCCCGTAGGTGGGCTTGAGGCCGACGATCCCGCAGAGCGAGGCGGGCTGGCGAATCGAGCCGCCCGTGTCGGTGCCGATCGCCCACGGCGCCAACCGGCCGGCGACCGCTGCCGCCGAGCCCCCCGACGATCCTCCGGGGACCCGTTCGCGATCCCATGGGTTGAGCACCGGGCCGTAGCCGGAGTTCTCGTTCGAAGAGCCCATCGCGAACTCGTCCATGTTCGTCTTGCCGAGCAGGCGGGCGCCGGCGTCAGCGAGCCTTCGCACCGCGGTGGCGGTGTACGGCGGCCGGTAGCCCTTCAGGATCCGCGACCCCGCGGTGGTCTCGATTCCCTCGGTGCAGAAGATGTCCTTGACCGCAATCGGCGCGCCGCGCAGCGCACCCTTGGCGCCGGCGACGGATCCGGGCTCCGCTCGCCACAGGTAGGCGCCGAGCTCGTCGGCGGCCGCCCGCTTCGCATAGGCGTCGAAGTAGTCGTCGGCGGCAAGGTCACCGGCCTCGATCCGCCGCAGCGCCTCGGCGACGCTCAACTCGAGGACGTCGGAGCTCACGCCTGCGGTGAGGGCACGCGGAACGCCCCCTCGGCGGGGTCGGGCGCCGGCTCCAGAACCTGCTCTCGCGGCCAGCTCGGTCGCGGCTCGTCGGCGCGCAGGACGTTCTCCAGTGCGACCACGTGCGAGGTCGGCTCCACCCCATCCAGGTCGAGCTCGTTCATCCGCTCAACGTGATCGAGGATTGTGGTCAGCTCGCCCGACATCCGCTCGACCTCCTCGTCGGTCAACTCGAGCCGTGCCAGCCGGGCCACGTGCAGGACCTGCTCCCGATCGATCATGAAGCTGATTCTAGGCCGGGTAAGGAAGCTACCGGGGGCGGTGGGTGGGCATGGCGTCACGAGCTTCAGACCCTCCCCCCGCAGTCGCGAGATACTGGCGGGCGATGTCGCAGGAGAACGTCGGGAGTCTTCGAGCGTTGTTGGAGCAGACCCTCCTGGACATTCGAGCATTCGTTGACGCGGCTAAGCGGGGCGATGCCGATATGTCCCTGCTCGATTCCGATGTTGTTTACGAGGACATGAACCTGCCCGACCACATCGGCGAGACCTATCGCGGGCACGAGGGCATCGTCCGGGCCGCTGAGCGCTGGGCCGAGGCGTCCGAGACCCTCACGATCCCGCTCGAGCAAATCGTCGGATCGGGTGACCACCTTGTCTCCATCCACCAAATGCGATCGAGGGCGCGGCACACCGGCATCGAGTTCGACATACCCCTTGCTTACACGTGGACGTTCCGAGACGGGAAGGTCATTCACTTCCAATCGTTTCGAGATCCAGATGAGGCCCTCGAAGCCGCCGGGCTTTCGGAGTAGGCGATGTCGCAGGAGAACGTGGAGGTCGTACGACGCCACACCGGAGCCGCTCTTTTAGCGCTTAGGGCGCTTCGGCTTCTTAGGGCTCTTGGGAAGCGACGGCACCGGGGTCATCTGGGTCTTCCCGGCCGCCGGGTGCTCGGAAGCCTTTTTGCGGTTCACCTTCAGGGTCACAACTCCAGATCGTAGATCCGCACGCCAATCCTGAACCGTCAAGGCCGGGGGATCGGCTGCCAGCTTGGACTGCTAATCGAATCTGTAACGACCCGCCCGTCAGTCCCGTGACGGTCGAAGGTGAGAAGCTTGCTATTGCAGGTCATGGTCAAGGCGTCGCAGCTAACCCGCGCCGCGGCGATGCGCTTTCCGTTCGGCGAGAAGACGGGTTCCTCGCCGTCTCCGATGACCCGCTTGCGGCGTCCGTTGGAGCGCATGAGAATCACGGAGTCGTCGCAGCCATGCGAAATGCAGTTGTGCAAGCGATGAAAGACCATGTGGGAGCCGTCGGGGTCAAAGTCAGGGGAGTAGGAATTCGGGTCGGCGGCGAGCAGGCGCTTGTGGGTGCCGTCTCGGCGCATCACCCAGATCCCTGCCGCGCGCTCCTCTCGCGGTGCTCCGGCGAAGACGATCCGCCTGCCATTGGGCGAGAACGCGGGGTCCCTGGCCTCCCGGTCATAGGTCAACCGCACGGGGTCGGTCCCGTCGGTGCGGACGATGACGATGTTGCCCGTGTATCCCCAGCCACGCGTCATGATGATGCGAGCGCCGCCAGGGGAGAAGGAGGGCGACGATTCGGGGGTGGCCCCGTGGGTGACCTGGCGCTGATGGGTCCCGTCCGCGCGCATCGTCCAGACGTTCTGGTGCTGGCCCCAGTGCGCCGATCCCCGGATGAAGGTGAGCCTTCGTCCGTCAGCCGACCAGGAGGGTTGGGTATCGGCGATCGCGTTGTCCGTCAGCCGGGTCGGGTCGCCGCCAGCGGGCGAGATCGTGAAGATCTCCCCAGCTGAGGAGGTTCTGAAGATGTCCCCAGTTGAGTAGGCGATCAGCCCGTTGGCACCCGGAAACGCCGCCCAGGAGGTCCCCGCGGTCGCGAGCAGGGCGAGGACGGCCCCAGTTACTGAAAGCAGACCTCCCCCGATCGGCTTCACAAAGCCGAGTGTAGGGCGGTTGGCGCTAGTTGTGTTGCCTAGACCCACCGCAGCACCCGCACCGGCTCCGGCCTCGCCTCGCCGCGTTCTCGGCACTCTCATCGCCGCGGCGGCGTCGCCTCCGTGGGTCCGGCCGTGGGTACGATGGGTACGGGACTGACCTCGACTGACCCTCACTGACGCCTGTTTGCGACCGGATCGTGTGCCTGACGCATATCTGGCGCAGGTAGGATGCCCGGCCTGTGAGCGCCGAGCTCTACAAAGGGAACTGACCGTGGGCGAGGCGCGAACAAGTCGTGATGGCGCCGAGCTCTACAAAGGGAACTGACCGTGGGCGAGGCGCGAACCAAATCGTGATGACCGGAGAGCGGGCGGAGCGATTCGTCGTCCTCAACCTCCGCCTGCTGGCGGCGAGCTTCGCGATCGTCGGGATCCTGTTCATCGCCACGCCCGACGGCGTCCTGGACGTGATCTCCGATCTCGGCAATTCCCTGCCGCTGGGGCAGTTCACCCGCGCGCCGGAGACCACCGAGCAGTTCTGGCTGGCGCTCGGCTTCGCGTACATGGTGGTGATCGCGGGGATCTGCCTCGTGGTCCAGGCCGACGTGTTTCGCTACCGGCCGCTCCTCCTGGTGCTGGCGGCGGGCAAGACGGCCTCCTCGCTCGCCGCGCTCGGCTTCTACCTCTTCGACCAGGACGTCTTCATCTATCTGCTCAACTTCCTCGTCGACGGCTTCCTGACCGCTGTGGCGCTGCTGCTGTGGTCAGTGGCCGGCCGGATCGGAGAGCCCGCCGCTCCCTCCTGAAGGCGCCCGCCGGGGCTGGGCGCCGCCGAGCTGCGGATCTTGCGGGCGTTCGCCGAGGCGATGGCGCCGGGCTTCGGGGCCCTTCCCCCGGCCGCCAGCCCGGGCGGGCTGCCGCACTCGCGGCGCAGGGACGCGGTCGAGGTCGCGGAGCCGATCAATCGCTACCTCGCGAGCATGCCAAGGCGCAGCGTGAGGCAGGTGAAGCTCGCCCTCCGGATCCTCGACTGGCTCCCCTTCCCGTGGCGATTCAGCCGTGCCAGCCTCGACGCGCGTCAGGGCTTCCTCCGCCATCTCGAGAATTCGAGCCTTCCGCGCGCCGGAGACCTGCTGCTCTTCCTCAAGGTCCTCGCCGGCCTCGGCTACGGCAACGACGCGCGGGTGCAGGCGGCGGTTGGCTACGAGATGCGCTGTGAGGTCGCCGACGGCGCCCCCGACCCCGCTCCCCAGCCGGGCCTCGGCGAGCTGAGTCCGCCCGCGGGCGGCGAGGAGTGCGATGTGGCGATCGTCGGCTCGGGCGCCGGCGGCGCGGTCGCGGCGGCGATCCTGGCCGAGGCCGGGCTCGAGGTCGTGGTGCTGGAAGCCGGCCCGTACATGGATCGACGCACGTACCCCGACGAGCCGCTCGCCGCGCTCGCCGCGCTCTACCGCGACGGCGGGCTGACCATCGCCGAGGGACGCCCGGCGATCCCGACGCCCGTCGGCCGAGCGGTCGGCGGGACGACCGTGATCAACTCGGGCACCTGCTTCCGGGCGCCGGAGCAGGTGCTCGCCGGCTGGGCCACCGAGCACGGGATCGAGTGGGCAACCGATCTGGCCCCCGAGTACGAGGCGGCCGAGGAGATGCTGCACGTGCGTCCCGTGGATCCCGAGCGGATGGGCCGAAACGGCCAGCTCTTGCGCGAAGGCGCGGAGGCGCTCGGGGTCCGCCACGAGCCCCTGCGGCGCAACGCCGGGGCCTGCTTCCAGTGCAGCTCCTGTCCGACCGGCTGCCGCCTGGACGCCAAGCAGGCCATGCATGTGTCCTACCTGCCGCGCGCCGTCGCCGCGGGGGCCCGGGTGAGGGCGCAGGTCGAGGCTCGGCGGTTGGTCTTCGAGCGTGGCCAGGCCACGGGAATCGACTGCCTGGCGCGCGCCAACGGGAGAGCGCGCCCCTTCAAGCTCCGCGCCCGGCGGGCGGTCCTGCTGGCGGGTGGCGCCTTCGGGACCCCCGAGCTCTTGCTGCGATCGGGCTTCCGCTCGCCGAGCGGCCAGCTGGGCCGCAACCTGCGCATCCATCCCGCCTGCTGGGTCGGCGCCCGCTTCGCCGAGGAGGTGCGGGGCTGGGACGGGGTGATGCAGAGCTACGCGGTGAGCGAGTGGGAGGATCGCGGGATCCTGCTGGAGGCCACCTTCACGCCGCTTGCCTTCGGCGCACAGTGGCTGCCGGGTACGGGTGTCGAGCACTCCGAGCGGGTGCTCGCCTACGACCGGATCGCCTCGACCGGCGTCCACCTCTCGGATCGGTCGGCCGGGCGAGTGGGGCTGGCGGGCGACGGCTCGCTACGGATCACCTACCGCCTGACGGACGACGACGCCGCTCGGCTGGTGTTCGGGATCGCCCGCGCGGCCGAGCTCCTCTACGCTGCCGGCGCCCGCGAGGTCTATCCACAGATCGCCGGCCTCCCGACGATCCCAAAGGACCGGATCGACGACCTCGAGGCCTCGCCGCCGGGTGCCGGCGCGCTGCGCCTCGAGGCGTTCCATCCCATGGGCACGGCGCGAATGGACGCCGACCCCGGGGCCGGCGTCGTCGCCACCGACGGCGCCGTCCACGGCGCCGAGGCCCTGTACGTAGCCGACGGCGGCCTGCTGCCCAGCTCGATCGGCGTCAACCCGATGATGACGATCATCGCGATGGCGTCCCGCGTCGCCCGACAGCTTGCCGATCGCCTGAGCTAGCTGACCTGTCCCTGCGCCCGTCGGTGGTCGAGTTTCGATGCCATGTGCGACGCAACTCGACACTCGATGCCGGCTCAGCGGTCGTTCGCCCATTCCCGGACGGCGCGCGACGGCCGCCCGAAGGCGGCCGTCGCGGTTCAACCTCACCTTCCGGGACGCATACGCGTCCCGGAACTGCGGCCTACGGAGTCCCGCCCGGCGGAGGCGGCGGGGACGAAGGCGGAGCGGACGAAGGCGGAGGAGGCGGGGCCGCGCCCGGGGCCTCATCGGGTCCACGGAGGCGGTCAGCAGGCTCACCGAATGAGGCTCCCTCCTCCTCCTGCATCGCGCGCCACCCACCGTAGGCGACGCCAATGGCGGCGATGAGCCCGAGCCAGACGCCGATCTTCCGGGTGTTATCGATGCCCGAGCCCGAGAGGTCCGCGCCGAAGTCCGGCGGGCTGATGATGCTGATGATGATCAGAACGACCGACAGGATCCCCAGGCCGGCAACGACCGCGCTCGCGGCGACTGGGAGGCCCACCTCGGTCTGCGAGGCGCTGATCAGCGCCAGCCCGATCGCGGCCGCCACCGTGATGAACAGCACGATGTCGATGAAGCCGTACGAGCCCCAGGCGTTACGTGACCCTTCGGCGGTGAAGCCGGACACGTCGGCCTTCAGGCCGAACCAGTCGAAGATGAACATGATCAGGATCAGCGCAATGCCCGATACCCCGGCGATCTTCTCGCCCTGGGTGAGTCTGGTGAAGTCCATTGAGTCTCCTCTGGTGGATGACCTCTGCTTCATTCAACCTGAGGCGGTTTGATCCTCCCCAACCTCAGGCTGCCTTGCGCGCAGCGCGCAGGGTATAGCGGACATCAGTCGGATAACGGGGAAATGGCCGATTAGGCCGACCGGGCCTTGGCGGCCAAAACCGTGTTCTGGAGCAGCATCGCAATGGTCATCGGACCGACCCCGCCCGGCACCGGCGTGATCGCGCCGGCCACCTCCAGGGCGGCCTCGAAATCGACGTCGCCGACCAGACCATCCTCGGTGCGATTCACGCCCACGTCGACCACCGCGGCGCCCGGCTTCACCCAGTCCGCCTGCACCAGGCGAGGCGAGCCGACGGCGGCGACGAGGATGTCGGCGTGGCGGCAGACGCCGGGCAGATCCCGGGTCCGCGAGTGGCAGACGGTGACCGTGGCGTTCGCGTTCAGGAGCAGGCTGGCGAGCGGCCTGCCGACCAGGATCGAGCGCCCGACGACCACCGCCTCCGCGCCCTCCGGCTCGACCCCGGCATGGCCGAGGAGCTCCATCACGCCCTGCGCCGTGCACGGCACCAGGCCCGGCCGGCCCTGGGCCAGCAATCCGGCGCTTGCGGCCGTCAGCCCGTCGACGTCCTTCGCGGGGTCAATCGCGGCGATCACGGCGTCCTGGTCGATCTGGCCGGGGAGCGGCAGCTGGACCAGGATCCCGTCCACCTCGTGGTCGGCGTTCAACTCGTCGATCAGGGCGAGCAACTCGTCCTGGGAGGTCGAGGCTTTCAGCCCGTGGTGCACCGAGCGCATCCCCACCTCCTCGGTCTGCCTGCGCTTGTTGGCGACGTAGACGTGCGACGCGGAGTCGTCGCCGACGAGCACCGTGGCGAGGCCCGGGACCCGGCCGCCGCTCGCAGCCGCGAACAGCTTCACGGACGCCGCCACTCGAGCGCGGACCTCGGCCGCGACGGCCTTGCCGTCTATCACCGTCGCGGTCACGCCTGGCCTCAGACCCGCGACCTCAGGCCTCAGACCTTCTTCAACGGCGCGTAATCCGCCATCAGCTTGCGCTCGGTTGCGTCGCCCGCAAAGCGAACCACGACCACCGGTCCCGGCTCCACCGCTAAAACCACGCCCTCGCCGAAGGTGGCGTGCACGATGTCGTCGCCCACCCGGAACTCGAGCGGTGAGGGCCGCGGCTGGCGGCGGCCGGGCCTGCCGATCCCAATCGGTGCGCCGAGGCCGGCGGCGGAGGCCCAGCCGGTCGGCGATGCCGCGCCTTGGCGCTCCACCAGCTCGTCCGGGATCTCCCTCAGGAAACGGGAGGGCAGGTTGTGTCCCCGGCCGCCGTGCAGGCTTCGCCGGCGGGCGAAGGTCATGCACAGCCGCTGCTTCGCCCGCGTCACTCCCACGTAGCAGAGACGGCGCTCCTCCTCGAGGTTGCCCTCCTCGAGCGAGCGCATGTGCGGGAAGACCCCCTCCTCGCAGCCGATCATGAACACCGCCTCGTACTCGAGGCCCTTGGCGTTGTGAAGGGTCATCAGCGTGCAGAGGCTCTCCTCGGCCTTGAGCGCGTCCTGGTCCGTGTAGAGGGCGATCTGGGCCAGGAACTCCTCCAGCGGCCCCACCTCGCTCTCCCCCTCCAGCTCACGGTTGGCGTCGAACTCGCCAGCGACGCCGACCAGCTCCTGGAGGTTCTCGACTCGGCCTTCCGCCTCGATTGTCCGCTCAGCCTGGAGCGCGTCGAGGTAGCCGCTGTCCGTGAGCACCGCCTCGAGCAGCCCTGCCACCGAGCCGGCCCCGTCGCCGGCCTCCGCGCGCTCGCGCAGGCCGCGCATCGTCTCGGCGAAGCGGCGCACCGCCTTCAACGCTGCCGCGCCCAGGCCGGGCGCCTGCTCCGGCTGGGAGAACACCTCCCAGATGTCCTGCCCGGTGGTGTTGGCGTGCGACAGCAGCCGCCCCTGGGTCGTCTGGCCGATCCCGCGCCGCGGCGAGTTGACGATCCGCGCGAACGAGACCGCATCGGCGGGGTTCGTGATCAGGCTCAGGTAGGCGATCGCGTCCTTGATCTCGGCCCGCTCGTAGAACTTCGTCCCCCCAATCACCTGGTAGGGAATCTCGAAGCGCACCAGCGTGTCCTCGAGCACCCGGCTCTGCGCGTTGACCCGGTAGAAGACCGCGATCTCGTCGCGCGGCACGCCCTCGTCCGCCGCCAGCCGCTCCACCTCCGAGGCCACGTATCGCGCCTCGGCGTGCTCGTCTTCCAGCTCGACGATCGTCACCGGCTCGCCGCGCCCCGCGTCGGTCCACAGGTGCTTGGGCTTCTGGCCGCGGTTGTTGGCGATGACCCCGTTGGCCGCGTCGAGGATCGTCTGGGTGGAGCGGTAGTTCTGCTCCAGCTTGACCACAGTCGTATCCGGGAAGTCGCGCTCGAACTCGAGGATGTTGCGGATGTCGGCGTGCCTGAAGCCGTAGATGGACTGAAAATCGTCGCCGACGACGAATAGGTTCCCGTGCTCCTCACCGAGGAGCTGGAGCAGGCGGTACTGAACCCGGTTTGTGTCCTGATACTCGTCGACGAGCACCCAGCGGAAGGCCCGGCGGTAGCGCTCGCGGACGTCCTCGAACAGCTCCAGCAGGTTGACGGTCCGCACGAGCAGGTCGTCGAAGTCCATCGCGTTCGCCTCCAGCATCCGCCGCTCGTACAGCCGGTAGACGTCGGCCGCTGTGCCCTCGAAGTAGGAGCCCTGGGCCGCGCTGTACTCGTCGGCGTCGATTAGCTGGCTCTTGGCCGCCGAGATCTGCGCCCGCACGGCGCGGGGCGGAAAGCGCTTGGGGTCGATGTCCAGCTCCCCCAGGCACCGCTTCACCATCCGCAGCGAGTCGGCCTCGTCGTAGATCGTGAAGGCGCGCTTGTAGCCGAGGCGCTGGGCATCGGCGCGGAGGATCCGCGCGCAGGCCGAGTGGAAGGTCATCACCCACATGAGCCGCGAGACGCGGCCGACCAGCTGCTCGACCCGCTCGCGCATCTCGCCGGCGGCCTTGTTGGTGAAGGTGATCGCGAGGATCTCTGAGGGCTGCGCCTGCCCGGTGGCCAGCAGGTAGGCGATCCGGTAGGTGAGCACCCGCGTCTTGCCAGACCCGGCGCCGGCGAGCACCAAGAGCGGCCCCTCGCCGTGCGTGACCGCTTCGCGCTGGGGTGGGTTCAGCTCGGCGAGCAGGCGCTCGACCTGGCTCGCGCCCGGCTCGGTCGGCCTCAGCTCGGTCTCGGTGGCCACCAAGCGAGCATAGCTACGGCCGCGGCGCGCTCAGCCGCCGGCCGTGGAGGGCCCGCGCTTGGGATTCAGCTCGCGCACCTCGCCCTCGATCGGCTTTCCGTCGACCTCGCCGATCCGCCGCTCGAGCTCGCCGATCCGCTCCGCGAGGCCCTTGATCGCGTCGGCAACCGGGTCCGGCAGGTGGATCCAGTCGGCGTCGGGTCCCTCAACCCTGCGACCCTCGACCCGGACCGGGTGGCCGGGATTGCCGACCACGGTGGAGTTGGGCGGCACGTCCTGGATCACGACCGTGTTGGCGCCGACCTTCGCGCAATGGCCAACCGTGATCGGGCCCAGCAGCTTGGCGCCGGAGCCGATCGAGACGTCGTCCTCGACCGTGGGGTGGCGCTTGCCGCGCGCAAACCCGGTGCCGCCCAGGGTGACGCCCTGGTACAGCGTCACCCGGTCGCCGATCTCTGCCGTCTCGCCGATCACGACGCCGGACCCGTGGTCGATGAACAGGTCGGCGCCGATCCTCGCGGCCGGATGGATCTCGACCCCGGTCACCGACCGGGTCGCGTAGGAGAGGGCCATCGGCACCAGCGGCACCCCGGACTCGTGCAGCGCGTGGGCGGCGCGGTAGACGAGGATCGCCTGCACCCCGGCCCAGTTCAGGAGGATCTCGGCCGTGCCGACGCCGCGCGCCGCGGGGTCGCGATCGCGCGCCGATGCGACATCAGCCCTGATCTCCTTGACCACGCGCTGGAGGGTGCCGAGGCCGAGCATGGCTAAAGCGTAGGGAGGAATAACTCCGGCGGCATCCTCGCCTTCGGCTACGTTGCCGCCGGGCTAGGGCGCCGGCCTGACCCGGCAGGTCCACACGCTGCTAATTCACTCCGGGGCGAAGAAGGGCAGCGACATGTAGCGCTCGCCGCCGTCGGGGATGATGACCACGACTCGCTTCCCCGACAGCTCGGGGCGCGCGGCGAGCTCCAGCGCCGCGTCGATCGCGGCGCCGGCCGAGACCCCGACCAGCAGGCCCTCGCGCCGGGCCGCCTCCCGCGCCCGCTGAAGCGCGGTCTCATCGTCGACGGGGATCACCTCATCGATCACCGAGCGGTCGAGCACCTCGGGGACGAAGCCGGCGCCGATCCCCTGGATCTTGTGCGGGCCCGCGAGCCCGCCGGAGAGCACCGCCGAGGTGGTCGGCTCCACGGCGACCACCCGAACCGAGGGGCGGCGCTCCTTGAGCACCTGCCCCACGCCCGTGATCGTGCCGCCGGTGCCCACGCCGCAGACGAGCGCGTCGACCTCGCCGTCGAGATCGCGCCAGATCTCCTCGGCGGTCGTGCGCCGGTGGATCTCGGGGTTGGCCTGGTTGTTGAACTGCTGGGGCATGAACGCGCCGCGCTCGGCCGCGATCCGCTCCGCGAGCTCCACCGCCTCGTTCATGCCACCGAGCGACGGGGTCTCGTGGACCTCGGCGCCATAGGTGCGAAGCATCGCGGTCCGTTCCCGCGTCATCCCCTCCGGCAGGGTCAGCACCAGCTCGTAGCCGCGAGCAGCGCAGACCATCGCCAGCGCGATCCCGGTGTTGCCGCTGGTCGGCTCGACGATCACCGAGCGCCCCGGCGCGACCAGCCCCTCGCGTTCGGCCGCGTCGATCATCGCCACCCCGATCCGGTCCTTGACCGACCCGCCCGGGTTCAGGTACTCGAGCTTGGCGACCACCTCGGCCCCGAGCCCTTCCGCCATTCGGCGCAGGGCGACGAGCGGCGTGTTGCCGACCGTGCTCGACGCCTCGCGCGCGATCGCGCCAAGTCCCTCTGCTATGCGCGGCTCTCCACCCACGATCGCAGCCAAAGTACCCGGAAAGACGGCGCCCAGGCCCGTTCGCGACCGCTCGCGGTCTGACCACTGCAGGGCCAGTGGAGGCCGGAGCCGGTCAGCCGTGGTGCATCCGGGCGCTCGGCGCGGTTCGGAGCAACCCGGCGTTTTGAGCCAAACGCTTCACCTCGCCCGGACGACCTGGACGTTATCGACGCCGTCGGAGCAGGTCCCCGTGGAGGGGCAGACGATTTCCGAGTCGTGGTAGACGCCCGCTCGCAGGTGGGAGGGGATCGAGTCGCCGGCGTCCAGGTAGGTGCTGTTCGTCGTCTCGTACTTCAGCGTGTAGGTCTGGAACGTGGGGCTCTGCTCATCCGGATCGAGGGAGTCTCCGTCGCCGTTCAGGTCGACGGACACCTTGATCGAGCCAATCGCGGGATCTTGCGAATAGACGACGTCGAACGCGAACCGGGTCCACTCCCCCGTCTGCGCCGGCGTTGACCAAAGCACGTGTGTATCCGAGCTGTGGCCAGGGGAGTCTGACTGGATCAGCTTCCAGCGCCCGTTCCGCGCCTCCAGCGAGATCACCGGCGTGCCGCCGCCGTTCACGGATGGTTCGGTCTGCTTCATCCGCATCACCGTCTGCCAGCCGGGGTTCGCGAGTGGGAAGTCCTCGCCGAGCCTGAAGGAGATGTAGGTCAGCCGATGCTGGCCCTCGTGGTAGAAGACGCTCGGGCCGGTGCGCAAGTCGTTTTCGCCGAGCTCGCATCGCTCGCCGTAGTACTCGTCGCCGTCGAGCACGGTCAGGCGCCTGTAGGCGCTGTTTCCCTGCGGAGCGCCACCGGCCATGGCATGCGGGTCGCCGCCGCTCGGGATGTACGCGTAACGCGAGCTGCTCTCGCACTGGATGCTCCCCCAGAACGGCCGCGGGTCGGAGTCCTGCGCCGTGTCCTGGGCCACTACGGCGCAGTCCGGGATGGACGCGGCGAAGGGATCGCCCCCCACGGTCACGTCGCAGCTCGTCGAGGCCGGAACAGCGCTTGTGGTGGACGCGGCGCGACGCTGCGCCCAGGCCTCGTCCTCGGCCTCAGCTGCGGTATCGGCGCTGACGTCGTAGACGTGCTGGCCCCCGTGGGGGCCAGTGATCGTGACGCGCCAAGCCGTTTGGCCTAGGGCGGACACAGCGACAACGCCCAAAACGAGCGCAGCGACGAGTGCGGCGACGAGTGCGGCGAAAGCATGCTTGATCTCTCCACCTCCTTTCCTCAGCCCGCCAGTCCCAATGCGAGCGAGCCAGTCTCAATGCATTTGGACCGGGCGTCAATGCTGACTTTCTGCGGCCCTCTACTTTCGGGTAGTGAGTACTGGTAGGGACCGCCTGGAGTTACCGAGACGGCGTAGCGCGAGAGATCGCGGTAGGCGATCTCAGCCTAGATGTGGTACATCCCCGCCCCGGCCTCCTCGGCCTCGCGGCGGGCGATGTCGGCGATCGTGGTGCTTCGGAAGACGTCGCGAAGCGCCTCGACCCCCTGCTCCCAGATGCCACCGGCCTCCTTGCCCTCCTCCCCCACCTTGCCGTCGAGCGATTGCACGACCTCGAGCACGGTGATCTGGGGGGCGGGTCGGGCGAGCGTGTAGCCGCCCTTGACGCCGCGGTGACTCTGTAGCAGCCCATCGCGACGCAGGGTCGTGAACAGCTGCTCGAGGAACTGGACCGGCATGCTCCGCCGCTCGGCGATCTGTGCGATCGGGACCGGCCGCTCCCCGGAGCGCGCCAGCTCGGCGAGGGCGACCACCGCGTAGCGAGACTTCGAGGTGACCGAGATCATCCGAGGCCTTTGTACCGGAATCGGCGGCGTCGAAAAAGCCCGCTGTTTCCGCTCGGCTGCCGGCACGGCCCGGCGACCGCCGCTAGGATGCGACGCGCCGGCCTGGATGGCCGGTGTCGTGCTCTCGGGGAGCAAGCGACCGCGGCTTTGCCGCGGAGCCGTGGCCGGAGTGAGAGTCGTGAGCGAGGACCGACGCTGCATGGTCATAGACGCCCAGCCCATCGTGCGCCAGGGGGTGCGCGAGGTGCTCGGGCGCCGGTATGAGGTGGAGGAGGCCGAGAACGGAAGCAACGCCCTCGAGCTGCTCACCTCGATCGGCGATTTCGACGTCGCGATCGTCGATCTGGGTCGCGCCAACGGCGGCGAACGAGGCGACGATCTCTCAGGAATGGCGGCGATCCGCGCTCTGCGCAAAGCACAGCCGGGCCTCGGGATCGTCGCTCATGGGCCCCAGGCTCAGCATCACGCCGCCACCGAGGCGATCAGGGCAGGCGCCACCGCCTACGTGGTCAAGAGCTCGCCGGTCGAGGAGCTGCACCGGGCCGTGGACGCCGCCGTGGCGTTCGAGCCGTTCGTCGACCCGGCGGCCGCTCGCTCCGGAGGCGGGTCTGCGCTCACCCGCCGCCAGCGCCAGATCCTTCAGCTCTACGCCGATGGCCAGTCGACCGCGCGGGTCGCGAAGCGCCTCGGCCTCAGCGCCGAGACCGTCCGCACGCACACGAAGGCGATCCTCTCACGACTCGGCGCCCGTGATCGCGCCCACGCCGTAGCGATCGCCCTGCGCAGCTCACTCATCGAGTAGCCACAAGCCCGTTCGGGCTAGGGACGAAGTCCCGGTAGCAGCGTGTGGACCTGCCGGGTCAGGCCGGCGCCCTAACCCGCCGGAAACGTAGCCGGAGGCGAGGCTTCCGGCGGAGTGGTTCTTAGATCCAGCCGCGGTCGCGCGCGATCAGAACCGCCTGTGCGCGATCGACGGCGTCGATCTTGCGATAGACGTTGTGCAGGTGGGTGCGGATCGTGCTCACCGAAAGCGACAGCTCGGAGGCGATCTGCTTGTAGACCTTGCCCTCGGCGAGCCCGCGCAGGGCGTCGACCTCGCGCACGGACAGCGGACACGGGTCCGAGGAGCGTGGGCGTGCCTCGCCCGAGTGGGGAAACTCGTACAGGAGCGGCGCCAATCGCTCGCGCTCCAAGCCGAGCTTCGAGGCCGCATCGACTATCGAGTCGGCGGGAGCAGCGTCGCCCTGTGCGTAATGGACGACCAGGTCGGCGAGCCGGATCGCCGCCGCGTGCCCGCCGGCCTTCGGCGTGTGGTGTCGCTCGACCGCGGCGGCGACGCCGCGGGGGAAGCCCCAGCGCCGGACGAGGACCGCGCCGACTAGGGCGTGGTCGATCCCGAGCTCCCGGCGCTCGCACCGCACCCGCGCGTCGGGCCCCATCCTCCGGTCGTCCAGCTCCTCGAACTGCCCATACATCTCCGACAGCACCAAACGCCCGACGTCGTGAACAAGGGCCGCGACCGCCAGCTCGTCTCGCTCCCCAAGGCGCGCCAGCTCCCCGATCCGGTCGGCGGCATGGCGGGTGGCCACCGCGTGACGCCGGAAGCGCTCGTACCGGTCGGCCGCAGGGCTCGGCGAATCGAACGGATCGTAGATGTCGATCGAGGCGACAATCTCTCGCACGCCCGCTGCGCTCAGTGCTTCGATCGCCTGCCGCACTCCGCCGGTTCTCCCCTTGGCGTCGGCGGCGTCGCCAGCCGCGCGCATGACGGCGATCGTCAGAGCGACATCCGACTCGATCGCCTCGGCAAGCTCGCCGGGCGATGAGGCCTGGCGCTCGGAGGCGTGAAGGAGGCGCCGGCGGGACTCGGCCAGTGCCGGCAGGCGTGAGGCAGCGTCGAACGCCGTGGCGAGTCGGCGGCCGCCCTGCGCGCCTCCGCGCTCGCTGGTCGCCGCCGGCTTGGACACGGCACCGTTCGTCTTGCCCGCCTTTGTCTTTCGCGCCTTGGCGCGCGTCTGCGGCCGCGCAGGCTTCCGGGGGGGCCGCGCGGCCCGCTTCTGCGGCGCTGGGGCGCGCCGCTGCTTGGTGGCAACCTGAGTCACGGGCATCCTTACCCGTTCTCATGATCGGCAAGGCGGCCCCCCATGTTTAGCCCGATGTCAGAATGGTGCCCTCATTCGCACCTGGGGGGAGCGCCTATTCGCGCTCACCCGAGCCGCTTCAGCGCCTCCTCGATCCTGAGCAGGGATTCGTCCCGCCCCAACGCGGCGAGCGAATCGAAGATCCCCGGCGAGACCGTGGTTCCGGTGATCGCAACCCGGATCGGCTGATAGACGGCCTTCGCGCTGCGCCCGGAGCGCTCCACGACCGGACTCAGCGCCGCCTCGATCGAGGCCGGGTCGAAGCCGTCCGCGCAACGGAGAGCCTCGAGGGCGTCGACCAGCGCGGGGCGCGCGTCCCGCGTCATCACCCGCTCCCAGGCGGCCGCATCGTCGACCGGTCCCGCAAACAGGAACCGGATCAAGGGCCAGACCTCGTCGAGCGTCTGGGCCTTGTCCTGAACGATCTCGCCTGCCGCGCGCCGTCGCTCGGGCTCGGCGGCACTGAAAGCCTCCGCGTCCGCCTCGCCGCCGAGCCGCAGGTGGGCGACCAGTCGCCGCTCGTACTCCTCCAGCGGCAGCTCGCGCATGAAGCGGCCGTTCAGCCAGCGTAGCTTGCGCTCGTCGAAGATCGCCGACGAGCGTCCGACCCGGTCGATCGAGAAGCGCTCGATCAGTTCGTCGGTGCTGAGGATCGTCGTGTCGTCCTCGGTCCCCCAGCCGAGTAGGGCGAGGTAGTTGCGGACCGCGGCCGGCAGGTAGCCCCGCTGACGCAACTCCTGCACCGAGGCGGCGCCGTGTCGCTTCGACAGCTTGCGCCCGTCCAGCCCGTGCAGAAGCGGCAGGTGCGCGTAGCCCGGGGCAGCGGCGTCGAGGGCGCTCAGGACCAGCAACTGTTTCGGCGTGTTCGATAGGTGGTCGTCGCCGCGAACCACGTCGGTGATTCCCATGTCGGCATCGTCCACCGCGACCGCGAGGTTGTACAGCGGGGTGCCGTCGCCGCGCGCGATCACGAAGTCGTCCTGGGCCCGGTTCTCGAACCGCACCGGCCCCCGGATCAGGTCCTCGACCACGGTCACCCCCTCATCCGGGACGCGCAGGCGGACCGCTGCGCCGGACTCGTCGCGGGGCTCGCCCCGGTAGCCGGCGCCGCCGTGGGCCTGTTTCCAGGAGCGAACGTCCTCGGCGGTTGCCGGATCGGGGTAAGCGTGGCCGCCTTCGACCAGCTCCCCCACCCGCTCGCGGTGGCGCTGGCGGCGTTCGTACTGGCTCAGCGGGCCCTCGTCCCAGTCGAGCTCCAGCCACCGCAGAGCGTCCAGGATCTGCTCGACGTTCTCCGGCAGGGAGCGCTCGCGGTCGGTGTCCTCGATCCGCAGCACGAGCGTGCCGCCCGAGCGCCTGGCGAGAAGCCAGTTGTAGAGCGCCGTGCGGGCGCCACCGATGTGCAGTGCTCCCGTCGGCGAGGGGGCGAAGCGAAGACGAGGGGGCGAAGGGCTACTCATCATGCTGATCGGCGCGCATGTTCCACAGCAAGCGTGCTGCTTCACTTTGCGCGGTGCGATCTACGCCGTGAGACTACGGGCGCAGTACGTGGATCGCGGCGCCGTCCGCACCGCGCCGGAGGGCCGGCTCGATCGCCGGCCCGACAGCGGTCATCGCGGGACCTTCCACCAGGGCGGGTGCCTCGGTGGCGAACACCGGTGCGGGAGCGCCGACGGCGCGGCCCGGTTCACCCAGGAGTATGAACTGCTCGCTCGGCGGCTCCAGCTCGAACTGGGCTCGCTGTCCGAGCGCCCGCGAGGTCTCGCAGATGATCATCAGATCAGCGAGCAGCGAGCGGTGCTTCAAGTAGTAGAGGTCGTGACAGAGCTTCCAGGCGGAGCCTTCCTTGGTCCCCGCGTAGCCGCACCGCACCTGGGCCCAGCCGGTGATGCCAGGCTTCACCAGGCTGCGGCGCTCGTAGTGGGGAAAGCGGCGCTCGAGCTCCGAGACGAGCTCCGGCTGCTCCGGCCGCGGGCCGACCAGCGTCATGTCGCCACGCAGCACGTTCCACAGCTGGGGAAGCTCGTCGACGTGCAGCTTGCGCATCAACCGGCCGACGGGCAGAACGCGATCGTCGTCGCGGCTCGACCACTGCGCGCCGTCCGCCTGTGCCCCCGGACGCATCGAGCGCAGCTTGATCATCTCGAACTCCCGGCCACCCTCGCCGACCCGCCGCTGGCGGTAGAGGACGGGCCCATGGTCCGAGAGCTTGATCGCCACCGCGAATAGGGCAATCAGCGGTGCGGCCACGACCAGCGTCGCGCTGCCGATCGCGATGTCGAAGAGCCGCTTCGAGATCGGCGGGGTACGCCGGTAGCGCGGGTGCATCAGGTACTGGAACCAGGCCGCGTTGATCTGACCGACGGGAACGTGGCCCAACAGCTCCTCGTAGAACTGGCTTGCCTCGATCAACCTCACCGGGAGGTCGAGGCAGGCGGCGCCGACGCCCTCGAAGATGTCGAGGCGAGAGACCTCCCCGGAAGGACCCTGCGCGTGGACGAGCAACTCGATCCCGTGGGTGCGGACGACGCGGCGCAGCTCCTCGATCGACCCAAGGTGGGAGACGCCGGGAGCAAGCTCGATCGAGGGCCGGCCACCGACGGAGATCCATCCGGCGAGTTGGTAGCCGCGAATCTTCGCCACGGCGATCTCCCTGTCGAGCCCTTCCGCCACCTCGGGGTCGCCGATGACCGCGATCCGCACGGCCACGTGCCTATCGAAGCGGGCCTTGAGCCAGCACCCGAGTGCCGCCACCGGCAGAGCGCCCATGACGGCGGGGATCAGGGAGTCGCCCAGCGAGCCCACCCCCACGAAGAGAGAGGCCGCCCACGCCAGGAGGGCCCCCAGCAACGGGGTCAGGCAGCATGTGGCAAGCCTCGCGATCGGCATCAGGTGGAGCGGATACCTCGTCCGGCTGATGAGCTGGTTCACGACCAGGATCGAGATCGCGACGAGCACCCCCCAGGAGAAACGGTTGGTGTGCGCGAAGGCGAGTAGGCCAGCCGCGGCGGCAGGCGCGATCCCGAGCGCAACCAGGTCCAGTAGGCGACGTGCGTTCAGTGGGGCCAGGTACCAGAAGCGAGACTGCTCAGATGCGCTCATCTGACTCGGCGGTCCTGCTCAGTCTCTGAATGGCGATCCCCGCGCTGAGCAGCGCCAGGGCCACGATTCCCAGGAGCACGAGATCGACGCCGGTGAACGGAAGACCGCTGATGACGGGGTCGTTGCCGCCCGAGGGCTCCGAGGGCCCACCGCCGCCGGCGGCCGCGATCTGATGGTTGGTCGTGTCGTACTGGGCCGATGTGGGGCTGACGGCCTGCGCCGCGGCCACCCCCGGAAGCGCGACGAGGAGCGCAACGGTCATGACGGCCGACACGATCAGCTTCCGGCCTCGAGCGGGGAGGCGCGGGCGATCCTGCCGTGCGGCGTCGGGTGAAGTCAGCGTGTTCAAGGTGGCCTCCAAGCTCAGCGTCAAATCGGCAGGTCGGCCTTGTAACCCATCAGAGCGCGATCAGTTGCGCAAACCTCAGCGGCCCCAAGTCGCGCGAAATCCGGCAGGCTGCGAGCCCGGGTCTTTGTGACAGTGTGCGCCACGCATCGAGGTGCCCGGGCCAAAGCCCGGCGCAAACCGCTCTAACAGGCCAGAAAAGGGGGCGCCCTCAGTGCTGATCGGAGCCCATGTTTCCACAGCGGGTGGGCTGGCAAACGCCGTCGAGCGCGGGGTCGAGCGCGACTGCGATGCGATCCAGATCTTCCATCAGAGCCCGCGGATGTGGCGGCCGACCGCCTACACCGAGGACGACTTCGAGAGGTTTCGCGAGGCGATCGCCGACTCGCCGCTGGAAGCCGTCGTGATCCACGCCGTCTATCTGATCAACTGCGCCAGCAAGGACCGCGAGATCCGGCGCAAGTCGCTGACCTCGCTCGAGCACGCGCTGCGGATCGGCGATGGAATCCGCGCGGCCGGGGTCGTCCTGCACGCCGGGGCACGCAAGGGAGAGCCTCAGGGACCTTCGGTGAGGCGCGCCGGCAAGGCGATCCGCGAGGCGCTCGGAAGCTCGGAGCGCTCTCCGCTGCTGCTCGAGAACACCGCCGGCACGCAGGGCCCCCTCGGCCGCGACTTCGACGAGCTCGCCGAGCTGATCGACGCCGCCGGAGGCGGCAAGCGCCTTGGCGCCTGCCTCGACTGCTGCCACCTGCTGGCCTCGGGGTTCGAGATCCGCTCGCCCGCAGCGCTCGGCGAGGTGGTGGACGACTTCGACGCCAAGGTGGGGCTCGACCGGCTGCGCTGCCTGCACGTCAACGACTCCAAGGTGCCGCTGGGCTCCAACCGCGACCGGCACGCCAACCTCGGCGAGGGGGAGCTGGGGCGCAAGGGCCTCCGCCCCTTCCTCTCCGAGCCCCGGTTCGAGGAACTGCCCGCGCTGATCGAGACCCCGGGACCCGACGGCAAGGGCCCGGATCGCAAGGAGGTGCAGGTCGCGAAGCGCCTACGCAAGGAGGGGTTGGCCCGCCGGGCGTGAGGGCTAGGTTTGGTCCGCCAGGGCTAGGGACGAAGTCCCGGTAGGCCCGTGTGGACCTGCCGGGTCAGGTCCGCGCCCTCGCCCGCCGGAAACGTAGCCGCAGGCGAGGCTTCCGGCGGAGTTATGTGAGGGCGTCGCGGAGGTCGAATGCGTGCCGCTCGCCGGCGCTGGCGTCGCCGCAGTCGAAGAAGCCCGGATTGACGCACTCGTGGGCCGGGCCGACGTGCTCGTAGGCCGGCTCGACCCGGAACTGGCACTGGGGCAGCGGCTCGCCGGTCATCTTGATGCCACCGTAGCCGCCGTTTCGCTCCGCCGCCTCGAACATCGCCAGGTCGATCTCGGCGTGAAAGACCTTGCGCATGCAGCCCATGTAGTGGCCGCCGCTCAGCGGATCGACGTAGCTGTAGAGATACCGGCAGCGAAGCTCGAGGCAACCGCGAGGGTCCACAAGCCGGTCGCAGAAGGTTCGGCACTGGCGGCACTCGCCGGCCCGGACGCCCTCCTCGTCTCGTTGCTTGAGCGGCATGTGAGAAGTCTAGACCCGCCTGCCTTGACTAGCGACCAGTCGCGATGGAAGCGTGTGGACCTGCCGGGTCAGGCTTGGACCCAAGCCCGGCGGCAACGTAGCCGAAGGCGAGGCTGCCGCCGGAGTTATTCACGCCGCCAGCGCCCGCGGGCCGAGCAGGTGGTCGAGCTCGGCGCGGAGGGCCTGGGACGGGCTGACGCAATACTCGCGGCCGAAGCGGAGCCGCCGGGCGCCCTCGCGGGTCTCCATCTCGAGTACCACCTCGCACTCGCCCGGGAAGCTCTGAAACACCGACTTCAGCTCCTCCACCAGCTGGGCCCCGAACTCAGCGGCGCTGACACGCAGCAGGATCCGATCCGGGTGGCGAGCCTTTGCCTTCGCCCGCGCCGCCACCAGCTCGTCCTCGCCGGGCTCGAACGGCTCCGCCTCGGCGACCACGAGGCTCGTCTCCCCGCGGCCCTTGTGATCGACTCGACCTCTCACCAGGACCACGCGATCGAGCTCGATCCGATCCGCCGACTCTGAGGCCGCATCGCGGACGAACAGCTCGACGCGACCCTCCAGGTCGTCGAGGGTCGCGAACATCACATAGGCGCCGCTGCGCGTGCGCACGCGCTTGCACTCGCTGACGATCCCGCCCACGGTGACCCAGGCGCCGTCTTCCTTGCGGGCCACCTCCACCAGCGAGCAGTCGACCCGTTCGCGAAGCGCGTCCCGAACCTCGGCCAGCGGGTGCGCGGAGAGGAAGGTCCCGAGGGTCTCCTTCTCGAGCCGCAGCAGCTCACGCTGGTCGAACTCGTCGCTCGGGACCGGCGGCCGCTGGTCCCCCCGCCCCCCGCTCGCCGGCGGCCCCACGCCAGCCGGCTCGTCGCCGAGGTCGAAGATCGAGCCCTGGCCACGCCGCGCGTCCTCCTGCGACTTCGAGGCGCTCGCCTGCGCCTGCGACAGCACCTCGAGCATCCCCTTGCGGCTGCCGCCGGTCGAGTCGAGCGCCCCGCACTTGATCAGGCACTCGATCGCCCGCTTGTTGACCGCCCGGGCGTCAACCCGGTCGCAGAAGTCCCAGATCGATGAGAAGGGGTCGCCGCCCTCGCGCGCCTCGATGATCGCCCCGACCGCCTGGTGGCCGACGTTCTTGACCGCGTCGAGCCCGAAGCGGATCGACTTGCCGCTGACCACGAATCCGTGGGCGGACGAGTTGACGTCGGGGGGCAGCACCTCGATCCCCATCTCCTCGCAGCGATTGACGAAGAAAGGAACCTTGTCCTTGGTCGACATCACCGAGGAAATCACGGCGGCCATGTACTCCGCCGGGTAGTTGGCCCGCAGGAAGGCGGTCCGGTAGGCGATCAGCGCGTAGCAGGCCGCGTGGCTTCGGTTGAAGCTGTAATCAGCCGCGGCCGTCATCAGCGACCACAGATCCTGGGCGACCCGCCGATCGGTGCCCGACTCGGCGAGGCCGGCCAGGAACTTGTCCCTCATCTGCGCCATCAGGTCACGCTTCTTCTTCCCCACCGCCGCGCGCAGGTCGTCCGCTTCGGCGGGGCTGAACCCGGCCATCCGCTTGGCGATCTCCATCAGCTGCTCCTGGTAGATGCAGCAGCCGTAGGTGGACTCGGTGATCGGGCGCAGGCGGGGGTCCGCGTAGCGAACGGACGTGGGGTCCAGCTTGCCGCTCGCGTAGTCGTCGATGAACCGCATCGCGCCGGGCCTGTACAGCGAGACCAGCGCGACGATGTCGTTGAAGTCGGTGGGGCGCACCCGGCGCAGCGCGTCGCGCATCCCGTCGGATTCGAGCTGGAAGACGCCGATCGAGTCCCCCCGGGAGAGCATCTCGAAGGTCTTGGCGTCGTCGAGGGGGATCGCCTCGATCTCGATCTCCACCTCCCGCGAGCGCTTGATGATCTCGACCGCGTCCTCGATCACGTCGAGGTTGCGAAGCCCCAGGAAGTCCATCTTCAAGAGGCCCATCTCCTCGATCGGCCCCATCGAGTATTGGGTGACGATCTTGTACGAGCGCTCCGCGCGGCCGCCGTTCTGGGGGCCGAGCGCGTTCGCGTCCCGGTCGATGGTGCCGCCGCGATCCTCCGCCAGCTGTAGCGGCACGATCTCGGCCAGCGGCCGGTCGGCGATCACGACCGCAGCGGCGTGAATCGAGTTGTTGCGGACGATCCCCTCGAGCCCGCGGGCGACGTCGAGGATGCGTCGCGCGTCCGGATCGGAGTCGTAGGTGTGCTTGAGCTCCTCGCCATCGGCGAGGCAGTCCTTGAAGCTCGGGTTGCGACCGAGCACGGGCTCGGGGATCTGCTTGGCGATCCGGTCGCCGGTCGCGTAGTCGAAGCCGAGCACGCGGGCGGCGTCGCGGGTCGCCGCGCGGGGCGCCATCTTGCCGAAGGTGATGATCTGCGCCACAGACTCGCGCCCGTACTTCTCGGCCACGTACCTGATCACCCGCTCACGACCGCGGACCGAGAAGTCGATGTCGATGTCCGGCATCGACTTGCGCGCCGGGTTGAGGAAGCGCTCGAAGAGCAGCTGGTTGGCGAGCGGGTCGAGGTCGGTGATGTTGAGGCTGTAGGCGACGATCGAGCCCGCCGCGGAACCACGTCCCGGGCCGACGGCGATGCCGCTGTCCTTGGCGTACCTGACGAAGTCCCAGACGATCAGGAAGTAGGAGTCGAACCCCATCTCCGCGATCACAGAGAGCTCGAACTCGAGTCGCTCGTGGGCCTCCGCCGGAGCGGGATCCCCGTAGCGGCGGCGCAGGCCCTCGGTTGCGAGCCGGCGCAGCATCGCGGCAGGCTCCTCGCCGTCGGGGGTCGGAAAGCGGGGCAAGAGCAGCTGCCCGAGCTCGATCTCGACCTTGCAGCGCTCGGCAACCTCGAGCGTCGTCGCCACCGCCTCCGGCCAGCGCGAGAACGACTCGGTCATCTCCGCGGGGCTCTTGAGGAAGAACTCGTTGGTCTCGAAGCGCAGCTTCGGTTGCTCGACGGTGGACTTGGTCTGCACGCAGAGAAGCGCCGCGTGGTTCGAGTAGTCCTCGCGGCGCAGGTAGTGGACGTCGGCCGTCGCCACCAGCGGCCGGCGCAGCTCCCTCGCCGCCCGGACGATGCCCTCGTTCGCCTTCTCCTGTTCCGCCAGCCCGTTGACCTGGATCTCGAAGTAGACGTTCTCGGGCCCGAAGACGCCGAGCAGCTCGTCCAGGTGGGCCCGAGCGTCCGCCGGCCGCTCCTCGACCAGACGGCGGGCCAAGCGGGACTGGAGGCAGCCGGTGAGCGCGATCACGCCCTCCGCGTGGCGGTCGAGCAGCTCGGTGTCGAGGCTTGGCCTGCCGCGGCCGAAGCCTTCGAGGAAGCCGGCGGAGGTGAGCTTGACCAGGTTGCGAAAGCCGGCGTCCGTGGAGGCCAGCAGGGTGAGGTGGTTGCGCTCGCCGCGCTGATCGGCGCGACGGCGATCGTCGACCAGGTAGGCCTCGAGGCCGATGATCGGCTTGATCCCATTCGCCCTGCAGGCCTTGTAGTGCTCGACGGCGCCGTTCATGACGCCGTGATCGGTGAGCCCGAGCGCGGGCATCCCCAGCTCCGCCGCCCGCGCCGCCATGCGATCGATCTTGCAGGCGCCATCGAGCAGCGAGTACTCGCTGTGGACGTGCAGGTGAACCGCTTCCCCGCTCACGAAGTGATCATTTCAATCGGCCCAGATGCCACCGCCCCGTCTTCCCGCAAATTCCGCCGGTAGCCTGGAGCCGCGATGATCTGGCTGTTGCGGCACGGGGACGCCGAGGAGGCCGCCGAAGACGACGCGGCGAGGCGGCTGACCGAGAGCGGAGAACGGCAGGCGGAGGCCGCCGGCAGGGCCCTCGAGGCCCTCGAGGCCGGCGTCGGCGCCTGCCTGACGAGCCCCAAGGTCCGTGCCCGCGACATGGCGCGCATCGCCTGCCGCGGGCTGGGCGTCGAGGTGGAGGAGACCGAGTTGCTTCGCGGCGGCGACTTCGATCCCCAGCGGGTGGCCGGCCAGGCCGGTGGCCAAGGGGGCCAGGCCGGCAACGTGCTGCTGGTCGGCCACGAGCCCGACCTCTCGCACGCGATCGAGGCGGCCACGGGCGCCAGGGTGAACCTGAGGAAGGGCGGCCTGGCCGCGATCGAGGACGGGACCCTGATCGCCCTGCTGACCCCGACACAGCTGGGCGCGATCGCCGCCCCTCCCTAGCAGAGCCCTGGCCAGGGTTCTAAGCTGCCCCCTTCCCATGGAGACACTGGTAACGGGCGGGGCGGGCTTCATCGGCTCTCACCTGGTCGATGCGTTGCTCGAGCGCGGCGACCGGGTCGTGGTGATTGACGACCTGTCGACCGGGCGACGGGAGAACCTCGAGGGGGCCGTCGCCAAGGGCGCCGTGCTGCTGGAGTCCGACATCACCGATGCGGCCGCGGTCACACACGCCTTCGAGACCCGCCGCCCCGAGGTCGTCTTCCACCTCGCCGCCCAGATCGACGTGCGGCGCTCCGTCTCCGAGCCGGTCTTCGACCTTGGCGTCAACGTCGCGGGGACCCTCAACCTGCTCGAGGCAGCCCGGCACACCCAAGTGCGGCGCTTCACCCTCGCCTCGACCGGAGGGGCGATCTACGGCGAGGGCGCCGGGCGCGGGCTCCCCCTCGACGAGCAAGCCGAATGCAGGCCGGATGCCCCCTACGGCCAGAGCAAGTACGCGGCGGAGGGCTATCTGTCGCTCTACGGGCGCCTCTACGGCCTCTCTGCGGTCGCCCTGCGGCTCGGCAACGTCTACGGATCGCGGCAGGACCCGCTCGGGGAGGCGGGCGTGGTGGCGATCTTCTGCGGGGCGCTGCTCGGCGGCGGCACCCCGCGGGTGTTCGGCGACGGACACCAGACGCGCGACTACGTGTACGTCGGCGACGTGGTCGAGGCATTCCTGGCGGGCGCCGGGTCGGAAGCGCAGGGCACCTACAACGTCGGCACCGGGGTCGAGACGAGCGTGCTCGAGCTGGGCCGGCTGCTGGCGGGCGTCTGCGACCGAGCGTTCGATCCCGAGATGGCTCCGGCGCGGCCGGGAGAGGTCCAGCGGATCGCGATCGACAGCGCGCTCGCCGCAAGCGATCTGGGCTGGCGGCCCCGGACCGCCCTCGAGCAGGGGCTGCGGTCGACCGCGGCTTCTTTCGCCTAGTCCGGCCTAGTCGACCGGTAGTTTGCCCCGCGATGCCGGCCGGCCCGCAAGCCCCCGCCGCGCCCGCCGACCACCAGGCGGACCCGGCGGGGAACCGGCGGGTGGAGCCGGCGGCGTTGCTCCTGCTCGCGGTGCTCGCGATCGTCTGGTCGTGGTGGGCGGCGAAGGACGGCGCGTTCTTCGGAACAGTGCTGCTCCCCGGGACGATCCTGCTCTGCGCCACAACCGTCCTGCTCGCTTGGACCGCCCCCTGGCGAGGCAGCCTGCGGCCCTCGCGAGCGACGACCATCGCGCTCGCCTCGCTCGCCGGGCTCGGCGCGTGGGCGGCGCTGTCGGCGCTCTGGAGCCCAACCCCGGACGTGGCAATCGGCGATGGCCAACGGATCCTCACCTACGCGCTCGCCTTCGGGCTGGGGATCTGGCTCTGCAACTTGTTGGTCGGCCGCTTGCACCTGGCGTTGGTCCCGCTCGCCGTCGCCGGGGCGTTCGCGGGCATCGTCGCCGTGGTCGGCCTACTCACCGGGGACCACGTCGGGCGCTACCTCGAGGGCGACGGAACGCTCGAGTTCCCGCTCGGCTACCGGAACGCGAACGCGGCTTTCTTCGCGATCGCCCTGTGGCCGGCGCTGGGACTGGCGTCGCACCGCGCCAGCGCCTGGCCCGTGCGCGCCGCAGCGCTGGCGACCGCGACCCTCTGCCTCGAGCTGGCGATGCTGAGCCAGAGCCGAGGATCCCTGGCGGGCGGCGCTGCGGCGCTGTGCGTCTTTCTCCTCTTCTCGGAGGACCGGGCCCGCAGGCTGGGGTGGCTGGCGCTCGCCGTCCTCCCGGCGCTCTTGATCCTCCCCGCCCTGATCGATCTCTACCGCGCCGCAAATGCGGACGCCCCTCTGCACTCGGCGCTCGGCGAGCTGCGGGGGGCGGGGCGAGCGGTCGCGCTCACCTGCGTCGGCTCGCTGGCGATCGGCGCCGCGGCCGCCCTGCTGGGTAGGGGCCTTCCCGCCTCAGAACGGCGCGTCGAGATCGCCAACCGTGCCGCCCTCGCGGGGCTGGTGGCGGCTGTGCTCGCCGGCTCGATCGCTTTCGTCGCGGCGGTCGGCAACCCCGTCGACTGGATCGATAAGCGCGTCTCCCAGCTGAGCAGCGGACGGGACGCCAGCCTGGGCGGGCAGTCGAACCGTTTTTCCTCCTTGGACGCCGGCACCCAGCGCCCTGCGATCTGGCGGGTGGCGCTCCTCGACGCACGCGAGCATCCTCTGCGCGGCGAGGGTGGCGGCGGCTTTCTCTACAGCTATCTGCGGGAACGGGACCCGGACACTCCCGTCTCGGTTCGCGATGCGCACAGCGTCGAGCTCGAGAACCTGTCCGAGTTCGGCGTCCCGGGGCTGGTGCTGTTCGTCGGCGCCATCGCGGCGGCCGGTCTCGGGGCGATGCGGGCGCGCCGGCTGGGGCCCGAACCGGCGTGGTTGTCGATCATCGCCCTGACGGCCGGTGCCTACTGGCTCGCACACGCCTCGCTCGACTGGTTCTGGCCTTACCCCGCCCTCACCGCCCCCGTCTTCGCCCTGCTCGGCTCGGCCTGTGCACCGGCTCTCCGGACCGCCGGCGACACGGCCTGGGGTCACGGTCGTCTCTGGCTGACCGCCGGCGCCGTGGTGCTCGCGATCTCGGCGGTCCCCCCCCTTCTCAGCCACCGTTACGTCAACGACGCCTACGACGAATGGCGGTCCGACCCCTCGCGCGCCTACGACGACCTCGATCGGGCACGGGCGCTGAACCCGCTGAGCGCCGATCCGCTGCTCGCCGAAGGCGCCATCGCCCGCGCCAACGGGGATCGCGCCCGTGCGATCCACGCCTTCCGCCGGGCGGCGAAGAAGCTTCCCGAGGAATGGGCGTCGCACTACAACCTGGCGGAGCTCTACGCCCGGAGCTCGCCTCGACTCGCCCGCATCGAGCTGGCGATCGCGAAGCGGCAGAACCCCTATGACCCCGAGGTCTTGGCCCTGGAGGAGAGGTTCGCCGAGCAACGAGGCGGCCGACGCTGAACGCGTAACGGAAGGACGGCCCAGCGCGCCGGCCCGTGCTGACCGGCCGGGGGCTTGGTCAGCTGAGGCTGATCATGTCGTGCTGCAGCGCCATGGCCACGGCCTGGGCCCTCGTCCGGGCCCCAAGCTTGGCCTTGGCGTTTCGCACGTGGGTCTGCACGGTCGCCGGGGAGAGCTCGAGCATCTCCGCGATCTGCTCGTCGGTGGCCCCCGCTGCCAGCAGCGCGAGCACCTCCCGCTCACGCGGGGTCGGCCCGCCCCGGCCAAAGCGGCCGCCGCTGTTGACGCGGTGGGAGCGGGCCTGTACATCGGACTGGACCTGCTGGGGGGCTTCGGCCTGGCCGGGGTCCGACTCGGTCGCCGAGAGGATCAACAGGTGGCGGCCGGGCAGGACGTTGGCCACCACGCTGAGGTTGACCTCGTGCGCCTCGGCAGCCTGGGAGTTGAGCTCGAACGGCCCGGCGTGTCCTCCTCCCTCGCGGAAGGCGCGCCAGACATGATCGAGGCGCTTGCGCATGCCAGAGGCGAGGAAGTCGTCCACCGCCCTGCCGAGCGCGGCACTCCGGGGAAGGCCGAGCAGCCGGCAGGCGGCCAGATTCGCCTCCAGACAGCGTCGCTGGTCGTCGATGACCAGGATCGCGAGTTGGGCCGGAACGGTGGTCGGGCCCATGGCGCCGGCCAGCTCTTGGCGGGAGCTATTCACTGACCTCACCGACAATGAACCGGTGTCGCGGAGCGCGCAGCGCCCGATGGGCGTCCCGCCCCGCCTGGAACACCGTCTCGACGATGATCAGCCAGTCGACCAGGATCGAGCGTCGCTTGATGTAGTAGAGGTCATGGCAGAGCTTCCATGCGGTGCCCAGCTCCGAGCCGGCGTAGCCGCAGCGAAGCTGCGCCCAGCCCGTGATCCCCGGCTTTATTAGATGCCGGCGGATGTAGTGCGGGAACCGGTTCTCCAGCTCGGCGCAGATCTCCGGACGCTCTGGCCGCGGGCCGACCAGGGTCATCTCGCCTCGCAGGACGTTCCATAGCTGTGGCAGCTCGTCGAGGTGACTCCGGCGAAGGAACCTGCCTAGGCGCGTCACGCGCTCGTCGCCGGGCTCGCACCATTGCGGGCCGCGCGCCTCTGCGTCCGGCACCATCGTCCGCAGCTTGTAGATCTCGAACTCTCTGCCGCGCTCGCCCACGCGCCGCTGCCGATAGAAGACCGGCCCGCCGTCGGCCAGCTTGATCGCCACCCCCGCGATGCCGATCAGCGGCAGGACGATGATGGCCATCCAGGCCGCGTTGGCGAGGTCGAAGCACCGCTTCCAGAGCGGCGACGTCGGCCGGAAGCGCGGATGCATGATGTACCGGAACCAGGCCGAGTCCGTCGTCCCGAGCGGCACGTGCCCCAGCAGGTCCTCGTAGAGCTGATTCGCCTCGAGCATCCGCACGGGCAGGTCGAGACAGGAATCAGCGATCACCGCATAGGGGTCCCGATCCGGATCGGCGCCGTGGCTGGCATCGGCCGGCTCCGCACGCCCGTAGACGAGCAGCTCGATCTGCCGCTCCAAGACAGCCGAGCGAACCTCGCCGAGGCCGCCGAGGTACTCGAGGCGGCCGGTGTCCGGTCCGGGAGCCTCGCGCCCCAACCAGCCGATCACCTCGTAGGCGCGGATACCGGCGGCCTCGAGTTCGTCGGCGAGATCGGAGGCGAGGCCCGGCGATCCGATCACGGCGACCCGCGCCCGCCGGTCGTCGTCGAATCGGGTCGTCACCCAAGCCCCGAGGCCCATGATCAGCCAGGCGCCGGCCACCGGTGCCTGAAGCTCGGCGAGCGCCATCGGCTGGCCCGCCGCCAGGGCGAGGGCCGCAGCGGCGCCGGCGCCAAGCACCGGCGCCGAGAGGGCCAGCCCGAGCCGCGCCGCAGGCATCAAACCGAGCGGCAGCCTGGAGCGCTCGACGAGCTGCAGCGCGCCGAGCATCGCGGCCGCGACCAGGAGCGCGGAGCCGACCTCGCCCATGTGCACGTAGGCGATCAGCCCAGCCGCCATGGCCGGGCTCGCCTTGAAGGCGATCAGATTGACCAGCCGTTGGGCCTCGAGCGCGCGGAGCGCGACGGGAATGACGACCCGCGTGTTGCCGACCCGCGTGTTGCTTGCTGCATTCAGCATCTCTCCGCCCTCCGCTCGCTCCGCGGCTCCCTCTGGCCTCTCGCTCCTATTCCCCCCTGGTTAGGAGGTCGATCGCCTGGCCGGATCCGACAGCCGTCGCAGGGTCAGGCCGGAGCCCAGCAGGGCGACCGACGCGAGTGCGAGGACTCCGACATCAAAGCCGGTGAACGGAAGGCCACTGATGACGGGGTCGTTGCCGCTGCCTGGGCCGTCACCCGAAGGCCCGCCGCCACCGCCGGCGGCAGCGATCTGGTGGTTGGTCGTGTCGTACTGGGAGCTGGTGGGGGAGCCAGCGAGCGCAGCGGACGGAACCGCGAGCGCACCGATGGCGAGCGCCAAGACGATCCACAATCCCCACCGAGGCCGTGGACGCTGGCCTGCGTATTGATTCAACATGCTTATCTCCTGCCGTCAATGACGACGCTGTTACCCCCCCGGAGTCCCGCAATCGATCTGCGAATGAATCTACGACTGCGGGGGAAGACGGGGGACGGGGGCAACCCCTGCCTGGGATCCACCCCACCTGGATTTTCGGGACATGACGAGGATCCCCTAAGTGGGTGCCCGTAGTCAATGGATTTGGGCACGAATTACCTAGAAATCGCTGCTGCATTACCGCAATGCGGTTAGTGGTAGCCTCCCCAGAAGCTAAGCTTTGCCGTCGAGCAGGATGGCCGGCCCGCGAGACGGAGGACAGTTGACCGAAGACAGGAACCGATCCGCTCGCGGCGAGGGCCAGGGAGCGCCTCTTTCCGTCCGTGAGCGGGAGGTCCTCGGGCTGATCGCCGGCGGGGACAGCGGGGCCCAGATAGCCGAGGCCCTGGTGCTGTCGCCGGAGACGGTCCGCACCCACATCCGCAACGCGATGTCCAAGCTCGGCGCCTCCAGCCGGGCTCAGGCGGTCGCGCTCGCTTTCCAGCGCAACGAGATCGGTGATCAGGCAGACGCGGCTGCGAACGCCCCCGCTTCGCCCGCAGAGCCCGGATCGGGGCCAACGGCGACGGCGCGCGCCGGCCGGTCGCGCGCCAGGGCAGACCTGGAGGCCGGGAAGTCCGACGCGACCCTGACGGCCCTGCTCGCGGGGCTGGTATCCCTTTACGACGTCGACGGGGGCACGGTCTTCCTCGCCGAGGAGGACGGGCTCTCGCTGCGCCGCGCCGCGATCCAGGGCGACGCCGACGAGAACGGCGACCACCATCACCCCGAGCGGGTCTCGCTCGGACAGGGAACGCTGGGCCGGGCGGCGCTGGAGCGCCGGGCGCAGCTGGTTCGCGGTTCGGGCTCGCCCGGGGACGCGCGCGGTCGGTCGACGATCTACGCACCGATGATCTCGTCGGGAAAGCTCGTGGGCGTGATCTGCCTGACGACGCGGCCGAGCAGGCTCACCGGGCGAGGGGAGCTGCTGCTCCTCCAGGCGTTCGCGAACCGGGTCGGCGAGATCCTGGCGTCCGCGAGCGGCGATCCGCCAGGCAGCAGGCTGAAGGAGACGCTGGAGCGCTTCCGCGCCTCCTGGTCCGCCGCCGGCGCGCCGTAGAACCGGCCTCTGCGAGGCATGAGCCTGGAGGGCCTCCAGAAGCCTCCAGAAGCGCCCCGAAGCGCTTCGCGAGCTGCGCTAGAAGGGTCTCGCATAGCGGCCTGACATCGCGGGCCGATTTGCGATTCACATGGGATCGCAACTCGGCCCGGGCGCAAGCGTCAACCGGACGGCTGTTCGCCCAGGCCCTCGAGCGCGCCCTCGACGGTCGCGTTGATCGGGGCGGCCCGGTCGATATCGCACAGCTCGAGGACGCGGCGCATGGGGGCATCCACCGGCACCACAAGTCGCAGCTGCTGACGGTGCGTCCGCAATCTTCGCGCCAGGTCGAAGAGGAGCTCGATTCCGGCGCTGTCGAGGTAGGTCACCCGCGACAGGTCAATGACCAGCCCGGCCCTGTCACTCGGCAACTGCGCGGCGAGTGCGGTGCTCATCTCCTGGGCGTTGACGCTCTCGATCTCGCCCACGACGCGCCCCACGACCACGTTGCCGGCCGTTTCGAAGCTCAGCTCTGCCAGGGGGTCTCTCATGTCGCACCGTCGCTGCGCAACCGCCGCCGCAGCTTGACGGTCGTGCCGCGCTCCGAGGGCTCGATCTCCACGTCGTCCATCAGCTCCCGCATCACCGCGAGCCCACGCCCTGGGCCCTCCTCGCCGGGGGGTCGCCACTGGCCAGTATCGCGAACCGTGATCTCGACCTCCGGGCCCTCTCGCCCTGCGCGAAGCTCGAACGACGAATCGGAGAGGGCGGGATGGGCATGCGCGACCGTATTCGCGCAGGCCTCGCCACAGGCGACCAGCACCTCGTAGATCTCGTCCTCCCCGGCCCCCGCAAGCCGCAGCCATTGCGCCACCGCACGCCGCATCGAGGCAAGCGAGGAGGGCAAGGCCGGAAGCGCCAGGGCGAGGGTCTTGCCGGGCGGCGTCAGTTGAAGGGCGAGCAGGGCGAGGTCGTCGCGGAAGCCCGCCCGTACGTCGAGGGAGTCGAGCACGGCGTGGCAGAGCGCCTCGGGCTCACGCGGTCCGCCCTCCATGGAACTGCGCAGTCCCTCCAAGCCCTGGCCGAGCGGCAACTCGGGACCCTCGACGAGACCATCGGTGTAGAGCAGCAAGGTCGACCAGGGGTCGAGCGTCGTCGTGCTCTCCTCGTAGGCGGCGTAGCGCGCCACCCCCAGCGGGTTGCCGGGCGGGGCCTCCACGAAGGTCGAGCTGCCGCCCGGATCGAGCACCAGCGGCGGCGGATGGGCCGCGGTGGCCACCTGCACCGTGTGCCCTTCCGGGTCGACGATCGCGTACAGCAGCGTGAGCATGCCGCCCTGCTCTCCTTCGAGCACGAAGCCGTTCATCCGCTCCAGCACCAAGGCGGGTCGAAGGGCCTCGAGCGCATAGGCGCGCAAAGCGCTTTGCAGGTGCGCCATCCGCGCCGCCGCCTTGACGCCGCGACCAACCACGTCACCGATCGCGATCCCGACCTTCCCCCCGCGCAAGGGGATCGCGTCGTACCAGTCGCCCCCGATCCTCGTCTCTGCGCTCCCGGGCCGATAGCGGGCGGCAAACCGTAGGCCGGGCACCACCGGCAGCCGGGGCAGCAGGCTTCGCTGCAGGGTCTCGGCGACCCGCCGCTCGATCTCGACGCCTTCCGCGGCCTGCTTCAGCGCACCCAGGGTCGCGCCGAGGATCGCGTCCCCCTCGCCGGAGTCCCCGGCGCTTCTCGCCCACTCGGCGCCCGAGGCCGGCGATTCTGGGTCCGCCGGTGCCCCCGCAGCGGCGTCTTCTCGCTCTGGATCCACCACCCGGCTTCCGAGTGTAACCACGCGGATTGACCGAACTCTCCCCCGCGATCGCGAGCTTGAATCGGCGCGCACAAGCTGGCGATTCGACGATCATGAGCTGCCGATCCGGGGCTCGACCGACCGAAAACTTGCAAAACCTTGCGTAAACTGCGTAAAAGTTAGCCAGAAACCGCACCAAACGGGCCCTTAATGCGATTGAGACATTGATTGTTCGGGACGAGACACTGATGGGAGGACAGATGCGACTACTGAACGTTGGCCAGGCGGCCGCCTATCTGGGCGTCAGCGCCGCCTCGCTGCGCAGCTGGTCGAACCAGGGACTGGTTCCCGTTTACCGGACGCCTGGCGGGCAGCGCCGCTTCTCGACCGCGGACCTCGACGGGTTCATCCGGTCGATGCGTGAGCCTTCGGCGAACGGCCGGTCCGTCGCCGCGATGCGCGGCTAAACGACCGAATGCCAGGTCGCCCAAGCAAGAGGGTCGTCACCCTCGAGCTGGCCGCGCTGGCCGCGGCACTCGCGGTCGCCGTCTGGTCCAACGGCGACTCGAACTGGGACCTGGGGCTGTTCGCCATCCTCCTGGCCACCTCCATCGTCGGCGACCTGATGGCGGTGGACACCCCGTCCAGCCGGATGTCGATCTCGTCCAGCTTCCTGACCATCGTCACTGCGACGGTCTTCCTGGGCGAGGCCCCGGCGGCGCTGATCGGGGTCGCCACCATCGGCGCCGGATGGCTCCGGTTCCGCTACGCGCCCACGACCCTGCTGATCAACCTGGTCACCTACGCCTGGTTCCCGCTGATCTCCGGGATCGCCTTCGCGGCGTCCCTCCAGGGGGCCGGGATCGGCCAGATGGACGCGCTCTTCTACCTGTTCGTGTTCGGCCTCTTCGTCGTCGCCCTGGCGATCGACTTCATCCTGATCGCGGGCTACTTCAGCTACCTGGAGGGGACTTCGCTTTGGACCAAGGCGCGCCGAGCGCTTGCCCCGCTGCTTCCCTCCGAGCTCGCCTCCGCCCTGCTGGCCGTCGGCGTCGCCTACCTGTACGTCCAGTTGGGTCTTCCCACCGTCGCCCTGTTCGCGGTCGTTGTGATCGTCTTCCAGTATCTGATCGGAGCCCTGCTCGTCTCCCAGCAGCGGGCCGACGAGCTCCAGGTGCGGGCCAAGCAGCTGGCCGGCTTCCAGGTCGCGCTGCTGAGCGCCTTGCTGCGCACTCTTGATCTCCGTGACCGGATGACAGCCCGCCACAGCGCCGCGGTCGCCCGCTACGCGAGGGAGATCGCGGCCGCCGCCGGGCTCTCCGAGGAGGAGCAGGAGCTCGTCCACACGGCGGGCCTGCTGCACGACATCGGCAAGTTCATCCTCCCCGACCGGATCCTGAAGGGAAACGCGGAGCTGACCGAAGCCGACTGGGTGGAAATCCGCAAGCACCCGTACGAGGGCGCCCGGATCGTCTCGGAGATCGACGGCTACCAGCCGGTCGGGGAGATCATCCTCGCCCACCACGAGCGCCTCGACGGGCTCGGCTACCCGCTGAGCCTCCGCGGCGACGAGATTCCGACGCTGTCGAAGGTGATCGCAGTCGCCGACACCTACGACGTGCTCACCGCGCGCGACTCATACCGACAGCCGGTGGGCACCTACGAGGCTGTCGCCGAGCTACGCCGCTCCGCCGGCACCCAGCTGGACCCGACCTACGTCGAGATCCTCGCCGAGCTGCTGGTCGACAAGGACCTTCCCTACCGCCACGGCGAGGACGCGGACTTCGAGACCGAGCTGGCGCTCGACCGGCGAATCCACGAATACGCGACGGCCGGCACGACGCAGGGTCCGCGGCTCCCGATATGAAGAACCGCTCCCTGACGTCGTGCCGCTCTCTGGCGTCGCCTGACGCTCTCGTCAGCGCCGCCATGGCCGGATAGAGCTTCACCGTACAAGCGTGCTACGAGCCCCGACCCGGGCCCGCAAACTAGTTTGTCTTATGACGATTCTTGCTTAGCGACCGCGATAACCCATGATCAATTCCTTCCGTCCGTGAAAGGACCCCATCCCTGAGAGGTCCGCTGCTTACCTGCAAAACATTACCGAAGTCGGCGGAAACTTGTCATTACCCGTGTTTAAGGTAGCGTCGTGCCCGCCGCCCTCAGCCCTCTTCGCCTCCCGGCCTTCCGCCGCTTGGCCCTGGTCCGCTTCGTCGACGAGCTGGGCGATTGGATGGGGGAGATCGCCCTGGCGGTGCTCGTCTTCGATCGGACCGGAAGCCCGATGGCGACCGCGGCCCTGTTCCTGGCGCTTCAGTGCGCGCCGGCGCTGGCGACGCCGCCGCTCGTCGCCCGCCTCGAGTCGCTCCACAGCCGCGTCAGCCTGCCCGCGCTGAGCGCCGTCCAAGCGGCTGCCTTCGCGGGCCTCGCGGTTCTGTCCACTGACTTCTCGCTGCCGCCGGTGATCGCCTTGGCGGCGCTCGCCGGCGCTCTCTCAGTCTCGGGGCGCGCGCTCACCCGCGCGGCGGCGGCAACCGTGCTGGCGCCCCGCGGACTGCTGCGAGAGGGAAACGCGCTGCTCAACATCGGCTTCACGACCGGCGCGGCCGTCGGACCCGCACTGGCCGGCGTGGTCGTCGCCACCGCCGGGCCGCGCACGGCGCTGTTCGCCGACGCCGCCTCGTTCGGCGCCGTCGCGCTTCTACTCGCCACCACCTCCAGCCTGCCCCGAGCCAAGCCGGAGGCTGCGAGGTGGACGACGCGGCTGCGGATGGGACTGAGCTACGTCAGGTCGCACCGCCAGCTCCGGCTGCTACTCGCGGCCCAGGCGATGGCCTTCGTCTTCTTCGCGATCGTGATCCCGATCGAGGTGGTGTTCGCAAAGCGCACCCTGGGCGCCGGCAACGCCGGCTATGGCGCGCTGCTGGCGAGTTGGGGCGCCGGCATGGTCGTCGGCGGGCTCGCCTTCGCGCTGCTGCGGCGCACCCCGCTTCACATCCTGCTCGCGATCAGCACCCTGGCGATCGGCTGTGCCTATCTGGCCACCGGCGTGGCGCCCACCCTGCTCGCCGCCTGCGTCGCATCGGCGGTCGGAGGCGCCGGAAACGGCATCCAGTGGGTCGCCCTGATCACCGCCGTCCAGCAGCTGACCCGCGCCGACTATCAGGCCCGCGTGATCTCGCTGCTGGAGTCGCTGGCTACGGCGATGCCGGGACTGGGATTCGTGATCGGGGGCGCGGTCACCGCGATCTTCAGCCCTCGCACGAGTTTCGCGGTCGCGGGGGCGGGCGTGTTGGCCGTGCTGGCCGTCGCTTTCGTGGCGCTCTCCCGGGCGAGGTGGCGCGCCGAGCCGGTCGAGGACTTCGCGGCCACGGCGGGGGCCGTGCTGCCGGGGGCGGTCGCCGCCCGAACGCCCGGCGGCAGTGCCCTCGACACACCGGACACGGCGTCGCGCTAGCGCCGTACTTCCGAGTGGGTCGTGGCTACTGGGCGCACGCCCAAGCGCCCGGCCCGGAGTCCGCCCAGATCTGCGAGGCGACGGAGCTCTGCTCTTGGGGCGAGGCATCCTGGGGCGAGCCACTGCCACCGTAGAGGCGCCAGGTCGAGGGCAGGATCTGGTAGGCGCCGCCGGCGCCCGAGGACGGGTTCACGGCGCCGAAGTTGCCGCCCGACTCGCACATCACGATCGCCTGCGGAATCGCCCAGTCCCCGAACCAGCTGGAGACCGTCTGCTGCGCCTGCGCCGCGGAGACCTGCTGCGCCTGCTGGACCTGCTGCTCCCAGCTGGCCACCTGGGAGCGAAGGCTGGAGAGCGCCGCCGCCTGTTCGGCGCGAGCCTGCTCGAACTGCGCCACCTGGGCCTCCGTGTCGGCGCGGACGCTGGCGATCTGGTCACGGGCGGCAGCGATCCGCTGATTGAAGGCGATCGCCTGCGCGCGAGCCTGCTTCACCTGGGCGAGCTGCGCCGATACCAGGTTGCGGAGCTGGCGCACGCGAGCGGCGAGTGCCGCGTCGGCGTCCTCGATCCGGCCGAGAAGGTCGGCGCGGTTGGCGAGGTCGTCGAAGCCCCTCGCATCGAGCAGCAACTCGGTCGCGTCCGGCGCATCGCCCTTGTAGATCGACACGAGGCGGGCCGAGAGCGCCCCGAGTGCGCGGTGCAGGCGGGCTCGAGCCTTGGCGAGCTGCGCCGTGGTCTCTTGGACTTGGACCTCGAGCTGGGCCTCGCGCTCCTGGCCTTGCGCCAGGACGGCGGAGAGCTGGGCCTCCCGCGCCGCGGCAGCGGCCGCCTGGGAGCGGGCCACGGTGAGTTGCGAGGTGCTGGCGTCGATCTCGGCGCCGAGGCTCTCCGCCTGCGACTGGGCGGAGGCGATCTGGGCGTTCAGCTCGTCGACGCTCTGGGCGCCCGAGTGGGCGGCGGGCAGCGCGATCGCCATACCCACGGCCAGCGCGACCACGCCACCACGGCGGTGACGCCGCCGTGGGCCGGCGCTCGAGCTTGCGGCTGCTGTCAGGTGCCTGGGGTCCATCCTTCGCTGCCTGCGGGGTTAGCTGACGGGCTCGCGCCGAAGGACTGGCGCTACGCGGTGGTCGCCGCGACTCGCCCCGAAGCGGGCAATCCGGCCGCCTCAGTGGTTCCCCCGCCCTCCCGGAGAGACCCCGGGAAGCTCGGCGGTGTCAAGCGCGGCATCCTAGCGAATCGTTAGGAAGTTATGAAGCCAGCATTGGGAAGGCGGCAACTGCAAGACATCCTGCAACGGAGGCACGAACCGCATGGGATCAGGCGCCAGGCAGCCTGCGGGAATACCGTGAAACTAGCCCTCGGGTGGCTCGCGGGTCGCCGCCAGGTAAACGCCGGCCACGATCCCCGCCGCGCCGATGCCGAGCGCAATGCGGATCTGGCGCCGGTAGCGGACCCGGACGAAGCGCACCCACAGGCGACCAATCAGCTCGTAGATCGCTGCCATCACTCCTCTTTCCTCTCCCCTCGCTGCTCGCTGGCGCGGGCCCGGATCCGGTGCGCCATCCGGCTCTGAAGGGTGAACAACTCGATGAACCCAGGGCTCGCCGCCTGGCTGAACTCGCCCCCCGACTCGCCGAACGAGGCGAGCGAGCGATCATAAAGCGCGTGGGGCGAGCTGCGCGCCACGGGGGTCGCCGAGCCCTTGTAGAGCCTCACCGTGATCTCGCCGGTGACCAGCTCGTTCGCCGAGTCCATGTACGCGTCGAGATCGGAGCGCAGCGGCTCGTACCACAGCCCCGCGTAGCAAAGGTACGCCCACCTGTCCTCGAGTGCCCGCTTGAAGGTGTTTTGGTGGATGGTCGAGACGAGCTTCTCGAGCTCGCGGTGGGCGGTGAGGACGATCGCCGCCGCCGGCGCCTCGTAGAGGTCCCGAACCTTGAGCCCAACCACTCGATCCTCGATCTGGTCGACGATCCCGACCCCGTGCCGCCGCCCCAGCTCGGCGGCGCGCTCAAGCAGCTCGACGAGGCCGAGCCGCTGGCCGTCCAGCGACACCGGGCAGCCGCCCTCAAACCCGACCCGGACCAGCTCGGGCTGGTCCGGGGCGTCCTCGGGGCGCGCCACCAGCTGGAGGACGTCGTCGGGCGGCGGCTCGTCCAGGTCCTCGATCGCGCCGCCCTCCGAGGAGCGTCCCCAGAGGTTGTCGTCGATCGAATAGGGCGGCGCCTCGGTGCCACCCTTGACCGGGATCCCGTGCTGGCGAGCGTAGGCGATCTCCTCCTCACGCCCCATGCGCCACTCCCGCACCGGCGCGATCACCCCCAGCTCGGGATCGAGCGTCGCCACGGTCGCCTCGATCCGCACCTGGTCGTTGCCCTTTCCGGTGCAGCCGTGGGCGACCGTGTCGCAGCCCGCGCGGCGGGCGTGCTCGACCGCGAGCTTGGCGATCAGCGGCCGCCCGAGCGCCGTGAACAGCGGATAGCCGCCACCGTAGAGCGCGTTCGCCTTGATCGCCGGCAGCACGTAGTCGCGCGCGAACTCCTCGCGGGCATCGACCACGATCGCGTCGAGCGCCCCGAGATCGCGCGCCTTGCCGACCACCACCTCCCAGTCCTCCCCGGGCTGGCCGAGGTTGACGGTGAGGGTGACGATCTCGGCCCCATAGCGCTCCTGGATCCAGCGCAACATCACCGAGGTGTCCAGGCCGCCGGAATAGAGCAGCAGGACGCGCCCCACCTGCTCGGGGTCGGCCTCGTAGGAGGCGGTGCGTTCCACGGGACGCTCGCTCACGGGCGCGAAGTCTCGCACGCCCCAACGCGGTGGAGAAGCGCCCCGCCACCCGCGCGGGTCCGCAATCATTGGCGCCGTGGGCCGAGCGCATCGCATCGTCTCTGTGGCGCTGATCACCGCCGGCCTGGTGGTGCTCGCGGACGTGGCCACGACCCTGGCCTGGAAGGAGCCGGTGTCGACCGTCTACGGGTCGATCCAGCAGGGCAAAGCCGAGGACCAGCTAGCGGAGCTGGAGAGCAAGTTCCCGGCGAGGGCCGACCTGGGCGAGGTCGAGCACGTTGAGGGGATCCGAAAGAAGGTCGAGATCCTCGCCGGCCTGTTCGCGAAGCGGGTCCACAAGGGCGAGGCGATCGGCCGCCTCCAGATCCCAAGCATCGACCTGGACATGGTCGCAGTCCAGGGCACGGACACCGCCAGCCTCCAGAAGGGACCGGGCCACTACCCGGAGACGCCCTTCCCGGGCCAGGGCGGAACCTCCGCATTGGCCGGACACCGCACCACCTACCTGGCCCCGTTTCGCCACCTCGACCAGCTGAAGCGGGGCGACGAGATCGAGATCGAGATGCCCTACGCCAACCTCGCGTACCGGGTCCAGAAGACGAGGGTGGTGGACGACTCCGCCGTCAACATCATCCACAAGGTCGGCTACGAGCGGCTCGTGCTCACGGCCTGCCACCCGCTCTACAGCGCCGCCCAGCGGATCGCCGCGTTCGCGAAGCTGAGGGGCGTGAGCTTCTTCGCGCTCAGCAACCGGAAGTGGTACGACCCATAGGCGGCCTGGCTAAGGTACGCCGATGCCGCGGTACCTCGTCACCGGGTGCGCCGGGTTCATCGGCTCGACGCTCGTCGAGGCGCTGCTCGCCGAAGGCTGCGAAGTCGTCGGGGTCGATTCCTTCAACGACTACTACCCACGCGCGCTGAAGGAGGCGGCGATCGCCCCGGCGCGATCGCACCCCGGTTTCACCCTTACCGCCCACGACCTCGCAACGTCGCTGCCGCCCGAGGCGCTGGAGGGCGTGGACGGCATCTTTCACCTCGCGGGCCGTCCCGGCGTGCGCGCCAGCTGGGGCGCTAGCTTCCACGCCTACGTCGACGACAACGTGCTGGGCACCCACCGCGTGGTCGAGCAGGCGTCATCGCGCGGCGTCCGGCTGGTCCTTGCTTCGTCCTCCTCGATCTATGGGGACGCCCTCGCCTATCCAACGCCGGAGGACACGATCCCGGCACCCGCCTCGCCGTACGGCGTCACCAAGCTAGCCGGCGAACAGCTTGCCGCCGCCCATGGGAGAAACGCTGGACTCGACCTCGTAGCCCTGCGTTACTTCAGCGTCTATGGGCCCCGCCAACGCCCCGACATGGCCTTCTCGCGGATCGTCGCCGCACTAGTCGAGGGGACCGTGTTCGAGGTCTACGGAGACGGCCACCAATCGCGAGACTTCACCTACGTTGGCGACGCCGTTGCCGCGACGGTGGACGCGATGCGGGACGCACCTTCGGGCGCCGTCTACAACGTCGGCGCCGGAGGCGAGGCGAGCCTCCGCGAGGCTGTCGCGGTGGTCGAGGAGCTGAGCGGCCGCTTGGTCGACGTCCGGTATGGCGAACCCGCGCCCGGCGACGTGCGCCGGACGCTCGCGGACACGACCAAAATCCGAGGAGAGCTGGGCTGGGAGCCGCAGGTCGGCCTCCGTGCCGGCCTCGCCGCGATGCTGGACGCCGCCGGGGTTCCCGCCCGGGCGACTCAACCGGTCCCTAGATCAGGCTAAGACCGATTAGCCTCAGGCGCGGCGCAGGAACTCGGCGACGCGCTCCACCTCGACGTCGGCCGTCCGCGCCGCGGCGTGGTTGTGGCCGGCCCGCACCAGCGTCTCGCGCAGCCCCGGGTCGGCGGCGATCTCTCGGAGGGCGGTCGCCGCAGCATCGGCGTTTCCGGCAGGAACGAGGCGCACCGCGTTCCCGAACGCCGCGGCGACGCCGCCGACGTCGGTTGCGGCCACTGGAACAGCGGCGGCGAAAGCCTCCACGATCACCTGGGGAAGGCCCTCCGTCCAGGAGACGTGGAGCAACGCGTGACTCTCTCGGTAGAGGGATAGGAGGCGCGGGCCGAAGGGAACGTAGCCGAGCAGCTCGGCGCGCTCCACCAGGCCGAGCTCGTTGAGGCGATCCTCGAGCGCCGCTCGCATCGCGCCCTCACCGCAGACGACCAGGCGCCAGCGATCGCCGTCCTCCCGCAGGCGCGCGAGCACGTCGGCGAGCAGCAGCGGGTTCTTCTCGGCCTCGAGCCGGCCAACGCTGATCACTCGGAGCTCGCCATCGTAGGAACGCCGGAGCGCGACCGCCGGCGGCACGACGTCGTCTGCGTCGATCAAGGAGACGGAGATCTCGAGGACCGACCTGGCGCCCACGTAGTGCGCCGCGATCTCCGGACCGACGACGACGACCGGAAACACACGCGCGAGCGCTCGCCAGGTGAGGTCGAGAGCCCGGGCGGCGAGCTGGAGGAGTCGCCGGTCCGGGTGCCGCGACTCGACGTAGGCCGGCAGGTCCTGGCGCACCCCCAGGACCACCCTCCTGCGCCGTACCGCCGCGAGTCCCGCGAAGGCGATCGCGAGGGGGTGCGGGCCGAGCAGCCAAACGCAGTCGACGCCGGGAAGGGCGCGCCAGAACCTCGCCAGCGATCCCAGCGAGGAGCGCAGGACGGCCCACGGGTCCGACACCCGGGCGTAGTAGGGCAGCGGCACGAGCTCGACGCCGGCCCCGACGGAATAGCGGGCGCGATCCGGCTCAGGGGCCTCTCGGCCGATGAGGACGAGGCGATCGAGCCCGCCACTCAACCGCGCAAGAAAGAGGGCGAACGCGCGCTCGGCGAACACCTCCCCGTCCACCTGGCGATAGACGTAGTCCGTGTAGACGGCCAGCCGCACCCGAGCGAATGTCCTAGGACCCGTTTGCGGGGACCGCGTGCATCTGACATCTCCCGTCTGCGTGGAGGAATCGGGGGCGGAATCCTACCCGCGCGCACCGGCGGCCGCCCAGGCCGCAAGCTGATACCCAGGCCCCCCGGCCGCCAATGCAACAATCCTGTCTCCATGGACGGGCTGAACCCCAATCAGCGGCGAGCAGGTACGGCGGACTGGCTCCAGCCTCCCGAGGAGGAGACCGGTCTCCGCCGCTACGTCCAGACCCTACGCGAGCGGGTCTGGCTCGTCGTGGCGGCGGTGGTGATCACCACCGGCATCGCGGTCCTGTATGTGGTGACAGCGAGCAAGGTCTATGAGGCCACCGCCGATCTCCTGATTACCCCGGTCGGGACCGACACTGCCCTGGTTTCCGGACTACCGCTGATTCGCCAGTCATCCGATCCGACTCGCGATGTCGAGACAGCCGCTCAAGCGGTGACGAACACGGACGTTGCCAACCGTGTCAAGGAGGCGACCGGCTCGCCGCTCAGCGCGCGCGCCCTGTTGGAGAAGGTGGCGGCGGAACCGGTCGCGCAGAGCAACATAGTCGCCGTCACCGCGGAGGGAGGCTCGCCGACGGAGGCACGCGATCTGGCCAACGCCTTCGCAGCTCAGGCAGTTGCCGAGCAGTCGGCCCAACTCCACGCCGCGATCGACCGGATTCTGCCCGGGCTCCAGGAGCGCGCCAAAGCGGTCATAGCCGGAGGCCCGACCTCGCTTCGGGCCCTTCGGGACGCGATCACATTGCTCGAGACGCTGCGAAGCGGCCCAGATCCGACCATCAGCATCCAGACCAAGGCCGACGCCCCGTCGGCCCCGAGCTCGCCAAAGACCAGGCTCAGCGTCGCCGGTGGGCTGCTCGCGGGGTTGGTGTTGGGCATCGGCGGCGCGTTCGCGTCCCAGCTGCTCGACCCGCGCCTGCGGCGCGAGGAGCAGCTCAAGCGTCTTTACCGACTCCCGATCCTGGCCCGGATCCCCCGAAAACAGCGACGGGCCGCCAAGCCGCTCACTCCGACGGATCTCTCGCTGGCTCAGTTGGAGGCCTACCGGACGCTCCGGGGAACGCTCGCGGCGTCGCGCCGCGCTTCGGGCTCGGACTCCTCTGCGATCCTCGTCACCGGGAGCTCCTCCTCCGAGGGGAAGACGACCACCGCGATCAACCTGGCGTCCTCGCTCGCCTCGGTAGGCCACAGCGTGATACTCATCGAAGCCGACCTGCGACGGCCAGCGATCGCGGAGGCGCTGGATGTGCAGGTCAAGTTCGGGATCGAGAGTGTGCTCATCGATAGCGTGGCGCTTCAGGACGCGCTCGTGGCTACGTCTACCCTCGGGTCGAACTTCGGGCTACTCCTGGCCGACTACGCCGGAGGATGGATCAGCGACCTCTTCTCCCTGCCCGCCGCGCGGGAGATGATCGCCGAGGCTCGCCGCCTGGCCGACTACGTGATCGTCGATTCCGCTCCACTCGGCGACGTCATCGACGCCCTGCCCCTGGCCAGCTACATGGACGAGGTACTGCTTGTCGCCGGGATCGGCAGGACTGATCTCAGGAAGCTCTCCCATCTCGGCGAGTTGCTGGCCGAGCACGGCATCAAGCCCGCCGGGTTCGCGGTCGTCGGCACACCGAAGCCGAAGCGATCGGACTATCACTACTACGCCGATCGCCAGCGACGCCGCCACCCTCAGGAGAAGCTGGAGCCGCTGACCAGCGGCGACCTATCCGACGCGGCCGGGCAGCCGCTTCGCAGCGGCGGGCCCCAATCCGAGTAGGCCCGCCACCTTGACAGACAGGCTGGCAATGCCTAACTGGGGACTCGCCGCGGGTTTCGGGGCCACGGCCGCGTTCGTCGGCCTCCTCGCCGGGTACGACCCAACGCTCGCGATCGCCGCGGCGCTCGGCCTCGCCTTCCTGCTGCTCGCCACCGTGGACCTGGCCTGGGGGCTGGTGGCTTTCTACCCGCTGGTCACCTTTCTCGATCTGACGCCAGGAATAGGTCTGGCGGTGACTGTGACCAAGTTTGCAGGGCTCGCGCTGGCGGTTTCCTGGCTGGCTAGGATCGCGACCCGCGAGCGGTCGGAGGACCTGTTCTGGGCGGCCCACCCGTGGATGACCTGGGCCATCGCCCTCTTCCTCCTCTGGGTGACGCTGAGCGCGATCTGGGCCGAGCAGCCCGGCGACGCGCTCGCGGCGGTCCAGAGATACGCGCTCAACGCGGCGCTCTTCCTGGTGGTCTTCACAGCGATCCAGAGCCGCCAGCAGGTGCGCGCCCTGATCGGGGCGATCGTCCTCGGCGCGGTCATTGCGGGCCTCTACGGCATTGCCGTGCAGCCCAACGCGGCGAGTGTCGCCGCAGGCCTGACATCCGCCAGCGGGCTAAACCGGCTCGCCGGCACGATCGGCGACCCTAATCAGCTCGCCTCGGTGCTCGTGGTCGGCTTCACGCTCTCGATCGCGTTCGCCGCGAGCGCCCGTCGCTCGTCCGCGGTCCGGCTTGCGTCGGCGGCCGGCGCCACTATCGCATTGGCCGGCATCCTCTTCAGCTTCTCTCGGGGCGGCCTATTCGCACTCGGGGCCGCGATGGTGGCGACCGTCCTCGTCGCCCGGGGGCGGCGCCTTGCGGCCGCCATGCTGGCGCTGCTCGTCGCGGTGACCGCGATCGGGTACTTCTCGGTCCTAGCGCCAGCCGGGGCGCGGGACAGGATCCTCGAGGCTGATGGCGGCAGCGGGCGTACCGACATCTGGAAGATCGGGTGGCGAATGGTGGAGGCGCAGCCGGTCACCGGCGTCGGGGCCGGGAACTTCCCCAATGCCTCGATCCACTACCTGCTGGTCGAGCCCGGGGCGATCCAGCAGGACAGGTTCATCGTGGACGAGCCCAAGGTCGCCCACAACATCTACCTGGGCTTCCTCGCGGAACTCGGAATCGTCGGCCTCGGCCTCTTCCTCTTGATCGCTGGAGGGTCGCTGAGAACCGCCGCTCTGGCGGCACGGAGGTTCGCCCTCTCAGGCGACCATGAACTGGAGCTCGTAGCCCGCGCGGTGATAGTGGCGATCCTGGCTCTGCTCGCCGCCGATTTCTTCATCTCCGACCAGCACGCGAAGCAGCTGTGGCTGCTGCTCGCGCTCGGACCAGCGTTGCTGGCGCTCGCCGGCCGAACCGAGGAGCGGCGCGCAACGAACTAGTGGAGATGGGAGATCGGCTCCCCTACCAAGGGCGTCGCGACGCGATCACAAGGGGCGGGGTCCGATGCGAGCCCGGTCGATGCCCGAGCCGTCAGCTGGGGACCACGCGCACCACCCGCGACCGGCCCACATGCCTGACCTTGGCGCCCGAAGCTCCGGCGAAGAGGATGCCCTGACCATTTCCATCGATCACGTTGCCGGTGATCGTCGAGTGCTGGGCGTCGGAGTAGAGCTGGATACCGCGGTCGGCGTTGCGGTAGATGAGATTGTCGCGGATCACGGTGTAGTCGGCACGCGCGACGTAGATGCCGTGGTCCAGGTTGGTGGCCGGCAGCGATCCGCAGTCGTGGCTGCGGTTGGCCTCGATCAGCGTGCCATTCGCGCGGCCATAGGTCTGGCTTCCAAGGTCGAAGCAGATTGCGGTGTGCTGATTGGTGACCTCGTTGTTGCGGAAGACCGCATCGTCGGCGTTTACCGTCGGGCTCGGAAGATCGCTGTCGTTGACGCCGTTGAGGACGAGATTCTGGACCGTCACGTCGTTGTCGCCCTGGGCGATCCACAGCCGGGTCTTGAGCGTCGCTCGTTCTCCCGGGTAGCTGGCCAGCGTGATGCCCGCCTCCGAGACCTTCACCTGGTTGTCGGTGGAGTAGGTTCCAGCCCGCAGGCAGCCGGTCTGGCCCGAGGAGAGCGAGCCGACCAGCTTCTCCGCGGTTCGGAAGGGCGCGGCCTCAGTCCCACTCGCCGAGTCGCTGCCGGTGGTCGAGGCGACCTTGGTGCAGGTCACCGCGGCCTCGGCACCGGACGGGGCGAGGGAGGCGAGGACCGAGCACGCAAACGGTCAGCAAGAGCGCGAGGCGCAGCGCGTATGGTCTGATGGACATCGGGTAGCTCCGTTCGGCGACCGAGCTGTCTCGCCACGGAGCGAGATCTCCGGCTTTGCGTCCCCGCCTCGCGACGGGTTTGCCTTTCTCGAGGAGGCCCTGGATGAACCTCCGCCGCGTGCAACCCCGATATCGGCAGCGCCGACTCCGCCCGGCAGCCGGCCCGGATCAGGTGGACGAAAGTTCTACGGGCGGCCTGGGGTTTCGAGGTCGGCGAAGAGCGGGTCACGGACTCACCCGACCATGGGGTCAGGCCGTGGCTCAGCTAGCTCTGCCCTCTCTTGCCCCGGTAGAGCTCCTCGTAGAGCTGCTCGATGCGCTCGACCGTGACATCGATGTCGAACTCCCTCCTGCGCCGCTCGCGTGCGATGCGACCCATCTCGGTGCGACGCTCCGGATCGCAAAGCAGCTCGGCAATGGCATGTGCGAGCGCCTCGGGATCACCACGATCCACGAGCAGGCCCGTGACCCCGTCCTCGACCAGGTCGGGTACCCCCCCTACCCTGGTCGAGACCACAGGCAGGGCAGCCTCCATGTACTCCAGGACCGATAGGGGGCTGCCCTCGAAGTCCGAGGAACACGCCGCTACATCGAAGATCCGCAGGAGCTCGGGGACATCGGTGCGAAAGCCGAGCAAGCTCACGGTATTCGAGAGCTCCAGCTCGGCGATCAGCTTCTCCAGTGCTTGGCGCTCCGGTCCTGAGCCGACGATCAAGACCCGCAGCCGCGGGAACTCGGCTCGCAGGATCCCCGCCGCCCGCACCAACACGTCCAGCGCCTTCTGCGGCCGAAGCACAGTGACGGCGCCGATGACCAGATCGTCCTCGCTCAGGCCGAGCTGCGCGCGCCCCACCTCTCCGGCAAGGGCTGGAGGCGTCGGTATCCCGTTGGGGATGTAGACGACATCCTCAGGCTTGATCCCTTCGATCTCGATCATCCGGCGCTGGTCCTCGCGCGAGACGGCGACCATCACATCGCAGCGCCGAGCGATCAGGTGACGGTCGAGGAAGCGGCGCGTGGGATTGCCCTCGAAGGACCAGGTGTGCTCGTGCGCAACCACGATCGGCGTACCCGCCAGCGGGCCCAGCAAGCCCGCCCAGACGTTCGACCCGAACTTGTGAGCGTGCAGGATGTCGATCCGCTCCCGGCGCAGAAACATCACGAGCTGCCACCACGAGCGCAGGTCGAAGGTGTACCTCCGCTCAAGCCCGACGAACCTGACCCCGTGCTCGGAGAGCTCCTCGAGCGCCCTCGCTCGGGTGGGGCGCGAGGCAAGCTTTTGGTCCCAGCGCGTCGCACAGAGGCTTCTGTCGAAACGCTCGGGCGACAGTCGCTTGGAGACTTCGACCGCGACCCGTTCGGCCCCCCCGAACGAACCGACCCGGTCGACCAGTGTCAGGTGGCGAAGCTTTCGCTTCCTCACGGCGCCGCTCATCCGCCGAAGCTACTCTGGTGCCGTCGCATGCGGACCCGACTGCGTTCCTTCCACCTGCCGATGGGCTTCCAATGAGCGCCGGAGAGACCCGAGGGTACCCGATCGAAGTGAGCCAGGATCGCCATCCCAATGGGTAGAGACGTGCTGGTCCTCTGCTACCACGCGATCAGCGAGCAGTGGCCCGCGGCACTCTCGAGCACGCCCGAGCAGTTCGAGGCACATCTGTCGGTGCTCTCCAGGCGCGGCTATCGCGGGGTGACCTTCCACGAAGCGGTGCGGGAACCCGTAGCCAAGCGCGCCGTCGCGATCACGTTCGACGATGGATACCGCTCAGTGCTGGAGCTCGCACGGCCGGTACTCGAGCATTACAACATGCCCGCCACCGTGTTCGTGCCCACAGCTCTGGTCGGGATCGAGCGGCCGATGTCATGGGACGGGATCGACCACTGGCTCGGCTCGGAGCACGAGTCCGAGCTGGTGCCGATGTCGTGGGACGACCTCGGTGAGCTGGCCAGCGCCGGGTGGGAAATCGGCTCGCACACCCGCACCCACCCACGGCTCACACTGCTCGACGACCGGGGGGTCCGCAACGAGCTCGAAGGCTCGCGGCGAGACTGCGAACGCGCGCTGGGCTTGCCCTGTCGCTCGCTTGCCTATCCGTTTGGCGATCACGACGAGCGGGTCGTTCGCTTCGCCGAACGAGCGGGTTTCTCGGCGGGTGGAGCCCTGCCGAAAGGGTTCCCACGCTCCCCGAACGCGCTCGCTTACCCCCGGGTAGGCGTGTATCACCGCGATAACTCCGCCCGTTTCCGGCTCAAGGCTTCCGCGCTGGTCCGAAGGCTGAGAGCCAACCCAGCATGGAGCGCGCTCGGCCCAGCGCGAAGTCCGTGAACGCTGCGACGTGAGCGGGTGTCCGCCGGGTCATCCCTGCGGATCCCGGCCATCGCGAGTCAGGGGTTGCGAGGAAGAACGACCGGTCAAAGCCCGCGATCTCCCCATCACCGTCCCGACGCGAGCAGCGGGTCGTCCCGCCGCACGTTCTCGTCCCGCCGCACGTTCCTCCGTCCGAAGGCCAGCCGACGTAGGAGCCCGCCCAGCCGAGTGAGGTGGTGCCGGACCGTGGGGAGCGGGTCGTCCCAGCGAAAGGCGTGAAAGCGCCTAACGCGCAACAGGCTCCGCAGCCACCGTCCGAAGGTCAGCTCCCCACGACGCCGATAGAAGCGAAAGGCCCGAAAGTCCTGGACCGGGTTCCACAGGTGGATGCCGCTCTTATAGGGGCGGGCGGGCGGCAGCGGACGGCCGAGGAGGCGATTGTAGGTCAGCAACGGCAGGTCGATGGGGGCGAACATCGCCTCGATCGTGAACCGGTGGTTGCACTCCAACAGCTTCAGAACCCCGTCGCGGGGATCACGCTTGAACTCGACGTGAAAGAGGCCACGAAGCCCCACCCCGCGCAGGAAGCGCAGCCCGGCCTCGATCACCTCCTCATTCCAGTCGCTGACCACGTAGCAGCCCAAGCCGAAGTGCGGCGGGTACTGCCGGAGCTTGTGGAATGTGAAGTGCGTGAGCGGTTCGCCGCGCTCGTCCAGGTAGCCGCAGTACGACAGCAGCTCGGTCTCGGGCCCAGGAACGATCTCGGTGACCGCCATCTCCAAGCCCACGGCATCCATCCGGTTGAGCCCGTCCTCGAGCTCGCGGCGATCATTCGCCACGAGCAGCTTGTTGCCGACGCCGAAGACGCGCGCGAACAGGTGAGTGTGGAGGGGCTTCAGCGCGCAGGGGTACCCGATCTCCTCGATCGCATCGTCGAGGTCGCTGCCGCTTGCGATCGTCCACGTGCGGGGCGTGGGGACGCCTGCGGCCCGGGCGAGCTCATACGTCCTCTCCTTGTCGAGCATCGCGGCCAGTACCTCGTCGTCCGCTTCGACAGGCACGTATCCGAGCCCCTCGAGCGTTGCGCGGTGGCGGACGATCAGGTCCAGGGCATCGTCGTTGCATGGCATCAGCACGGCCCCGCGTGGCGCGCTCCCAGCCAGCCAGTCGAGCCAGCGGTCAACGACCCCCTCCTTGCTGCCAAGATCGGTGTACCCGGCGCAGTGGCGGGAGTAGGCGATCGGGTTGTACGCCGGGCTACCCCCGACGGCGTAGGATTTGACGCCCGCCCGGTCGAGGCTTCGCACGACCGGAAAGGCGATTCCTTCGCCGCCAAAGGTGACCGCGGGAGGGTTGGGGTCCGGGGTCACGGCGGCGTACCCTACGCTTCTCGCCAGTTGGACGCCCTGGTAACCGATGTGCAGCTGGCCGCCGCTGTAGCCGGGGTCAGAGGGCTGGGCCGAGGTGGCATTCGGGTGGTTGCGTTCGGTCCCGATCGAGCGGCGGCGGGGCTCTGGTCGCGCTACGCGGCGAGGCGTGAGGTGGGCCCCGACGCAGTCACGAGTCCCGCCGCATTCGCGGCCGAGGTCGCCCGCATCGCCAGGGAGCGCGGGCCGCTCGTCGTCTACCCGGGGCGAGAGGAGAGCATTGACGCCCTTCTCGAGCACCTGGCGGAGATGCCGCCCGAGTTGGTGCTGCCATTCCCCGCGAACCCGGCCCTGGGCAGGATCCGTGACAAGCCGGGACTGGCGGCGCTCACGGCCGAGGTCGGTCTGAGGGCACCCGCCGCCATCCTCCAAGCGACGGCCGGCGAGCTCCTGGAGTCCTCGATCCCCGTTCCAAGCGTGATCAAGCCCGCCGCTCCGGTCGGCCGTTTGGGGTCGGCGCACGTGATCGAGAGTCAGGAGCAGCTACACGAGATCCTGCGCCGGCGGCGGGTGCCCCCGGAGGAGCCGCTGTTGGTTCAGGAACAGGCGTCCGGCCCGCTGGTGTCGCTCGAGCTGGTCCTCGATCGCGACGGGCAAGTCGTGGCGCAGTTTCAGGGACTCGCACGGGAGACGTGGCCGCCCAAGGCGGGATTGATCAGTTATGCCGTGAGCGTCGAGCCCGATCCGGACCTCGTCGAGCGCGCCACCCGATTCCTGAGGCATGCAGGGTACTGGGGGCTCGCCCAGCTCGACTTCGTCGACGACGCGAGGGGGAAGACGTTGATCGACGTCAATCCCCGCTTCTACGCCTGCCTCCCGCTGGCGCTGACGTGTGGAGTCAACCTTCCGCTGGCGTGGCACGCCGTCGCCACCGACGGCCCCCTTCCGCCGCTCGGTACCTATCGGGTCGGCGTCACCTATCGCTGGCTGAAGGGTGACGTGGCCGCCGCCGTCCAAGGCTCGCCCCGCAGGCTGCTGCGCCGCGCGGCCCACGCCGGAGCGATGTGGGCAGCCGACGATCCGCTGCCGGGCCTCCTTCTCGCGTCCCGAGCGGTGACGAACCGGCTTCGCCGCCGCCGTGGCCGAGCGGGAGTCGAGGACGAGCGCCCGGACGGCGGCTAGCCCACCGCCTCCTCCGGCGAGTCGTCTCTCGAGGAACCCCGGAGCCGGTCGAGCGGGCCGATTGCGAGCAGGGCTGTGCCCGACGTCATGCGGTCGTTTCCCACCAGCAGAGAGTGCGCCTTGCGGTCACGGCATCCGTACCAGTACTTGTAGTCCTGCCCGCCGCGCATCATGTCGTAGCAGCGGCGTCCCGCGGCTATCGATAGCCGTATGCCCTCACCGATCACGACCTTTCCCGGTCCCAGGTGAGCGATGGCTGGGTCATACCCTCCCTGCCAGGAATAGAAGGTGCGCCGGTCGAGGAGGCTGATCTCGACGCCCACGACTTGGCCGGAGTGTCGGAGCTCCCAGACCTCGCCGAGCCCGGCGGGAACCATCAGCACCATCAGATCCCGGAGGAATCCGAGGAACCGCGGGCCCCGCTGCCCATATCATAGGTCGGCCTCTCTTATTGCCGTCAAGACACAGTCCGGCAACACACGATTCGTGATCCGCGACACCGACGGGCGCGAGTACACGACCTTCCGCGAGGGCGATCGCCCGCGAGGCCCTCGCAGCCGAAGGTCAGACGGCGCGCGTCACCTTTCCACGAGCAACGACGCGGCCGCTTCACGATGGAGATCGAGCTACGAGGCGAAGTGGTCGTAGACGACCGGCGGCGTGACGCCCGAGCGGCGCGCGATCTCGCGGCACGCCGAAACGGGTGAGCTGGTCCTGATCGAGGCCAACGTGCGCGTCCTGGGGCACTTCGGCCTCGGTGACACGTCGAACGTTGACGCATCGTGGCGCCTTTACGCCACCCTGGCCGGGCTTCCGCTTGGCCCCAGCCCGCCCAAAGGGTGGGCGTCAAGACCGTAATGCCGAGCTTCGAGCCGCGCGCGATCGTCGACGAGTTGAGGCAGCGGACGAACTCGCCACGAGCGCTGCTCGCGAGCTACCGGGGCGTGCGCGACGTCAGCGGTCTCAGCCTCCGTGACCCCGGCCCGGCCTTGGCGCTTGGCCTCAGGGAAGTCCGGCGCGTGGGCCGATACCTGCGCCGGCTGGGGTCGCGCCGTACCCGCCGTCCGCGCTGACCAACCTCAGGGGAGCGGTGCCGCGGCGTTCGACTCCGGCTCGAGGGCCGCCGTGGGCCGAGCGCGGCGCCGAAGCCGGCCCGGCAAGTGCTCGGCCAGTGCGACCAGCTCGCGCATGTGGGCAGGCGCAACCACCGCGAGCGCGCCCAGATAGATGCCCATCCCAAGGAGTCCCTCTGCAGCCAGCAGGGCCAATCCCGCCGCCGTTCCATGCGCGTCGGCGTCGACCAGCAGCTCGACCCCGAAGAGCCCGCCGGCCATCAGGGCGGATGTCGCCAAGGGGGGCCACATCTCCCCCACGATGCGCTGAACCGGGATCTCGGTTGTCTGCGCGACTGCGTGGGTCGCGTACGCGGCGGTGCCGATCGAGCTGAGCGATACGGCCGCCCCAACCGCAGTCGAGCCGAGCGGCACGGCAGCAACCATCAGACCCAGGGTCAGCACCCCGGAGACGGTCTGCAGCTTGGTCAAGATCTCCGTCCGCCCGGACGCCTTGAAGATTTCCCTCGTGAGCGAGATGTAGGCGCGCGCCCCGGTGTAGGCGAACATCGCTGCCGCCAGCGTCCCCGCCTCGTGCCACTGCTCTCCGAAGAGGAGCACTGCCAAGGGCACGCCGAGCGGCAACAGCAAGAGGCTGATGGGGGTCGCGATCGAGAAGGTCACCCGCACCGCGCGCAGGAAACCGCGCTGCAGTCGCTGTGCGTCGGACGAGATCCTCGAGAAGGCCGGAAATAAGACGTAGGAGCCGGCGTTGATCAGCGCCCCAAGCGGTGTCTGGACGATCCGGGCCCCGTAACGAAACTGGCCCAGCGTGGCGGTGCCGAAGAAGCGCCCGATGATCGTGGTGCTCAGCACTGTAGACACCGTAGCCAGCACACCCGAGGCCATCACGTGCCGTCCGAACCTGACCAGCTCTCGCCACATCGCCACGGATGCGAGGCCGAGCCGAGGTCGCCATCTCGCCAGGGCCCAGGAGGAGACGGACATGATCGCGAACTGCGCGTAGTTGCCAAGCACGAGCCCCCAGACGCCCATTCCCTGTGCGGTCGCAATGATCGCGACCGCCCCGAATACGACGATGCCCAGCGGGTCGATAACCGCCCGGCGTACGAACGAAAAGCGCCGCTGCATGAGAGCGTCCGGGATGATCGCGAACGAGCGCACCACGATCCATCCCGACGCGGCCGCCGCCACCAGGGTGACCTGATGGCTCTGGAAGACGCGCCCGATCAGCGGCGATGCCGCGAGCGCGGCGAGACCCAGTCCGATCCCGGCGAGCACTGTGGCCACCACGGCCGTGCTCGCCGCCTCCTCGATCCGGTCGCGCCGTTGAATGACCGCCGCACTCAAGCCTGAATCGGTCAGATAGAGCCCGGCCTGCACGAGAACCGCGCCGGCAGCGAATTGGCCGAACTCCTCCGGGGTCACCAGGCGGGCGAGCACCACATAGACGGCGAGATTGATCGCCTGGCCGACTACGTAGCCTCCCCCGGCCAACCCGACGCCGCGCACGACAGTCCGGGTCATGCTGCGTGGCGCCTCGGATTCGTTCATGGAGCCGTGGCCAGCTTAGAGATGTCCCCAGCCGTCACCGCCCGGACGCCAGCAGCGGGTCGTGCTCCCGGACCTCTCGGCCTCCGAACACCCGCCGACGGAGGCCCCGGACCAGCCGGCCGAGGTGATGCAGGATCGTTGGAAGCGGGTCGTCCCACCGGAAGGCGTGGAAGCGCTGTCGGTGCAACAGGCTCCACAGCCACCGCCCGAACGTTAGCTCTCCGCTGCGCCGGTAGGAGAGCAAAGCCCTAACGTCCTGAACCGGGCTCCAGAGGTGGACACCACTCCGGTAGGAGCGGGCCGGCGGCAGCGGCCGGCCGAGAGGGCGATTGTAGGTCAGCAACGGCAGGTCGATGGGGGCGAACATCGCCTCGATCGTGAACCGGTGGTTGCACTCCAACAGCTTCAGCTCCCCGTCGCGCGGATCGCGTTTGAACTCGACGTGAAAGAGGCCACGAAGTCCCACCCCACGCAGAAAGCGCAGTCCGGCGTCGATCACTGCCTGATCCCAGTCACTGACGACTAGCAGCCCAAGCCGAAGTGGGGCGGGTATTGGCGCAGCTTGTAAAAAGGTGAAGTGGGTGAGCGGCTCGCCACGCTCGTCCAGGTAGCCGCAGTTCAAGAGCAGCTCGGTCTCGGGCCCCGGAATGATCTCCGTGACCGCGACCTGGAGGCCAAGTGCATACATCCGGCCAAGCCCCTCTTCCAGCTCGCGGCGGTCATTCGCGACCAGCAGCTTGTTGCCGACCCCGAGACGCGTGCGAACAGGTGAGTATGGAGGGGCTTCAGCGCGCAGGGGTAGCCGATCTCCTCGATCGAGGTGTCGAGGTCGCCGCCGCTTGCGATGGTCCAGGTGCGGGGTGTGGGCACGCCTGCGCGCCGGGCGAGCTCATACGTCTTCTCCTTGTCGAGCATCGCCGCCAGCACCTCGTCGTCCGCTTCGACCGGCACGTACCCGAGCCCCTCGAGCGTTGCGCGGTGGCGGACGATCAGGTCCAGGGCCTCGTCGTTGCAGGGCAGGAGCACCGCCCCCCGCGGGGCGCTCTCAGCCAGCCAGTCAAGCCAGCGGTCAACGACCCCCTCCTTGCTGCCCAGGTCGGTGTATCCGGCGCAATGACGCGAGTAGGCGATCGGGTTGTACGCCGGGCTACCTCCGACGGCGTAGGCTCTCACGCCCGCCCGGTCGAGGCTTCGCACAACCGGAAAGGCGATGCCTTCCCGCCAAAAGTGACCACGGGAGGATTGCCGTCCGTGGTCACGGCGGCGTACCCTACCGAGAACCAGCGCGTTCAACTGGCAGGAGAGCGTACGATTTCGCCGTGATCACGTGCCTGTGGTAGCCGACCGTCGCCCGCCACAACCGGCTCCGCCGGCGACCTCGTCACCCCTGCCGCGGGCGATCATCCTGGCCCCCAATGACGGAGGGCTGCCCCTGATTCGCAGCCTGAGCCGCCGCGGGGTGCCGGTCACGGTCCTCGCGACCCCGGCCCATGCGTGGATAACCCGCAGCCGCTGGGCCGACGGCCGCGTGCTGGAGCCCGTTGCGCAGCACCCCGCGGCCTGGCATCTCGCACTCGCCGAGCTGGCGGAGCGGGGCGAGGGCGTGCTGATCTCGGGAACTGACGGGATTACGGAGTTCCTGGCCCGCGAGCGTGAACGCATCCCTGATCATCTGCGCTCGTTCGAGGCTCCGGATGGCGCGCACCTGAGGCTGATGGACAAGCGGTCGCTTTACGATCTCGCGACCACCCTCGGCGTGAGGACCCCGTGGAACATTGATCTCTTGCCGGGCATGGCGGTCGAGGAGATAGCGGAGCAGGCGTCGTACCCGTGTCTGCTCAAGCCCGTGCTCTCGCATCTGTGGCGGCGGCTGTTCGGCGACCGTCGGGTGATCGTCGTTCGCAGTCCCGCCGAGCTGGCCGAGGCCGCGCGCCCGGCCCTGGCCGCGGGCCTGGAGCTGATGATCAGCGAATACGTGCCCGGTCCGGACCGAAATCTGGAGGGCGCGGTCACCGTGCGCACTGAAGACGGGACCTACGCCCTCTCATACGAAAAGCGCAAGATCCGTCAGTTTCCGCCCGGCTTTGGCGCCGGCTCGGTACACGAGTCGGCTGAGGTGCCCGAAACAATGGCGCTCGCCCACCGGATCCTCGACGCCGCCGGGTTCGTCGGCCTATCGGGCTTCGAGGCCAAGAGGCACGCCGAGACGGGCGAGGTGGTGCTGATCGAGGCCAACGTTCGGCTCCCCCAGGGCTTCGCGTTGGGGGACGCTTCGGGAATCGACGCGTCTTGGCGCCTCTACGCGTGCCTCGCCGGGCTCCCCTTGCCCCCGCAGCCGGCCCAAGTCGCCGGGGTGAGATCGGTGGTCCCCACTCTCGAAGCTCGCGCGGTGCTTCCGCAACTCCGCCGTCGCGAGCTCACGATCCGGGAGTGGGTTCGGAGCTACCGAGGGGTCAAGGGCGTGGGCGCCCTCAGCCTCCGGGACCCTGGCCCCGTGGTGGCCCTCGCGGCTCAACAGTTCGCACGAGGATCGCGGTCGCTGTGGACCTCGCTCGGCGCGCAAGCGTGGGCCACAGCTCGAACGGACGGCTGCGCTCGCCGAGGACGGCTCCGCTGGAGGACGTGCCGAGGGCGACGCCACCGGCTTTCCTCGGGCGATCCTGCTCGCCCTGAATGATGGGGGCGTGCCGATCGTTCGCACGCTTCACCGGCGCGGGGTACCGGTGTCCGTCCTGGTCACCCCGGAGCATTCGTGGGTCGCCCGCAGCCGATGGAGCGATGGCCACGTGGTGCCCCTGCTTCCCCAGGGTCTGGAGCGCTGGCTCGCCCTCCTCGACGATTTCGCGCGAGCGGGCGACGGCGTCCTGATCTCCGGATCAGACCGGGCAACGGAATTCCTCGTGCGGGAGCGATCCCGGATTCCGCGCAACCTGAGCTCGTTCGAGTCGGCGGATAGCGCACATCTGAAGCTGATGGACAAGGCCTCGCTGTACGCGCTCGCCGAGCAGGCCGGCATCAGGTATCCGTGAACCCTTCCTCCTATAGGGTTCGGCGCAGGCGACGGCACTCCAACCGAGGCGCGGCCTGGACGACCCTTGACCCCCGGCAGAAGGGAGCCCACGAATATGGCTCGGGTAGCGGAAGTAAAGTCTGCAGCGCGCAGACGGGCAAAGCGGCTCGTTGTGCGGTCGGCTGCACGCCCACGACGCAAGATCATTTGGACCCAGCTCAGGCGCCGCGCGGCCGCTCAAGGCTTCGCACCGCACGACTTGGAGAGGTTCTATCACTACCTATCGATTCATTTCAAACTGGAAGCGCCTGAGTACGTAGAACCGTTGCAGAAACCGACCAACTACTTTCCGGGTTTGAGAGCTCAACCGGTGTATGACGCGTCAGAGTTCGCGTGGGTCCCCCGCCTCGTGAACGACTTCGAAACCATCCGTCAGGAACTCCTTGATTTCAGTACCAGATTGACCCTGGACGCACACCCGCAGGGCCTGACCGATCGGGGTCGATGGAGCGTGCTGTATTTCTTTGCGGGAGGTCATCGAGTCGAAGCAACCGCGCGCGCCTGCCGCCAAACATCTGAGATCGTCGACTCGATTCCCGGCGCCGCGGAAGCCGGCCAGACCTATCTCTCGGTTCTGGGTGGTGGTACACATATCAAGCGTCATCACGGACCGATCAATACGCGGCTCCGGTGCCATCTTGGGATTGTCGTGCCTGACGACGCGCGCATTCGAATCGGCGAGGAAAAGTACGAATGGCGGGAAGGGCAATGTTTGATCTTCGATGACTCGTTCGAACACGAGGTCTGGAATGACAGCGGCGAGAGAGTCGTCCTAATCATCGATTTTTGGCACCCGGATCTGACTTCTGCGGAGAGGTGGGCGATTACCGAAGCGAGGAGCATGCGATTCGGCCTTCGGGACATCCTGCACGCCTGAGCAGTCTCGAAGCCAATGGAGATCGTCGCTCAGCACACTTGCAGCCTGTCCATCAGCTCCTGGACCTTGTCGATCACCCACTGCACGGCCTGTCGCTTTGGGAGCAACATCGCGCCTTGCCGCGCAGCTCCGCCAGCTGAAGATCGCGCGGGATCGCCGTGGCACCATCCGGGGTCTTCCGGCTCCTGGTTGCCGAATACGACGGGAGGATCCTCGCCGGCGGCATCTTCCACTTCCTCGTTGAGATCGCCGACCTGGTCTACAACGGAAGCGACGAGAGTTACCTAGACCTACGCCCGAATCAGGCGGTGTACTGGAAGGCGGTCCAGCTCTGCATCGGCGGCGGGTACCCCTACCTCGACTTCGCCCTCGGGAAGGTGGTGGGCTCGCTCGCGGAGTTCAAGGCGGGCTGGACCGCGGAACCCGCGCCCCGGTTCCGCTACACCTATCCGGCGGGCGCGAGCGCTTCGCAAGGCGATGGGGAAGACGGAGGCGCCCCCGCCGGCATGGGCCTTTTCGAGCGTCTCGCAACCGAGCAGCACCCGCTGCTTACCCGCTCCTGGAAGGCGCTCCGCTGGCGCTCACCCGCCTGATCGGCACCGTGGGCTATCTCTGATCGAGCCAGCGGATGCGCCGGCCGTACGCGTCGCTGATCGCGAGGAGGCGTTCCCTGCCCCCGGGCCACATGGTCATGCGGACCTCCGCGCGGAACAGGCCGCCCTCCATCCGGAGCCAGGCCAGCGGAGCACGGTCGCTCGCCCCCCGACCCGCTTCCGCGATCACGCTCGCGAGCCGATCGCGCTCGTCCGGCTCGAGGAACCGAACGAAGAACGAATGAAAGAGGATGGTCACGGCGCCCGGGTGCAAACGGCCGAGTTGCGCGGCAGTCCACTCGACTGCGTCGGCTCTCTCCACGGCGGCCGGGACTCGAGCGGCCACATCCATCGCGCCTTTCAGTCGCTCGATCCGCTCGGGCTGGTCCGCCCAAATGAAGGAGGTCAGGGTCAACCGATCGTCCGGGGACCGCGGGTCTAGCGGCGCAGCGTCGCAGCCCGCGCGGTCGACCACGCGCACGCCCGAATCGAGGCGGGGAACGCGATCGACGAACGCATCGCTCAGGCGAACCGGGGAATCGGGATCGCCCCAGCCGGCGTCGCGAGTCTCATAGCGGTACCTGTCCCACCGGAGGTTCAGCCCCGCGCTGGCGCCGGGCTCGAACTGGCGAATCGGAAGGCGGGCTGCGCCCGCGGCGATCATGAAGCCCCCCAGCAAGGCCGCGGAGCGCCCGACCTCGTTGGTCTGCTCGGGCAGCTCGAGCATGGCGCGCAGCTCGTCGCGATGCTCTTCGAGGGTCGCGACGAACACCGGCCAGGGATCGCTGTCGCCCGCGACGCCTCCGGCAGATGGGTAGTGCGCGGCCAGTCCCGGTGCTCGGCCTTCGAGCACTATCCGATGAACCGAGGCCATGAACCTGAGCGGGAGCGCGCCGACCATGCCAACCGGGCTCATCTCGTGTCCCTGGAGGATCCCCCAGCAGAGGCCGCCTTCCCTCACGTCGGCCGCGGTTCGCTTCAGCAATCGGGCGTAGAGCGGCGAGCCCAGCTCGCGACAGCCGCCTGCGTGCCACTCGAGCTTGCGAGCGATGATTGCCTGACGACCGCGCTGGCGCAACGTGCGGTAATACAGCCGCTTCGCCCCCGCGCGATACCGTCTCGGAATCGCGCGCCTGATGAGTGATTTCGGAGCGGAGGGAGTCGTCTGAGGGCCCAGGCGGCGAGGCGAACTGACGGGCGCGATGATACTCGTGACGGGGGGTGTGGACGAAGCGCGCGGTGACGAGCTGGGACGAGGGGCGTCGCCCAGACCCGAGGCTCCACAGGCGATCCTCTTGGCTCCCACGGATGGCGGGCTGGCGGTGGCGCGCAGCCTCCCCCGGCGAGGTGTTGCCGTGGCCGCCCTGGTCGGCGTGCCCACGCCTGGATCGCGCGCAGTCGCGCCTCGATGATCAGCCAGGCATCGGACCGGCACATCGCCGCCAGTCGAGCCCTACCGGGTTCGGAGCCCATAGCCCGAACGGCTGGAGTCTCGCGGTGCCTGACGAGCTCGTCGAGCCCGTCGCACAACGGACAGCGGCGATCCTCGCTGAGCTCCTCCCGAACCGACCCGAGCTGGGGGGCGATATCTCCGGTACCGGCTGGGCTCGTACGGTGCCGGTCGCTCGAGATGAGCCGCACCGTGCCCTACCCTTTCTCGCCAATTGGACGCCCTGGTAACGGATGTACAGCTGGCCCCCGCGGTTGCCGGGGTGAGAGGGTTGGGCAGGGGCGGCATCGGGGTGATCGCGATCGGGCCCGATCGATCCGCCGCCGGGCTGTGGTCGCGCTACACACGGGAGCGTGAGGTCAGCCCTGACGCGGTCGCAAGCCCCGCGGCGTACGTGGCCCACATCGCGAGCGTTGCCAGGGAGCGCGGCCCGCTCGTTGTCTACCCCAGCCGGGAGGAGAGCATCGACGCGATCCTCGACCACCTGGCGGAGCTGCCGCCCGAGGTCGTTTTGCCCTACCCCACGAACGATGCCCTGGGCAGGATCCGGGAGAAGCCCGGGCTAGGGGCGCTCACCGCCGAGGTCGGCCTGAGGTCCCCCGCCACCATCGTCGAAGCGACGGCCGGCGAGCTTCTGGAATCCTCGATACCGGTTCCAAGCGTGATCAAGCCCGCCGCCCCGGTCGGCCGCTTGGGCTCGGCGAGCCTGATCGAGAGTCAAGATCAGCTGCAGCAGGTTCTGCGACGGCGGCAGGTGCCTCCCGAGGAGTCGATATTGGTACAGGAACAGGCGTCCGGCTCGCTGATCTCGCTCGAGCTCGTCCTCGATCGGGAGGGGCAGGTGGCTGTGCAGTTTCAGGGACTGGCACGGGAGACATGGCCCCCGACGGCCGGATCGATCAGCTATGCCGTCAGCGTCGAGCCCGCTCCCGACCTCGTGGAGCGTGCCGCTCAATTCCTGCGACGTGCCGGTTACTGGGGGCTCGCTCAGCTCGACTTCGTCGACGACGTGCGCGGGATGACGCTGATCGACGTCAATCCCCGCTTCTACGCCTGCCTTCCGTTGGCGCTCGCGTGCGGGGTGAACCTTCCCCTGGTGTGGCACGCGGTTGTCACCGATGGCCCACGTCCGCCGCTTGGCACGTACCCGGTCGGCGTCACCTACCGCTGGCTCAAGGGCGACCTGGCGGCCGCCGCGCAAGGGTCACCTCGACGCCTGCTGAGCCGCCGGGCGCGCGCCGGAGCGGGGTCGATGTGGGCATCCGACGACCCGCTGCCGGGCCTGTTGCTCGCCTCGCGAGCGGCGACGCGCCGGCTTCGCCGCCGCCGCGCCCCCCTCGGCCTCGAGGATGACCGCCCGGCGGCCGCTTAGCCCGCCGCCTCATCCGGCGAGTCCGCTCCCGAGGAGCCCCGAAGCCGCTCGCGTGAGCCCATGGCAAGCAATGCGGCGCGCGACGTCACGCGGTTGTTTCCGACCAGCAGAGAGTGACTCTCGCGATCGCGGGCTCCGTACCAGTACTTGTAAGGCTCCCCGCCGCGCATCAGGTCGTAGTAGCGGCGTCCCGCGGCTATGGAAAGCCGTATGCCCTCACCGATCGCGACCTTTCCCGGTCCCAGGTGAGCAACCCCCAGGTCGTGGCCTCCCTCCCAGGAGTAGAAGGTGCGCCGGTCGAGCAGGCTGATCTCGACGCCCACCACCTGGCCGGAGTGTCGGAGCTCCCAGACCTCGCCGAGCCCCGCGGGAATCATCAGCAACATCAGATCCCGGAGGAATCCGGCGAACCCTGGACCCCGCTGCCCAGCGTGGATCTCCGCGTCCTCCTTGGCTTCCCACCAGTTCAGCTTCAGGGTATGCCAGCGATCGATCGCGGCGCCGATCGCCGCCGGCTCGGTGACCTGCCGGACCTCGAACACGCCGTCGTCCAGGCGGCGAAGGTGGCGCCGAAGATCCTTTCTGCGCTTGCGTGGAAGCATCGCCAGGTACTCATCGAAGCTGCCCGGAAGCTCGATCCGGGGGTAGGTGGCCGTTCTCCGCTGCCGCAAGCGCAGCCCCCGCTGCCTCATCGAGCGCTCGATGGCCGAGTCCTCGGGGAAGCAGCTGACCGCCATGAGGTCCCATTCCTTGCGCCTGGAGGCGATCTCGGCCGCAACCGCCTCCGCCACATCCGGCCTCAGCTGGGAGGGGGCGAGGACGTCCTGGCTCGGGTGCGAGCCGGGTCGACCCAGGACCCGGAGCGGGCCTCGCCTGCGGAGGATGAACGGCGCGAGGCCGACGAGCTGTCCATTTTCGCGGACGGCAACTATCCACGGTCGGCCCGAACCCCCGAACGTTCGCCACCACGCTCGCGCCCACTGGGGCGACATGAACGGTGTCGCTTCGGGATCGGCGCGAAACAACTCCTCCCACTCGGGAAGCACCGATTCGATGCTGTCGTGAAGCTCACCCTTCATGGCGCCGCTCTATTCTCTCGCCCGGCATTCCATGGTGCGACATGATGCAGGATCTACCCAGGTGATTCTGAAGCCCGTGGATCGGGGTCTAGGCCGCGCGAAGCTTGAGCGGGGCCGGCATCACGGCGTACGCGCTAGGGCATCACCGCGCGCCGACCCGTTACTCCGCTGCCCGTTCCCACTTGCGTCAATCTCGGAGCCGGCACGAAGCAGTCGACCGAAGCCGGTCGAGGGGGCCGATGCGAACAGGGAGGTGCGCGAAGTCAGGCGGTCGTTTCCGACCAGCAGAGAGTGACTCTCGCGATCGCGGGCTCCGTACCAGTACTTGTAAGGCTCCCCGCCGCGCATCAGGTCGTAGTAGCGGCGTCCCGCGGCTATGGAAAGCCGTATGCCCTCACCGATCGCGACCTTTCCCGGTCCCAGGTGAGCAACCCCCAGGTCGTGGCCTCCCTCCCAGGAGTAGAAGGTGCGCCGGTCGAGCAGGCTGATCTCGACGCCCACCACCTGGCCGGAGTGTCGGAGCTCCCAGACCTCGCCGAGCCCCGCGGGAATCATCAGCAACATCAGATCCCGGAGGAATCCGGCGAACCCTGGACCCCGCTGCCCAGCGTGGATCTCCGCGTCCTCCTTGGCTTCCCACCAGTTCAGCTTCAGGGTATGCCAGCGATCGATCGCGGCGCCGATCGCCGCCGGCTCGGTGACCTGCCGGACCTCGAACACGCCGTCGTCCAGGCGGCGAAGGTGGCGCCGAAGATCCTTTCTGCGCTTGCGTGGAAGCATCGCCAGGTACTCATCGAAGCTGCCCGGAAGCTCGATCCGGGGGTAGGTGGCCGTTCTCCGCTGCCGCAAGCGCAGCCCCCGCTGCCTCATCGAGCGCTCGATGGCCGAGTCCTCGGGGAAGCAGCTGACCGCCATGAGGTCCCATTCCTTGCGCCTGGAGGCGATCTCGGCCGCAACCGCCTCCGCCACATCCGGCCTCAGCTGGGAGGGGGCGAGGACGTCCTGGCTCGGGTGCGAGCCGGGTCGACCCAGGACCCGGAGCGGGCCTCGCCTGCGGAGGATGAACGGCGCGAGGCCGACGAGCTGTCCATTTTCGCGGACGGCAACTATCCACGGTCGGCCCGAACCCCCGAACGTTCGCCACCACGCTCGCGCCCACTGGGGCGACATGAACGGTGTCGCTTCGGGATCGGCGCGAAACAACTCCTCCCACTCGGGAAGCACCGATTCGATGCTGTCGTGAAGCTCACCCTTCATCTGGCGCCGCTCCCTTCTGTCGCCGGGCTCGGCGGAGGCCTGCGGATCGGAGTTTTAGCCTGCCCGGACGACCTGATAGTTCTATCGGCAGGCGCGACCAGGGGCTGAAGCGGCCGAGCCGCTCATCGTCACCTCTCGGCGAGCTTCTAGTGGGGTGTCTCATGACGGTGTGCCTGAAACCGCGAGGCGCAGGCGTCGCCAGGCAAGGACGCAGGGAGCCCGAATAGCAGTGCGCTATTCGGGCGACCGAGGACCTCGCGCCTTCGGCGCTCGCACCGCGCCTTCGGCGCTGATGGCGGCGATCTGGGGCCGCGGTTTCGGGTGCAACGTTTGAGAGGCCCCACTCGTAGCCGGCGTCGCGCCGAGCCTTGCGCGAGGCTGCCCGTAGGGCCTGCGGGGCCCAAACCGACCGGCGACGGTGCGGTGATCTCGAGCGCGGCGCTGCGTAGCGAGACGGTTGGGTGTGATGCTTACGGTGACGGCGTACCGCCACTCCCGCCGGTGTCGGTCACGGTGCTCGTCGTGGTGGTGGCCGTGGTCGTGGTCGTCGTGGGCGTCGTCGTGGGCGTCGTGGACGTGGTCGTGGGCGCCGTCGACGTGCTCGTTGTCGGCGTGACAGTTGCGGTGGTCGTCTCGTTGTCGCCGCTGTCGGCAGCGATCACGGCGAGCGCGACGACGAGGCCGATCACAACTGCCACCAGCAGCGCGATCGCCCACTTGACGCCGCGACTCATGCCGCCCGGGGGCGACTGGCCTGGCGGCGGGCCGGGAGACGGCTCAGGCTGGCCCATGTAGCGGGTCGGATCCTCGTGCACTGGGGCGAGTGTATGCAGCGCTGCGGGCGGATCCCCGCCGGCTCGGCTCTCTCAGCCGTTGCCGGCGGGCGGCCCGTTGGGCGTCGGCTTTGTCTCCGTGACGGTAGCGGTCGTCGTCTCCGTCACCGTCTCGACTGTCTTTTTGACCGTCGTCGTGATCGTCGGGACGGTGGTCACGACCGTCGTCGTCGGCTGCACCGTCTTCACGCTGGTGGTGGTCGTCGAACGCGTGACCACTTCCTTCTCAGGTCCCGACGCGACGATCACCGCGACGGCGACGCCGAGGCCGAGCGCCAGGGCGGAGACCAGGATCAGAGCGATCGTCGGGCGCCGTGACGGGCCGTCCTCGGGCGGTGGCGGCTTCGGCGTCAGCCCCCCCTCGGCCAGGACGCGACGAGGGTCGGGCGGAGGAGGCGGTCGCTCAGGCGATGACATCGCGCAGGATTGCGAGCGCGGAATCGACGTCTTCTGTGGCGATCACCAGCGGCGGCAGGAATCGCAGCATGCCCGATCCGGGGACGTTGAGGACGAGGCCGGCGTCGAGAGCGCGGGCTGCAACCTCACCGGCGTCGAGGCCGTCGGCCAGCGAGACTCCGACCATGAGGCCGCGGCCGCGGATCTCGGCGACGCCGTCGAGCGCCGCCAGCCCCTCCATCAAGCGGGCGCCCAGCTCCCGGACGCGGCGAAGCAGCCCCGGCTCGTCGATCACCTCGAGGGCGGCGAGCGCGGCGGCGGCGGCGATCGGGGCGCCGGCGAAGGTGGAGCCGTGGTCGCCGCGCCCCAGCACCTCGCCCAGCTCTGGCGAGGTCACGCAGGCGCCGACCGGGAGCCCTCCCCCAAGCGCCTTCGCCGCCGTGATCGCGTCCGGACGCACGGGGAGCTGCTCATAGGCCCAGAGCGAGCCGGTCCTCCCCATCCCCGACTGGATCTCGTCGAGGACGAGCAGCGCGCCCGAGGCGTCGCAGGCCTCGCGTGCGGCGAGCAGCACCTCGTCGGCGATCGGGAAGATCCCCGCCTCGCCCTGGATCGGCTCAATGACCACCGCGGCGGTGCGCTCGCCGACCGCGCCCCGGAGCGCGCCGGGGTCGTCGCGGGGCACGGGCGCGAAGCCCGCCGGGAGCGGTCCGAAGAGGTCCTCGCGAGCGAGCTTCGGGGTCGCCGCCAGCGTCCCGAGCGTGCGGCCGTGGAAGGCGTTCTCGAGGACGACGATCTCGGGAGCGGCAACGCCGCGTCGGTGCGCGTGCTTTCGGACTAGCTTGATCGCGCACTCGTTCGCCTCCGCGCCCGAGTTGCAGAGGAAGACCTTGCCGCCGAGACCCGAGCCGGCGAGCCGCTCGCAGAGCCGCATCGCCGGCTCCGTGTAGTAAAGGTTGGAGACGCCCCCCAGCCGCTCCGCCTGGTCGCTGATCGCGGCGACGATCCGCGGGTGGCAGTGGCCGGCGTTGTGGACCGAGAGCCCCGCGAAGAAGTCGAGGTACTCCTTGCCGTCGACGTCCCACAGCCGCGCTCCGTCACCGCGCACGAACTCGACCGGCGCCCGCGCGTAGGTCGGCATCGCATACCGCGCCTCGAGCTCCTGTAACTCAGTGAGCATGGCTACCGCGGCCCGGCGACACCGGAGGCGATGCCGAGGATGTCGCCGGAGTGGTTCTTCACGGAGTGACCATGGTGCCGATCCCCGCATCAGTGAACAGCTCCAGGAGCAGGGAATGGGGCTTGGAGCCGTCGATGATGTGCGCCGACTGCACCCCACCGCCGATCGCCTCGATACAGGCTCCGAGTTTCGGCCGCATGCCTCCCTTGACCTCCCCGAGCGCGGTCGCCACCTCGCTCACGGTGGCGCGCGTGACCAGCGAGCCGGGATCGTTGGGGTCGGCGAGCCACCCGGGAACGTCGGTGAGGAAGATCGCCTTGTAGGCGCGCAGGGCCGCGGCCACCTTGCCGGCGGCGGCGTCGGCGTTGACGTTGTAGGAATTGCCCTCGCGGTCGGTGCCGGCGGAGGCGACCACCGGGATGTAGTCCTCGGCGATGTGGGTGAGGACGTTGACGTCGACGCGCTCGACCTCGCCCACGAACCCGACCTGGTCCGCGTTGGGATGCGGCCGCACCTCGAACAGGGTCCCGTCCTCACCCGAGAGCCCGACCGCTGGCTGGCCGTGCCGGTTGAGCCGGCTGACGATGTCGGAGTTCACCTTGCCGAGCAGGACCATCTTCGCCACCTCGACCGTCTCCGGATCGGAGACGCGCACCCCCTCGACGAACCGGACCTCCATCCCCAGCCGCTCCATGTAGCTGGTGATGTCCGGCCCGCCGCCGTGGACGATCACCGGGTTCAGGCCCACGTACTTGAGCAGCACGATGTCCGTGGCGAAGCCCTCGCGGAGCTCCTCGTCGCGCATTGCGGCGCCGCCGTACTTGATCACCACGGTGCTGCCGTGGAACTCCCTGATGTAGGGGAGGGCCTCGAGCAGGGTCCGAACGCTTTCGGCCGGCTCACGCTGCTCGGCGCCGGTTGCGCGTTCGTCGCTCACGTCCTGTACTCCGAGTTCACGTCGACATAGCCATGCGTGAGGTCGGAGAAGTAGACCTGAGCTCCGCCGTCGCCGCGGTCGAGGCGGAGCCCGATCTCGGCCTCGGCCGCATTCGAGCCCAGCTCTCCGGCCTCGATCGCGTCCGGGCCAAGCTCCTCGAGCTGCTCGCCTGCCAATGCCATTCCGGCCGCCTGGGCGATCCGGCCCCAGTTGGGGTCCCGTCCGTAAAAGGCGGTCTTGACGAGCGGCGAGTTGGCGATCGCCCGCGCCACCCGCTCCGCCTCCTCGCTCGAGGCACCTCCGGTCACCTCGATGCGGCCGACCCGCGTCGCCCCCTCTCCGTCGGCGACGATCTCGAGCGCGAGCTGCAACAGGACGGCATCCAGGAGCCCGGCGGGCAACGGCCGGCCCGACGACCCCGTCGCCTGGAGCAGCACCGTGTCGTTGGTGCTCATCTGACCGTCGACGGTGATCCGCTCGAACGAGTCGGCGACCGCCGCTCGCAGGGCCACCTCGGGTTCGGGCACCTGGGCGTCGGTCTGGAGGAAGCACAGCATGGTCGCGAAGCGCGGCTCGATCATCCCAGCGCCCTTGGCCTGGGCGGAGATGGTGACACCGTCACCTCGCACCGTGCAGCGCTTCGGGCCGCGATCGGTGGTCATGATCGCGTACGCGAAGTCGTCGCCTCCGCGGACAGACAGGGCGCTCGCCGCCTCCGTCACGCCGCGACGAACCGCGTCGATCGCGAGCGGAACGCCGATCGGGCCGGTCTCGGCGATCGCCACCGAGGGGGCATCGAGGCCGAGCGCATCCGCCGCGGCACCGCGCATCGCCAGCGCGTCCCGGTAGCCACGCTCGCCGAGGGCGGCGTTCGCGTTCCCCGAGTTGACGACCGCGGCCCGGATCCCGGCGCGGTCGCTTTGCTCTCTGCATACCCGCACCGGAGCGGCCGCGGCGGCGTTGCGGGTCAGGAGCAGGGCGGAGCCGACCTGGTCGGCGTCGCAGGCGAGCAGGCCCAGGTCGGTGCTGCCGCCGTCCTTGAGGCCGCAGGCGACGCCCGCCGCCCTGAATCCCGGTGCCAGCTCGGCGGGATCGAGCTCCTCGACCCCCGCCGGCGCGTCCACCCAGCGCGAACGGAAGAAGGTCATCCAAGGCCCTCCGTCTCGGGCAACCCCAGCATCAGGTTCAGGTTCTGGATCGCCTGCCCGGCCGCCCCCTTCCAGAGGTTGTCGATCGCGGCGAAGGCGAGCGCCCGGCCGGCCCCGTCGAGCGAGACGTGGACTCGGCAGAGATTCGTGTCGCGGACGTCGCGAACCCCGGGCGGTTCGTCGACCAGCTCCACGAACGGCTCGTCGGCGTAGCGTTCCTCATACAGGGACCGGAGCTCCTCCTCCCCCACGCCCCGAGCCAGGCGCACGTAGCAGCTCGCCAGCAGGCCCTGGTCGAGCGGCAGGAGATGCGGAACAAAGGACACGGGCGCCGAGCTGCCCAGCTCCCCAAGCTCCTGAACGATCTCCGGCGCGTGGCGGTGGCCATCGACCCCGTAGGGGCTGAAGTTCTCGTCCACGGTGACGAACGCAAGCCGCTCCCCCCCGCCCCGTCCGGCCCCCGAGATTCCCGACGCGGCGCTGATCACGACGTCGTCCACCAGCCCGGCCCCAGCGAGCGGCGCGAGCGCGAGCAAGGCCGCGGTCGGGTAGCAGCCGGGGTTGGCGACCAGCTTCGCCTCGCGGATCGGCTCGCGGTGGAGCTCTGTGAGCCCGTAGACGGCCTCGCCCAGCAACTGCGGCGCGCCGTGATCGCCGTAGGTGCGCTGGTAGGTCGACAGGTCGTGGAGACGGAAGTCGGCGGAGATGTCGACCACCGGCATGTCAGCTCTGCGGAGCTCGCCGACGAGCTCCGCGGCTGCGCCGTGTGGATAGGCGACCAGGGCGGCGTCGTATCCGGCAGCTTGCTCGAGATCGAGCTGCTCCAGCACGACCGGGACGCGGTGGCGCGGGTAGAGGCGATCGAGCCGCGTACCGGCCTCGCCGCGCGAGGTGGCCGCGACGAGCTCGAGGCGCGGATGCCTCCAGACCAGGTCCGCCGCCAGCGCGCCGGCGTAGCCGGACGCGCCGGCAACCAGCACTCGCACTTCACTCACGGAGCGACCCGCCAATCTCCGCGAGCGCGGCCTTGATCGCCTCGCGCCGCTCGGCGACTTCGGCGTCGGTGAGCGTGCGATCGGGAGCGCGGAACTCGAGCCGCAACGCGAGGCTCTTTCGCCCCTCCCCCACCTGCTTGCCGCGATAGAGATCGAAGACCGTTGCGCTGCGCAGCAGCTCGCCGCCGGCCGCCACCACCGCCTCCCGTACCCTGGCGGCCGGCAACCCCTCGTCGACCACGATCGCCAGATCCTCATGAACGGCCGGGTAGGTAGTGACGTCCTCGTACTGCTCCAGGCCGAAGGACGATCCCGCCACCAGCTCCGCAAGCCCGATCTGGAACCCAACCGCTGGATCGAGATCCCACTGGCGGCAGACGACCGGGTGGACCTCGCCGAGCCATCCCGCTTCGAGGCCGCCCACGAGCAACCTCGCCGCCCGGCCGGGATGCAGGAACGGCTGCGCCCCCGGCTCGAACGCGACCTGCGCCCCGAGCTGACCGGCCAGCGCCTCGAGGACGCCTTTGAGCGCGAAGAAGTCGGCCGGTCGATCGTCCGCCCCCCAGCTCGGCCCCGCGAGTGGGCCCAGGGCGAGGGCCGCGATGCAATGCGGCTCGAACGCGGGTGGCTGGCGCTCGCCCGCGAACTCGCCACCGAGCACGCCCCCCGCGTCCGATTGCCCCTTGGCCAGGTAGGCGCGCCCAGACTCGAACAGGGCGATGCGCTCGGCATCCCGAGCGGCGTTGTAGCGGGCCGCGTCGAGCAGCGAAGAGAGCAGCGTGGTCCGCAGCTCCGACTGTTCCAGGGAGAGGGGGTTTGAGACACGGATGGGCGCCCGCCGGGGATCACCCTCGGGCAGGCGCAGCCGCCCCGGAACGCCCGCGTCGGCGAGGCTCAGGTTGACGACGGCGTCGAAGCCCAGATCTCGCATCACGTCCTCGGCGCGGCGGCGCAACGCCTGGGCGCGGGTCAATCGGCCCCCCTGGCTTCTCGCCTGCGGCAGAGTGGCGGGGAGGTGCTCGTCGTAGCCGTGAATGCGCCCCACCTCCTCCACCAGGTCGACCTCCCGGCTGACGTCGTAGTGTCGGTGGAAGGGAACCTCGGCGATCAGGTCGTCGCCTTCGCGCTCGACCCCGAAGCCGAGCCGTTCCAGGTAGGTGGCGCAGAGCTCCGGCTCGATCCGCATCCCGAGCAGTGATTCGGCGCGGTTCGCGCGCATCCGCGCCCGGCGCGCAGGCGGTAGCTCCGCGGCGGCGTCGATCGTCCCGGGCACGAGCTTCGCTCCGCACAGCTCCACCATCAGCCGTGAGGCGATGCGCTGGGCGCGTATCGCGAGCTCTGGATGCAGCTGCTTCTCGAACCGGTTGGACGCCTCCGACCGCAAGCCGAGCTTTCGGGAGGTGCGCAGGATGTTGACCCCGTTCCAGGTCGCAACCTCGAGCAGGACGCGGGTGGTCGACTCGGAGACCTCCGACACCTGACCGCCCATGATCCCGGCGATGCCCGAGGGCCCGTCCCGGTCGCAGACCAGGACCGCCTCGGCGTCAAAGGTACGCTCGACCCCGTCGAGCGTGGTCATCTTCTCGCCGCCTGCCGCGGTGCGGATGAGTAACCCCCCGTCCGGCACCCGATCGAGGTCGAACGCGTGCAGCGGCTGCGCGGTGAGCAGCATCACGTAATTGGTGATGTCGACGACGTTGTTGATCGGCCGCTGGCCGGCCCCGACCAGCCGTGCCTTCAGCCACAACGGCGAGGGGCCGAGCGTCACCTCGGTGAACACCCGGGCGGTGAAGCGCGGGCAGAGCTCCGGAACCTCGACGGTGACCGACGCGTAGTCCGACGCTTCGCCCTCGCCGGCGGCCTCTGCGTCGTCCTCCCATGGCGCCTCGGCCAGCGGAGCGCCGCTGAACGCGTGCACCTCCCGCGCCACCCCGTAGACGCCGAGGCAGTCCACGCGGTTCGAGGCGACCTCGAGCTCGAGGACCGGCTCCGCGAGCGGCAATACCTCGGCAAGCGGAGTGCCCGGCGCCAATCCATCCCCGGACAGCACGGCAATTCCCTCCGCGTCGTCGCCGATCTGAAGCTCGGCCTCCGAGAGGATCATCCCGTCCGAGGTGACGCCGCGCAGCTCGGCGCGACCGAGCTGCTCCCCTCCGGGCATCACCGCGCCGGGGAGTGCCACCGGGACGGTCTGCCCGGCGGCGACGTTGGGAGCGCCGCAGACGATCGTGCGCGTGGCGTCGCCGGTCTCCACCTCGCAGACGGTCAGCCGGTCGGCGTCGGGGTGCTGCTCGACCGAGACGACCTTTCCGACCACGAAGCCATCGGTGGAGGGAGGCCCCAGGTAGGAGATCCGCTCGACCTCGGTGGTCCGCAGCGCCAGGAGCTCGCCCAGCTCGTCGACGGTCAGGTCGGGGTCGCAGTGCTCGCGCAGCCAGAAGTAGGGGATCCTCAACGGAACTGCTCCAGCACTCGGACGTCGTTCTCGAAGAACTTGCGCAGGTCGGGGACGCCGTACTTGAGCATCGCGATCCGCTCGATCCCCATTCCGAATGCGAAGCCCTGGATCCGTTCCGGGTCGTAGCCGTTGGCCCTCACGAAGCCGAACACGTTCGGATCCACCATCCCCGAGCCGAGGATCTCGATCCAGCCGGTGCCCTTGCAGATGGAGTCCCGCGAGCCGTCGGACAGCTCCCCCGAGCCCCCACAGCGGAAGCAGGAGACATCCACCTCGACGCTGGGCTCGGTGAAGGGAAAGAACCCGGGACGGAAGCGCGTGGAGCGCTCAGGCCCGAACAGCGCCCTCGCGAACTCGTCGAGGGTCCCCTTGAGGTCAGCGAGGGTGATGCCCTCGGCCACCGCGAGGCCCTCGACCTGGTGGAAGACGGGGCTGTGGGTGGCGTCGAAGGGATCGCTGCGATAGCAGCGACCGGGGACGACGATGAAGATCGGCGGCTCCTGCTCCTCCATCGCCCTCACCTGCATCGGCGAGGTATGGGTGCGCAGGACCACGTCCTCGGGCCCGGGCGCAAGCGCGGGCCCTCGGACCTCGGCTCCCGGAAGGGCCGGTGACGGCTCGATGCGCAGGTCGGGGTCCAGGCTGCCCGGATCGACGTAGAAGGTGTCCTGAGCCATCCGGGCCGGGTGTCCGGGCGGGTGGTTGAGGGCGGTGAAGTTGTAGTAGTCGAGCTCCACCTCGGGTCCCTCCATGACCCGGTAGCCGAGCCCGATGAAGACGTCCTCGATCTCGCGCAGGGTTCGAATCAGCAGGCTGTGAGAGCCGATCGACACCGCCGGGGTGCCCGGAAGGGTCACGTCGACCGCGTCGGCGGCCAGCCCGTCTGCGAGCTCGGTCGCGTCGAGCTCTACCCGCCTCCTTGCGAGCAGCTCCTCCAGTGCCTCCCTGGCCTCGTTTCCGGCAGCGCCAACCGGCCCCCGCTCCTCGGCTGGGAGCAGCGCGATCCCCCGCAAGATTCCGGTCAGCTCGGCCTTGCGCCCCAGGTAGCGAACCCGCAGCTCCTCCAGCTCGCCGACGTCCGAGGCGGCACCGATCGCCGCCTCGGCGTCGTGACGAAGCTCCCCGATTCTTCCCTGGACGTCAGGCATGAGCGGCCATCCTATGACCCAGGTCATACAGCGCCACGGTTGCGGCCATCGCCACATTGAGCGAGTCCGGGCCGTCCGGCCGCATCGGAATCCGGGCGCGGGCGTCGGCCCTCGACTCGAGCTCCGTCGGCAGACCCTCGCGCTCGGCACCAAGGCAGACCACGACGGGCGGCTGGACCTCCAGGTCGGCCAGCGACGTCGGCGCCCCGGCGTCCAGCGCCAGCTTCGTCCCGGTCAGCCCGGCGAGCTCCGCCCGAGCTGGCGGACGGGCGAACACCGATCCCATGCTCGCTCGCACCGCCTTCGGCGAATAGGGGTCGGCGCAGCCCGGCCCGAGCACGACCGGGCCGTCGCAGAGCGCGTGCGTGGCCCGGACGATGGTGCCGATGTTGCCCGGGTCGGCGACCCCGTGCAGGTAAACGGAAAGCTCTCCGCCCGGCGACGACCAGCGCTGGCGATAGACGCCGATCACCCGCGTCCCGGAGCCGAGCGTGCTCACCGCGCCCAGCAGCCCGGGCTCGACGTCCTTTCCAGCGACCAGGACCAGCTCGGGCTCGACCTGGGCGGCCACCGCGGCCGCCACCAGGTCCTCGCCCTCGACCACGAACAGGCCCGTGCGCTCGCGCTCGCGGTGGGAGCGGAGCTTCCGGATCCGCTTCAGCTTCTCGTTGTCAGGAGAGGTGATCATGTTGTTTGGGGTTGCTCGTTGCCGGTTGCTCAAAAAAACGGGCGGTCCACATGGTGAGCCGCCCGGGAGTCAGTGGGTGTGAGCCGTCGCGTCTAGGTCGCGGTGGCCTCCCGGGCTAGCTCGGCAAATCGGCGAAACGCCTCCGGGTCGCGGACGGCGATGTCGGCGAGCATCTTGCGGTTGACCTCGACCCCGGCCTTGCCGAGGCCGTGGATCAGCTCCGAGTAGCTCATTCCCTCCCGCCGCGCGGCGGCGTTGATCCGCACGATCCAGAGGCGGCGGAACTCCCGCTTGCGGGCGCGCCGATCGCGGTAGGCGTAGCGGCCCGAGCGCATCACCTGCTCGTTGGCGAGCCGGTAGCTGGAGTGCTTGCGTCCCCAGTAGCCCTTCGCCTCGGCGAGCACCTTCTTGCGCCGCCTGCGCCTGGCGACGGCGTTCGTCGTCCGGCTCACCTCAGCGCTTCCTTCCCGCCAGCAGGGTCCGCACCCGCTTGCGGTCGGGGCGCGCCACCTCGGTCGGCAGCGCCATGCGCCGCTTGCGCTTCGGCGACTTCTTCTCGAGCATGTGGCTCGAGTTGGCCCGCCGCCCGCGCAGCTTGCCCTTGGCGGTCTTGCGAAACCGCTTCTTGGTGCCGGAATGGGTCTTCATCTTCGGCATCGGACGGCTATTGAAGCAGACGAGCCTGGAGCTGGCTCAAGCCGCCGCCGAGCGCTCGGCGTCGCCGCCCTTCGCCCTCACCGGGGCGAGCAGCATGCTCATGTTGCGCCCCTCCTGCTCGGGCTCCTGCTCGATCGTCGCCAGGTCCTCGATGTCGTCGTAGAGGCGCTGAAGCAGGGCTCGGCCGCGCTCCGGATGCGCCTGCTCGCGGCCGCGAAACATGATCGTCACCTTGACCTTGTCCTGCTGGCGCAGGAAGCGCTCGACGTGGCCCCTCTTGGTCTCGTAGTCGTGGGTGGCGATCTTCGGTCGCAGCTTGATCTCGCGCACGTTTACCTGCTGCTGATGCTTGCGGGCCGCCTTCGCCTTCTGCTCCTGCTCGTACTTGTACTTCGAATAGTCGAGCAGGCGGGCGACGGGGGGCTTCGCGTCGGGCGCGACCTCGACCAGGTCGAGGTCGCGCTCGGAGGCGAGCGCAAGGGCCTGGTCGGTGGGGATGATCCCGACCTGGTTTCCATCCTCGTCGATCAGGCGGACCTCCGAAACGCGGATCCGCTCGTTGATCCGCGTCGGGTCACGCTCGGGGGGCGACCGGTCGAAACGCGGGTTCGCCACTAGATCGAGTTCACAGGGCTCGTCAAGCTAGCGACGCTCTGACGGGGTTGGAGAGACGAAACGGCAAGGGAGCAAGGGCACGGGCGCTCAGTGGGGGCGCGTGGTACGGGTGCCCTTCATCGACGGCCAGTATAGACGGGAGGGAAGCAACGTCTGGGACAGGCGCTGCACGCGCAGCAACAGGAGCGATCGCCTGCCGCGGCCGGGCCTACGCCTGGGAGGTAACCTGGCCGGCAAGCTCCTCGACGGTCATGTGGCCGCGGTCGCCCTCGTCGTGGGTGCGAACGGAGAGGGCGCCGGCCTCCTGCTCTCGGTCGCCCACCACAAGCATGTAGGGGAGCTTGGCCTCTTCCGCGTCGCGAACCTTCTTGCCCACCGACTCGGAGCGCTCGTCGACCCGCACGCGCACACCCGCCTCGCGCAGCCTAGCCTCGACCTCGTGCGCATAGCCCAGATGGCGGTCGGCGACCGGGAGTATCGCGGCCTGAACGGGCGCCAGCCAGACCGGGAACCGGCCCCCATGGTGCTCGGTGAGGATGCCAGCGAACCGCTCCATTGAGCCGAGGAGGGCCCGGTGGATCATCACCGGCCTGTGCTCCGCATTGTCCGCGCCCTGGTACGTGAGGTCGAAGCGCTCGGGCATCTGGAAGTCGAGCTGGCAGGTGCCGCACTGCCAGGAGCGCCCCAGAGCGTCGGTGATGTGGAAGTCGATCTTCGGGCCGTAGAAGGTTCCTTCACCCGGGCTCACCTCGTAGTCCCGTCCCTGCCGCTCCAGCGCACTCCTCAGCGAGCGCTCGGCGTGCTCCCACTGCTCCTCGGCGCCGATGTACTTGTCCGGCCGGGTGGAGAGCTCGACCCGCACCTCCTGGAAGCCGAAGCGCTCATAGAGCTCGTCTATGGCCTGGCAGATTGCGTCCACCTCCCCGACGATCTGCTCCGGCGTGCAGTAGACGTGGGCGTCGTCCTGGGTGAACGCCCGCACGCGCAGCAGGCCGTGGAGCACGCCCTCGCGCTCGTTTCGCGAGACGAGGCCGAACTCTGCGAGGCGGAGCGGCAGGTCTCGGTAGGAGTGGCGCTCGGCGGCGTATACGAGGCACGCGCCGGGACAGTTCATCGGCCTGAGCGCGAACTTGCGTTTCTCGACCGAGGTGAAGAACATGTTCTCTCGGTAGTTGTCCCAGTGACCCGATCGGTGCCAGAGCTCCTCGTCGAGGACGTGGGGGGTCTTGATCTCGACGTAGCCACGACGGTCGAGCTGCCCGCGCACCTCTGCCTCGATCAGGCGCAGCAGCACGGTTCCCTGGGGCAGCCAGAAGGGCATCCCCGGGGCCTCCTCGTGCAGCATGAAGAGGCCGAGCTGCGGCCCCAGCCGGCGGTGGTCGCGCGCCCGCGCCTGCTCGAGCCGTTCCAGGTGCTCCTCCAGGTCGTTGTTCGAGAAGAAGGCGGTTCCGTAGATGCGCGTGAGCATCTGACGATTCTCGTCACCGCGCCAATAGGCGCCGGCGATGGAGCGCAGCTTGAAGGCCTTGATTCGCCCCGTCGAGGGCCCGTGCGGTCCCCGGCAGAGGTCCACGAAGGGGCCGTTGCGGTATAGCGAGACCTCCGCCACGCCCTCGTCGCGGATCAGGTCCTCGATCAGCTCGACCTTGTAGGGCTGCTCCTCGGCGCGAAAGCGCTCGATCGCCTCCTCGGCCGCGATCTCGGTTCGCACGAAGGGCTCATCCGCATCGATGTGGGCCGCCATCCGCTCCTCGATCTGCTCCAGGTCGGCATCAGAAGGCCGGAAGCCGTCGGAAAACTCGAAGTCGTAGTAGAAGCCGCTCTCGATGGGCGGCCCGATCGAGACCTTGGTGCCGGGCCAGAGCTCGACCACTGCCTCGGCGAGGACGTGGGCGGCGTCGTGGCGGAGCACCTCCAATGCCTCGTCGCGATCCGAGGTGAGGATCTCGATGCGCTCGCCGTCAGCAAGCGGCGCGGAGAGGTCTCGGACCTCGCCATCCACCCTGACCGCGAGCGCGTCCTTGGCGAGACGCGGGCCGATCGCGGCGGCCGCATCGGCGCCGGTTGCGCCGTCCTCCAGCTCGAGCGTGGAGTCGTCGGGGAGCTTGACAGTCAGGGACGCCATCCGCGGCCATGCTATCCAGGCGCCCGCGAACCAGAAACGTGCTGCGATCGGCTCCCCGCCGCGGGGTTGGCCCGCCCGCCGACCGAGATCAGCCGGCAGGAGCCGTGGCCTGGCGGGACGGGCCGACGCCGCCAGAGCGCGTAGGGGCCCGCGCGACGCTCGAGCTCGAGGTGGCTGAACGGTGGCGTTTCTCCCGAGCCCTGCGTGATCACGTGAGCGGCGCCGTAGGGGGGCGGGGACGGGGACGGCGCGCCCGCTTGATCGACGCAGACGCGCCCGCCCCGCAGCTCCCAGACGAGGTAGTCGCGCCCGTGCTCGTCAGCGAGCAGATGCTTGGGGGCGAGGACGAGGGTCGAGTCGGCGCCGAGCACCGGCCGCAGCTTCGTGAGCTCGGGCGAATACGTGGCGGGGCCGACCGGGCCGTTGACCAGCGCGAGCAGGCTGCATCCGGTCGCCGCAGCCACGAAGGCGACGGCCAGGGCGCCCTGGAGGGGCATCGCCAGACGCGCACCGATCCCGGGCAGCCCGCCCCGCCGACGTGCGATCACGCCGGTCATGCCGCTCATCGCGATCAGCGGCTCGGCTCCCAGCAGCGCCCGGGCGGCGATCAGCATTGCCAGCGGCGAGGCAATCACGATCGACTTCGCCTCCTGGTACGGCGTGCCGGAGAAGTACGCGTAGGCGAACAGCGCCGCTGCCACGGCGAGCGCCGCCGGGACCGCGCGCTCGCCACGCCGCAGCCACCAGGCGACGCCGTAGCCAAGCGCCACCAGGGCCAGCGCGCCACCGAGGTAAAAGCCGGCGGCCGGCATCGCGCCGGCGCCTGGGTCGAGGCGGAAGTCGCCCGATGGCCAGATGCCGAGCGCCTCGAGCGGCGAGATCTGGTTGAAGAGGTTGCCCAACCCGGCCCCGGACGGATTGAAGGTCTCAAAGCTGGCGAAGTCGAGCATGCGCCCGACCTCGGGCGCGACGGCAAGAGCGAAGGCGGCGGTCGCGACCCCGGTCGCGGGCGCCGCCCGCCGGGCGAGAGCCACGGCGGCCGCAGGCGAATCGTGGCCTGCGACCAAGGCGAGTTCCACGAGCGCCCAAAGCCCGGCGGCGCCGGCCAGCCACAGGAGCCCGGGGAAGCTGTAGGAGTAGGCGCTTCCGACGGCGAGCGCCATGAGTGGAATGGCGGCAAGCGCAGGCCGCGAGGTCCGCCGAACGCCCAGCGTGACCTCCGAAGTGAGCCTCCCGCGCGCCAACTCGTGCAACCCGACCGAAAAGGCGAGCACGAACAGCGCCTCCATCGTCTCCTTGAAGGCCCCCTGGATCAGGTATGAGGCCACCATGTACGGCAGCCCGACGAGCAGGGCGCCGGCGACTCGCCGCCACCCGGCGATCCGCGCGAAGAGCGCCAGCGGGGCCAGCGCAGCCATCACTGAGATGGCGAGCGCCAGCCCATCGAAGGCGTGAACGAGGCTGGCGCCAGTCCCCTTTGTGGTGGCCACCACCAGGGAATGCGGTCCGAGCGGGTACCCCTGGCTCACCAGCCTCCCCCCCTCGCCATGGGCGAGCTGGTCGGCCGCGAACAGGTGCTGCGACATATCGGGATTGAGGCCCGTACCGAGGATCCCGAAACGCCCCTCGACGAAGAACGGCAACGAGGCGGCCAGCAGCGCAACAACGGCCACCGGCAGACCAATGCGCACGGCGTCGCGGAGCCCACCGGTCCGTCCTCGCAGGAGCGCCAACGAGGCCAGGAGGAGCACAGCGACGGCCACCAGGGCGCTTGCTCCCTCGCCGGGCAGCCTCGCCGTGCCCCAGGCCACCGCCGTGATCACACCGAGCCCGACCGGCGGCGCGAGCCACGACCACTCGCGCCGCCCGCAGACAGCGAATACCCCCTGCCCGACGACGAGCGAGGCACCGAGGATCAATAGGAAGGCCGCATAGGTCCCGAGCATTGGCCGGCGAGCATAGACGCGACGCCAGCGCTGCTCTCGGACCGGCTTGGCCCGGACGCGTTGCGATTCGGCTTGGCCGATGAAATGGCCGCGGAGAGGGCGATCGCTTCGGCGATGACCGCCTGCACGCCGGCCTGTCCGCTGTCAGCAATCCGACACGAACGGTGACCCAGGTCGCAGACACAGCGCTCCCCGCGACGCCCAGCGGTCCCGCGCGGGGGCCGCGGCCTCGACCGGAGCTACCCAGATGGGTTTGGGCGAGGCGGGGCGGGGTAGCTCGGTTGCGAGAGCAACTACAGGCCCTCACACCCGGACCGCGGAATGAGGACCTGACCACTCCCCGCATGGAGCAGGACACCAAGACGAGCGCCGAGCCCGAACTCCGTCTCGTCCTGCCCAGTCGAGCCGAGAACGTCGCGCTGGTCCGCCGGGCGCTGAGCGGGGTCGTGGACGTTCTCGAGCTCGGGGAAGCACGCCTGCTCGACATCAACGCCGCCGTGAGCGAGGCCTGCAACAACGTCGTGGTCCATGCCTACGAGGGCACGGAAGGGGCCATGGACGTTTACCTGTGGATCCAGCCGACCGAGCTCGAGGTGATCGTCAGCGATCACGGAGTGGGCATCAGGCCGAACGTGCCGGAGCCCGGCCTCGAGGTCCAGGGCCTCGGGCTGTCGCTGATCCAGGCGCTGACCGACCGCGTCGAGTTCCTTGGCGGCATGGGAGAGGGCACCAGGGTCCGGATGCGCTTCGCGCTCAATGGCGGCCCAGAGGCGCTGCCCAACGGCGACCGCGGGGACGGGGCCAACGCCCCTCTACCCCCCGGCGAGCTCTCGATCGCCGTCTCGTCCGGCCCCCTGGCCGCACCGGTGCTGGGCCGCGTGATCGCGATGCTCGCGGCGCGAGCGGAATTCTCGCTGGAGGGCATCTCGGAGGCCGAGCTGGTCACCGACGCCGTCGCGGCGCACGCGCCAAGGGCGATCGTCGGCAACAGGATCCAGCTCGGGATCGATCGTCCGGACGGGGAGCTCGTCGTTCGCATCGGGCCCCTCGCGGAAGGCGGGGCCACGCGGGTCATCCAGGCCTCGGCGCTGGATGACCTACCGCCAGTGCTCGAGCGGCTCACGGAGCACCGCCGGGTGGAGAGCTCGGGCGAGGGGGAGCTGCTCTGTCTGGTTCTTGGCGCTCGCTGAGAAGGGGCGGTCGTCAGGCGCCCACAGCGTCCGGGTCGTCCACCATCTCAAAGCGTTGATCGAGCTGGGTGACCGCCAGCAGGTGCGCGACGGCGTCCGGGCCGCGAACCACCGCCAGGCGCCGGCCCTCGGAGCGAGCGCGTTCGTCAGCGGCGATCAACGCCCGAAGCCCGGTCGAGTCGATGAAATCCACGCGACGCAAATCGAGCAAAAGCGTTCCTGGCAAATCGACCTCGATCGCGGCCAACTGCTCCTCGAGCTCGCCGGTGCTCGCGATATCGAGCTCGCCGATCAGGGTGACCCGGGTGTGCCCAGGATGCTGCTCCGTGGTTACGCCGAGTGGCGGCATCTCGAATCCACGGCACGATACACCGGCGGGGTGCTGAGTCAGTCCCCTCTGGCGGTCAAGTGCGGCGGCCAGCATCCGTCTCATCGGCGGCCTTCGCCTGCACCGCCGCGAGCAGCTTGCGGAGCCCCCGTCGCATGATCCGCGAGACCTGCATCTGGGAGACCCCGAGGCGGCGGCCGATCTCGTACTGGTTCAGGTCCTGCTCGAAGCGAAGCCTGAGCACGCGGCGCTCGCGCTCGTCGAGCGGAGCGTCGTCGGCGGCGAGCTGAGCCTCCACCGCGTCATAGCCGGGCTCGGTTTCACCCAGCGTCTCCAGGATCGTCGTGGACCCAATGTCCTCTCTGCTTCTCGGCACCTCGAGCGACAGGGTGCGACGCGCCTCATCGGCCTGAAGGGCCTCCCAGACCTCCTCGTCGTCCAGGCCGAGGCGCTCGGCGATCTGGGGGACGGTCGGAGTGTGGCCCAGGTCGTCGCTGAGCTCGCCGGCGGCCTCGCTGACCGCCATCGTCCGCTCCTGGAGCCCTCTCGGCAGGCGCACCTCCCAGACGCGGTCGCGAAAGTGGCGGCGAAGCTCGCCCAGGATCGTCGGCGCCGCGTAGGCGATGAACGACCGTCCGCGCTCGAGGTCGAACCCGTCGAGCGCCTTGACGAGCCCCAGGCTGGCGACCTGGATCAGGTCCTCGATGTCCTCGCTCGATCCCCGGTAGCGAAACGCGAGCGATCGCGCCAGGGGCAGGAAGCGACCAACCAGCTCCTCCTTCAGCGCCGCATCGCCCGTCTCCGCGTAGCGGCAGAGCAACTCCGTCTCGGTGCTCAATGCGCGTCCACTTCCTCCTCCTCACGGCATTGACCTGCCGGATCTGGCTTGGCCAAGCCGATGGGCGCTACTGGGCTCGAACCAGTGACCTCCAGCTTGTCGAGCTGGCGCTCTCCCTACTGAGCTAAGCGCCCGGGGGCCTCAGTTATAGCTTGATGATGCGGGACGCGTCAGATCGTGCTTCGCGGCCGGCGGGGCGAACGTCCTCGCGACGACTCGAGCGACGTCGTCGCGCACCACGGCCGCGGCTACGTGGCATGGCGCCGGGACGAGGTCGACGATGCGCCAGCCGGGAAGCGCGGAGGCGGTCAGCACCTCGAGCCCGTCGACGACTCGCCTGAGGCCTTCGCCAGTCACCTTCGCGGCGGCCTCCTTGCGCACCCACAATCTCAGCAGCTCCTCGTTCGTTCCGACTGCCTCCAGGTGCATCCGCTCTCGTGCCGTCAAGCACCGGCGCTTGAGCGCGTCGACCTCGGGCAGCCGGCGGACCGCTTCGACGTCGACTCCGAGGCGGCTGCCGCGTCCCACCCCGACGAGCGCCACATGAGGCGCATGAGCCAGGCTGTAGTGCAGATCGGAGGAGACGATGTGCGGCTTGCCGAGGCGATCGCGTTCGAGCCGCACGGCTCGCGGGTCGCACTCCAGGTAGCGCGCGAGGATGAGGCGCACAGCCGCGTGCGAACGGGCGTATCGAAGCCTGCCGGCCGGAGAGCCGAAGCGGGCCACAGCAGCGACCTCCTTGGCCGAAAGGAGATCGCTGATGCGATCGTCATGCTCGGCGTCCCGGTCCAGCGACACGGTCCAGACGTGGACCTCGCGCTCATCCAGCGTGCAGGGTGGCCCGGGGGTGCAATTGCCCGCGTGGCTGAGTCTGCGTATGGTTACGGCACACCTGAGTCCGGCGTACTCACATGGAGATCGTCCCATATTCCACCGAGCACCGCGAGGCCATCGCGCGCATGAACGCGAAGCTCGCGGCCGCCGGCAGCGAGTGGCAGTTCCCGGCCAAGGAGCCACCGCGTGAGGCGCATGGCCTGCCGATCTGGAACGACAGCTTCATCGCGTTTGAGGCGGACGAGGCCTACGGCGGATACATCCTCAAGCATCAGCAGTTCTTCGCCGCGGGGCGGCCGCTCGAGGTCGGCAACCTGCAGCTCCCGGTGTCGCTAGGACAGGTGGACGGCGCATTCGCGCGCGTCTCCGCGGCCCTTCTGATCGACGTGCTCCGCCGCAGCCCTCTCTGCTACAGCATCGGGCTGGGGTCTGAGGAGACGCAGTTTGCGAAGCTCCTCTCTGCTGCGGGCTGGGGTCACACGGCGGTACCGTTCTACTTCAGCGTGAAGTCGGCGAACCGCTTCGCCCGGAACATCCGGCTTGGGCCCGATCGCCGGCGTATGCAGACGGTGCTGAGGACCCTCGGGCGCATTCGCCTGGCCGCCGTCGCACTGCGGCTGCGTGGATCGGTTCGCTCGCGGGGGGTGTCGCGAGGTCCACGGCGATCACCTGCCAACGTACAGGAGCTTCCCCGTTTCGACGGGTCGGTGGACGAGCCCTTCGAGGCGCACGCAGCCTCGTACTCACTCGTGGGCGACCGTCGTGCCGCCGCGCTCAACGCGTTCTATCCCGAGGACGACCGCAGGTACATCCGACTCCTGGTCAGCACCGAGGGTCGGACTCTCGGGTGGGTGCTGGCGCTCAACACGCGGATGCACGGTGACAAGTATTTTGGTGATATGCAGGTGGGGTCCCTGGTGGATTGCTTCTCCGCCGTCACCGACGCACCCGAGGTCGTGGCGGCCGCCGACGCAGCCCTGACGCGCCGGGGCGTCGACGTGGTGATCTCCAACCAGCTGCATCCGGCGTGGTGCGCTGCGTTGGAGCAAGCAGGCTACGAGCGAGGGCCCTCGAACTTCTTCTTCTATTACTCCGAGGCGCTCGCGGAAGCGTTGTCGGAAATCCCAGGCTGGCTGGAAGGGATTCACATGAACCGCGGCGACGGCGAAGGCCCGACCCATCTGTAGCGTCGGCGCAGTGACTGTGCGATGAGGAGCGAGTAAAGCGATGTACGTCTCAGATGGATTTGACTATCTGCGCCTGATGAGCCTGGGACGGGAGAATCAGGAAGCCGATGACGCCGTCCGAGTGGCCGTCCTCGGGTCGTGCACCACGCAGTACTACGCGGGGGTCCTGCGGGGACTGGGGAAGGTGGGAGGTCCGGCGATCGTCACGTACGAGCCCGAGTACAACACCGTGCATCAGACGGTTCTGGACGAACGATCGGAGCTGTATGCCTTCAAACCGCACATGGTGGTCTTCCTGACGGCAGTCCAGGGGCTCCGCGACCTGCTTATGTCGACGGATCTGTCCGATCGGGCGGCCGTCGCCAGCCGCGAGACAGAGCAGCTGGTCTCGCTGATCCGGAGGGCGTCTGAGATCCCGGGAGCGATCGTCGTCGTGAACCATTTCGTGGTCCCGTACGAGCGTACGTGGGGCAACTTCAGCTCGCATGTGGAGGACTCGCTGCCGAACGTGGTCGGTCGGATCAACGAGCGCCTGCGAAGCGTCGCCGCCGACACCCCGAACATCCACACGGTGGACTGCGACCACATCGCCTCATGGCTGGGAAAGCGGGCGTGGTTCGACGAGCGTCTCTGGTTCTACAGCAAGAGCTTCTGCCATCCCGAAGCGCTCCCGCAGGTCGCAGGTCAGGCACTCGACATCTACCGGGCCATCAAGGGAAAGGGCGTGAAGTGCGTTGCCCTTGACCTGGACAACGTGCTGTGGGGCGGCACCATCGGCGACGACGGACTCGAGTCCATCCGGCTCGGCGATCTCGGCGAGGGGGAGGCGTACGTCCAGTTCCAGCTGTGGCTCAAGGAGCTTCACAGGCGAGGGATCATCCTCGGTGTCTGTAGCAAGAACGACGAGCAGAAGGCGCTGGAGCCGTTTCGCCGGCACAGCGCGATGGTGTTGAAGGAAACCGACATCAGCTGCTTCGTGGCCAACTGGCAGAACAAGGCGGACAACCTGCGCACGGTCGCGAAGCGCCTCAATATCGGACTGGACTCCATCGTCTTCATCGACGACTCTCAGTTCGAACGCAACCTGGTACGGGAGCTGGCGCCCGACGTGTGCGTCCCGGAGATGCCCGAGGACCCCGCGGACTTCGTTCCCTACCTCGAGTCGCTGAATCTCTTCGAAACCGCCCAGTTCAGCGACGAGGATCGCAGGCGCGCTGACTTCTACCGCTCGAACGCGCTTCGAGAGGTCGAGCAGCAGCAGTTCAACACCGTCGACGAGTACCTTGCCAGCCTGGAGAATGAGGCGCTCTTCGAACGATTCGACGATCACCACCTACCCCGGATTGCCCAACTGGTCCAGCGCACCAATCAGTTCAACCTCACGACCATCCGCCATTCGGCGGAGGAGTTGCGCCAGTTCGCCGAGGATCCCGGCTACCTCCCGTTCTACGTCACGCTGGCAGACCGCTTCGGCGACAATGGGCTCGTCTCCGTCGTCGTCGGCAAGCACGAAGGGGACCGACTGGAGATCCTCACGTGGGTGATGAGCTGCCGCGTCGTCGGGCGACGGCTCGAGGAGCTCGTGCTCGACGAGCTCGTCCACGCCTGCCGCGAGGCGGGGATCACGCAGCTTCGGGGGCGCTACGCCCCCACGAAGAAGAACCAACTGGTCAGCAAGCACTACGAGCGGCTTGGGTTCCGGCTCATCGAGGAGGCGCCGAACGGAGGCACGACATGGGAGCTGAGCGTCGCTGCGCATCTGCCGTCGGGTGCCCCGATCCAGAGGAAGGTCCCCCAGCTTGAGCCGTGAGGAGATCCTCGAGGCGCTCTCGGGTGTGTTCGAGGAGGTCCTCGGTCGACCGGTCAGCCTTGGCGAGGAGACGACGGGCGGCGATGTCGAGGGGTGGGACTCGGTCACCCACGTGATGCTGATCCTCGCCAGCGAGCGCCGATTCGGCGTCCGCTTCGAGAGCTCCGAGATCGCGAACGCGGCCAACGTCGGGGAGTTCGTGAGCCTGATCGAGTCGAAGCAGGGATGATGTACGAGGGAACAGGCGAACCTGCTCGACGATCAAGGGTCTGGGGGGCGGCAGCGGCTCGTAGATCACCTCGCCGCCCCGGTGGACGGCTCCACTAGCTGCTCGGCCGTCAGCACCGTCAGCCCGGGTGGCGTGCCACCGGCGGCGATTCGGCTCACGATCGCGGCGGCCACCTGCTCGACCGGGACGGCGCCGATCCTGCCCAGTGGCGTATTCGTGGTGTCCGTCCACATCCTGGGCGGACGGGCCACGAGCACCCGGGCTGCGGCATGCCGCGCACAGTAGGCGGCCGCTCCCTCGAGTGCGGCCTTCGCGACGACGTAGTGGGGCCAGCCTTCAGGGACCTCGTCGAGCGCGGACGACGACGTGAGGATGATCGTCGCATCTGGTGAGAGCAGCTGAAAGGCCTCGGCGAGCGGAACGAGCGTCATCGCGGTGCTCGCGTTGATGTACTGGAGCATCGCTGGCAGGCTGTCCGGGTGCAGGGCCGTCTCGAACAGGGGCGGCGCGGCACACAGCACGACGCCAGCCAGTTCGCCCGCTTCGGCGCGCACCCTGTCGAGCGCGCGCCGCGACTCCTCGATGTCGCTCGCGTCGAACTGAAGCAGTCGTATCCGGTCTGTTCCGAACTCGCGCGACAGCTGGTCGGCCCGCTCCCTGCTCTCCGCAAACGCCGCCCACACGGTCGCGGCCTGCATCGCGAAGGCGCCGGAGATCGCCGCGCCGAGGCCCCTGCTCGCTCCCACCACGAGCACGTGGCGCCCCGCGAGCTTGCTGGAGGGCGCGATGTGACGCCCGATCGTGGAGCGATCGGGCACCGGCGTGGCCGGACGGACGAAGGCATTCAACGTCATCCGAGCAGAGGCGCCGTCCTGCGCGAGCGCGGCGTCAACCACTACCAGCCCGGTGCGGTCGTCCGCCGTGAGCACCGAAGCGCTGAGAGTGCCCGCTGCATCGCCAGAGGAACGAGCGATCTGAGCTGCCACGAAGATCGCATCCCGGCCGGGAACCAGCATCCCGACCACGTAGCTCGCGGCCGAGAGCCACGCGAGGAGACCCGGAGGGACATCGCCAGCGCCGAGCTCGGCCGCCAGGGAAACGAGGAGCTCCAGCCGGCAACCGTACGGCACGCTGAGCGACACGGCGGATTCCCGGAGGTCCTCGATGCCGTAGGACCGTGGCGAGGAGGAAGGCACCTCGGGCCCCTCTGTCGGGCGCGGCAGCGGAGGTATCCCCCGATCGAACGTGACAGCCAGCGTCGCGACGAGGCGACCCGCTCGTGTCACCTCGACACGCGTCCTCTGTTCGTCCGTCTCCACGCACGCGACGGCATACGCCTCTCCGGGAAAGACCGGTTCCTTGAACTGGACGTCGATGCGCTGCGCGTGGCGAAGCGCGTCCGGGTCCGCGCGGCCGAGCGCGGCGATGGTCACGAGGGCTCCGTGGACGATGCACCGGCCGTAGGGCGTTTGGCGTGCGAACAACTCGTCGAGGTGCAGCGGGTTGCGATCCCCGCTCGCATCGGCGAACTGGCCAACGTGCTCCTTCGTGAGGCGCAGCCGTGCGGTCACGGCGGGCGCTCAGCTACCCCGGGCGAGCCACGCCGCTCGCGCTAGCTCGTAGCTCCTGCCGCCGATGGCCTTCGCGAGCTTGCGGGCATTCCAGGCGACGCGCCCGGCCATCCACGGCAGCGGCCTCCCGGCGGCCAGATCTGCAGCCGTGGATGGTCGAACGCGGCGGCGGATGGCGCCGCGGCCAACGAGCGCGCAACCGTCGATGGAGCCTATCGCCCGCGAGGGCTCGGACGTACACAGGATCGACACGCCGGCTGTCGCGGCAGCTCGTCCGACGCGCGTCGAGTACGAGCCGCCGGGAAGTGAGGCGGTGTCGACCGGGTGGCCGAGCATCTCCGAGAGCACGGCGAGGCTGTCGCGCCACTCGCCGAGCAGCTCCGGCGCAGAGCAGGAGGTCATTCGAGAGGGATGCGAGCGCGAGTGAGAGCCGACGATGTGACCCATGCGCTCCAGCGACACGACTCCGTCCCGGCTGATGAACGACCTGGCGCCGATGAGGTCGCTGACGACGAAGAAGTGACCGCGCCAGCCTCGGCGCGCGAGCTCCTCGCCCACCTCGACGGCGCTCGACCCGCCGTCGTCGAAGGTGAGCGCCCAGGATCGACTGGCGTGAGAGCCGGAGAGCGCCTCGTGGAGAACGACGGGATCGCTGCCGGTCACGCGACGAATGACATCCAGGTGCGTCCGAAAGGAGTCCCAGTCGAGCTTGTAACGGGCCGGTGCCGGCCCGGGAAAGCCGCTCGAGTCCTCCTCACCGGGATTCACGATGTCGTGGTACATCAAGACGCTGACCTTAATGCGCGGGCGCGCCATCGCCGAGGTCAGCTGCCGGCGGAGCGCAGCGATGCAGGCCTTCCACGCGTCACGTAGTCGGGGTGAGCTGCGCGGCACGGGGGGGCGGCGTCGCGATCAGGCCCTTTGCGTACATCGTCTCGACGAACACCTCGCGCGTGTCCGCCGATGGCTCCCAGCCGACCTCCCCCTTCAGCTTCCCCTTCAGCTTCTCGTTCGAGACCAGCCAGGGGTAGCGAATGAAGTTGAGGTTGCCGGGCGGCGCCTCGACCCGTGGCGCGTGCAGCGCCCACGCCACGGCCTAGAGTTCCTCGATAAGTCGGATACCGGACGCTCTCGGCCCAACCCAGCGGTGCGAGAAGGTCGAGATCGAAGGCGAGCGACTGCTCAATGTCGGCGACGGCAAGATCGACGTGGTGGATTCCTCGCGCTGGCATGCTCCTCCAGCCCTACTCCCATAGCCCGGCGGCTTCAAAGCCCTTGGATCGCTCGGTGTAGTCCGGCGCACCCTATACCGGACTGGACAGTTGAGGGCAAGCAAAGGCTGCCCTAGGCCGCGCGGGGGATCGTGCGTCAGCGAACAAGCCACCCGCCCCGGTTAAACCCCCTCCCCCCGGCCCGACTCTCGGTAGCCGGTCCTTCATGAGCCGCGCGCGTCATGACTCTCCCCCTGCGCGTTTCGTTACACGCTTGTTACATGCTTCATTCTGTGAAGCCGCTGAGAGCAAGAGAAACCCCGCCTGAGCGGGGCTTTCTCCGAAGGCGCCTACCGGAATCGAACCGGTGTAAACGGCTTTGCAGGCCGCTGCGTAACCACTCCGCCAAGGCGCCTGGATGGCTAGCGGTCGCCGCCGAGTACTGGAAGACGTTCGAGAGCGAGGAGGGCGGCCGGGGGATCTGAACGTTGTCCGGGCGGGGTCGAGGGGCTCACGATCACCGTCGCCACGTGGCAGCCGACGTCGCTCTCGTTGGTCGCGCAGTCGCTCGCGGAGCCTCCTCCGCCCTCGTCCCAGGTGATGAAGAGCGCGGTGTGGCCGGCCCGGTAGGCGGGGCTGTCCAGGATCTGCGGCACCTTGCTCGCCAGCCACCCGTCGCCGGTGCCGACCGGGCAATCGTGGGTGGCGTGGCAGAGGTTGGGGGTGATGAATGAGAAGGCCGAAAGGGAGTTCCTGGCCAGATCGCCCCAAAGGCGCGCGAGCGGGCGATCGTGTTGTGGGCAGTCGGCAAGCGAGGTGTAGTACGGGGGTAGGTTGTGGCGAACGGGGTAGCCCTTCGATTCCGGCCCCGAGTCCTGGCGTAAGCAGCCGGCGGGCATCGACCCCTCATAGGCTCGCCAGCTGGGAGCCTGGGCGAAAATGCTTGTGGCCTCCGTGGAGCAGCTCGGGGACGGATTGCAGTTGCTCCGGAAGGGCTGGAGGGCCTGGCCGCTCAGTCCGGAGGTGGCGGCGGGACGGCCCGGACGTTGCCCGCGAACGGGATCCCCTCTCCGATCGGCATGCGGTACGTCCTGTAGCCGTGGCTCAGGAATCCGGTGAACCCCTTCGAGGCGGCGTACTCCGGCCACGGGTTCGGCTCGCCCAGGGACGTGTAGGCATCCTCGCCCTCGTACTCGAACGACCACCCGCAGTCCCCACCGGGGCACATCGTGTCGGAGACGTAGGCGCCGTACTCGTGGAAGGCGTGGAGAATCGCCTTCTGCCACGGACCGATGTTCAGCGCGTCGATCTGGGGGTGCGAGAGGGTGAACTGAAAGCGGGTCCCGAGCGGCACCCCATCGGCGGGGTTCGCGCACCGGTCTCCGCTCCCGGTGGCCGGGTAGACGCTCGAGCCGGCGCACGGCGCGACGATCGCGAGCGCGTGGTCGATCTGGTTGTCGGCGAACTCCGGGGCCCGGATGAGCCCGGCCATCCCCCCGAAGTGAGCTGCGTTAAGCGAGGCTCCCCCGGACAGCACACCGCCGCCGTCGATCCGCGCCTTGCCGCAGTTGGTGGCCGTGAGGACGCCGTCGATCCGCGAGGAAACGTGCCAGCAGTCGTATTCCCATCCCGTGTAGCCGTTGGCGATCACCATCTGTGCGTCGTGGTCGGTTCCGAATCCCCCGGACGGCTCAGCGCCGGCCGGAAGCGGGACCTCCTCGCCCTCGAAGTCGTTTCCGAACTCATCCACGCAGCGGCCGGTGCAGCGGAGCCGGACGAGCGGGTCGTCGTCGGCGGGCCAGTAGATGGCGGGGCTCGATCCGTGCCTCAGGGGATCGCCGAAGGTCCGCGTGTGGTTGTAGTCCGGGAGGTGGAGGTTCTGGACCAGCCTGGCGGAGTTGGGAAGGGTCGGCGTCCCGTCCGCCGGGATCGGTCTGTTGAACACGCTCCTGTCCGAGTAGGGCTGCCAGGTCGAGGGGGGGTAGGCCCCCTTGCAGCCGACCCAGGGCGGCGCCTCGCAGCTCGAGGCGACGGGGACGGCCTCGGTGGTGAAGCGGGCGCGCTGCTGCGCCCAACCTGCGTCCTCCGCTTCGGCTTCGGTATCGGCGGTTACGGTATAGACGAACTGGCCCCCATGGGGGCCGATGATCGTAACCTGCCAAGTATGGCCTACGGCGGATACGACGACGGCGCCAAAAACGAGCGCTACGAGCGCAGCGACAAGTCCCGCGATAGCACGTTTGGTTCTCTTCGCCAACTTCTGAAAGACCTTATCCGTTTGGACCGGGCGTCAATCCCGACTTTCTGCGGCCCCTCTACTTTCGGGTAGTGGGTGCTAGTAGGGACCGCCTGGAGTTCCGAGGCGGCGGAGCCCGAGAGATCGCGGCACCGACGCGACACCCACAGATTCGCTCCTATCCCCACGAGGTCGCCGTCGGGGATCTCAGCCTAGATGTGGTACGTGGAGCGGCGTTCGGCGCCGCGGCGGCCAAAGCCAGGGCCGCGAACACGCGGCGCGCTCGTCCGGCCCCGAGGGCGCGGAGCGACGGGATCCGAGCGCGGGCACGGCCAGAGATCGACCCTCCCGCCGCTGGCGAGGATCCCGGGTGTGCCTCCGCGATTTGCCGCTGGGCCCTGAGTTCCGCCTCAGGGCGACGACCGCTTCCTTCCACGATGCCTCTGCTACCGACTGCCCCGACGAACTGCCATTTGGGCTGGGTAGGGCGAGGGAGTTCCAAGGGGCGCTAGCGGCTATCTGATGCGGAATCGAGCGGCCCTTGTCGCGATCTGTCGCGACGTGGCGGGAACGCTCAACAGAAGCGGCTGAAGTGTTGAAAACCCACGCCATCTGGCTTGTTCATGCGGGCTGGGGGCGGGGTGCTACCAGTTGAGCTACCAGTTTCTGGCTCGTCGACGGCAAGCGGGACTGGTAGCGAGCGCCGTGCCATTTCCCGTTCGGGCGAAAGCAGGAGCGCCATAGGCTCGCCAGGACGCTTCCTTCTCGTCCAAGTCGGGAGCCGGGGCCGATGAGCCGCTCTACCGCTTGACCGTCACCCGCAGGAAGGTCGCCGGGATCGACGTGGCGTCATCGCTCGTGTTCTGCTCGTTGAACAGGGTCTCCAGCTCAGCCTGGAGGTCAGCCTCGCGGCCGTTCGCTGCTGCCGCGTCGAACGCGTTCATGGTCGGCCCGTAGTAGCTCCTGAACGCGGCCACCAGCTCCGACGGTGTACCCGGGTAGTTGAACGTATAGGTGTCCCTCTCGAAGGAGATCTGTTCCTCGGGGACTCCAGCTTGCGTGAAGCGCTCGATCACCTGGTCCTCCATGCCCCAGGTCATCGGGCTGACAAAGCCCTCCGGAGGCGGGGGCGAGTAGGAGGAGCTGATCTTCAGGATCTGGGCCACCAGGGTCGGGTCGTTCGGGATCCAGTTCCCCATCACGATCCGGCCATCGGGTTTGGTGACCCGGACCATCTCCTTGGCCACATCGAACGGCTTGGGAGCGAACATCGCGCCGAAGATGCTGACGACGAGGTCGAACTGCTCGTCACCGAGCTCGTGCAGATCCGATGCATCGCCCTCCTGGAAGGTGCAGTTGGTCAGCCCGAGGGCCTGGGCGCGTCCGTTGCCCGCCGCGACCAGGTTGCTGGCGATGTCGACACCAAGAACCTCGGCCCCCAGCTGGGCCGCCGGCAATGCGGTGGTCCCGTCGCCGCAACCGAGGTCCAGCACCTGGAGCCCCTCGGTGATGCCCAACTTCCCGACGAGCTCCTCTCCGCTCTCCCGCATGCTCTCCGCGATGCGGGTGAAGTCACCCTTCTCCCACAATGCCTTGTTCGCATTCATCGGCCTCTTCCTCTCTCAGCTACGAGCTGATTCGGTCCGGATCCTAATCGCCTCACGCGCCCCCGCGCGAGCCGCGCCTGCTCTGCGCGAAACGCGGTAGGGATCAGTTCGCGGAATCCGCCCGCGACACGCAGCGGCCGCCGCGCATTCCGAGGGAGGTCGCTCGCTGGTCGGCCCAGCGTAAGCTGATCATCCGGGCGCAGCTGACCTAGGCCGCCGCGAGGCGTTGGCGCCGTTCGATCTCCGCATCGGTCGGCTCGTCGAACTCAAACGACCCGACATCGATGTCGCCCGCTCGTTCGTAGGTGTTGATCGTGACGCCGGTCTTCGAAACCTTGCTGTCGACCAGCTTCAGTGCGGCAGGGATCGTGCCGTCACCGAAGAGGCGCTTGCCGGTGCCGAGCACCAGGGGAAAGATCCACACGCGGAACTCGTCGATCAAGTCGTACTCCAGCAGCGTCTGGATGAGGCCTGGGCTGCCGTGGACCTGGATCTCGGGGCCGTCCTGGCTCTTGAGTGTCGCGACATATTCGGCGACGTCGCCGGTGATCAGGGTGGAGTTGTTCCACTCCACCTGCTCGAGCGTCGTCGAAGCGACATGCTTGCGAGTGCTGTTGAGCCGGTCGGCGATTGGGCCCTCGTCGTAGGGCCAGTGCGCCGCGAAGATCTCGTAGGTCCCGCGGCCCAGCAGCAGCTCGTAGGGGTCGGCCTCCGCCACCTGCCCCATCATCTCGTCATCGAAGTAGTTGGCGCTCCAGCCGCCGAGTGTGAACCCGCCAGTCGGGTCCTCCTCTGGGCCACCGGGCGCCTGCATCACCCCATCGAGCGAGATGAACGTGTTCACAGAGAGCTTTCTCATCCGACCTCCAGCGTGTAGTGGGTGTTGGTCTGTATGACCGGCGGCAACGCCGACAATCATCGCTCAGGCGCCGCGGTGCGGGCTGCAAGCGACAACGGGAGGGTCTACGGCCAACCCCGAGCGCGCTGCCGCTCCGCGCGAGGAGCGGCAGCGGCCGGTAGACGCCTCGGGCGCCACTCGGCTCTGCTACCAGCTGGGCTACCAGTCGCGCTCGAGTCGCTGCCTTGGTGGCGCCAGACCACGCGTGGCGCAGCGTTACGAAGGCGCTGAAAAGAGCGGCTGATGTGAGCGAAATCCCCGCCAACTGGCTTGTTCATGCGGTTCGTCACCGGGCTGCTACCAGGGCTGCTACCAGTTTCGGGCGCGTTGACTGCCAACTGGACTGGTAGCACCGCCCACCCTCCGATCGCCATCGGCCGCCGAAACGACCAAACCGCGCCTGGGCTACTGCTTCCACGCGACGCGGAAGCAGGGGCGCCGCTTTGCCTGGAGGGCGATGACTCGGCCGCCACCCGCGGGCGCCGCGCCTTCGCGCCGGAAACGCGGGGCGGAGCGCTCTACAGGAGCTCGGCGATCGCCGCCGCCGCTCGGGCGGCGCCGTCTGCTTCGACGGGCCGGTAATCGACCTCGCGGCCGATCTCCTCGGCGATCGCCGCGGCGATCGCTCCGGGTGTGTCGGCCTCGAAGTCCATCCGCCGTCCTGCCCCGTAGCGCTCGAGGCGGTGGCGCACGTGGAAGTTCTGCTCGAAATGGTGGCGAAGCGGGAAGTAGAGGAACGGCCGGCGGTTCGCCGTCAGCTCCATCGCGGTCGTCAACCCGCCCTGGACGATCGCGAGGTCGCACGCGGCCAGATGGCGGTAGAGGTCATGGACGTAGGCCACGACCTCGAGTCCGTCGTGCCGGGGGAGGCTCGCAGGGTCAATCCGCGGGCCCGCCACGACGATCATCCGCAGCTCCGGCACGAGCTGCTTCGCCTCCGGGTACGCCGCCATCACGCGCCGCAGCAGATCGCCCCCGACTCCCGAGCCGCCGACGGTCACGATGCAGACCTCTTGGTCGTCGCGGTAGCCGAGCTCGTGGCGCAGCGCGGCTCGGTCGGCGAAGTCGCCAGGATCGAAGCCGGTCACATAACCGGAAAAGGAGTAGTGCTCCTGCGTCCAGTCACGGATCAGCGGTAGGTCGGGGCCGAACGCCTCCGGGACGATGTCATCGGGCTCGCCGACGAAGACCGCGCGATCTCGAACGCGCGGGAAGCGCGCGATGTGCTCGATCATCTCCGCGTTGTAGTCGGCGGTCA
>JBBPIL010000003.1:0-52897 GCA_038040365.1 Actinomycetota bacterium
CGCGGCACTCCGTCAAGCTACGAACCGGCCAGGATGGAGCGAACCGGATATGCACAGTGGCCACATTCCGGGAGGGAGGGTGGGACGTCCCAAGCCTCCGGGTGGGTTCGGGTGGGCAGATCACCTAATCGTTACGCTCAACCGGCGTGATCAGCACCAACCAATTCAAGAACGGGACGCACATCGAGGTGGAGGGGGTCATCTACCGGATCCTCGAGTTCCAGCACGTGAAGCCGGGCAAGGGCGGCGCCTTCGTGCGCACGAAATTGCGCAGGCTCGATGACAGCAGCGTCCAGGACAAGACCTTCCGGGCGGGGGAGAAGTTCCGGCCGGTGCGGACAGAGACGCGCAGGATGCAGTACCTCTACGACTCCGGTGAGGCTGCCGTGTTCATGGACAACTCCGACTACTCGCAGCTGGAGATCCCGCGGCAGCTCGCCGGCGAGGCCATGCGCTGGGTGCTTCCCAGCTCAGAGGTGGAGGTGCTGTTCGTCGACGAACGCCCCGCGGGCGTGCAGGTGCCGAGCGCCGTCGAGATGGCGGTCACCGACACGCAGCCGGGCGTCAAGGGCGACACGGCCTCGGGTGGAGGCACCAAGCCGGCCACCCTGGAGTCCGGCGTGCGGGTGGACGTGCCGCTGTTCGTCAACGAGGGCGACCGGGTCCGGGTCGACACCCGGAGCGGCGAGTACGTCTCGCGGGCGTAAGCGGTCACGGGCGGGTCGAGGGAATGCGCCGCTCCGACCAGCGTCGCGCAGCGGTCTTCGCTCTCTACCAGGGGGAGGTGACCGCCCGCCCACCCGCCGCGGCGCTCGACGACGCGAAGCCGTTCACGCGGGAGCTGGTGGACGGGGTGGAGGAGCACCGCGCCGAGCTTGATGCAGAGATCGCCCGGCTGGCTCGCGGCTGGGAGCTGGATCGGATCGCGGCGCTCGAGAAGAGCATCATGAGGGTCGCGCTGTACGAGCTTCACCACCGCGACGACGTGCCAACCGAGGTGGCGATCGACGAGGCCGTTTCCCTCGCCAGGCGCTACTGCGGCGCCGATGCGCCCGGGTTCGTGAACGGCGTGCTGGGAACCGCCGCGAAGGCCCAATCCGGCTAGCGTTCGGGCATGACCTCCACCGGACATCATGCGGAACGGTTGCGCGAAATCGCGGCGCGCCTTCGCGACCCCGACCTTCCCGAGGAGGAGGCCGAGGGCCTCGCTCGCGAGGCGGCGGAGCTGGTCAGCCGGGCGAGCTCGGAGATCGAGAGCGCCCTGCGCGAGATCGCGGCGCGAGAGGGTCCGTGAGCAGCTATCCGGACGACCTTCGCGAGCTGGTCGAGAATTACCTCACCGGGCTACGCTTCTCGGCGATCCCCGAGACCGAGGGGCTCGACGAGGCGATGCGGTACTCGCTGCTCGCCGGCGGCAAGCGGATCAGGCCGGTGCTCGCGCTGGCGACCGCGCGCTCCCTCGGGGTCGAGCCGGCGTCGATGCTCCCGGCGGCCGCGGCGGTCGAGCTGATCCACACCTACTCGCTGATCCACGACGACCTCCCGGCGATGGACGACGATGACCTGCGCCGCGGCCGACCGACCTCGCACGTCGTCTTTGGCGAGAACGTCGCCATCCTCGCCGGCGACGGGCTGTTCGCCGAGGCGCTGCGCCTGTTCACCGAACACCAGGACGGAGAGCCGGCCTCGGTGCTGGCGGCCCTTCGCGAGCTCCTCGGGGCGATCGGCGTCGACGGCATGGTCGGCGGGCAGTACGTCGACGTGATGGCATCAATACCCGCCGCCTCCTCGCAGGGAGCCGAAGACACTCCGGTGGGGGCGGGTGCTCAGGCGGCCACCGAGCTACGAGGCCAGCACGCGCTGAAGACGGGCCGGCTGATCGCCGCCAGCGTCGGCGTGGTGCTGGTCTTGGCGGGCCCGAATGAACCTGACACAATTCCCTACCGCCGCTTCGCAGAGGAGCTGGGTGTCCTGTTCCAGATCGTCGACGACATCCTCGACGTGACCGGAAGCGACAAGGAGCTCGGAAAGCCACACGGCAGCGACGAGCGACATGGCAAGCTCACCTACGTCAGCCTGTTCGGACTCGAGCGCGCCCGCGAGCTGGCCGCCGAGTCGCATCGAAAGACGCACGATGCCCTCTCAACGGTGCGCGATGACCCCCGGGACCTGAGCCAGATCACCGACTTCATCTACACCCGACACGGATGAACGACGAACAACGAGCAAGCAGCGACGAGCAACCAAAGCTGCTGGACCAAATCGACGGCCCGGAGGACCTCAAGGGTCTGGATGACGGCGAGCTTCAGGCCGTGGCCCAGGAGATCCGCGAACTGATCATCGACGTGATCGGCGAGATCGGCGGCCATTTCGGCGCCAACCTCGGCGCCTGCGAGCTCGCCGTCGCGCTCCACAGCCTGCTGGAGTCCCCGCGCGACAAGATCATCTGGGACGTCGGCCACCAGGCCTATCCGCACAAGGTTTTGACCGGCCGGCGCGAGCGGCTCGACACGATCCGCCAGTACGGCGGGCTGGCGCCGTTCTGCTCGGTGTTCGAGTCGGAGCACGACATCATGGGCGCCGGCCACGCCTCGACCTCGATCGGCTATGCGGTCGGGCTCAAGGAGGCGATGCGCAAGGGGATCGGCGCCGAGGGCCAAGTGATCGCCGTGATCGGGGACGGGGCGCTGACCGGCGGCGTCGCCTACGAGGCGCTCCACAACGCCGGCGGGCTGGAGACCCCGATCGTGATCGTCCTCAACGACAACGGGATGTCGATCTCGCCGAACGTCGGCGCGCTCGCCCGGTACTTCCAGCGCTTTCGGCTCAATCCGAGGCTCTACCACGCTCGCGAGGGGGTCGAGGAGCGCCTCACCCGGCTGCCGCTCGGCCTGGGGGAGACGATTGAGCGGCTGGGCCCGGAGATCAAGTCGGCGATCAAGGCCTACGCGGCGCCCGGGCTCCTGTTCGAGGAGCTCGACCTCGCCTACGTCGGGGTGATCGACGGCCACGACGTGGGCGCGCTGCGCCGCGCGATCGGCGACGCCCTGGGCGCCCAGCGGCCGGTCGTCGTCCACATCCACACCGTCAAGGGCAAGGGCTTCGCCGCTGCCGAGGAGGGCGGCCTCGAGGGGATGGAGAAGTGGCACGCGGCGAAGCCGAAATCGATCGTCAACAGAATGCCGGCCGCCTCGAAGCCTGCCCCCGTCAAGGAGACCGATTCGCCGGAGGCGATCGAGAAGCTCGAGAAGCCGGCGCCTCCGTCGCCGCCCCAGTACACGGCCGTGTTCGCCGACGCCCTGGTGGCCGAGGCGAAGCGCGATCGCAGGGTGATCGGGATCACCGCGGCGATGGCGGGCGGGACGGGCCTCGACAAGCTCAGCCAGGAGGTGCCGGAGCAGTACTACGACGTCGGGATCGCGGAGCAGGACGCGGTTCTGTTCGCCGCCGGCCTCTCGCTCCAGGGAGCGAAGCCGGTGTGCGCGATCTACTCGACCTTCCTTCAGCGCGGCTTCGACCAGATCGTCCACGACGTCTGCCTCCAGCAGCTCAACGTCGTCTTCGCGATGGACCGGGCCGGCCTGGTGGGCGACGACGGCCCCACCCACCACGGCGCCTTCGACGTCTCCTACCTTCGCCCGCTCCCCAATGTCGTCCTGATGGCGCCGCGCGACGAGGCGATGCTGGTCCACATGCTGCGCACGGCGCTGGTCCACGACGACGGCCCCATCGCCTTCCGCTATCCGCGCGGCGCCGCCGAGGGCGTTTCCCTGCCGGAACGGCCGCGGGAGATCCCGATCGGCACCGGCGAGCTGCTCGCCGAGGGCGAGCGGGTCGCGCTGCTCGGCTATGGCTACGGCGTCCAGGTCGCGCTGCGCGCCGCGGGCATCCTCGGTGAGCACGACCACAGGGTCACGGTCGCCGACGGCCGCTTCGCAAAGCCGCTCGACGCCGAGCTCGTCCAGCGCCTCGCGCGCGAGCACGAGCTGGTCGTGACGATCGAGGAGAACGTCCTTCCGGGCGGCTTCGGGGCCGCGGTACTCGAGCACCTGGAGGACGCGTTCGTCTCGCCGCAGTCCCGGGCGCGGGTGATGCGCCTCGGCCTCCCAGACCGCTACGTCACCCACGGCAAGCCTGCGCTCCTCCGCGAGGAGGTCGGCTTCACCGGCGAGGCGGTCGCCGAGCGGGTGCTGAGCGGTCTACATGTCCCGTCGCCAGCCGCCGGCTGACCTCCTCGCAGAACTCGCGCACCGCGACAGCGAAGTCCTCACTGGTCGACGGCGCGGCGGGGACGGAGATCGCCCGGGCGTCGGGTAGCGCCTTGAGCGCGTCCTCGAAGCCCTCGTCCGTGCTCATCAGGCACCCCTCATGCTTTGCGAGAAGGAACGGGAGGTCGAGTCCTCGAAGGACGTTGCCGAACTGCTCGTCCTCGGCGGTGACCGCCTCCCAGCCGGTCATCAGCAGCTCGTTCGGAAACCGCTCCACCATCCGCTCTGCCAGCTGCTCGCTCACGGAACCCGCCGTCGATTGAGCGATGCCGTGGCGGAGAAATGCCTCGCTGTCCCTGTGCATGAGCTGGGTGAGGGCGTCGTGAACGGCTGCACTCATGGTCGGGCGCTCCCCATGGCGGCTGATCGAAACGGCGGCGTGGCCGAGCGCCATGCCCAGGATCGACCCCGGGCGGCGCTCGGCGATGCTGACCGCTACCGGAATCGCCCAGCCGTCCGCGAGGAGGAAGAACCGGTCCCACCCAAGACGATCGAGCTCCTCGACGCCACGGTTCGCGATCACCTCCCGGGTGAACGAAGCCACGTCTCCCTTCGGCAGCGGCTCTGCACCGACCCCTGGAGGGTCGTAGGAGGCGACCTCGGCCCATTCGGCGAGCTGGGGCTTGATCGTCCAGGTGAGCTCTGTGAACTCGGGGATCAGCAGCAGACGAGGCCGGCTCATGCTCTTATGAAAGCCGCTCGGCGAGCCAGCGCGCGTCGCGGGGGGCGAAGGCCTCCCAGTCGTTGTTGAAGTAGAGGAAGACCTCGAGCTCGGAGCGCCAGGAGGCGATCCGGCGCTCCCACCTCTCCAGCTCGCGCTGGGAGTAGTTGCCGCGGCGGCCCCGGCGCCCGTAGTGGAAGCGAACGTAGGTCCAGCTCGCGGTGATCTCGTGAGTCTGGAACGGGCGCTCGGGGTGATCGCCGATCACCAGCGCGGCGCGATGGCGACGCAGCAGGGCATAGACCTCTTCGGTGAACCAGCTCGGGTGGCGGAACTCGAAGCAGTGGCGACCCCTCGGCAACCCCTCGAGCGCCTCCCCGAGGCGATCGTCGTCGCGCTGGAAGTTCTCTGGCAGCTGCCACAGCACGGGGCCCAGCTTGCGCGCCTTCACCAGCGGCTCGAGCGGCTCGAAGAATCGCTTCGCGCCGGCGCCGATCGTCTTCAGCCGCTTGACGTGGGTCAGGTACCGACTCGCCTTGACGGCGAAGACGAAGCGCCGCGGCGTCTGCTCGGCCCAGGTCTTGACGGCCTTCTCCGAGGGCAGCCGGTAGAAGGTCGCGTTGACCTCTACGGTGTCAAAGAGCTCTGCGTAACGCTCCAGCCAGCCCCGGGCCGGCAGGCCCTCCGGATAGATGACCCCGCGCCAGTCGCGGTAGTTCCAGCCCGAGCAGCCGATGTGGACCGGCTTGCTCAACCGGGCATCTAGTGGGCCGTCCGGCAACGATGCACCCGAAACCGCGGCCCCAGGCGCCGCCATGCTGCGTCCTCGGTCGCGGCCATGGCTTCAGCCATTGTCCGCTCCCTGCGTCCTTGCCTGGCGGCCCCTGGGACTCGCCGTTTCAGGCACAACGTTCCCGGACGACCCACTAGGCCGGGACGCGCTCCGGGGGAACTCGCCGGCGCGCCGGCTCGTGGCGGGCACCGGTGGGGGCGGAGCTGGAGCCCTCAGTGAGCGGCCGGCTACAGAGCAGCTGGTAGACGGCGTTGTGGCCGGTCTCGAAGGAGTTGCGGGCGGCGCGCAGGTAGAGGCGCCAGACCCGCAGGCGCTCCGTGCCCGCCAGGCGCTCGGCCTCGTCGAGGTGCTGCTCTAAGCGCGTCGTCCAGTGCCGCAGCGTCTCGGCGTAGTCGGTGTGCAGGTTCTCGATGTTGAGGGCCTCGAAGCCTGCCCGCTCGAAGGCGAGCATCATCCGCGACAGGTTGAGCACCTCGCCGTCGGGGAACACGTAGCGATTCGAGAACTCGCCGCCGATGTGGGCGCCGCGCGCCTGGGGCGGGACCGCGACGATGCCGTGGTTGAGGACTCGGCCGCCGGGCTCCAGCACGCGGGCGATCTGGCGCGCGTACTCATCTATCTGCGCCTCGCCCACGTGCTCGACCATGCCGATGCTGGCGACCGCATCGAAGCGCTCCTCGCGCAGGTCCCGGTAGTCCATCACCCTGAACTCGACCCGGTCGTCCACTCCTGCCTCGCGCGCCAGCTCCCTCGCGAGCTCCGCCTGCGGCTCCGAGAGCGTGATTCCCCAGACCGAGGCGCCGTGCTCGCGCGCGGCGTGAATCGCCAGGCTTCCCCACCCGCAGCCGATGTCGAGCATGCGCTGGCCGGGCCCCAGCTCGAGTTTGCGGCAGATCAGCTCGAGCTTGGCGCGCTGGGCGTCCTCCAGCGTCTCCGTCCCGAGCTCGAACAGCGCGCAGCTATAGGTCATCGTCTGGTCCAGGAACAGCGCGAAGAACTCGTTCGAGACGTCGTAGTGGTGGCGGACCACCTCTGCATCGCGGCGCTTCGTGTGCCGGCGTCGCTTACGTGGGCGCAGCTCGGCGGCGGGGGGTGGGGGCCGGCGATGGAGGCCCGCGGCCCGCAGCGCCGCCGCTCCGAACCGCAGTCGCGCCGGGAGGCTGAGCGCGGGCGCATGCCAGCGGCCGAGCAGGGCGATCACCCCGTCCAGGTCGTCGACGTCGATCTCCCCGCATACGTAGGCGCGGCCGAGCCCGAGCTCGCCGGGGGCGCGTAGAACGTGACCGATGCCCCGCGGCGAGCGGACCGTCAGGGTCGGGCCGTGGCGCGTCGATGGAACCCGGGACCCGTCCCAGAGCTCGATCGTGAAGGGACGATCGGGAAGCGCGCGCTCGATGCTGCGACGCAGTCCGTCGGTGCGTGAGCCCGGCACAAACGCGAGCCTAGCTCAAACGCGGAGACGCCGATCTGAGGGCCCGCAAACGAGGATGAGGGGGGCTGGTCTGCTCGACGCTTCACCAGCCACCATTCGTTGGTAACGCTAGTGGGTAGGGGTGCGCATCGCTGCGGCCGCTACCGGGTTAGGGTGCTCGTAACAGCGGGCACAACGGTGCCCGCTCCTGCCAGGGGAGGGTCCGCCATGTCCGGACGCATTAGCGAGCATCTCCGCTCGAACATCGTCGGCTACATCGCGCTCTTTTGCTTTGCGTTCAGCGGAACCGCCGTCGCCCTCGACGGCTCGAACACCGTTTTCTCGGACGACATCGTCAACAACGCGGTGAGGTCCGAAGACGTGCGGGACGACACCCTGAGCAACGGCGGACTCGCGGCGGTCGATCTGGCCCCCGACTCCGTCGGACATAGCGAGGTCGCCGATGACAGCCTCAATCGCTTCGACCTGGCCGCAAACTCCGTCGGAAGCAGCGAGATCGCCCCGGACTCCGTCGGAGGCATCCACTATGCCAATGACAGCATCCAGGCCCTACACCTGGGCGCTGGCTCCGTCGGAAGCGAGGAGGTCTTCTTCAACAGCCTTGGGGCCGACGACTTGGCAGCGGACTCCGTTGGAAGCGAGGAGATCGCCGCTAGCTCCGTCGGTGCTAGCGAAACCGCCCCGGACTCAGTCGGTCAGAGCGAGATCGTTACGAACGGCGTTGGCGGCGCCGAGATCGCGACTTCCTCTGTCGGAAGCAGCGAGGTCGTGGACTTCGGCCTGGGCAATCAGGACGTCGGGGTGCTTTACGCGAAGGTGCAGGCCAACGGAACAGTCGAAAGCTCGAGCGGCGGGGTGACGGTCACCAAGGTTTCTGGGGTGGCGAGCTACTCGGTCGATTTCGGGCGCGACATCCAAAACTGCGGGTATGCCGCCACCCCTGTCAACTACGCGATGCAAATAGGTGCGGCCGACTCGACCACATCGTTCGAGGCCGTGAGGGTCGTCGTCCGCGACTCCGGTGGAGGCAGTGAGGCTGCAGAATCCTTCAGCCTCATTGTGGTTTGCTAGCCGTCAAGTCCGCTCACCTCGGTGTCCAGGTGGCGTCGAGTTGAGACTGGCGCACAGGGCCCTCGGAGCATCCGCGGGCCGCTTGCGGTAGGGCGAAAACCGGCATCGTTAAGCCACAAAGCAGAGCACCCCGCCGGGGCGGGGTGCTCTGGGGTACAGGGAGGAGAGAATTACCGCGACCCGCATGGGCAAGCGGAAAACCGCTCGAACAAGCCAAACCGGGACCGCTCAGGACCGCTGAAAACCGCTCCGGAGGGGGATAGCTTGGCGCGCATTTGGCGCACGCACGGTACGGCGGGGAACGAACCGAGCGGATCGGATTCGGCGCGATTCGGGTAGGTGATGGAGTCGCGCCGCTCGCTTGCCATCATGGATGCATGGGCACCGCACTTGATCTGCCAGCCATCGTGTCTTCCTGGGAGCCGGTCGGCCAGGTCGACGCGGCGGCGATCGTCGCAGCCCTCAATGCTAGGACCGACCGCCTCAACGCCGAAGCCGCTCAGGCCATGGTCGAGCTTGCCGAGATGCGGGCTCAGCGCGAGCCGGCCGAGCAACCAGGCGGCTCGCCGCAGGAGGCCCGGGAGCTAGCCAAAAAGTGGGCCGCGGGCCACCGCGGACCACCCACCGTGATCGACCTCTCGGAGACACCCGCTGATGAGGGTCCACCGATGGTCATCGAGCTCGCGACCGGCAGCCCAGAGCTAGCCGGGGCTCGCGAGCTCGCTGAGCGCTGGGCGGAGGAGCAGGGCCGATGACGACCACGGAGGAGGCGACGATGCCGACGCAACCCACCGTTCCCGGCGTGCGCCGGGACGAGCCCGTCACCGTGAAGCCGCTCGACACGGTGAACATTCCCGACGCCGCGGAGAACGAGCGAGAGGAAGTCGTTTGCCTCGTTGATTCCTTCGAGCAGATCTTGAACGCACGCTTTGCCGAGGCCAAGCACCGGGTGGGGGTCGACCTCGATCTGGAGCTGTTCACGCGTACCCGGGGTGATCGGTTTTGGCTTGACGTTCGCGACCTGCCGCGGCTGCTGCAAATCGGGGGGGTCGCTACCCCGGAGCAGCTTACGGCCGACGACGACCTGGATGCCGAGGCCGCTGAGCTAGAGGCCCGTCGAGCTGAGGTCGAGCGCGAGCGAGTCGAGCGCCGTGAGAAGCTGCGACGAAGGCTTGGGGAGAACGCCGAGCGGTTGGCGATGGAGGCTCGCGAGAGGGAGGTCTCCCGAGCCGGGGAGGCGCAGGCCGAGGCAGACGCCGAGGTCGCAAGGACGGAGTAGGGCCGCATGGCGCGTCCCTTCGCGCGGAAGTTCACGGACGAGCAGCGCGACCAGGCGCTCGCTGCCTACAAGCGTGCCGGCGCCGCTCAGGCGGCGCGTGAACTGCCGTTCGAGATCGCGCCCTCGACGATCAGAAAAATCGCCCAGCGCAGCGGGGCAAGCGCTCCGAAGGTGGCCCGCACGGAGGCCGCCACGAAGGCCGCGAAGCTGAGCCGCGAGGCGCTGTCCGAGAAGATGGCGGCGGACGCTCTCGACACGGCGGCCGGGCTTCTCGCGAGGGTGGCCGAGGCGAATCCGAGTAACGCACGCCTCCTGGCCGGCGCCTTTGACCTCACGCTCCGGGGCTCACAACTGCTGAGCGGAGGAGCGACGGAGAGGATCGAGCTATCCGGCGAGGAGCGGGTCCAGCGCGTGCGGGAGCTGAGAGACGAGCTCGCGGGCAAGCGTGAGGCGAAACGTGCCAGCGCTCGATGAGCTCATCCTCAGCGATGAGCAGATCGCCAAGCTCTCCCCGGAGCAGCTAGACGAATACGAGTCGATCGTCCGGGCTGAGCTCCGCGCCCGTGAGCACCTGCGGTGGCGCGAGGACGCGCGACCTGAGCAGCTTGCGCCGGAAAGCGACTGGCACACGGTTTATTTCCAGGGGGGCCGCGGAAGCGGAAAGAGCTTTGCCGCCGCTCGCATCCTCCGCGAGCTGATGACCGAGGACCCCCTCAGGGAGTCCGAGGGGCCGGGGCAGTTCGCCATCGTGGCGCCGGTTTTTCGGGATGCTGTTGACGTCTGCGTTGAGGCGCCGGAGTCCGGGCTCCTGGCCGCCTACAGGACGACCGTTGCGGAAGTCGCGGCGGGCCAGTCAACCCACGTCGAGCGCTGGAACAGGACCCTTGGCGAGGTTCGCCTGCGCGATGGCGCTCGGGTGTTCTGCACCGGAGCCGACGAAGGGGGAGAGCGAATCCATGGGCGCAACCTACGCGCCGCCTGGGCCGAGGAGATCGGCCTGTGGCGCAACTGGGAGCGCACCTGGGATGAGGCCCTTGGGTTCGCGCTCCGCAAGGGCACGGCGCGGCTGATCGCGACCGGCACGCCAAAGCATCACTTGCCGGCACGGCACCTGATCAAGCGGCTGATCGAGGACCCGAACGTGATGGTGCGCCGGCTGCGGACGGTCGACAACCGCGAGCACCTATCCGAGCAGTTCCTCGCTGCCACCGTGGACAAGTGGGCTGGGACTCGCGTCGGAAAGCAGGAGCTCGAAGGTGAGCTCCTCGCAGAATTGGAAGGCGCGATTGTGCGCCGTGAGTGGATCGACGAGGCGCGCGTGCCGCGGGCCGACTGGGATCGGCGAGACGAGCTCGGGAGCCCGCTCTACCCCGGCCTGCGCGTTGCCGTGATCGGGCTCGATCCAGCCTCAAACGTCAAGAACGGCAGCGAGCAGGGCCTATGCCTCGCTGGCCTCGGCCACGACCACAACCTCTACGTGATCCAGAGCGAAGGGCTGCGCGAGTCGCCACTCGCCTATTTGCGCCGAGCTGTCGATCTCGCGCTCGAGCACCACGGGATCCTGGTGGTGGAGAGGAATCACGGAGCCGCCTACCTCAAGACGTCGATCGAGGCCGTGCTCAAAGAGCGCGGCGTGAGGGTTCCGTACAAGGAAGTGGTGGCGACTCACGGCAAGCGCGTGAGATTCGAGCCCGTCGCCGCCCTCATGGAGCAGCGCGCCGTCCACTTCGTTGGCGAGCTGCCCGAGCTGGAGGAGGAGCTGCTCAGCTTCACCGGCGCGCCTTCTGATCGCTTCGACCGTGGCGATGCCTTTACCTGGGCCTTGACTGAGCTCGCCGGCTACTCCCGCGAGCCAGCCAGCGCCGTCGCCGGTCGCGCCGTCCCCTACACCGACCGCGCGGTACCGAACGGCGCCGTCCCATGGTCGGATGGCGAGCCGTGGATACCCGGCACGTGGCCGCGCGAAGGGCAGCCACGCACCCTCCCTGGCGAACGCTCCTTCGACCCCTTCGAGGTCGGCTGGCACTCACCCTGAGCGTTACCTAAGGGGAGCCCAATCGCGACGGAGCCACCCGCTGTCGTTTCGGGTGGCCCCTGAGTCGCCTGAGGCCATTTCAGACGACCTCGCGAGCTCGGCCGGTAAGGCACTCCGCGGAGGCCGAGCTTGATTGAACAGTAAGGGTTACGTCGGCTCGAATCGGCCGCCGTTTTGGTCGACCGTGAGATTTGCTTGAATTGGTATGTGACCGTGAAGGACACCGTTACATCACCGCATTTGTCGGTGCGTGTGCCAGCTGATGTTGTCGAGGCCCTGGCGGAGCTCTCGCGGGAAGAGGAGCGCTCGCTCAGCCAGACGGTCCGCCTCGCTCTCAGACGGTACCTCGCGTCCCTGCATCACAAAGCCCCCGGGACGGGGGGCCTTGTGGACGATCCGCCGGTGTCGGCGACGGACCATGGCAAAGACTAGCGACACTCCCGGCAAGCCCGACGGCTTGACGCGCGACGTCCACGGACGCCCCGTTGGCGTCGTCACGGCTGAGAGCTTGAAGCGACCGCCGGCCACTCCGGAGGAGGTCGAAAGCCGGAGGATGCAGGAGGAGTTGAAGCGCCGGTTCCCCAATCCCCCCACGCCCGCCGAGCACTTCTGGCTTGAGGCCCGCCGCCGGTATCACCCATTCGCTTTGAGCGGCGTGGTCGCGCGAGTGCGGCGTGGGTCTCGGGCTCGGACTCCTCGTGCAGCAGCGCCGCGGGTCCGCCGCTCTCGGCGATCGACCGCGCAGCGACGGCGCGCCCGGGCACGCTCGCCTGACGACCCTCCAGGTGACGACGAGCCGGCGCTAGGCCGGCGATCTGAGCTGATAGGTCGGCGGAGGCGCCGCCGATGAGCGCCATCCGCAAGGGCAAGCAGGGCAGCGCCGTGAGCGGACCCGACCGGCGGATAGAACCGGGCGCGCGCGTCGCCCTGCACGCTCCGCTGAAGGCCCCGCCGTGGATCTTCTCGCCTAGCCTCAACCGCGAGGAGCGCCGTGGCCTGCTCGTCGCGCAGCGCTTGGTCGACAAGGGTGAGGCCGAGTGGCTTGAGGGGTCGGAGCGATGAACGGCCGCGTTCCCGATGCCGTCTACGTCCACGACCCGGAGCGGGCCCGGCAGGCCGATCACCTGGTCCGCGGCCTCTGCGAGGCGCGCGGACTAGACGAGTTCTACTGGCTCGCCCTGCGTCTCGTCGCCGTCTGCAAGGGGGGCACGGAGTGGGAGGCGCTCTGCCGTGAGCTGGCGGGTCGGCTGGCGCCCTCCGAGCGAAAGACGCTGCTACGGGTGCTCCTGGGGGATCCACAGTGACCCCCGACCGGGAAACCCTCGAGCTCGAACGCATGGCGCGTGAGGAGCTGGCCGCCCCCGAGGTCGAGGGGACGCCGCGCGCCATCAACGCGACCGGGCAGGCTCCGGCAGAACACACAACGGACCTGGGGAACGCGCGCCGCCTGGCGCGGCGCCACGGAGACGTGCTGCGCTACTGCGGGCCGTGGCGCTCATGGCTTTGCTGGGACGGTCAGTTGTGGCGACGTGACGCCACGGGCGAGGCCGAGCGCCGAGCCAAGCAAACGAGCGCCTCGATCTTCGGCGAGGCCGAACGAGCGGCCGAATCCGAGGCCCGAGCGAAGCTCGCGAAGTGGGCCATGCAATCTGAGGCGGAAGCGCGGCTGCGGGCGATGCTCGCGTTGGCGCAATCCGAGCCGGGCATCCCCGTTTTGCCAGCGGACCTCGACAGCGATCCCTACCTGCTCACCTGCGCCAACGGGACACTCGATCTGCGAACGGGCAAGCTGCTCGAACCCGACCCCGGCCACCTCATCAGCCGAGCCACGGACGTCGCGTATGAGCCCGGCGCCGGATGCCCGCGGTGGCAAAGGTTCCTCGCTGAGGTATTCGCCGGCGATGAGGAGCTGGTCGCCTTCCTTCACCGCCTGGTCGGCTACACGCTCACCGGAGATACCCGAGAGCACGTTCTAGCCGTCCTTCACGGCACCGGCTGCAACGGCAAGACGACGTTTGTGGAGACGACCAAGGCCCTGCTCGGCGACCTGGCGGTGACCTCGGCGTTTGACAGCTTCGCGCGGGTGCGTGGCAACCGCGGCCCGCGCAACGACCTCGCGCGGCTTCACCGCTCGCGGATGGTGGTCGCGTCCGAGTCCGGCGAGGGTCGCCGGCTGGACGAGGCAACCGTGAAGCAGCTCACCGGCGGCGACACGATCGCGGCACGGTTCCTGTATGGCGAGCACTTCGAGTTTCAGCCTGACTTCAAGCTCTGGCTCGTCACCAATCACCGGCCGCGCGTGGACGGAGCCGACGACGCGATCTGGCGCAGGCTCCGGCTGATCCCGTTCGAGGTCTCCTTTGAGGGGCGAGAGGAGCGCGAGTTGCCGGCGACCCTCATCGAGGAGCTGCCGGGCATCCTCTCCTGGGCGGTTGAGGGATGCCTCGACTGGCAACGAAACGGGCTCGGCGCGGCGGCCGCGGTAGAGCGGGCGACCCGGGCCTATCGAAAGGACGAGGACGTACTCGGGGCCTTCCTGGCTGATCGCTGCGCACTTGACGGCGAGGTTCCGGTGCCCGAGTTACGCGCGGCCTATGACGACTACTGCAAGACCGAGGGTGAGCGACCACTCGCGGCGAACATGCTGGGTCGCCAACTCGCTGCCCGGGGGATCAGGCGTGGTGGGAAGGGCGACAGCCTCTACCGCGGAGTGAGCCTGCGATGAGGCGGGTGGAGGTAGTGGAGGAAGTGGAGGCAGGGTTAGTAACTCCCCTCGCGTGCGCGGGTAAAGAGAGGTTTCCAACCTCGCCTCTACTGCGTCCATCCTCTACCCCGCAGATCAGGGCCGCCGCCCGTCACGGAGCACTCTGCCCCTGGGGGCGTGACCGATGAGCACGCTACCCCCGCCGCAGTTCAAGGCCCTCGAGCGCGTGTTGGGGCGGCACGCCGATTGGGTAGCCGAGCGAGTGGCTTGTCGCGTCGCCGAGCTGCTTCGCGAGCGTGACGAGGGGGCGCGGATGCTCACCGCCGCCGAGGTCGCGGAGCTGCTCGGGCGCAGCCGGGATTTCGTCTACGGGCATGCAGCCGAGCTGGGCGGTGCGAAGCTCGGCGACGGTCCTCGGCCGCGGTGGGCCTTCCCCCGAGAGTGCGTACGCGCCTACCTGGACGGTGAGGGCCGCCCGTGAACGAGGCGAACGTCCCACGTATCGCGCTGACCCGGGAGGAGGCGGCGCGTTCGCTCGGCATGTCCGTCGATAGCTTCGAGCGCCACGTCCAAGGGGAGGTTCGGCTCGTGCGCCGTGGGCGCCTGCGACTCGTGCCGGTGGCCGAGCTCGAGCGCTGGGCCGAGCGCAACGCCGAGGGGGTCGGGGTCGAATGAGACACACCGGCCAAACCTGTACCCCGCGAGAACGCTGCTCCACGCGCGGGATTCCGGCGCTGCGCGCCAAGTGCGCGCCAACGGAAGGGCGGCCGTGAGCGTGGTGCTGGCCGTTCGCGGGACGCCGGCACCGAAGGGATCGCGGACCCTCGGCAAACGGCGCGATGGCTCGACGTTCACCCGACCCGCGAGCAGCGCCGAGCATCGCTGGGTCGAGGCGGTGGCGCTCGAGGCGATGGCCGCCCGGTCCCGAGTCGAGTCGATCCCGGCTCCCTACGCCGTCGAGCTCCGCTTCGCGATGCCGCGACCTGCTCGGCCGGCGCACGACCATCCGACCCGAGCCGACCTCGACAAGCTGATCCGGGCCGTCCTCGACGGGCTGACCCGCGGCGGCCTGATCGCCGACGATCGCCACGTCACGGAGCTGCGCGCGGTGAAGGGCTGGGCGCTCGAGCCCGGCATCGAGGGAGTCGCTGTCACCGTGGCCCGAGCCGGGATGCTGCCGTGACGCGCTGGGCGTGCGATTGCTGCGCGGTCGTGGTCAGCTTCATGGACGGCCACGGGCCGACAGGCGAGCTGCCCGATGGCTGGGCACGCGAGCATGGGGCGCTCGTCTGCCTCGGCTGTCGACGCCTCGCCGTGGTCGCGGCGGTCGAGGCGCGAAGCCGGGGGATCCAGGGGCGCGACGCTGCTCGTCGCGCGTTGGCTGAGTTCGAGTTGCGCCGGGACGACCGCTACCGCGGCGGGGATCGGGTCCACGGCACCTATCGCTTCGCCGGGCGAACCATTGAACTTTCGCGGGCCACAGTCGCCGAGGTCCGCCGCCAGATCGCCCGCGAGGCCGGGAAGTGAGCGAGGGCGGCATGACGCCTATCGGCGGAGGAGGCGGCGGCCATGGCCTACTCGCCACGATCGTCGGCCGCGAGCTACCGATCGTCGCCGTGCATTACGACGACGAGTTCACCGACCCGAGCGACTCCGGCTACCTCCTCCTGTTCTCCGACGGACCCAAGGACCCCGCCGATGTGACCGCTGACGATCTCCGTGTGTTCTGCCTCCATTGCCTGATCGAAGATCATCCCGAGGTCGGTCGCGGGCTCGATCTCGCGCGAGAGCGCGGAGAGGCGAACCTAGTCGATGGCGAGTGGGTCACGTGAGCCGCTCGAGGCGCTGCGCCAACTGCCGGGCAAGCATGGACGGTCGCCGCCCGCAGGCCCGCTACTGCTCGGCGGATTGTCGCCGCGCGGCGTGGCGGTCGCGGGAGGCCAAGAAAGCGTCCAGGACGGTTTCTGCGGACACGGAGCGGCTGTCTAACGGCTGGTACCGGACCCGGATCGGGTCGGTGCTGACGGTGGCGGTACCGCCCGACTGGCCCGAGCGATCGGCTCGATTCTGGGCGAGCGTCCGCGAGATTGAGGGTCGCTACCAGTCGCCGACGAGGACCGCATGAACGGGTGTCCCGGCTATCGAGGCCCACGTTTCCCCGCAACGGCGCCGCCGCGGCCGAGGAGCTTGTAGATGCCATCGCGAGTGAGGCCGGCGAGCTCAGCTATCTCCGTCACCGGGACCCCCGCTGCCCTGGCATTGCGGCATGCGTCCTCGAGCGCCCCGCTCGCTGCCTCCCATTGGGCTGCGGCTCGCTCCCGCTGCCGCCGGGCTTTCTGGACTTCTCGCCTCGCGCGTTCTGCCGTCATTCCCTGTAGAATAACGTCTGCACAAGACAATGCCCCGGCGGCGCGGAGACGCCCCGGGGCCGGCTCGGGCCAAGTTCTCTCAGTCCCGAGCAGGCCGAAGGGTATCCGCGTCATCGGTGGCCCAACCGAAGGGAGCACCCAATGGGCGAAGTAACACTGAAGGTCGCCGCGGAGCACTCCAAGGCGTTCAAGCTCGCGGCCCTGGCCGAGATCGGCAAGGACGCGGAGTGGGTTACCAGCGCGCAGGAGGAAACGGCGAGGTCCCTCGGCGACGAGTATCGCCGTGGCCACGAGCTCGCCGACGTTCGCGCGAGCGCGCGAAGCCTTGGCCAGGTCATTGCGATTACCGAGCAGCTCTTCGCCGCGCCCGATGGCGAAGCCGTCGACGTTCGCGGCGATGCCAGCCAGCTCGCGCACACGGCCGAGACGATGGCCCGGGACATCATCACGCCCCAGCTCAAGGACGAGACCATCGAGGGCCCGTTCGACACGGAGGCGGTCGAGAACATCAGCGCCTTGACCTCCGCGCTGGGCTGGGCCACCGGAGAGGCGGCGCGGCTACATGCGGTCGCGACCGCCCAGCTCAGGGCGGCGAGGGCGGTCGACCCGAGAGCGGTGGCGCACTGATGGCCGCCGGCATCGTCAAGCGACACTCCCGGTCCTGCCTCTCCCGCGACGGTGGGCGCTGCAACTGCACGCCGACCTACCAAGCGTGGGTGAGCGTCAAGCGCGACGGGCGGCACGCCAAGATGAGGCGGACGTTCCGCCGCGAGGCCGAGGCGAAGGGCTGGCGGACGGATGCTCTCGCTGCCTCGAATCGCGGCGCGCTGTTGGCGGTCAAGAGGGACACGCGCACGGTTGCCGAGGCCCTCGCCGAGTTCGTTGCCGACATGGAGGCGGGCATCGCCCGTCCGAGGGGCCGCGCTCGATACAAGCCGGCATCCATTCGCGGCTACCGCCAGCAGCTCCGCCGTTACTTCGAGCCGTCCTGGCTCGGGGCGATGAAGGTTCCGGACGTGCGCCGTGCGAACGTGCAGCGGTTCGCTGACGAGCTGATCGCCCAGGGACTCGCGCCCGGCACGATCAACAACGTGCTCGATCCTATGCGCGCCTTCTACCGGCGGGCGTTCGAGCGCGACGAGCTGGCCTACAACCCCACGGAGCGGATCGACCTTCCGGACCCCGGCGGCGGGCGACCGAAGCGGATCGCCCCGGCCTCCGAGGCCGCAGCGATCATCGCCGCCCTGGCGGTCGAGGATCGGCCGCTATGGGCGACGGCGTTCTACGCGGGGCTGCGGCGTGGCGAGCTCCAGGCGCTCCGCTGCTGCGACGTCGATCTAGGGGCGAGCCGGCTCCACGTCGAGCGATCGTGGGACCAGATGGAGGGGCCGATCGACCCGAAGTCGGAATCGAGCAGGCGCACGGTTCCGCTCCTGGCGATTCTCCGCGACTACCTGGACGAGCACCTGCTCCGCGCTCGTCGTGAGGGTGATGAGCTTGTGTTCGGACGCACCGCAACGCTTCCGTTCGCGCCGATGGCGGTCGGCAAGCGCGCCAAGCGTGTCTGGAAGGAAGCCGGCCTCGAGCCGATCACCCTCCACGAGTGCCGACACACGTTCGCCTCGCTCCTGATCGACTCCGGTACCAACCCGAAGGCCGTTCAGCAGTTCATGGGCCACTCGAAGATCCAGACGACCTTCGACACCTACGGGCACCTGTTCCCCGGGAGCCACGACGAGGTACGCGAGCGCATGGACGCCTACCTCGAAGCGGCCCGCCAACTGGCCGCGCCTGCATGATCGCCGGCTGTTTGGCGCGCAATTTGGCGCGCAGCGGCCCTCGGAGCTTCCGGGGGCCGCTCGCGTTAGGGCGCAAACCGCATTATCAAGCCATAAACAGAGCGACCCCGCCGAGGCGGGGCGCTCTGGGGTACAGGGAGGAGAGATATGTATGCGTATGTGTGATGCGTACTTGGGGGTAGGCCGGCTGCTCAGGCGCCTGCTGGGACGCTGAACCGCGTTGATGCGGTCAGCGACACCAGGGCGACGCCAATGCCGACCAAAAAGATTCCTTGGGCCCACTCGCCGGTGGCGATCCCGATCGCCAGCCCGGAGATGCCGGCGACCGCCGCCAGCATGTAGTCGAATCCCGCGTGGGCCGAGAGCGGGATCGTGCGCCCCGGACCCGCCGCCTGCACGGCGAGGCCGAGTAGAAGCGCCCCGATCACGAAGCCGACCAATGTAGCCGCCGGGCCGAACCCGAGCAGCAAGGGGGCGGCGATGATCGCCGGTGCGGCGACCATCTCGATCGCGGCGTGGGCGGACAAGGGGATTGCTCGTGAGACTGCCATGACGTACTCCAAGATACGAACGTATGTGCGATCTGTGTGTGATCGTGGTCACACATGGTCATTCTCTGTAGAAGCGGTCTAGAAGGGGCTTTCCCCTGCCATGAGATCCGCAAGCTGAGCGGAGTCTTCTAGTTGCGGGGGGTCCAGCCAAAGCGGCGTCGCATATTCGACGTACTGGAACAAAGCGGCATTCAGTGGTCGCTAGGGTCGCGCCACTCTTGCTCGGGGTAGCCGGGGCCGCCTCCCGCCAGCCACAAATCCGATGGGAGGCGGCCCCTAGAGCTTCGTTGCGCTTCGCCTACTCCCGCAGCCCGGCGGCTTCGAGGGCCTCCTTGGGATCGAGGTAGCCCCGAATCGAAATCGTCTTGCCGTTCTTGACCTCGGTCACGAGGGCCAAGGGCGACTCGGTCTCGGCGCCGCTTGCCTTGCCACGTGTGCGGGTGTGGCCGATCGCGACGAGTCGGTCTCCCAGATCCCGGATCTCCGAGATCTCGATGTGGATCTCGTCGAAGGCCTCGTAGAGGTCTCGGAGCATCTCGCGGACACCGTCGTGTCCCCGAAACACCGTCGCTTCCCCTCCCAGCAACGCATGGAGCGCCGAGTGCCACGCCACGTCGGGGTCGAGTACCTCCAGCAGCGTTTCAACGTCTCCGCGGTTGCCCGCCTCAAGTCCGCGCTTGAAAGCCTCGACGTTCTCCTGCGACATCGCCTCACGCAGTATCTCGCGAGTGGGCCTTCCTGCTTCTACAGAGAAGGACTGTGTGTGATCGTGGTCACACAATCGAAATCCCGCCCGATCCTGGTGCGGCCATGTACCGTTGGCGCCATGGAGCGGCGCAGGATTGACACCCTGCTGACCGAGCGTGGCCTGGCCGGCTCGCGCACCAGCGCGGCGGCCTCGGTGCGAGCCGGAAAGGTGCGGATCGGCAGCGGTGGTCGTCGGGCGACGAAGCCCGGCCAGCTCGTGCCCGACGACGCTGAGCTCGCGGTCGAGGCGCCTCCTCGCTACGTCTCCCGCGGTGGCCTCAAGCTCGAGCACGCCCTCGACTCCCTCGGGATCGAGGTAGAGGGCCGCCCTTGCCTCGACGTCGGCGCCTCCACGGGCGGCTTCACCGACTGCCTTCTCCAGCGCGGCGCGGGGCGCGTGATCGCCCTCGACGTCGGCTACGGGCAGCTCGAGTGGCGTCTTCGCAACGACCCCCGGGTGCAGGTGATCGAGCGGAAGAATGCGCGCCAGCTGTCGCCCGCCGACCTCCCCTACGAGCCCAGCCTGGCGACGATCGACGTTTCCTTCATCTCGCTGGCCAAGGTGCTGCCGGCGGTGGCCGGGTGTCTGGCGGCCGGTGGCGAGGTCCTGGCCCTGGTCAAGCCCCAGTTCGAGCTCGGGCGGGGTCGGGCCAGGGGCGGGGTCGTGCGCTCGGCGGACGACCGGCGCGAGGCGCTGGTGTCCGTCGCCGAGACCGCTCGGGGGCTCGGCCTCGCGGTCAGGGGCTTTGCCTCGTCCGGACTCCCTGGGCCGAAGGGCAACCGCGAGAGCTTCATCTGGTGCGCTGCCGAGGGCCCTGGCGCTGAGGACCTGGAGGCCGCGGCGCGCGAGGTCGAGCCATGAGCGCGCGCGCCGAGGCAGCAGCCGCGGTGCGCACCGCGGTCGTCCTCACCCACACCCATCCGGAGCAGACCTCGGCCGCGCTGCGCGAGGCGATCGCTGCCGCCGAGCGCGTCTCCTGTTCGCTGGCGGTGACCCCGGACGAGCTCGAGAAGCACGGCGACGCCGCCGGTGGGATAGAGGTCCGCGAAGACCTCCCGGAGCGCCCCGACCTCTGCCTGGTGCTCGGCGGGGACGGCACGATACTCAGCGCGCTCCGCCGCTATGCGGGCACCGGTGTGCCTGTGTTCGGGATCAACTTCGGCACCGTCGGCTTCCTGGCCGCGGTCGAGCGAGAGGAGCTCGCCGATGGGCTGTCGCGGGCCTTCGGCGGCGACTTCGACGTCATGCACCTCCCGGGACTGAGGGCGGAGATCGACACCGCCCGGCCGATCGCCCTCAACGACGTCTCGTTCATCCGGCGCCCTCACGGCCGGGTCGCCGAGCTGTCCTATCGGCTCGAGGGACAGGAGGTCGGCCACGTGCGCTGTGACGGCCTGGTCGCCGCCACTCCGGCGGGCTCAACGGGCTACAACCTCGCGAACCAGGGCCCGATCCTGGCTTGGGGGGTCGAGGGCTACGTGGTCAGCTTCATCGCGCCGCACACGCTGACGGCCCGGGCGCTCGTCGTGGCGCCGGACGACGTCCTTCACGTTGGCAATGCAGCCGGTCGGGAGGCCGTGGACGTGGTCCTGGATGGGGAGTACGTGGGCGAGCTTCGGAGCGGGGAGGAGATCGAGGTCGGCTTCCGCGAGGGCGTCGGGCGGCTGGCGCAGCTCCCCGGGTCCAACTTCTACCGCCGCATCCGCGACAAGTTCGGGCGTATCGCCCACTGAGCAGCGAGCCTGGCGCGACCACACCGGATGGGAGGCTAGGAAGTGGATCGGAAGTGGTGGACCCTGGTCGCCGTCTGCGTGGCGACCTTCATGTTGCTGCTCGACATCACGGTCGTCAACGTCGCGCTTCCGGACATCCAGAGGGACCTCGACGCGAGCTTCTCCAGCCTCCAGTGGGTCGTCGACGCCTACTCGCTGACCCTGGCGGCCTTCCTGCTCACAGCGGGCTCGTTCGCCGACCGGATCGGGCGCCGCCGGATCTTCAGCATCGGCTTCGCCGTTTTCACCTTCGCCTCGTTCCTGTGCGGGATCTCCGGCGACCCGACGCTGCTCAACCTCGCCCGAGGGCTGCAGGGCATCGGCGGGGCGGCGATGTTCGCGACTTCGCTGGCGCTGATCGCGCAGGAGTTCCAGGGCCGCGAGCGAGGTACCGCGATCGGCGCCTGGGGCGCGACGATCGGGGGCGCCGTCGCCGTCGGTCCGCTGGTCGGCGGCGCGCTGACCGAGGGCCTTGGCTGGGAGTGGATCTTCTTCGTCAATGTGCCGATCGGGATCGGCGCCATCGTCCTCACCACCACGAAGCTCGCCAACCTGAAGGCGCCCGACCCCGAGCCGATCGATTGGCCCGGCCTGGCGACCTTCTCGCTCGGCCTGTTCGCGCTCATCTTCGCCCTCATCCGCGGCAACCCGGAGGGGTGGTCGAGTCCGCAGATCGTCGGATGCCTGGCGGCGGCGGCCGTGCTGCTGGTCGCCTTCTTCGTCGTCGAGCACCGCCAGGATCACGGGATGCTCGACCTCTCCCTGTTCCGCAAGCCAGCCTTCGCCGGCGTCTCGGCGGTCGCCTTCGGGCTCTCGGCGGGGATGTTCTCGATGTTCCTCTACATCACCCTCTACATCCAGGGCGTGCTCGGATACTCGCCGCTCGAGGCGGGGGTGCGCTTCCTGCCGATCACCTTGCTCTCCTTCTTTGTCGCCCCCATCGCCGGCAAGCTCTCGGCCCGGATACCGGTCCGCGTCTTGCTGGGCCTGGGCCTGGCGCTGGTCGGCGGCGGCCTGCTGCTGATGCACGGGATCAACCTCGGCGACGACTGGACCACCCTCTTGGCGGGCTTCTTGGTGGCGGGCGCAGGGATCGGCATGGTCAACCCGGGGATCGCCTCGACCGCGATCGGGGTGGTCTCACCGGTGAAGGCGGGCATGGCATCGGGGATCAGCAACACCTTCCGTCAGATGGGAATCGCGACCGGGGTGGCGGCGCTCGGCGTGATCTTCCAGTCGCGGATCTCCTCCAGGCTCTCGGAGCTGGCGCCCGCCGCCCCGCCCGGGTTCGCCGACGCCGTCTCGTCGGGAGGTGCCCAAGCCGCGATCCAGGCGGCGCCGCGGGAGAGCCGCGCGGAGCTCGCCACTGCGGCCAATCAGGCGTTCATCAGCGGGTTCAACGAGATCCTGATCGTCGGCGCGGCGGTCGCGATCGCCGGCGCGGTGCTCGGCTTCGGGCTGGTGCGATCTCGCGATTTCGTTGCCGAGCACGACGGCCAGCCTGCGACCGAGCCGGTGGCGGCTTAGCAGTCAGCTCTCCACGCCGGCGAGCTTGCGCAGCAGCCGGCGGAGCGTCTCGACCTCGCTTGCGCTGAGCGGCGCGAACGTCCGCTTGGCGAACTCGATCGCCACCTCGCGGGCCTTCTGGAGCGTCCGTCCACCACGCGCCGTCAGGTGGACCGCGTGCTTGCGGCGGTCGCTCGGATGGGGGCGGCGCTCCGCGAGCCCGAGCTCCTCCAGCTCGTCGATCACCGCCACCATCGAGCTGGGGTCGATCAGGGAGCGATCGACGAGCTGCTGCTGGTTGCAGCCGGGGTGGGCGGCGATCAGGGTGAGGACGCCGAAGTGGGGCGGACGGAGGCCGAGCGGCTCGAGCGCGGCGGCGAACTCGTGGGCGGTGCGCTGGCCGTTCCAGGAGAGCAGGAAACCGGGGGCGCTGGCCAGCGGCTCGGGTGGGGGGACGTCGAAGCGCATGTGAGAACTATCCTACGTCCGCCAGATCATTTGTGATAGAAACAGTTCTAATATCCAACAATCTGCAATCGAGCAGCCGCGGAGGTAGTCCCCTTGTCCTCGATCACACGCTGGGTCCTCGCCCACAAGCGCATCGTCGTGAGTTTCTGGATCCTGGCCACCGTCGCGGGCATCATGGCCGCGGGCCCGGCGTCGGATGCGCTTGAGCCGGAGTTCTCCGTTCCAGGTAAGGAGGGTTGGGAAACCAACGTGGCGATCGCCCAGCGCTACCAGGGCACGGGCGGCGACACCGCGCCGCTCCTTCCCGTCGTCACCCTCCCCAAGGGCGAGGCGGTCGACTCACCCCGCGTACGGGCCGACCTGTCGCAGGTCGATGCGCGGCTCCAGAAGGCGCTGCCGAACTCCCGCCTTGCCTCCTATGCCTCGACCGGCGATCGGACCTTCGTCTCCGACGACGGGCGCACGGTTTTCGGGGTCGTCTATCCGCAGCCGGACCGCGACTCGGCGTTCGGGGAAAACCCGAAGGCCGAGAGGGCCGCGAGCGCGGCGCTCGAGGGTGCCACGGTCGGCGGCGCGCCGGTCCACCTGACCGGCTTCGACGCGCTGGCGGAGGACAGCGGCGCCGACGACGACGGACCGGGAGTGCTGCTGGAGGCGGTGCTCGGCGGTGCTGGCGCGCTGATCGTGCTCACCTTCGTCTTCGCCTCGTTCCTCGCAGTGGTCCCAATCGGGATGGCGATCGTTTCGATCATGACCACCTTCCTGTTGCTGCTCGGGCTCACCGAGCTGACCAACGTCTCACCGATCGTCCAGTTCTTGATCGCCCTGATCGGCCTCGGCGTGTCGATCGACTACTCCCTGCTCGTCGTCTCGCGCTGGCGCGAGGAGCGGTCTCATGGCCGCAGCGGCGACGAAGCGGTGCAGCGCGCGATGGAGACCGCGGGCCGTGCCGTGGTCTTCAGCGGCATCACCGTCGCGATCGGTCTGCTCGCCCTGATCGCTCTGCCGCTGCCGTTCCTCCGCTCGATGGGCTACGGCGGGATGCTGATCCCGCTCGTTGCGACCCTGGTCGCGATCACTCTGCTGCCCGTCGTGATGGCGAAGCTTGGTCCGCGCCTCGACTGGCCGCACCGACGCACCGACGACAAGGCGAGCCGCGCCTGGACCCGTTGGGCCGGGGCGGTGTCGCGGCGGCGCTGGGTCGCCGCTGGCGCCGGGATGGCGGTCGTCCTGGCCTTGGTGGTGGCCGCCACCGACCTGCAGCTCGGCACCTCCGACGCCAACACGATCGCCAAATCGGGTGACGCCAAGCAGGGCCTTGTCGCACTCGAGGACGCCGGGATCGGCGAGGGTTCGCTGCTTCCGCACGAGATCCTGATCGAGGGTGGCGCCAACCCGGAACAGGTGGCGGCCGACCTGCGCAAGGTCGAAGGGATCCACGGCGCGGTCGCGCCCGACAGCACCGAGTGGCGTCGCGACGGCACGGCGCTCGTCGAGGCGATCCAGATTCCGGACAGCGGCTCACCGGAGGGCGAGGCTGCGCTGGAGGGGGTCCGCAACTCGGCGCACGCTGCCGGTCCTGACGTCCGCGTCGGTGGCCAGCCGGCGGCAAACGACGACTTCATCGACGCCGTCTACGGCAGCTTTCCGCTCATGATCGCCCTGATCACGGTGACGACGTTCGTCCTGCTGGCACGGGCCTTCCGCTCGTTACTGCTGCCGGCCAAGGCGATCGTGCTCAATGTCCTCAGCGTCGGCGCGGCCTGGGGCGTGCTGGTGCTGGTCTGGCAGCACGGCCACGGATCTGAGGCGATCTTTGGCATCGAGGCGACCGGCTCGATCTCCTCCTGGATGCCGTTGATGATCTTCGCCTTCCTCTTCGGCCTCTCGATGGACTACGAGGTGTTCATCCTCTCCCGGATGCGGGAGGAGTACGACCGCACCGGGTCGACGGATACGGCGGTCGTGCAAGGCATCGGGCGTACCGGACGACTGGTGACCAGCGCCGCGCTGATCCTCTTCCTTACGTTCGTCGCGATGGCCTCCGGCCCAGGGACCGATCTGAAGATGTTCGCCACCGGGCTCGGGGCTGGGATCCTGCTCGACGCGACCGTGATCCGGGCCCTGATCGTCCCCGCGGTGATCTCGCTGATGGGGCGCTGGAACTGGTGGCTGCCCAGGTGGCCGGCGCGTGTGCTGCGGGTCGAGCCCTCGCTGCCGCCTCGAGTCGCGGCGGGGGAGAGTGAGGCATGAGCCTTCCACCACGTCGGTGGTCGAGTTGCGTGCCATATAGGAACGCAACTCGGCCATCGCTGAGCTGAGCTCGGGGCCGTCCCCCGCGACCCCCGATTGCCGCTGACGGGCTGGGGGGCCGAATCCGTCCCTGCGCGCTGCTAGTAAGGACCCGGTGCTGCACGAGCTGCGGATCGAGAACCTACTGCTGATCGAGTGCGCCGAGCTCCGTTTCGCGGGCGGGCTGAACGCGATCACCGGCGAGACCGGGGCGGGGAAGACGATCCTCGCTCACTCCCTCGACCTGCTGATGGGCGGAAAGGCGCGCCCTCAGATCGTCCGCCCCGGAGCCGATGAGGCCTACGTGGAGGGAGTCTTCGCGCTTCCCGAGGAGCTGTTCGCCGATCCCGAGCTGGCCGAGCTGCGCGAGCGGCTTCCCGCCGACACCGACGAGATCGTCCTCGGGCGTCGGATCGCGGCGTCGGGGCGGACCAGCGCCTTCGTGCAGAGGCGCTCCGCATCGGCGAGCGACCTGCGGGCGCTCGGCTCCCGCCTGCTCGCCTTCTACGGGCAGCACGAGCACCGCAGGCTGGTGCTGGCCTCGGCGCAGCTCGAGATCCTCGATGGCTTCGCGGGCGCCGAGCAGCTCGAGCGCCGCCGCCGCTACCGCGACGCCCACGCCGAGGTCGTGGCGTTATCGCGCGAGCTGGCCCCGCTGGGCGAGCGCGAAGGAGCCAGGGAGCGTGACCTCGACCTGTTTCGATTCGAGCTGGCGGAGATCGAGGCGGCCGCCCCCGACCCCGACGAGGAGCGCGAGCTGGAGGCCGAGCGCGATCGCCTGCGCCACGCCGAGGGCTTGGGCGCCGCAGCGTCAGCGGCGCTGACGGCGATCGCCGGCGCCGAGGACGACCTCAGCGGTGCGCGCGGCCTGCTGGGAGAGGCCGAGGCGGACCTGGCGGCGGTGGACGGGGTCGACCCCTCGCTCGACGCGATCACGGAGCGAGTCCGCGCGGCCACCCTCGAGCTCGACGACGCGGCGAGCGCACTGCGCTCGTACCTCGACGGAATCGAGGCCGAGCCCGGTCGCCTCGAGCTGGTCGAGGAGCGTCTGCACGCGGTGGACCGCCTGAAGCGCAAGCACGGGGGTTCGATCGAGGCGGTGCTCTCCCACGGCGAGCGCTGCCGGGCCGAGATCGACAGGCTCGAGAACGCCGAGCAGCTGACCGGCGAGCTGGAGCGCCGACTCGACCAGGCGAGCAGGCGGCGCGCGGGGCTTGCCGGGGAGCTCGGCGAGGCGAGGGAAGAGGCCGCCCGCAAGCTCTCCAAGCGGGTCGCGGCCGAGCTCGCCGAGCTGGCAATGGAAGGGGCATCAGTCGAGGTATCGCTCCATCCCCACCCCGACGGCTTCGGCCCGAACGGCTCGGAGACGGTCGAGCTGCGCGTGGCGACCAACCCGGGCATCCCCGCATCACCGCTTCGCGATGCCGCCTCGGGCGGGGAGCTGTCGCGAATCATGCTCGCGCTCACCGGCCTCGGTCCGGGGGCCGGCGCGGGCACGCTGGTCTTCGACGAGATCGACGCCGGGATCGGCGGCCACACCGCCCGCGCGGCGGCGGAGAGGCTGAGGCGGCTGGGCGCCGACCGCCAGGTGATCTGCATCACCCATCTGCCGCAGGTCGCCTCGCTGGCCGCGGCGCACTTTCGGATCGAGAAGCGAGCCCACGCCGGCCAGGCGAGGGCGAGCGTCGACCGGGTGGACGGCGACGAGCTGGTGGCCGAGATCGTCCGCATGCTCGGCGCCGAGCGAAACGACGAGGCCGCCAGTCGCCACGCCCGCGAGCTGCTGGCCGCGGCCTAAGCACACCCAGAGCACCCGGCGGAATGAGCGCTGGGTTTCCTGGTCCCCCGCAGCGGGTAGGCGGGGGTCAAACCGCGAAAGGACGGAGATGGAGACCGAGACGCCCGAAGCACCGGAGATCGAGAAGCTGCCCGAAGACCCGGATACCGAAGCGCCGGAGCCCGAGGAGCTGCCGGAAGAGCTGCCGCTGGAGGATCCCGGCGATCCGCTCCCCGGGCAGCTGGGCGAGCCCGAGACCGAGGAGGTTCAGTTTTCCGGATAATCAGGGCGTCCGATGGCGACGCCCGTCCGAACTCGTGCGCGACGCTGGCTCAGGGGCAGCGGCCCCGCCGCCCCTGACCGCGGTGCCTCCATCCACGGCAGCGCCAGGCTGGGCCGCAAGACCAAGCAGCTCGTCAAGCGCCTCGACGCCGGCGACGTGGCGATCATCGATCACGCCGACCTCGATCGAATCGCCGCCGAGGACCTGGTGGCGACCGGAGTGCGGGCGGTGGTCAACGTCTCGCCCTTCTCCACGGGCCGCTATCCGAACGCCGGCCCGCTGCTCCTAGCCCGGGCGGGTGTGCATTTGGTCGACGCGCCCGCAGCGCCGCTGTTCGAGGAGCTCAGGGACGGCGATCCGGTGGCGATCGTCGGTGGCGAGGTTCGCCGCAACGGGACCGTGCTGGCGGCGGGCCGCGTGCTCGGTGCCCCCGAGCTCGCCGAGGAGCTCTCCGAGCACCGCCAGCGGATTGACGAGGCGCTCGCCGCGTTTGCCGAGAACACGATCGCCCGTCTCCGCGAGGAGGGGGAGCTGCTGGCGGGGCGGATCGAGCTGCCCCGCACCCGCACCGTGTTCCGCGACCGTCACGTGCTGATCGTGGTCAGGGGGACCACCCACCGCAAGGACTTGCGCGCGCTTCGCGCCTACATCCGCGACGTGCGCCCGGTCCTGGTGGGAGTCGATGGGGGCGCCGACGCGATCCTCGAGGAAGGGCTGAAGCCGGACTTGGTCGTCGGCGACATGGACTCGTCAAGCGACGAGGCGCTGCGCTGCGGCGCCGAGCTGGTCGTCCACGCCTATCCGGACGGGCACGCGCCGGGCCGCGCGCGGCTCGAGCGCCTCGGGCTGGAGCACAGGACCATCCGAGCCGTGGGCACCAGCGAGGACGTCGCGATGCTGCTCGCTTCGGAGAAGGGCGCCGGGCTGATCGTCAGCGTCGGCGCCCACTTCAACCTGGTCGAGTTCCTCGACAAGGCGCGCGGCGGGATGTCGTCGACCTTCTTGACGCGACTCCGGGTGGGCGAGCTGCTGGTCGACGCGAAGGGGGTGAGCCGGCTCTACAACCCGGGCGTCAGCGGCCACCAGATGGCGCTCCTGCTCGCTGCCCTGCTGATTCTGCTGGCGATTGTGGTGGCGAAGACGCCGGCCCTCAGCGACCTCGTGGACCTGATCTGGCTGAAGATCAAGATCATTCTCGGCATCAGCTAGCTGATGGGGTACTCGGCGCGCTACCACGCCGCCTCGCTTGCCGCCGTCTTCCTGGCGCTGGCGATCGGAATCCTGATCGGGGTCGGCCTTGGCGACAACGTCGTCCAGGAGACGACCAAGCAGCTGGAGAAGAGCCTCACCAGCGACCTCGCTGACGCCCGCTCCAGCGCTGAGGATCTCCAGGGCCAGCTGAACCGGGAGCGTGAATTCACGACGCAGATCTACCCCGCGCTGGTCGACGACCTGCTGCTCGGCGATCGGATCGCGGTCGTCGCGCTTGGCTCGCTGCCCCAGGAGATGAAGGGCGACATCGAGTTCGTGGTCGGCGGCGACAGCCCTACCGGGGCAAGGCTGAGCGAGTTCGCGGTCGTGCGAGAGCCCCCCGATCTGCGGGCGCTCGCGGCCGCGGCCCCCGCGAGAAGTCCCGCCCGCAAGCTGGGCCGCGACTCGGACGCGCTGTCCGCCCTCGCCCGGCGCGCGGGGCTATCGCTGGTCAGCGGGGGACCTCCCTTCGATCGCCTGCAAGAAGCCCTGCTGGTGGACGTCAGCGGACGGCCCGGAGGGATCGATGCCGTGATCGTCGTCCGCGACCGCCCCAGTGATCTGGGCTCGGCCCAATCCGCCGCCACCGACGGCCTCGAGGAGGGGCTCGTGGACGGGATCCAGAGCGCCGGGAACGTCCCCGTCGTCGGCGTCGAGCGCTCCGATTCGGACGGCTCGCAGATCGGCTTCTACGACTCCCAGGGGCTTTCCGCGACGGTCGACAACATCGACCTGATGTCGGGGCGCGTGGCGCTGGCCTACGCGCTGAACGGGGTCGAGGGCGACTACGGGATCAAGGCCACGGCCGACCGTCTGCTACCCGCCCTCCGGCGCCGGCCCCCGGTTGCCGGCCCCGGCTTCCGGTGAGGCTCGCCGGGCTGGCGCTCTCCGCCGCGGTCGCCCTCGCCTTCGCCGGTCCGTGGCTGCGCGACATGAAGAGGACCGGACTCACCCGGGAGAACTACCGGGGCCGGTCGCTCGCCTTCCCGGCCGGCGCGGTCCTCCTCGCCTGCTCGCTGGTGGCCCTGGCGCCGCTCGCGCTGCTCGACGATCGCGCCGATCTTGACCTACTAGACCCCGAGCTGCGGCGCTGGGCGGTCTACGTGCTCGGGGTGGCGCTGCTCGGGCTGCTCGACGACGGCCTCGGCCGCGGCGCGGCGGCGGGAGCGCCGCGCGGCTGGCGAGGCCATGCCGACGCGGTGCTCTCGGGGCGGTTCTCGACTGGGGCGATCAAGGGCGTCGGAGCACTGGCGCTCGCCGCCTATGCCGTCTCCGGGCGCGGGCGCGAGAGCTTCGACTACCTCGCCGACCTGGCGCTGCTGCTCCTGACCACCAACCTGTTCAATCTCCTCGACCTGCGACCGGGGCGGGTCGAGAAGGCGTTCGCGGCGCTGCTCGCCGGCCTCTGTTTCGGGGCCTGGACGGTTGCCCCGCTCGACCTCTTGGGGATCTTCATCGGCCCCGTCCTGGTCGGCTGCGTGTTCACCCTGCGTGAGCGCGCCATGCTCGGCGATACGGGCTCCAACCTGGTCGGCGCGCTGGCGGGGATCTCGCTGCTGGTCGTGCTCCCGGACGACGCCCGCTGGGTCGCCCTGGCGATCGTCGCCGCGCTCAACCTCTACGGCGAGTTTCGCTCGATCTCGCGCACGATCGAGGGGGTTCCGCTGCTTCGCTCACTAGACTCGCTGGGCAGGTTGACTGAGGGACAGAAGGCAGACCCCGGAGGATGAAGCCCGGCGAGACCCGGTTCATCTTCGTCACCGGCGGCGTCGTCTCCTCGCTCGGCAAGGGGATCGCCTCGGCCTCGGTCGGGCGGTTGCTGGTCAGCCGCGGCTTCCGGGTCCAGCTACAGAAGTTCGATCCCTACATCAACGTCGATCCGGGGACGATGAGCCCCTTCCAGCACGGCGAGGTGTTCGTCACGGAGGATGGGGCGGAGACGGACCTCGATCTCGGCCACTACGAGCGGTTCACGGATGAGAACACCTCGCGAGCCTCGAACGTCACCGCGGGCGCCGTCTACAACTCGGTGATCAGACGCGAGCGCCGCGGCGACTACCTGGGCGCGACCGTCCAGGTGATCCCCCACATCACCGACGAGATCAAGCAACGGATCCTGATCCTGGCCGAGTCGCAAGCGGTCGACTTCGTGATCTCAGAGATCGGCGGCACGGTGGGCGACATCGAGTCGCTGCCCTTCCTGGAGGCGATCCGCCAGCTGTATACGGACCTCGGGCCAAAGCGCTGCATGTTCGTGCACCTGACCCTGGTGCCGTACGTCGGCCATGCCGGCGAGCTGAAGACGAAGCCGACGCAGCATTCGGTCAACGAGCTGCGGCGGATCGGGATCCAGCCGCAGGCCATCGTCTGCCGGTCGGAGCGCGGGCTGGAGCGTGAGATCCGCCGCAAGATCGCGCTCTTCGGCAGTGTGCCGGAGGAGGCGGTGATCTCGGCCCGCGACGTGGACAACATCTACAAGGTGCCGCTGGTGCTGCGCGCCGAGGGGATGGACGACCTGGTGCTCGACCATTTCGGCCTCGACGCGGGGCCACCGGAGCTGGAGCAGTGGGAGGCGCTGGTGCGGCGCGCCGACGCCTGCGAGCGGACGGTCCGGATCGCCCTGGTCGGCAAGTACGTGCAGCTCGCCGACGCCTACAAGTCGGTGGTCGAGGCGCTGAACCATGGCGGCTACCACCATGGTGTCGACGTCGAGGTGGAGCTCGTCAACTCGGAGGACCTCGATCAGGCGGCGCTCGAGGCTACCGACGGGATCCTGATCCCGGGTGGCTTTGGAGAGCGTGGGATCGAGGGCAAGGTCCGGGCCGCGCAAGCGGCGCGCGAGCAGAACATCCCGTTCCTCGGCATCTGCCTCGGGATGCAGATGGCCGTGGTCGAGTTCGCACGCCACGTCACCCGCATGGACGGAGCGAACTCCGCCGAGTTCGACCCCGAGACGCCATATCCCGTCATCGACCTGCTGCCCGAGCAGAAGGAGGTCACCGACATGGGCGGGACGATGCGATTGGGGGCCGACCCGATCAAGCTCCACGACGGCACCCGGGCGCGCGAGATCTATGGCGAGGCGGTGATCTACCAGCGCCATCGCCACCGCTACGAGGTAAACAACATGCTGCGGCGACGGCTGGAGGACGAGGGCCTGGTGTCGAGCGGCACCTCGCCCGACGAGCGCCTCGTCGAGGTGATCGAGCTCCCCGATCACCCCTTCTTCGTCGCCTCCCAGTTCCACCCCGAGTTCAAGTCCCGCCCCACCCGGCCCGAGCCCCTGTTCCGCGAGTTCGTCGGCGCGGCGGCGGAGCGCGCCGGCTCTCGGGCGGTGGAACCGATCGCCGAGGAGGCGGGCGAGCGAGACGAGGTCACCGTTCGCCGCGAGGCTTGACCCCGAGCGGTCGGCCGTGGAGAATCGGCTGCGATTGACGTCGAGCGAGGAGGAGAGCGATGGCTGAGCCGTGGCGGATCAAGGGTGACTTCATCGATTTCTGCAAGTGTCTGGTTCCGTGTCCGTGCTCGTGGGGGCGGCCCCCGACCGAGGGCGACTGCGACGGCGTCATCGCCTACCGGATTCGTGAAGGCAACTACGGCGACGTGACCCTCGACGGCCTCAATGTGGCCGGCTTGGGGCATTTCGAGGGCAACATCTGGGACGAGGGAACGAAGATGAACGCAGGATTCATCCTCGATGAGCGGGCCGGCGAGGCCCAGCGCGAGGCTCTGCAGGTGATCTTCGCGGGTCAAGCCGGCGGCTGGCCTCAAGCGTTCATCGAGAACGCGATGGGCGAGCTTCTGGGGCTTGAGTTTGCGCCGATCGACCTCGAGATCGCCACCGATGCAAGCTCATGGAGTATCGAGATCCCGGGCATGGCGAAGGGCAGCACCGAGGTTTTGACCGGTCCGACCAGCGTCCCCGGCAAGCAGGCCCAGGTGCTGAACATCCCGGGCGCCGAGGCCGGCCCGAACAGCGGGCCGACCACTTACGGCGTGGCGCAGACCAACGAGGCCGAGGGCTTCGGCTTCAAGTGGGACTGGGCGGGCCGTTCGAGCAAGCACATGCCCTTCGAGTGGTCGAGCGAGGACGAGTTCTGAGCTGAGCTTGGCGGCGCCGAGCGCCGTTAGGGCATCTGGTCGTCGTGCATGCCCCCGCCTCCCGAGCCGCCGGAGCCCATGGACTGGTCGTGCGCCCCGCCTCCCGAGCCGCCGGAGCCCATGGACTGGTCGTGCGCCCCGCCTCCCGAGCCGCCGGAGCCCATGGACTGGTCGTCGTGCATGCCACCGCCTCCCGAGCCCGTCGACTCCTCCTCCATCCCCATCGACTGCATGGCTTGCCTCGCCTGAGGCGAATCGGGGAGGGTCAGGCCGGGCACGTCGCCGGGCGTAAAGGCGACCGCGAGGCCGAGCACCAGCAGGAGCACGGCGATGCCCCGATTGGCGAGCGCCTTCCAGGGCAGGAGCTTCTCGGTCGCAATCAGGGCGGCGATGAAGGCCATCCAGCCCACGCTCATCACCCCGAGCGCGAACAGCGCCGCCATCAGCATCCAGCAGCAGCCGACGCACCAGCCGCCGTGCTCGACACCCATGCGCAGGGCACCCAGCCGTCCAGACTGCCAGCGCGTCATCAGGAACATGAACGGGCTGCGGCACTTGCGCAGGCACGCGTCCTTGAGCGGAGTGAGCTGGTAGATCGAGGCCGCGACGATCACCCCGCCGGCCAGGTAGGGACCGCCGTTGTCCCACGAGAAGAGGTCGCCCGAGATCGCCTCTCCGAGCTGGAAGAGCGCGTAACCCAGCAGCCCGGCCGCTGCCCAGATGATCAGGTAGCCAGCTACGAAGAGCGTCGTCGCCCCCACGGCCACGGGCTGACCCCGGTCGCGCCTTCCCTCCTGGATGCGAAGGTGCATCAGGACCATCGGCGCGATCGACGGGAACATCATCGCGGCCATCATCACCACCCAAACGCCGATGAAGAACCCGAGCGTCCCCGGGTCGGTGCCGGGCCCGGCATCCATGCCGCTCATGCGGTCGTCGGTGGCCGCCCAGGCGACAGCGGCCAGGACGACGAGTAGCCCGATCAGGCCGAGCTGGATCGCCGCGGGTAGCGCGGGCGGGCGGCGTAGCGTCGCGGATTCCATAGCCGATGGGTTCGGGAAGCTGCGGTTAGATTTCCTGGGGATCCCGCCTTCGAGGTGGGCTTCCCCTGTTTGCAGCAACCTGCGTCGTGAATCTATTGGGCAAGGTGGTTGTGGTCAAGGGAGCGGTCGGCCTCAGCCCGCTTGCCCGCCAGCAACCCCAGGTTGGAGACGATGAAGGGAACGCAGTAGTTGAGGCCTGCTTTGACCCAGGTGAGCGAGGTCGCGTCCCCTTTGAGGATCACGTCGAGCTGGTTGATCAGGGTCAGGATCGTTCCGACTACCAGCGCGATCTTCACGGTTCGGCGTAGGTGCTCGCGTCTGAAGCAGATCCGTAGCGCTTCGCGCATCGCGTCGATCCTCGCATAGCCTTCGGGCATGGCCGACAACCAGCGAATGCTCGATCGTTTCGTGCGGCTGTGCGAGATCCCGAGCCCGACTGGGGAGGAGCGCGCGGTCGCCGACGCGGTGCTCGCCGAGCTGCGCGATCTCGGCGTTGAGGCGGCCGAGGACTCGGCGGCCGCGGCGGCGCGAGCCGCCGCCGGCAACCTGATCGTCCGGATCCCTGGAGAGCGCGACGCATGGGTGATGTTCGGCTGTCACCTGGACACGGTCCCGCACGACGGCCCGATCGAAGCTGTCCTCGACCAGGGCGTGTACCGAAGCCGCGGCGAGACGATCCTGGGCGCCGACAACAAGGCGGCGGTCACCGTGTTGATCGAGCTCGCCGCGCGCTATGCGCATGGCCCGCCGCCGATCGGGCTCGAGATCCTGTTCACGGTCGCCGAGGAGGATGGGTTGCGGGGGGCGAAGGAGGTCGACCCCGGGTCCCTGCGCTCGCCGTTCGGCTTCGTGCTCGACCACGCGAGCCCGATCGGCGAGGTGATCACGGCGGCCCCCACCTACAAGCGGCTGGTGGCTGACTTCGAGGGGACAGAGGCCCACTCCGGCATCCGTCCCGAGGACGGGCGCAGCGCGATCGCGGCGGCGGCTGCCGCGATCGCGGCGATGAGACTGGGGCGCCTCGACCGGGAGACGACCGCGAACGTCGGCGTGATCTCCGGCGGCACGGCGTCGAACGTGGTCCCCGGCCACTGCCGGATCGACGGCGAGGCACGAAGCCTCGACGACGAGCAGGCGAGCAAGGCGATTGGCGCGATGGTGGATGCCTGCACATGGGCGGCGAGCGAGCACGAATGCGACGTCGACATCGAGCTGAGGGAGATGTTCCGCGGCTACCGGCTGCCGTCGAGCGCCGCGCCCGTGCGTGTTGCCCGGGCGGCGCTCGAGCGCTGCGGCTTGGAGGCGCGCGAGGTCGCGACCGGAGGCGGCAGCGACGCCAACGCTCTCAGCGCCGCCGGATTCGAGTGCGTGCTGCTCGCCAACGGGACCGAGGCGAACCACACGCCGGAGGAGAGGGTCGCGGCGGAGCGGATCGTGCAGATGCTCGCGGTCTGCGAGGCGATCGTTGAGGAGGCGGCTGAGCGATGCTGAAGCTTCGCCCGGGGGTGGTGGTCACCACCGATCCGCTCATCGTCGAGGTGGACGGGGAGGAACGCCCGGCGTGGGCCGACCGCTCGCTGGTCGGCGAGGCCGCCGAGGGCGACGAGGTGATCGTCAACACCGAGGCCCTCGACCTCGACCTCGGCTCGGGCGGGTTCGACATCGTGCACGTCAACCTGACTCGCGGCCTGGGTGGCGGCGGGACGGCTGGCGAGCGGGTGATGAAGCTCAATTACACGTCGCTCCAGCACGCGATCGACCCGGTCGAGGTGCCGGCAGAGGTGGAGGGCGGCCAGGGAGCACCCTCGCCGCCCGTCCTCGTCCTGCCGCTCCACGGCCACCTGGCGCCCGCCTGCTGGGCCGCGGCGCAAGTGAGCCCCGGGCTCCGCGTCGGTTACGTGCAGAGCGCGGGCGGCGCGCTTCCTGGCGCGCTGTCGCGCGACGTCGCCGAGCTTCGGGCGCGCGGGCTGCTGGCCGGGCAGGTCACCGCCGGACCGGCCTACGGGGGCGAGCACGAGGCGATCAGCCTGGTCGGGGCGCTCGACGCCGGCGTTCGGCGGCTGGGATGGGAGGCCATCGTCTGCGGCCCCGGGCCTGGGATCCTCGGCTCGGCGACGTCGTACGGGCACGGCGGGCTGGCGGCACTCGACAGCGCTCACGCCGCGCTTGCCCTCGGCATGCCGACCCTGCTCTCGCCGCGCCTGTCCGGGGCTGACCCGCGTCCCCGTCACCGCGGGCTCAGCCATCACACGGCCTCGGTGCTCGAGCTGTTGCTGGCCTCGGTGCGGATCCCGGTGCCGGAGATCGACCTCGAGGGGTGGCCGACGGGTGACGAGGGGCTCGGCGAGGTCGACCTGCCGAGCGTTCTCGATGCCCTGCACGAGGTCTGCAACGACCGCCACGACGTGGCGGTCGAGCCGGTGGACCTCGAGGCCTACGCGGACAGCGGACTCCCGGCCGAGACGATGGGGCGGACGATCGCCCAGGACCCGCTGTTCTTCGCCGCCCCGCTCGCCGCCGGCGCGGGGCTGGCGGGCGCCGTTCGGGTGAAGGGCTGAGCGATGGAGCGGATCGGCTCGAAGACCGTCTGGGAGGGCAAGATCGCCCGCGTTCGCATCGATGAGTTTCGCTACCCCGATGGCTCGACCTCGAGGCGCGAGGTCGTCGGCCATCCGGGAGCGGTGGCCATGGTCGCCCACGACGAGCGCTTCCTGTATCTGGTTCGCCAGCCGCGCGAGGCGGTGGGGGAGGACGCGCTGCTGGAGCTGCCGGCGGGCAAGCTCGACGTGCCGGGCGAGAGCCCCATCGATTGCGCCAAGCGAGAGCTGGCCGAGGAGGTCGGCAAAGCGGCCTCGGAGTGGCGCGAGCTGAAGCGCTTCTACACCAGCCCCGGATTCGCCGAGGAGCAGGTGACCGTCTATCTGGCGACCGGGCTCGAGGAAGCCGACGCGGAGCCCGACACGGAGGAGCGCCTCGAGGTCGTGAACTGGCCGCTGGAGGATCTCGACCGGGCGATCGCGGAGTGCGCCGACGCGAAGTCGCTGATCGGCTTGCTGCTGTTCCGCGAGCTGCGTCGCTCGGGCGGACGCTGAGGGCGCCCAACGGACGAGGAGGCGGATTCCGGAACGAGTGGAGAGTTCGGTATCGCATGGGCACCGAATCCTCCAGTCGTTCCGTCTGGGTCACAGCATTCCCCGAGCCGCCTGAACGAACCGAATATGCAGTGGCACGGCTGTTGGCGTGGGGCATGTGCGGCGCTCAGCTTGCTGGGAGACCGCCCAGGGCACGCCGTCATTCCGTTATGCGCGCTGAGGGCCTCGGCGGCTCGCACGCGCGGTTGCACCGGCAAGGGATGGTTCCCGGCGGGGAGAACAGGCGGGCATGGCGGTCGCAGTCGGCAGCGGCGAGGAGCGCGGCAGCGCGGTCGAGGCGCGCTTCGAGGCGCTGGTGCTCGACTTCCTTGCGCACCTGGAGTTCGAGCGTGGCCTGGCGCGCAATACGCTCACGGCCTACCGAAGCGATCTGCTCCAGTACGGGACCTTCCTAGCCAAGCGCCACCGTGGCGCCATCGAGGCGGAGCGAACCGACGTCGCCGACTTTCTCGCGGATCTTGCGACCGGCAACGGCCATCCCGCCTGCTCGCCCGCGACGATCAACCGCAAGGCAGCCTGCCTGCGGTCCTTCTACCGGCACCTGCGGCGCGAGGAGCTGGTCGACGATGACCCCACGGCGGCGCTGACGCCGCCGAGCAAGAGCCGGAAGCTTCCTCGGGTGCTCGCATACGCCGAGGTGAAGCAGCTGCTGGAGAGCGTCGGCGGCGGCGATGGGATCGCGCTGCGCGACCGCGCCCTGCTCGAGGTCATGTATGGGTGCGGCCTGCGGGCCTCGGAGGCCGTGGGGCTGGAGGTCAACGATGTCGACCTGCGGCGCGGTTTCGTGCGCCCGCACGGCAAGGGCAACAAGGAGCGCACGGTCCCGCTCGGCCGCGAGGCGGCCGCGGCGGTCAGGCGGTACCTGCGCGCCGGTCGCCCGGAGTTGATCGGCTCGCGCCCGCGGTCGAAGCTGTTCGTCAACTTCCGCGGCGGTCCGCTGACCCGCCAGGGCCTCTACAAGATCATCCGGCGTCACGCGAAGGAGGTGGGCCTGGAGGGCAAAATGAGCCCGCACACGCTGCGGCACTCGTTCGCCACCCACCTGCTGTCCGGCGGCTGTGACCTGCGCTCGGTGCAGGAGATGCTCGGCCACTCGGATGTCGCCACCACCCAGCTGTACACCCACCTGTCCGGCGAGCGGATCAAGGAGGTCTACTTCAAGGCCCATCCGCGGGCCGTGGCCAGATAAGGCCGCCTGCGTCCACCGAACTGCTCGGTTTTCGCGGCCTTGTGAAAATCACGGCATGCCCGAGCTGCCCGAGGTAGAGACGATCCGGCGCCAGCTCGAGCCGGCGCTTCGCGGGCGACGGATCGAGTCGGCGGAGGTCCTCGACGAGCGCTGGACGCGGCCGGCGCCCCCCGCCGAGGTCGAGCGGGCGCTGGCCGGTCGCAGGATCGACGGGGTCGAGCGCCGCGGCAAGTACCTGCTCTTGCGGCTGGAGGGCGGCCGGGCGCTGGCGATGCACCTGCGGATGACCGGCAACCTCCTGCTCGACGCGGGGGAGGCGGGGCCCGAGCCTCGCCACCTGCGGGCGGTGATCCACCTGGAGGGAGGCGGGCGATTGCTGTTCACTGACGTGCGGCGGTTCGGGCAGGCGGTGGTGCTCGACGACGACGCGGTCGACGAGTATTTTGCGGCCCGGCTCGGGATCGAGCCGCTGTCGAACGCGCTCACGGCCGAGGAGCTCTGCCGGCTGGCGTCCGGCCGCCGGGCGCCGCTGAAGTCGTTCCTGCTGAACCAGCTCGGGATCGCCGGGATCGGGAACATTTACGCCGACGAGGCGCTTCACCGGGCCGAGCTCCACCCGCTCTCACCGGCGGGGTCGATCAAGCCCGATGATTGCGAGCGGCTGCGGGCGGGGATCGTCGAGACGCTCGAGGCGGGATTGAGGGGCGGAGGCGCCTCGGTCGACGACTACCTGGACGCGCGCGGCGAGCAGGGCACGATGCAGAACGAGTTCCTGGTCCACACGCGCGAGGGGGAGCCCTGCCCTCGCTGCGGCGCCGAGATCCGGAGGATCGTGGTCGCGGGCCGCTCGACCTACTTCTGTCCGTCCTGCCAGCGCCGTCTTCGGCGCCGGCCGCGCCGGCGGGCACCGCGGCGGCGGGACGGTCGCAAGGGGACCGCATGAGCGAGGCGATTGGCCCACCTGAGGGCTTCGCGGTCGGCCACTGGACGAACCCCGAGGGTGCGACCGGCTGCAGCGTGGTGATCCCGCCGGCCGGGAGCCGGGGCGGCGTCGACGTCCGTGGCGGCGGGCCGGGCACGCGTGAGACCGATGTGATCGGCCCCCTCGCCGGCACCAGCGAGGTGACCGCCGTGCTGCTCACCGGGGGCAGCGCCTTCGGGCTGGCGGCGGCCGACGGGGTGATGCGCTGGCTCGAGGAGAGCGGGCGCGGATATGAGACCCCGGCGGGGCTGGTGCCGATCGTCCCCGCGGCTGTCGTCTATGACCTCGCGGAAGGCGATCCGCGAGCGCGCCCGGGGCCGGATGCCGGCTACGCGGCCTGCGCCTCCGCGGCCGCCGGCCTTCCGGAGCGAGGCAGGGTCGGCGCGGGGACCGGGGCCGCGGTCGGAAAGATCCGCGGGCGGGAGCGCTCGAAGCCGGCGGGGATCGGCTACGCCGCGGCCCGGAGCGGCCGCGGCGAGACGGTCGCCGCGCTCGCGGTCGTCAACGCATTCGGCGACGTGATCGGCGAGGACGGGCGAGTGCTCGCGGGGCCGAGGGGAGAGGAGGGGGAGGCTCTATCCACCGCCGAGGTGATCGCGGCGATGGAGGGGCCACCCGACTGGACGAAGCTCGAGGAGCGCAACACGACGCTCGTCTGCGTGATGACCGACGCGGCTCTCGACAAGGCGGCCTGCACGCGCGTGGCGAGGATGGCGAGCGGCGGCGTCGCCCGGGCGGTGGACCCGGTCTACTCGGATGCCGACGGCGACGTTGTCTTCTGCCTCTCGTCGGGCAGCGGTGCCACCGACCGCTTCACGCCGATCTCGATCGGCACCATCGCAGCCACCGTCACCGCCGCGGCGATCCGCGACTCCATAAATCCGGCGACATCCTCCGCTTTGCGTCCGCATCCGAGCAAGCTCGGATGACCGGTCGCCCTTGGGCTCCCTCGCCGGGCTCCGGCTGAACCCCCGGCACGTCCGGCCTGACGGGCAAGCTTTCCGATTCCCATGCCGGGCACCTACAAGACCGAGGCGGTCGTCCTGCGGTCGATCCGCTACGGCGAGGCGGATCGCGTGCTGCACCTGTACAGCGCCACCCGGGGGCGGGTGGGGGCGATCGCCAAGGGATCGCGACGGCCCCGCTCGCGCTTCGGGGGGCGGCTGGAGCCCTTCTTCCGGCTCGACCTTGTCCTCCACGAGGGACGGGGCGAGCTGGCCACCGTGACCTCGGCGTCGACCGTCGCCGCTCACCCCGGCCTGCGCTCGAGCGGGCCGGCGCTGATGGCGGCGGCGCGCGGGTGCGACGCCGTGTTGCGGCTGCTCGACTCCGCCGAGGCCAATACACCCGCCTACAACCTGCTCTGCCGTTACCTGGCGCTGCTCGACGGCGAGGAGTCAGCGCACGGCGACGGGGCGGGCGATGGCGCCGCGGGGCTCTCCACGGCGCTCGCCTTTCGCCTCAAGCTCGCCCTGGCTGCCGGCTTCTCCCCGGAGCTTGTCTCCTGCGTGCGCTGCGGCGAGGCGGACGGGCTGGTGGGCTTCTCGGGCGCCGCCGGGGGCGTCGTCTGTGCCGCCTGCGAGCGGGGCGCCTTCGAGCTCTCCCCGGAGGCGCACCGGTTCATGGTCGAGGCGCTGGGCAGCCCGCTGGCCTCCGCCCCGAGCGCCTCGGATCGCGCCCTGCGCCAGGCCGAGCGCGCGGTCTCGGAGACGCTCGAGCACCACGCCCACGTACGCCTGCGGGCGGCGGCGTAGCCCACGCAGACCAACGCAGATGATCGCCACGATGGCCGAGTTGCGATTCATATAGGAGCGCAACTCGGCCACGACGATCCCGAGGTGGGGTCGAGGCGACGTCTTCAGGCTGCGCGGACGCGGCGTCAGCGGGGCCGGTAGAGACGCTCCGTGACCCGGAGCTGGATCGCTCGTGGCGAGGGACGGGTGGCGCGTAAGAACCAGCGGATCGCGCGGCCGGGGATCACCGAGCGGCGGCCGCGGTCGTAGGCGGCGAGCGACTCTCGCACCACCTGCTCTGCCGGGATCCGGCCGGGGACGACGCCCACGCGGCCCGGCTCGTAGCCGGCGACCTGCTGCCACTCGGTCGGGACCGGCCCCGGGTTGACCGCGAGGACTCGGACGCCGGATCCCCTCAGCTCCGTGTGCAGGGCGTCGGTGAAGCTGATCGCGAACGCCTTCGTGGCCGCGTACACGGACTCGTACGGGATCGGCTGCATGCCGGCCGTGGAGGCGACGTTGATGATCCCGCCGCGTCCCCGCTCGACCATGCTCGGCAGGAAGGCGTGCGTGAGGGTGACGATCGCCTCGCAATTGAGCCGCACCTGCTCGGCATCGCGCCCGGGGTCCTGCTCGACGAACGGGCCCGAGGTGCCGAAGCCGGCGTTGTTGACCAGTAGCTCGACCTCGACTCCGAGCTCTGTGACGCGCTCCGGCAGTGATGCCGCGTCGGCGGCGAGATCGCAGGGGATGACGTGCGCGTCGGTCGGAAGCTCGGCGGCGAGGCGCTCGAGGCGCTCGGCCCGGCGGGCGACCAGCACCAAGGCGTGGCCGCGGCCGGCGAGCTGGTGCGCAAACTGCTCGCCAATTCCCGAAGAGGCGCCTGTGACTAGGGCTGTTTCGCGCATCGCCTGACCCTATTCTCTCTCCGAGGTGTCCAGCGCAGCAAGCAAGTCGCCAGCAGTCTCCGCGAGGTCGCTCGAGGACCGGGTGCGCGCCTGGGAAGGCGAGTACCTGTGGGAGAGGGCGACGCCATCCTACCCGGCGATTCGCCGCGAGCCGGAGCCGGACAGCGCCATCCGGACCCCGTTCCAGCGCGACCGCGACCGAGTCGTCCACTCGAAGGCGTTCCGGCGGCTCAAGCACAAGACCCAGGTGTTCATCGCGCCGGAGGGCGACCACTACCGAACACGGCTCACGCACACGCTGGAGACCTGCGGCATCGCGCGCACGGTGGCGCGGGCCCTGGGCTTGAACGAGGACCTCACCGAGGCGATCGGCCTCGGGCACGACTTGGGCCACCCGCCTTTCGGACACATCGGCGAGGAGGCGCTCGACGAGGCGCTGCGCGAACGCGCCGGGCGGAGCTTCCGCCACAACCGCCAGTCGCTTCGAGTGGTGGACGTACTGGAGCGCGACGGGCGGGGGCTGAACCTCACGGAGGCGGTTCGCGACGGGATCCTCAACCACACCGGGTCCGAGCCGCCGGCGACGCTGGAGGGGCGGCTGGTACGGCTGGTCGACCGGATCGCCTACATCAACCACGACATCGACGATGCGCTGCGGGCGGGGATCATCGTCCAGGACGACCTGCCGGCGGCGGAGATCGAGCTGCTGGGGCCGACTGGCGCGAGGCGGATTGACAGGCTGGCGACCGACATCGTCGAGCGCTCTGGCGAGGCCGGGGACATCGTCCAGAGCGATGAGGTCGGGGGAGCGATGCTGAGGTTGCGGAAGTTCATGTTTGAGCGGGTCTATCTGGGCGCCGCGGCGCGGAGCGAGCACGAGCGGGTGCACCGCACGTTGCGGGGCCTGTTCGACCACTACAGCGAGCATCCCGAGGACGTCCCCGAGGGGGCGGCGGGGGCCGACCAGGTCCAGCGGATAACGGATTACATCGCCGGGATGACGGACCGCTTCTGCATCGCGACCTTCAAGCGCCTCGCGCTGCCCGAGGAGTCGCGGCTCTGACGGGCGGCCGGTTCACGACGGAAACGGTCGAGCGGGTGAAGGACGCCGCCGACATTGTCGAGATCGTCTCGGCGTACACCGACCTGCGGCGCGCCGGCGAGCGCTACACGGGGCTGTGCCCGTTCCACGAGGAGCGCACGCCGTCGTTCTCGGTCGATTCCCGGGAGAAGCTCTACTACTGCTTCGGTTGCGAGGCGGGGGGCGACGTGTTTCGCTTCGTGCAGGAGAAGGAAGGCCTCGGGTTCGGTGAGACGGTGGAGGCGCTCGCCGACCGCTACGGGGTGGAGGTGGAGCGAGAGCGCGAGGACCCACGGGCGGAGGAGGCGCGAAAGCGCCGGGCGAGGCTCGGAGAGGCGCTCGAGCGGACGGCGCAGTTCTACGCGCACTATCTGTGGGAGTCGGGCGAGGCCGGCAAGGCGCGCGAGTACCTGGCGTCGAGGGGCCTCGGCGAGGAGGTGCTGCGGGCGTTCGGGGTGGGCTACGCGCCGAGCGCCTGGGACCAGGTGCTGACGCGGGGGCAGCGGGCGGGCTTCAGCGTCGCGGAGCTGGCGGCGGCCGGCCTGGTGCAGAAGGGGAGGCAGGGTGGCCACTACGACCGCTTCCGGGCGCGGATCATGTTCCCGGTGCGCGACGGGCGCGGGCGCGTGCAGGGGTTCGGCGCGCGGGCGCTGCGCCCCGACTCGAAGCCGAAGTACCTGAACTCGCCGGAGGGCGAGCTGTATCGGAAGAGCCGCACCCTCTACGGGATCGAGCGGGCGCGAGCGGCGATCGCCAAGGCGGGGCGGGCGGTGGTGGTGGAGGGGTACATGGACGTGCTCGCGGCGCACCAGGCGGAGATCGAGGAGGCGGTGGCGGTGATGGGGACGGCGATCACGCCGGAGCAGCTGCAGCAGCTCTCGGGACACGCGGAGGAGGCGGTTCTGGCGCTGGACGCGGACCGGGCGGGGCGGGCCGCGATGCTGCGGGCGCAGCGCGTGGCGGGGAGTCGAAAGCTGCGACTGCGGGTGGCCGCGATGCCCGCCGGCGAGGATCCCGCGGACATGCTGGAGGCGCGGGAGGCGGGAGTGGTTCGAGAGCTGATCGAGGAGGCGGTGGAGCTGCCGGAGTTCCATGTGCGGCTGGCGCTGGACGAGGCCGATCTGTCGTCGCCGGTGGGCCGGGACCGGGCGCTGGACGAGGTGGTGCCGGTGCTGGCGGCGATGCGAGAGTCGATCAGCCGCAACGAGCTGGCGCGGCTGGTGGGCGATCGGCTGGACGCGGATCCTGAGCTGGTGATGAGGCGAGTCGTGGGGGAGGCCCAGCGAGGCCCGGCGCCCGGGGCCGGCGTTGGGACGAGGCCCGATGAGGGTGGGCCAGCGGCCGCGCCGGCTGCGCCCCCGCGGCCGCTGAGCGCGCGCGAGCGGCGCGAGCAGGCGCTACTGGCGATGTGCATCGCCTCGCCGGGGGAGGGGCGGGAGCTCCTGGAGCGGCTGACTGCGGAGCATCTGTCGTCGCCGGCGGTGGCGCGGGCCAGGGATTGGCTGGCGGAGCATCTGGACGAGCCGATGCGCGGCCTGCCGCGCGAGGACGAGGAGCTGGTTTCGCTGATCACTCAGCTCGTGATGAGGGCCGAGCGCGAGCCGGGGGGGCGCGAGGCGATGGAGCTCAACCTCCTACAGCTCGAGCAGACGCTGCTCGAGGGACGAATCCAAGCGGCTCAGAAGGAGGGAGGGGACCCGCCAGTGGAGCTTCAGCGCCGCCGCGCCGAGCTCGCCGAGCGGATCGCGCATTGGGAGGCGACGGCCGCGGGCTGAGACGGCGTTTACGGCTTTGTAAAGCCTTTGTGGCCGGGAACATACGTTCGCTTTGCCGTCCGGCCAAGCTGGCAGACTCCAGCCATGGATCGGGATCTCTTGGAGCGTTACCTGAAGCAGGGCCTCTCGCTTCCGCAGATCGGGGCCCTAGTCGACCGCGATCCATCTACAGTCGGCTACTGGGTCCAGAAGCACGGCCTCGTCGCGAACGGCCGCGCGAAGTACGCTCCTCGCGGCGGGCTGACGCGCGCGCAACTCGAGCCGTTTGTGGACTCGGGAGCCACCTTGGAGGGGATGGCGACAGCGCTCGATCGAAGCATGCCCACCGTTCGCTACTGGCTTGCCAAGCACGGCCTCGAAGGCAAGGCTCGTCGAGGGCGCCCCTCGCTCGTTTCACGCGAACAAGTCGAAGCTGCAATCCGCGATGGAGCGCGCACGCTCACTGCGGATTGTCAGCACCACGGCCGCACGGCCTTCGTCATCGAGAACAGCGGTCGGGTCAGGTGCAGGGCCTGTCGCATGGAGCGCGTGGCGGACTGGCGCCGTCGTGCAAAGCGGCGACTAGTTGCGGAAGCCGGCGGCCGCTGTCAGCTCTGCGGTTATGACCGCTGTATGGCGGCGCTCGAGTTTCATCATCTCGACCCCAGCCAGAAGTCGTTTGCACTGTCGCTTCACGGCATTACGCGGTCGTTCGAACAGCTCAGGCGCGAAGCGGCCAAGTGCGCACTGCTCTGCGCTAATTGCCATGCGGAAGTGGAGGCGGGCTACTCGACGGATCTGGTCGCGTGCTAACAACTCCCCCGGGTGGACTTGAACCACCATCGCTCGATTAACAGTCGAGAATCTTGCCCATTAGACGACGGGGGATCGTGCGCTTTGCCACAAACCTGGCCAAGCGCGCAACGTCTGATTCTAGGAGCAGGACGACCTCATCCGAGAGCCAGCCTCTCGATCAGCCCCGCGCCCCGATCGGCCCCGTCGTTCTCCTGCGCCCAAGCCGCAATTTCGCCAGCTCGGGTCGCAAACACCGGATCGCCCAGGATCCGCCGCACCGCCCACCGCAGCGGCGCGGCGCCCGTCAGCCGCCATGGCAGCATCAGCCCCGCGCCCGCCCAGGCCACCCGCGCCGCGTTCTCCGCCATGTCCCCGACCGCCGGGCAGCAGAGCACCGGCGCCCCGGCCCCGAGCGCCCGCGCCACCGTCCCGTGCCCGCCGTGGCACACCACCAGCGCCGCCTCCGGCATCGCCTGCGAGTACGACAGCCAATCCACCACCACCGCGTTCGCCGGCGCCTCCGGCAGCACCCCGCCCGACTGCCGCCGGTTCGCCGTCGCCACGACCCGCACCGGCTCCTCCGCCAGCGCCTCCAGCGACACCCTCAGCAGCCGCAGCTCCGGGTCCTGCGCCGTGCTCGGCGCCACCAGGACCAGCGGCTCGTCCCCCTCCGGCAGCTCGACCTCTGGATAGGGGATCTCGAACTCCATCGGCCCCGTCACCTGCACGCCCGCCGGCCAGCGCCGCGGATACTCGAGCTGCGGAAACGTCGCCACCATCGCCAGCTCGGCGCTGATCCCCCCGTGGAGCTCGCCAACCGGCGCCAGCCCCACCGCCACGCGCATCTCGTTCATCTCCCTCCTGCCGCGCTTCAACCCCGCCGTCAACACCGGCAGCCACGCCCGCCACATCGCCCTCCCGACTGGCGTTCGCGGGGGCTGCGTGCCGAAGGCGAAGAACGGCATCCCCGGTTCATGCACGGGATACACGTGCGGGATCAGCGTCGCCCGCCGCCGCCCCGCCTTCTCCGCCGCCAGCGCCGGCGCCACCGTGAGCACGTCGCTGACCACGACGTCCGGCCGAAATTCCTGCATCAGCGGCACCAGCGCCCACGCCGCATCCGCCGCCGAGGCACCATCCGCCGATCCAGGCGCCGGCGGCGGGAAGGTCTTGTACTCCTCCGCCGCCGTGAACCCGAGGCCCTGCGCCTCGACCGCCTCCCGCCACTGCTCCCATGTCTCGACCAGCACCTCGTGCCCGCGCCGCCGCAGCGCCCGTGCCAGGGCGATCGCCGGAAACGCGTGCCCTGCGTCTCCGAACGCCGCAACCAGGAACCTCCGCGACCTCACTGCAACCCCCGTTGCGCGCCGCCCGGCCTCGCTCGCCTCAAGCGCCGCCGCGCGCTATCCCTTGGTCGATGCGACGCCGCGATCGAAACCCCGCCGAACGCCTCCGCTTCGCCGTCGAAGCCCTGCCGACTCGCACCGGGGAGGCGATGCTCAAGGGCATCGACTCGAACCCGATCATCGTCGGCGCCTACGTGGATCGCGACGGCGGCGTCTGCCCGATGCTCGCCGCGCACCGAAACGGCGGGCGCACCAGCCTCGCCAGCTTCGCCCGCGCCTGGGACCGCTACACCGGCGCCAAGCGCCCCCGCCTGGCGACCCGCCGCGAGCTGCGCACGCTCCGCTCCCTGCTCGAGGCGAGACTCTCGGGCGACGACCTGACCGAGCCCGGGTCGATGGCCGAGGCAGCCGCCCAGATTCGCTCCGAGCGGGCCGCGATCGCCGAGCGGGAGGCGCTCGCGGGGGATTCGGCCGAGGCGGCGACTCCCCTCCAACCCGACGAGAGCCTCATCCGGGTGCGTCGACGCCCCGACACCGGCGAGCGTCACCGGGCGCACGAGCTCCGCGACCGCCTGCAATGGTCCTGGTTGCGACCCGCTCGGCGCTACGAGGAGTACCGCGACCTGCTCGCCGCGGCCGAGGAGCAGCTCGCCGAGCAACGCGCCGCGGCGCTCAGCCGCCCAGCTGCTCGTCGGGCCGGGTGAAGACGATCTCCGGCACCAGGCACGCCGACGACGTCTTGAGCAGGAACCGCACCGATTCGGCGATGTCCTCGGGCCGGATCATCTCGTCGGGCTTCACCTGCTCCTTGACGAACTCGGTCATCGGGGTGTCGACGAACCCCGGACAGAACGCCGTCACCTGAATCCCCTGGCCGGCGACCTCCCTCTGCGTCGCCTGGCTGAAACCGACCACTCCCGCCTTGGTCGCCGAGTAGACGGACAGCCACGCCTGGCCCGTCTTGCCCGCGATCGACGCCATGTTGACGATCAACGCCTTGCCGTGCTCGGTCCCGGCCTCGCGCAGCATCGGCAGCGCCTCGCGGGTCGCGACGACGACCGCACGCAGGTTCACCCCGAGCTGCATGTCGAGGTACTTGGTGCTGATCTCCGCCATCGGCTCGCCGATTCCCACGCCCGCGTTATTGACCAGGACGTCGAGTCGCCCGAACCGTTCCCGGTGGGCTTGCACGACACCCGCGACCGCCTCCTCGCCGGCCATGTTGGCAGGCACTGAATGTACGTCGATCCCCGCGCTGCGCAGCTCCTCCGCAGCCGCGTCGAGCTTCTCCGGGCGTCGCGCGGAGATCGTCACCCCGTAGCCGTCCTCACCCAGCGCGCGGGCGATCGCCAGCCCGATCCCGCTCGATCCACCGGTCACCAGCGCCGCTCGCTCCGCCAAAGCCAATCTCCTCTCGTCGCCCTCGGGGGCGAGACCCTACCGCCCGGTTGCTTACCCGGGGATTAGTTCACCTCCATAGGATTCGCGCGTGGCGGAGCGTCGGCACCGGAGCGCACTATGGGTCATCGCTCGACCCCGGCCATCCCGCCTCGGGCGGGTGGCTCGACCCGGCCTGGTTGTGGCGACCGCGGTCGCCGCGGTCTCGCTGGGCGCTGCCGGCTGCGGCGGCGGGGACAGCGCCGGCGGTGAGCCAGGGGACAGTCCTGCTCCGGCAGCCTCGGACTTCCCCTCGGCGAACGGCAAGACCCTCACCCAGGTGCTGCGCGCCTCCCGCGCCCAGCCCTCGAATCTGGTGGCGAGCCCGACCGCCGCGGTCTACGAGCAGGGCGAGAACCGCTTCGGCTTCGGCGTCTTCACGGTCTCTCGCCAGCAGGTGGTCGATGCCCAGGTCGCGATCTACGCGGCTCCGCGCGGCGGCGGAAAGGCCATCGGCCCGTTCCCGGCTCGGATCGAGAGCCTCGCGGTCAAGCCCCAGTTCGAGTCGCAGACGGCTGACCTGGACCCGGACTCGGCGAAGGTCGTCTACGTCACCAGCGTCAAGCTCGACCGCGAGGGCAACTGGGACCTGGTGGCGATGTTCCGCGAGGGCAGCGATTACACAGCCACCCTCATCCCCACGATCCAGGTCGGTGGCTTCAACGACATCCCGACGGTCGGTCAGCGCCCGCCCCGGATCCACACCCCGACCGTTTCCGACGTCGGTGGCGACGTGGGGCAGATCGACACGCGCTCCCCGCCCGACGACATGCACAAGGTGGACTTCGCCGACGTGCTCGGGAAGGAGCCGGTGGTGGTGCTGTTCGCGACGCCTGCCCTCTGCGAGAGTCGCGTCTGCGGTCCGGTGGTCGACGTCGCCGAGCAGGTCAAACATGAGGCTGGCGACGGGGTCAACTTCATCCACATGGAGGTCTTCAACAACAACAACGCCAGCGACGGCTACCGTCCGCAGATGCGTGCATTCGGCCTCCAGACCGAGCCCTGGCTGTTCGTGATCGACCGCAACGGCATCGTGCGCAGCCGGATCCAGGGCGCCTTCGACGCCTCTGAGCTGGAGAACGCCGTCCGTCAGGTGGCCGGCTAGGTCTAGTTCCTAAGCACGTTGTTCATCCGGGCCTCCTTGGAGGCTGGGGCTTAGGGCAGCGTGATGTTGAAGGTGTCCTTCGAGCCCTCGCCACTGGACTTCGAGGTGAAAGTGCCGGCCGCACCCTCGTACTTGCCCGTCCCACCGACGATGGCACTGGACACGTTGTAGCCGACCTCGCCACCTACGTTGATCGCCAACTGCCCGTCTGGCACATCTGCCGTGCCAGAGCATGTCCCCTCAAGGTCTCCGCCTGGGGGCGAGGGCTTGGTGGAGATGCAGATCGCGTTTATCTCCCCAACGGTCTTCTTCGAGGAGTCCTGATGCGGGATGGAGAGGGCGAACCCGCTGCCCGGCGGTGGGGTGCGGTTTTCGGCGGCATTGCCGATTAGGGCGAAGTGCGAGCTCTTGTCCAACTCGGTGAAGTTGAGGGTCTCTTCGCTGCCAGTCGTCTCGTCCGTGCAGCCGGCGAGCACCATCGCCGCCGCTACCGCCGACATAGCTATCGCGCCACCACGCACCATCATCACCACTCCCCTCCTATGGTCCCTTTCGACGGGGTGCATGGTCGGTCCAACCCACCACAGAGCCCGGCTGGCGTGATGCAGGGCACGAAGCAAGGGTTCGTTAGAGGCGTTCGACCAGGCGCTCGAATGGGCAGGGAATGGGCAGGGAACGGCCCAGGGAACGGCCGAACTCACGCCGGACGGCGCGGGAGGAGGCGAGGGGTCTATCGTGGAATCTGGCTTGGCGAAGCCACAAACACACCCGGGCCGGTAGCTCAGTTGGTCAGAGCAGCGGACTCATAATCCGTCGGTCGCAGGTTCGAGTCCTGCCCGGCCCATCAGAGAAGCCCCGCAAATGCGGGGTTTTCTCGTGGTCGGGAGCACTTCACGGAGTGAAGCGTCTTCCGAATATCTTCCGAGCGACCCTCCGAGTTTCCGCTTGACCTTCGCGCGACGGCCAGGGATGATCGGAGGCATGAGGGAGTGCGCTTGCCAGTCCCAGGAGGAGCACGACCGCCGGAACGCCGGGTGGCAGCGCAAGCTCCGGCAGGACCCCAGGGCCGTCGTCTGGGACCTCAATGCCCATCGGCTTCTCGACCAGGACGGGCAAGACGTGCCCGAGAACGAGGAACGGGCGATCCCCGACCCCTCCGTCAAGTCAAACCGCGAGCTTCTGCTTGAAGCCGCGCGGTGGGAGGAGGAACGGCGCGATGACCGTGAGTAACCGCGAGCTACTGATCGAGGCGGCTATCCGCGAGGGGGCGCTTCGCGTATAGCCCCCCGTGCTCGACGCAGACCGGATCACCGCAGGTACAGGGGTTCCCGTCAGCGGTCGGATGTAGAACGAAGTCGGGATGCTCCGACTCGCGGACCAGGTAGTCGATTAAACCCTCTCCCGGTCGGGGCGGCCCGATGAGCTTGAAGGCGGACTCTGGCGGTTCCCAGGTTCGCTCGTCACCGGCAGGCTCGCCACTCGTCATCCGTTCCTTGACCCGTTGAACGGCCCTGTAGAAGCTGGACCGCCCCCTCTTGTAGCCCTGGTCGAGTAGGCGGCGATGTATCTCGGGGGGTTCAAGTCCCTCGATCAGTCCGGCCTCGATGGCGCGGTCGATCTGTTCCTTGCGCTGCATCGCCTTTCATCCTAGCCCGAGGCCGGTGACGCCCGCCCATGATGGACTCCTACAGGGGGGAGAACTGTCCCATTCCGAAGTGGGACAAAGTGAGACAGTCTCAGGGGGCAGTTGCACCGTTTGTGCCTGATCGGTGCACGTCGAGCTATCCGGCCTGCGCCTGACGGGGCAGCCTATGCCCGCACGCGTGGACAGTGAGACTGTGCCAGTTCGACGCCAGCTCGGAAGGCGTTCACGCCTGAGTTCGGAAGACGTTCCCCCCTGCACGCACGATGCAACGGATTCTCAAGCCGATATCTAGTGAGGCGGGCGTCAGCGTCTGATCCCGTCCGGTCGTCGCTGGCCACGTGGCCCCGCCCACCCCGTGCGGGACACCAGGAGTCCCACGGTAAGTAATCTCCAGGTCAAGCGCCGGCGCGGGAAGACGACGGTCCGCGTCCGGGGCGTCCGCACCGCCCCCGATCTTCGTCGATCGCGGCTTCAGCCAGACCGCGATCAATCGCCTCTGGGCGGTGGACGTCATATACAATCCGGAACATTGGAGGGCTGGCTGTATCTCGCCAGTGAGATGGGTTGCTATTCGTGCCGGATGTGTCGGCTGAGGGATGATCTACCACCTGCGTGCCGAGCTCGTCGTCGACGCTTGAGATGGGCCGTCGCGCGCCGCCGGCACTTATCACCTCAACGGCCAAGGCCGCCTAGCAACCCGCTGCGCACCGAAGCCGGGAGTTCCAGCCACGCCCAAGGAAGACGGGCCGACAATGGCCCAGAACAAGGAGGAAGTGGTGCACATGCCAAACATGCTGAACAAGCGTCTCAAGAAGTTCCTGGGGGGAGCGGCGATCGCTGCTGCCAGCGGTCTGATCGTGTTCGGAACCGCAGCCCCCGCTGCCGCCGACACTGCTGGCGGATCGGGACTCTCCGACAGCACCGCCTCGGACAGCACCATGAGCGGTAACGCTGGCGGCGGCGGCGTGAGCCTTTGCAACCCCGTCGGCGGCGCGGGTCTCGGTGGCAACGGTGGCTATGGCGGCGCTGGTGGTTACGGTGGCTATGGTGGCGCTGGTGGATACGGCGGGTACAGCGGAGCCGGTGGTTACGGTGGTTACAGCGGAGCCGGTGGCTACGGCGGCTATAGCGGTGCCGGTGGTTACGGTGGTTACAGCGGTGCTGGTGGATACGGCGGGTACAGCGGCGGTGGCGCTGGCGGCGCTGGTGGCGGTGGCGCTGGCGGCGCTGGCACAAACACCGGCCCTGGTGGTAACGGCGGCGACGCGGCTGCTGGCGGTAACGGCGGCGACGCGGCTGCTGGCGGTAACGGCGGTAATGCTGCACCTGGCGGTAACGGCGGCGACGGTGGTGACGCTGGCGCCGGTGGTGCCGGTGCTGCTGGTGGTAGCGGCGGCGGCGGCGCCGCTGGCGGCGTCGGTGGCGTCGGCACGGGCGGTACGGTCACGATTACTTGCTACATCACCATCACCATCACCCAGACCTTGCCCCACGTAATCGTGCGGGATCGCAATGGCCGCAGCGCTCGATTCCAATGTCGCCGCGTGCGGGTCCGTGGTCACCGACA
>JBBPIL010000003.1:52997-110141 GCA_038040365.1 Actinomycetota bacterium
CGCTCGAGCGCGATTCCGTTGTTCGCCGCTCAAGCACGCTCGTCAACGCGGCGCGCCGCGCCAACATGGCCGCAGCGCTCGATTCCAATGTCGCCGCGTGCGGGTCCGTGGTCACCGACACGCCGCTCGAGCGCGATTCCGTTGTTCGCCGCTCAAGCACGCTCGTCAACGCGGCGCGGCGCGCCAACACCGGCGGCGGTGAACCTGAAGGGAGCACCCCAGCGCTTCAGAAGGACGGTGATACCGCGACCGTGTGGATGAGTCGCCCGCGAGCAGAAACTCAAGCCCCGAGCAGGATCGCCCGCCCGGTCTTGGCGGTACGGCAGGTACACGTCCTGCTCGGGGTGCTGCGCAGTCGAACCAGGGCTACGACTGAGGCGAGTGGCAAGCCGCCGATGATGACCACTACACCCGCGCGGCGGTCGTCCTGTGGACGGCGCACACGCACGCCTTCGCCGCTGCGTATGCGACCCCGTATCTCTCGGTCACATCGGCGGAGATGGCGTCGGGCAAGACGCGCCTGCTCGAAGTCCTCCGGCTCCTGGTCGCAAATCCCTGGTTGACAGGCCGCACTTCGACCGCCGCCCTGGTACGCAAGATCGACAAGGCGCAGCCGACGCTCCTGCTCGATGAGGGAGATCCGGCCTTCGGTGGCGACAAGGAATACGCTCCGTCAGCCCCGCCACCCCCTGAACGCGCAGCGGGTCCCATCCGTACCTCCTTACTACCTCCCCGTCCGTACGCATTGAGACTCCCGGCGCTGTCCGACCCTTCGGGTACGCTGTCGGTGTTCAGTTTTCATCGTTGAACGCCGAAGGTGCGGTCCTCCCCACGGCCCGCGCCTTCACTTGTTTGTGGGGGAGTTCGATGATGCCGTCCGATCCGTCTGGTCTACTTCTCAGCGTGCCCCGCGAACCATGGGCAAAGCTGGACTAGGATTTAGACGACGATGAAAACCAAGTGGGGAAAGACGGGCGGACCTTTGCGCCGCGAGCAACTAGACCGGGTCCCAACCCCGGTGCTTGTAGATACCCGGCCCGACACCTTTGATTGGGCGTCGGTGGCCGACGCTCCGCTCGATGGGGCGCAGGCGTCGAGTCCCGAAGGGATTCATACCGGGACACCGATTCCAAAGGCTTACGCGGGCACATATCGCGCCGAGCCACCCCGGCTCACCGTGGCGGTCCTTGATCGTGCCGTTCCCGAGCCGGAGCTCGACTGGCCCAGCTTCGAGGACGAGGACGCCGACGTTGACACGACGCTCCGCTTGGTTCTCGCCTGGATGCAGGACGCCCCGGTGGTCGCCACCCCGGCGACTGCCGCCGTCCCCACGGGTCGATGCGCCCGCGAGTCGCGGAGCGCCAACGTGCGGCGCTCTGCCGCTCGCCGGGCATCGCAGGGCCGGGCATCGTCTAGCGACGACCCCGGCGAACCCCCCGAACATCTGACGCTCCGCCCCGAGGGTGGCGGAGTGCTACCCGCCATGAGTGGCGGCGAGAGGCTGCGCCATGAGTAAGCGCCGTCGCGAGCGCAAGCCCGTACTAGGCCCGTTCACTCGTGCCGTATCCAAGGCCGAGGTCGGGGACGAGAAGCGCCGCAAGGTGCTGATCGCCATAGCCGCCTACAGCGAAGCCGGAATCGTCAACCCGACGCCGAAGGAACTGGCAGCCGCCACGCGGCTTCCCGAAGACACGGTTCGCCCCCTGATTGAGCGCCTGCGCGACGACGGTTTTATCCGCGTCAAAACCACGGTCGCGTACAGCGTCAATCGCCAGAAGTTCCCCGAGTACCGGACACGATTTCTGAGGGGGCGAGAGTGAACGAGGAGCGCACCATTCTCGCCACGCTTCTGTCGGCGGCGGTGGCCGAACTCCGCCGCTACGTCGTCCTCACGCCCGAGCAGGCCGACGTGCTGGCTCTCTGGGCAGCACACACCCACGTCTTTACGGCGTTCCACTTCACGCCATATCTCAACATCCACTCTGCGACCAAGCAGAGCGGTAAAACCCGGCTGCTCGAAGTGCTGCGCCCGCTCTGCGCTGGGCCGGTGGATACGGACGGCATGACGCCCGCCGCTCTGGTCCGCCTCGTCGATGCCAGGCATCCGACGCTGCTCCTCGATGAGTCGGACGCGGCGTTCAAGGGAGACCGCGAGTACGCCGAGGCCCTTCGCGGGATTTTGAATAGCGGCTTCCGCTCGCGCGGCAACGTCACCAAGTGCGTCGGCGAGGGAGCCAATATGACCACTCGCGAGTTCTCGACGTTCTGCCCAAAGGCAATCGCGGGTATCGGACAACTGCCCGACACGGTTGCCGACCGCTCAATACCCATCGAGCTCCGCCGCCGAGCTCCGGGCGAGAAGGTCGCGGAGTTCTTCGAGGAGGAGTGGGAGAACCGAGCCCCTCCCATTGCCGGGGGCTTCGCCGACACGCTGGAACCGAAGTTTGAGGAGCTCGTGGAGGCCCGACCGGATAAGCCCGAGGGAATCTCCGACCGCGCTAAGGATGCCTGGAAAGCTCTCCTCGCTGTCGCTGACCTGGCCGGGGGTGAGTGGCCCGAACGCGCCCGCCACGCCGCTCAGGCTCTCTGCGGCCACCCCGAGCTTGACGAGCAGGAAATCGGCATCCGGCTTCTCGGTGCCCTGCGCTCCGCGTTCGAGGACCGCGACACCGACAAGCTGACTACCTCCGAACTGCTCCGGTTCCTGCACGCCCAATCCGATGAGCCTTGGGCCGACTGGTCGCGGGGTAGTCCGATTCCCCCCCGCAGGGTGGCCGATCTGTTGCGCCCGTTCGACATCAGGCCGAAGAAACTCCGGGTCGGCGAGGACACCGTGAGGGGCTACGAACGGACGGCGTGTGAGGACGCCTTTAGCCGCTATCTCCCTCTACCCCCGGACTCTGTCCGGAACATCCGGAACAACGGCTCTAACAAGCCAGAAACGGCACCTTTTCTATCCGGAACAGAGGTCCCGTGTTCCACTTCGGAAAACGCCGAGAAACGGCTTGAACAAGCCAATGTTCCACTTGTTCCGGATAGAAGTGGGGGGGACGGGGGAAACGGGCCTGTTGAGGAGGTCTGGGACTACACGAACCCGAGCCTGCCGCCGCTCGACACCGAGCACGCCCCCCGCCAGGACGGCTCGTGCGAGTGCGCTGTCCCCGCCGCCCATCTGCCGCCGCTCCCTGGACGCACCAAGCGTCGCTGCACTCGCTGCGGCAAGGAGCCGAGCTAGTGAACGAGCGGCCCGAGCAGAGCGCGACGGTGACGGGGAGCAAGCTGCTCACCGCAGAAGAGCTCGCCGAGCGGTGGCAATGCACGACCGACCAGGTTTATCGCCTCAGCAGGGAAGGAAAACTCCCCACGGTTCGACTCGGGCCGAGGTACAAGCGGTTCCGACTCGCGGACCTGGAAGCGTGGGAGGCATCGGGGGGGGCGGAGTGAGAGGATTGCCGACGGCGGGGCTGACGGGTTGGGTAACGACTTCCCCCAGCCCCGCCTTGAACTTCTCCCGCGTTTCTGGGATGCTGGCCGCGTTACCCAACCCAACAAAGGGGGAAGTCAAGTGAAAGCAGGGAGCCGCGTCAGCGGTCACGTCAAGCTCGTCCACCGCAAGCGCGGCGACAAGTTCTACATTCGGTATCGCCCGCCCTCGGGCAAGCCAGTCGAGAAGTGTCTCGGCCCAGCGTGGACCGGGCCTGGTCGTCCCCCGGTGGGCTACTACAACAAGACGAAGGCCGAGGACGAACTACGGGAGACTCTCGTGGATGCCAGTCGGGGCACGCTCCCCGATCCTGGCAGAACCGGAGGCCACACCTTCGGTGAAGCCTGCGACGAGTGGCTGCGCTACATCGAGTTCGAGAAGCAGCGAGCGCCCTCGACATTGCGCGACTACTGCAACGTCGTGCGCCGCCGCCTCCTACCCGAGTTCGGTCGGGATACCCCGCTGAGCTCGATCACGACCGACGCCATCGACTCCTACCGGGAGCGACTGCTCGCCGAGAAAGAGTTGTCGCGGCGGAGCGTGCAGAAGGTGCTCGTGATCCTCCACGGCATTCTCAAGCGGGCGAAGCGGCGCAAGTGGATCACCGAGAACCCCGCCGAGGACGCCGAGAAGGTGAGCGTGACGCGCTCGGGCGACTTCAACGTGCTCAGCCCGGAGCAGGTGTTCGCCGTGGCTCGTAAAACCGAGTCGGACCTGATGGGCGCGGCGATCATCGTGGCCGCCGTCACCGGCCTCCGCACAGGCGAGCTACGGGCGCTCCGATGGGGCGACGTGGACTTCCTGAAGCGGACGATCATTGTCAGCCGCAACCTTCCCTGCGGCGGCGACGAGAAGGGACCAAAGAGCGGGAAGGTCCGCTCGGTTCCGCTGATCGACCAAGCAGCACGCGAGCTCGACAGACTCAGCCGACGCGAGCACTTCACCGCGCCGACTGATCGCGTCTTCACGGAGCTAGGCGGACCGCTGAACGAGGACGCGATGCGCGACGAGTTCTACGCAGCACTCACAGCGGCGGGTCTGGGCCGCCTACGCGAGAAGCCCGATCCGATCACCTTCCACGACCTGAGACACACGTTTGGGACGCTGGGAGCCGCCGTGTGGCCTCTGCACGACCTACAGGGCTACATGGGGCACGCGGACATCCAGACGACCATGATCTACGTCCACCATGTCCCGAAGGTCGTCGCAGCCGACGAGTTGACGAGAGCCGTCGATGCAGCCACGGGCTCGAATGGTCTTCCGAACCATCTTCCGAACAAGGGTATTTCGGGCACAACTGAGAGCAACCCAGAGCGACTAGCCGCGCCTGAGACACCCCAGCAGTACCGCTAGGCAGCAACTCATAATCCGTCGGTCGGAGGTTCGAGTCCTCCCCGGCCCATTCCGAGAAGCCCGCGCTAGTCGGGGGTTTTCTCGTGGCCGGGCGCTCCTTCAAGGGCGGCCGAAATGGGCTCGGGTCAACGCCTCGGTCAATAGGTTGCGGACGCCGGTGCTTGGTCAACCGAGCCGAGGCGGGCTAGGCTCGGGCCAAATGTCGCTCGCGCTGTCCATCCCTGACTGGATCGACGTCGCCGTTGCGGTTGGGACGGGCGCGCTGGCGGCAGCGACCTTCTGGCTGGCGTGGCATGCACGAGCACGCAATACACGCCAGCCGATGTTCGCCATGCGATCGACACCGCGTACGTCCTCGAGCTAGCCAACGCCGAAGGCACCGAGGCGCTGTTCGCGCAGGTGCGGATTCGGATGGACGGGCTCGGGCCCACCCCTCGTGAGTCGGCACGGCGTTGCGAGGGTGGACCGCTCGATGAGCCGTCGAGCGCTACTCCGACAGCCCGGCGGCTTCGATGACGGTGTGGCGGAAAGCTAGTGCCGCTTTGCGTACTCCCCGAACTCACCGAAGTCGAGCGACACACACGACTCTTGCCCAGTGACCTCAGCGTCATGACCCGGCGGGATCGCGAAGACATCGCCCGGACCGATTTCGAGCTCAGTCCCGTCGTCCATGTGGACGGTCATGCCGCCAGAGATGCAGTAGCCCAGGTGCGAGACCTGACAGGAGTCGGTCTGGGCGATGGGCTTGACGTTCTCCGACCATTTCCAGCCGGGCTCAAACACGGCCTTGCCGACGTTCTTGCCTCCGATGTTGAGGACGTCGGCCTTTCCCTTGCCTTCGAAGGGTCGGGTCTCGTCGGGGGAGTCGAAGTTCTTGACCTCACCGGCCATCTGTGCTCCTTTCGTGAGCTGGTTGCCGGCGTGAACATATATGGCCGGCCTCCAGGTAAGCCTCCCGGCTTCCGCCTGCAACATCGCCTACTCCCGCAGCCCGCCGGCTTCGAGGGCGTCGGCCTGATCGGGGAGCAGTTCTACCTTGATTGCCATTCCGTCTCGCAGGGTCCACACCTGAGCAGCCTCCATCTCGACCGAAATCCCGCTTCCCTTGCCACGGCCTCTCTGGCGATAAACCGGGCGTCAGTCCACTCGACATCGTCGGCGACAAGTTCGAACATCGCTTCGTATTCGCCGCGCAGGAACGCGTCCTGAATCCGACGTACGACCTCCACGTTCTCCTGCGACATCGCCTATACGGACAGGCTGGCGGCTTCGCGGCTAACCGCCTGCTTCGGACGGAGCCGGTAGAAGCGCTCGTCGAACTTGAAAAGCTTTGCGATCGGGTCCGGGTGGGTGTCCGCAACCTCGACGTCCGTGATCTCCCAGTCGGGAAAGGCAGCCTCCACGTCGCTGCGACTCGCCCCATGCGGCAACGGCCCACGGCGGCGAGGCGCAAACACGTCGAGCAACACGGTCGCATCGTCAGCGGCAATCGCGCTGACCTCTCGGCCCATCGCGGCGCGCTGGTCAGCAGCGAGGCCGTGGAAGGTCCCGGTGTCCAGGACCAGCCGGAAACCGCTGCCGACATCGGTGCCTCGGAGGTTGGTCACGTCGCCCTGTACGAGCCGCATGTCAACGCCGGCCTCCCGCACGCGCTCGCGCGCGCGTTCCAACGCTTTGTCGACCAGGTCGACGCCCGTCACCTGCCAGCCACGCTCGGCCAGCCTGACGCCCCAGACGGCGCTTCCGCAGCCGAGGTCGAGCGCAGGCCCGTAAGGCGGCTCGCGTCCGCTCTCCTCGCGCTCGAACAGCTCCGCGAGCTTGTTTGCGAACGGCGGATGCTCAGCAAGGTCCTCCCAGGGGTGGAAGCCAAGGAGGTAGAACAACCTGTAGGGAACGCCCATCCTGTCCTCCTCGACGCTTGCTCACGCGGGTCTCTCCTGCGACATCGCCCGCGCAGTATCTCGCGAGTGACCGCGCGACTCCCGCAGCCCGGGTTCGGCGTAGCTAGCACGACCGTGGGGTCTGTGCGCGAACTCTGAGCCGCTGCTCCATTCGCCCCCTTAGGATTCGGGCCGTGGTGGAGCCGAGACGCACCTATGCGGGCCCAACCGATGCCAAGCACCAATGCGCCCACTGCGGCAGGTGGTCGAAGCTGGAGCGCGACGTGGACGAGCGGGCCGTCGAGCACGAGCAAGTCGAGGGCGGCGTGCTCATATCGGAGCGCGCCACGCCGCCAGACCTCAACCCTCCGCCCCTGCCGACGACATATCGATGCCCGCGCTGCGGGCACGTTCACGCCACGCCGCCCGCTACGGACTGAGACCGGCGGGCTGACGCGACTACAAACCGAGCACGTCGCGAGCGCTCGTCCGCGTTGCGTGAGGTGTCCATCCTCCGTAACCAATTCACCGGTTTGCGGCTTCGCTGACATCCGGGGCAGCCCTAGGGTGCGAACGGAATGCGAACACGCGGCCGAGATTCGGGCCTGATCCGGCAGGGATTGGGAGGCGTCGGGGTCTGCCTCAGCCGCCCGGCGTGGTTCCGCCCCGCACGGCGAGCAGCCCTACGAGAACCAGAACTGCGACGCCGATCCAGCTCGTAAGGGGATGATCGTGAGGCCACGCCGCCAGCCACAGAAACGGGCTGAGAACGGCGACCAAGGCAAGGGCGCCCCAGACTTTCGATCCCGAGGTCGAGCGCGAGCGCATCACGTCCGAATGTAGCAGTGGCGCTCCGGCCGGCCCAGATCGATCACGGGACGGCCAGGGGCGCGGAACAGGTACCGGGGATTCCGTGCATGGTTCCTCCCTGGATTGGCTGGCTTGCGGCAACCCTAGATCGGGCCCAGGCCGGTGTCCAGGGGGCGATGGTGGGGGCGCTCATCGCTCGTGACCCGACTCCCGCAGCCCGGCGGCTTCGAGGGCTTCATCCCGGCTGCGGTGCCACTCAATGCGCACTACCTTGTTGTCCCGCGCGGTCAGGACGTGAAACCAGCTCGCCTCCACGTCGATCCCGCTAGCTCTTCCGCGTCCCGAAATGCGGATTGCGATGACGACCCTCTCCCCAGCGTCGATGATCTCCTCAGGGTCGATCTGAGGCTCCTCCATGACGTCGAGCATCGCCATCATGCGGGCCTTGACGGGCCCGTGGCCATGCGCGGGGGCGACGTCAGGCGCACCTTCCAGCGGCACCCATTCGATCTCCGGGTGGACGTACTGGCGGAAGAAGGCGTCGAGGTCACCCTTACGAACGGCCAGGCCGAGGGCGTCGTAGGCCTCCCGCGCCCGCTCAACGTTCTCCTCCGACATCGCCTACTCCCGCAGCCCGGCGGCTTCGAGGGCTTCCGCGCGATTCCCGAAGTCCTGCTGCCAGACCAGCAAGCCCCGTCGCCAGTTGAAGAGCTGAAACAACTGCAGGCCCATGGGCACGCCGCTACCCGACCCGTGTCCCCGCATCTGAACCGTGGCGAGATACATGTCTCCGAGGTCGAGGACCTCCTCGGGCTCATAGCGGAGGTCCTCGAAGGCATCGAGCCACGTTCGCCACAGGCGGCGGTAGCCGTCGTGGCCGTAGAAGACCGCATCCTGGTCCGGAGCTGTCAGGTCGGCTGGGGGGCGGTATTCGAACTCGGGATCCAGGCCCGTAAGGACCAAGTCGAAGTCCCGACGGTTGGCTGCCGCGTATGCCCGCCCTACAAGACGGGCAAGCATCAACCGCCGAAGTCGAGATCGCGGCGGCAGCCCCATCAACCTGTCGGTGAGCAGGCGGAAAAGGGCGGGAAAGCGGATGAACAGGCGCTCATCCAGGGTCCGGCGCTGACTCACTCTTTCACTGAGAGGAGAGAGCTTGGTGCGGACCCCGCGCACGATCTCAACGTTCTCCTGTGACACCAACCGCGCAGTATCTCGCGCCACGGCGGGGCGGACATGCCACGCGGCCTATTGCAGGTGGGAGCGCCGCCTGGGATGCAAGCGACGCTCCCGGAGGGGCGCCATCCCGAAACATCCAATGGCGGCCCCTCAGTTCCCGCCAAGCCCGCACCTTCGACGGCGCCCCGGTCGGTCCTTGCCGAGTGGGCAGCGCCGACTACCCCGACCGTCGCGCGGCGAAGCTCTGGAAGGGGCGTACAGCGGGAGGTTCTCCGATGAGCGGCGCGGCCACGAAGGTTGCTCCGCGCCTGCCCGTGAGCCGCGCGCCCGTGAGCCTCGGGTCAGGGGTTCAGCCGGAAGATGTTTGTCGCCGTGCTGAAGTAGATCGGGCCGCCGTCGATCTCCGTCTCGAGCGAGAGCACGGCGTTGGGATGGAGGTAGAACGGCGCCCGCGAGGCGATGCCCGTGCGCGCGGGGGTCAGCGTGGCGCGGCGGATCGTCCCTGTCTTGAAGTCGCCGAGGAAGAGCTGGCCGTCGCTCGAGAGACCGCACACGCGGCAAAAGGCGGCCCCGGTCAGCGCCGGCGGCGTGGCGAAGAAGAGCTTCGGCAGCACCGGGCTGGGCCCGTCCTGGTTCGTGTTGCGCGGCGCCGGGGGCGGCGAGCTGCACGTCTGCGACGGCCCCCAGCCGAAGTTCTCGAGCGTCAGGCGGGGAACGAGGTTGACCTCGTCGTTGCAGGCCGGGCCGTTCTCCGTCTCCCAGAGGCGCCCCGTCTGCGGATCGAAGGTGAACCCGAACGAGTTGCGGATGCCGTAGGCGATGATCGGGCTGCCCGCGCGCGGGTTGTCGGAGGGCGCCGTGCCGTCCGCGTTCAGCCGCAGCATCTTCCCGGCCAGGATGGCCAGGTTCTGGGCGCGGGAGGGGCTGCCATTCTCCCCGACGACGACGCAGAGCTTGCCGTCAGGGCCGAACATGATGCGGCCGCCGTTGTGATTCCCGCCAGCTGGGAAGCTCCGCAGGACCGCGAAGCCGCTGCCGTCGGCACGGATGCGCAGGAGCTGGTTCGTCGCCCTCCCCGAAACGGTGCGGGTGACGAATACCCACACGCGAGTGTCTCTGGGGTAGCTCGGATGGAGAGCCAGGCCCAGCAGGCCCTGCTCGCCAGCGGTCGCCACGTTGGGGACCTTGAAGAACGGCGTGCTCGTCCCGGTGGCGGGGTTGAGCCGGCGGATGCTGCCCGTGAAGCGCTCGCCGTAGAGGATGCGGCCGCCGCCCGGCGTCACCGTGAAGGCAGCCGGAAAGGCGAGCGCGGAGGAGGAGACCGGCCGTGCGTTCCCCGCCAGGGCGCTCCCGGGCGCGGTGAGGAGGGCGAAGGCAGCGGCGAGGACGGCCGACACCGACAGGCGCCTCATCGTTACTGCTTCTTCGCGAGCAGTAGCGCCGGCGGTTGCCTAGCGGCTGACTTCGACTTCGAACTGGGTCGTCTTCGGTGCGCCCGGGAAACCGGAGTCGCCGGGCGGATGCACCACCCTGACTGCGGCGTCGTACAGCTCCCTAGTACCGCCCTCGAGCTCGTTGACGATCACGTAGGCCATCTCTTCTCCTCACGTCGGCTCCGGCGGCGGCACGGATTCCGCCCCGAGCTACGTTAGCCCATCCTGCGCTCCGCTCGTAGTGCATACCGGCCCCCTGGGCAACGAGTCCAGGCATGGCTTGGCGGTTCCTCGGCGATGGCCGAGTTGCGATTCATATAGGAGCGCAACTCGGCCAGCAGCCAGCATCGTCACTACGCTTCCGCGGATGCAGCCGGAGGGCAGGCAGTCCACGCTTCGAGGTCCAGCGGTGGCGGCGCTTGGGGCACTCGGGCTCCTGGCCGTGCTCGTGGCGCTCGCTGCCGCCTTCGACCTCGGGCCCTTCGACGCTGGGGGCACCTCGCTGACCAGGGCCGAGTTCACCGCCAAGGGCGACCAGGCTTGCGAGCGGGCGCATGACCAGTTCGCCGAGCTACAGAAGAACCCACCGAACAGCGCCGAGGGGGCGGTCACGCTGACCCAGAACCTGATCGAGATCTCGGAGAACGAGCTGAGCCAGATCCGCGCCCTCGACGCGCCGCCAGAGGTCCAACCGGCGCTCGACCGCTACCTACGGGCACGGGAGCAGGGGATCGCCCTGCTCAAGCAGGGTCTTGAGGCGGCACAGGACAAGGACGCGCGCGCCTACGCCCGCGCCCAGGCCGAGATCGCCGCCGGTCAGGTGCGCCGCCTAAAGCTCGCCGAGGCGGTCGGCTTCAGCCAGTGCAGCGTGGTGCAGAGCGGCACCGCCGGCCAGTAGGGCACTGGCTAACGCCGCCGCCGCCGGCTTCGCCGCCGGCGCCCGCCTCGCTCGTGCTGGGCAAGCCATCCGAAGCCGATCGTCATGGCCAGGTTGCCCGCGCCCGCGAGCCACATTCCCGCCCGCGCCCCCGGCCGCGAGAAGGCCGGCGAGCGCGACCAGAGCGCGTCGGTCGCCAGCTCCGTGCCTCGCAGCCAGGCCAGGGCCCACCAGTCCTGGGGATCGCCGCGGCGATCGGCGACTACGTGAGCCACGGCGAAGGTGAGCCAGATCGGACCGCAGCGGCGGAACAGGTGCTCGGCGTCGGGCGAGGGCTCGTCGTGCCCGAGCGCAGCGAGCGTCGCGCTCGGCGCCAGGATCGCCGCTGATCCGAGCATGAGGTCGAAGGCGATCATGTTGCGGTTGGTGAGGCGCAGAGCGCGCTCGACATCCACGGAAGCGATCCAACCACATTGCCTGGCCCCGTGCCGCTGGGCGCCGAGCGCAGGGCGCCGCCAGCTAGCAGGGAAAACCCCCGGCGGGGCGAATCATGCCGCCGTGAGCAAGACGGCCACGAAGTCTCGCCCGGCTCAGCCGCGTACTCGCAGCGCACAGTCACGTTCGTCGCGCAACGGCCGCCAGGTACGGCCGAACGGGAAGACGCTGTCCACCTACATCACCGAGCGCTTCGACGAGTTCTCCCGCTCTCAGAAGGATGTCGCCCGCTACATCGTTGACCATCTCGACGAGGCCGCCTTCCAGACCGCTGAGGAGCTGGCCCGCCGCGCCAGCACCTCGTCCTCGACCGTGGTCCGCTTCTCGCAGGCGCTCGGGTTCGAGGGCTATCCAGAGCTTCAACAGGCGGCGATCGAGGAGTACCGCAACCGCGCCGATGAGCAGGACGGTGCCGGCCAGCTGTTCGACTTCGACCACTCCGAGTTCGAGTCCTCGCTGGCCGCCGACCACACGAACGTCGAGGACACCGCTCGCAACCTCACCCGCGAGCAGGTCGAGGCCTGCGTGTCAGCGCTGGGCTCGGCGCACCGGGTGATGATCGTCGGAGTCGATCAGATGGCCTTCTTCGCCAGCTACCTGCGCCACCTCCTGGCGCTGCTCGACATCCGCGCCGAGGTGGTCGCGAGCCCACGCCAGGACTCGATCACGCGGCTCGGCCGGGTCGACGAGGACACGCTGGTGATCGCCTTCTCCGCCGGTCGCGCCCACCCGCTGATCGTCAGGGCTATGAAGCTGGCCCGTCACCGCCGCGCCCGCACGCTCTCGATCAGCGACGCCACCCTGTCCGAGGTTGGCGAGCACGCCGAGCTGACCCTCTATTACTCCTCGAACAGCCCCTCGTTCACGCGCTCCAACGCGGCCCTGCTGGGAGTCGTCCAAGCGCTCGCACACGGCGTCTACGCGCGCGACAAGGCGGCGTTCAAGGACAGGATCCGCGCATTCAAGTTGAAGTGACAACCGCAGCGCACGGGCGCGGATCCGAGTAAATAACTGCGCCGGAAGCCTCGGCCTTCGGCCTGCGTTTCCGGCGGGCGAGGGCGCCGGCCTTACCCGGCAGGTCCACACGCAGCTACCGCGACTTCGTCGCTAGCCCGGGAGCCTCCCCGGGCTACCCCGAATCTCCGCGTATATTTGGGGCATGGCCGAACGGGCCACATTCCGGGTCAAGCGCGGCCTCGCCGAGATGCTCAAGGGCGGGGTGATCATGGACGTGACCACCGCAGAGCAGGCTCGGATCGCCGAGCAGACGGGCGCGGTTGCGGTGATGGCACTGGAGCGCGTCCCGGCCGACATCCGTGCGACCGGCGGCGTCGCGCGGATGGCCAGCCCCAAGGTGATCAAGGAGATCCAGGACGCGGTGACGATCCCGGTGATGGCCAAGGCGCGCATCGGCCACTTCGCGGAGGCCCAGGTGCTGCAGTCGCTGGAGGTGGACTACGTCGACGAGTCCGAGGTGCTGACTCCCGCCGACGAGGCGCACCACATCGACAAGCACGCGTTCGAGGTTCCATTTGTCTGTGGCGCCACCAACCTCGGCGAAGCGCTGCGGCGGATCGGGGAGGGCGCGGCGATGATCCGCTCCAAGGGCGAAGCCGGGACAGGCAACATCGTCGAGGCGGTTCGCCACCTGCGGGGAATCGTCGGCGGCATCAAGCATCTCGGCGCGCTGGGCCGCGAGCAGCTTTCGGCCCAGGCCAAGGAGCTGGGCGCGCCGTTCGAGATCGTCGAGGAGGTGGCCGGGAGCGGCTGGCTTCCGGTGCCGCTGTTCTGCGCCGGTGGCATCGCGACGCCGGCGGACGCGGCGCTCGTCATGCAGCTCGGCGCCGAGGGGAACTTCGTCGGCTCGGGAATCTTCAAGTCGGAGGATCCGGAGCGCCGGGCGCGGGCGATCGTCGAGGCGACCACTCATTTCAAGGATCCGGAGCGTGTGGCCGCGTCCTCGATGGAGCTGGGAGAGCCGATGCGCGGCGACGACATCGCCCAGCTCGCCGCCGAAGGAGAGCTGCTCCAGCGGCGCGGGGTCTAGGAGTGGCTCACGGTGATCCCCTGCCGCCCGAGCGCAGGGGAGCGCAGCCGCTCCGGATCGGCGTGCTGGCCAGCCAGGGCGACTTCGCGGCCCACGCGGCGATGCTGCGCTCGCTGGGCGCCGATCCGGTCGAGGCGAGGACTGCCGAGCAGCTCCGCGACCTCGACGGGCTGGTGATTCCCGGCGGCGAGAGCACCACGATTGCGAAGGCGATCGAGCGCGACGGGCTCGAGTCGGCGATTCGCGCCCACGCTGGTTCCGGCCGTCCCGTCCTGGGGACCTGCGCCGGAATGATCATCTGCGATCGCGAGCACCTCGGGCTTGTGGACGCGACGGCCCGCCGCAACGCCTTCGGCCGCCAGATAGCCAGCTTCGAGCTCGAGCTCGAGGTCGGCGGGGTGGGGCCCGACCCGATGCGTGCGGTGTTCATCAGGGCGCCGTGGATAGAGGACTACGGCGCCGAGGTCGAGGTGCTGGCGAGCGTCGACGGCCACCCGGTGGTCGTCCGCCAGGGTCAGATCGTGCTCTGTGCCTTCCATCCGGAGCTCACCGACGACTCGCGCCTGCACGCGCTGCTGATGGCGCTCGCCACCTCGTCCCGCGACCGTTCGGCGAGCGACGCGCAACCAGCGACGAGCGGCGAGGCTTGAGAGACCCTCGCGTCGACAGCCTGGCCCGGATCCTGGTTCGCTACTCGACCGAGGTCAAGGAGGGCGAGACCTGCCTGATCGAAGGGCCCACCGCCGGCGAGCCCCTGATCGCCGCCGTCTACGAGGAGGTTCTCCAGGCAGGCGGACATCCGGTGGTCGCGATCTCGGTCGAGGGGCAGGCCGCGACCTTCTTCAAGCATGCCTCGGACGCCCAGCTCGAGTGGGTCTCGCCCCTTGCCGAGTGGGCGGCCGACGCGTCCGACTGCCGGATCGGGATCGGCGCCGAGACCAACACTCGGGAGCTGTCCGGAGTTCCCCCGGAGCGCCAATCGAAGCGCCGTAAGGCGACCCGCCACCTGATGGAGAAGACCTTGCGCCGCGACGCCGAGGGGACGCACCGGTGGGTCTACACCCTGTTCCCTACCAATGGCTACGCCGCCGACGCCGAGATGAGCCTGGCCGATTTCGAGGGTTTCTACTACCGAGCGTGCCTGGCCAATGACCCGGACCCGCTCGGCGCCTGGCAGCGCGCCTCCGAGGAGTGCAAGCGCCTCGCGGACTGGGCCCAGGGCCACGAGGAGGTGCGGGTGACCGCGCCCGGCACCGACATAAGGCTCGGGATCGCCGGGCGAAAGTTCGTCCCCGCCGATGGCAAGCGCAACATGCCGGACGGTGAGTTCTTCACGGCGCCGGTCGAGGACTCGGTCGAGGGCGAGGTGAGCTTCCACCTGCCGGCGATGGTCGGCGGGCGCGAGGTGGCGGGCGTGCGGCTTCGCTTCGAGTCCGGACGCGTGGTGGACGCCGGGGCCGAGCGCGGCGAGGAGTACCTGGTCAGCCTGCTCGATACCGACGATGGTGCCCGTCGGCTGGGCGAGCTGGGCATCGGCACCAACTACGGGATTGACCGGGGGACTCGCGACGTCCTGCTGGACGAGAAGATCGGCGGCACCGTGCACATGGCGGTCGGGGCGAGCTACCCCGAGTGCGGCGGGAAGAACGAGAGCGCCGTTCACACCGACCTGGTCTGCGACCTGCGGCGAGGCGGCCGGATCGAGCTCGACGGCGAGGCGTTCCAGGAGAACGGGCGCTTCCTGGTCTGAAATCAAACAATTGAAAAATCCGCAACTTTCCGGTTCCCGCGCTGTTTCGGGGGGCGCGACACCGATCAAGGCTTCAGTGCCAGGGGCTTGGTGTCGGATCAAAGCAATGGGATGCCGATGCCATTGGCGGCCGGGCCGGGGCCCGGCCGCCTTCGCGTCCGGGACCGGTCGCCTTCGCGGCCGGGCCCGGGCCATCGCCGCGTTCGAGCCGGCGACGAAGCCCCGAGTCGCCGCCTGGTTCCTAGTATTGGGCCATGTCCGGCCACTCGAAGTGGGCCCAGATCAAGCACCGAAAGGCGGCAACGGACGCCCGCCGCGGCCAGCTGTTCACCAAGCTCGCGCGCGCGATCACCGTCGCTGCGCGGGAGGGCGGGGGAGACCCGGAGGGGAACTTCGCCCTGGCGGCGGCGGTCCAGAAGGCGCGCGACTACTCGATGCCCAAGGACAACATCCAGCGGGCGATCGATCGTGGAGCGGGCCCGGCGGGCGGTGCCGACGCGATCGAGCGGGTCGTGTATGAGGGCTACGGCCCCGGCGGCGCCGCGATCCTGGTCGAGGCGCTGACCGACAATCGCAACCGGACCAGCGCCGACATTCGCCATGCCTTCGACAAGCACGGAGGGGGCCTGGGCGAGCCTGGCTCCGTCGCCTGGGTGTTCGAGAAGCGGGGCGTTGTCCTGATCGACGCCAACCGCTACTCGGAGGATGACCTGATCGCTGCCATCGACGCCGGGGCCGATGACGTGAGGGCCGACGGCGACTCCCTGAGGGTCCTCTGCGCGGCCGAGGACCTGACCGCGGTCCGCGAGGCGCTCGAGTCGGCGGGCGTGGAGATCGAGTCGGCAGAGCTGACCATGGAGCCGAAGAGCGTGGTCCCCGTGGAAGGCGGCGACGCCTCGGCGCTCATGCGGCTGATGGACGCCCTCGACGATCACGACGACGTCGAGGCCGTGCACGCCAACTTCGACATCCCCGCCGAGATCCTCGAGCGGGCGGTCGCCTGAGGGGAAGCCATGGGCGGCCGCGCAGCGGGGGCGTCAGCCTGGAAGGCATCCGGGCGCCGACTCAGAATCAGTAGGAATGATCGTCGTCATGGGCATCGACCCGGGCGTGGCGAGCACGGGCTTCGGGGTCGTGCAGGTCGCGGGCGGCAAGATGAGCGCGGTCGACGGCGGCGTCATCGAGGCGGCCCCGGGCGAGCCGGCCGAGGGCCGCCTGACGCGGATCCACGACGCGATCGCCGAGCTTCTCAGTAGGCACCAGCCGGTCGCGGTGGCCCTGGAGGACGTCTACTTCGGCAAGAACGTGCGCTCGGCGATCGCCGTCGGCCAGGCGCGCGGGGTGGCGCTCCTGGCCGCCGGCCAGCGCGGCGTGCCGTGCTTCGGCTACACCCCGCAGGCCGTCAAGATGGCGGTCTGCGGGAGCGGCGCGGCGGCCAAGAGCCAGGTTCAGCGCATGGTCGGCACATTGCTCGGCCTGCCGGAGCCTCCCCAGTCGGACCATGCCTCCGACGCGCTGGGCGTGGCGATCTGCCATGCGGGCCACGCCCGCCTTGCGCAGGCGCTCGAGGCCTCCGAGCCGGAGGTCCGGGTCGGATGATCGCCTCGGTTCGGGGCGAGGTCCTGGTCCGGCGTCCCGACCACGTGGTGATCGAGTCGGGCGGCGTCGGCTACCGCTTGGCGGTCTCCGCGGAGACGCTCAAGTCGGTGCCTGCGCGGGGTAAGCAGGCGACCCTCCACGCCCACCTGGTGGCCCGCGACGACTCGCTGTCGCTGTACGGGTTCGCCAGCGAGGAGGAGCGCGATCTCTTCCTCCATCTCACCTCGGTCTCGGGAATCGGCCCCAAGGTGGCGATCGCGATCCTCTCGGGAGGGGCGCCGCGGGAGCTCCTGCGGGCGATCGCCGCCGGCGACGCGAAGCGCTTCCAGGCTGCGCCGGGAGTCGGCAAGCGAACGGCGGAGCGGCTGATCGTCGAGCTGCGCGAGAAGGTGGCGGGTGAGCTGACCGAGGGCCTTCCGGCCGGACACGCGGTCGAGGAGGGCGATCAACGCGGCCTCGCCCGCGACGGGCTCATGCACCTGGGCTACACCTTGACCGAGGCCGAGAGGCTGCTCGACGGCGCGGAGGGCGACAGTGCCGAGGAGCTGATTGGCGCTGCGCTTCGGCGCGCCGCCGACGGAAGCGGGGCGAGGACATGAGCATCGCGCGTGACCCCGGGATCGAGCAGGCGCAGAAGGCCGCCGCCGATGCCACGGCCCAGAACGCCGCCGAGGAGCGCCTCGCCGACGCCCGCTTGGCCGGCGGCGAGGAGGACCTCGACCGCTCGCTTCGCCCCAGGCGGCTGGGCGACTTCGTGAACCAGGAGCAGGTGACGGCGCAGCTCGAGGTGTTCATCGAGGCCGCCCGGCGCCGCGGCGAGCCGCTCGACCACGTGCTGCTCGCCGGTCCGCCCGGGCTGGGCAAGACCTCGCTCGCCAGCATCGTCGCTGCCGAGCTCAACGCGCCGCTGGTGCAGACCGCCGGACCGGCGCTCGAGCGAAAGGCCGACATCGCGGCCTTCCTCACCGCGCTGGAGCCCGGCTCGGTGTTCTTCATCGACGAGGTCCACCGCCTCAGCCGCGCGATCGAGGAGACGCTCTACCCGGCCATGGAGGAGCGGCGCCTTCCCGTCGTGCTCGGCCAGGGAGCCGGCGCGCGCACCGTGACCCTCGACCTGCCGCCGTTCACCCTGGTTGGCGCCACCACTCGCACGGGCCTGCTGACGACGCCGCTTCGCGACCGTTTCGGGGTTTGCCACCGGCTCGAGCACTACGACCCCGGCGACCTGGCGCGGATCGTGCGCCGCTCGGCCGACATCCTGGGGATCGAGGTCGAGCCGGAGGGCGAGCGAGCGATCGCGGAGCGCTCCCGCGGCACCCCGCGGGTCGCCAACCGGCTCCTGAAGCGGGTCCGGGACTTCGCCGAGGTGCGCGGCGCGGGCGTCGTCACCGACGAGGTCGCGCGCGAGGCGCTCAGCCTGCTCGAGGTGGACACCGCGGGCCTCGACCGCCACGACCGCACCATCCTCGAGACGATTGCGAGCAAGTTCTCCGGTGGGCCGGTGGGCCTCTCGACTCTGGCCGCCGCGGTGGATGAGGAGCAGGACACGATCGAGGACGTGTACGAGCCGTACCTCCTCCAGCAGGGCCTTATCAAGCGGACCCCGCGGGGGCGGGTGATCACACCTCGCGGCTTCGAGCACCTGGGCCTGCCGGTGCCAGAGGGGGCCGCGAGCCTGTTCTGAGCCCGGCTCCCGTCCACAGAGCCGGCGTGACCGCGGGGCGGCCGTTTACTACCCTCTCGACGTGCCCTTCTTCATCTGCCCGAACTGCGGCAACCGTGAGCTGTCGACCGAGCGGACCGCGGGGATGTCGAATCGTCCCAAGGCATGCTCGCGGTGCGGGGGGAGCGATCTGTTCGAGCTGCTGGACGATTACTACCCGGCCCCGGAGGCGGCTTTCTTCGTCTGCGACCAGGAGGGGCGGCTGCTCGACGTCGGCAAAGGCGGCTTCGAGCTCACGGGCCTCAAGGACGAGCACGTGATCGGCCGTCAGGTCCAGGACGTGCTCGGGCTTCACTGGGTGGAGGAGGGCGACGGAGGAGGGTCGGCCGACACGGACAAGGACGGCACCACCGACCCGATCGAGACCACTCTGGAGTGGGGCGTGCGCTCGCTCGGCAAGCGCGTCCAGGTGAACGCCGAGGGTGACCTCCCGGCCGAGGCGGTCGCCGATGTCTTCCCCGGCTACGACGACGATGGCGGGCTGCTGCTGGTCCTGACGCCCCGGTGAGCGACGCCGATGGCTAGGCGGCGCCGCAATCTCCTCATCCTCCTGTTCATCGTCGGCCTGACGGCCGCCTCGGCGATCGTGATCGCGTCGAAGCCGACCGTGCTCGGCCTCGACCTGCGCGGCGGCACGCAGCTCATCTACCAGGCCGAGGAGACGGCGCGAACCCCGAACATCACGCCCGAAGACATCGACCGGGCGATCGAGATCATCCGGGAGCGCGCCGACAAGCTCGGCGTCTCGGAGCCGGAGATCTCGCGCCTGGGGGAGAAGGGGATCCAGGTCGGCCTGCCGAACGTCCAGAACGCCCAGCAGGCGATTGAGCAGATCGGGACCACCTCGCAGCTCTACTTCTACGACTTCGAGGGCAACGTGGTGCCCCCGCCGCAGAAGGGCCTGCCGAAGGACCCGGCGGGGGAACCGGACCCCAACCCGACCATCTACAGCTTCCCCAACCTCTACGACGCCGTCACGTTCGCCTCCGAGCGAAAGCCCGAGTGCTTCCAGGAGCAGTGCACGACCAACGGGCCGAGCTCCTACCTGTTCAATCGCGACTCCCACCAACTCCTCGCTGGGCCGGCGGCGGAGCCGAAGGACCTGTTCCTACAGTTCCGCAACGAGAAGCAGCCGCCGGGCACGCAGATAATCGCCGTGCCCCAGGGCACGGTGGTCGTCCAGGCGGAGTCGGAGGACCCGACCCTCTCCCAGAGCCTCAGCGAGATCTCGGCCACGGCGCACTATGTGCTCGAGGATCGCCCCGCGCTGTCCGGGGACGACATCAAGAACCCCGAGCAGCAGGCCGATCCGACCACCAACCAGCCCAACGTCACATTCGACTTCACCGATGCCGGCCGCGCCGCGTTCCAGGGGGTCACCCGGGAGATCGCCCGGCGAGGCTCGGCGACCGCCCCGCCCGGCGCGGCGGGCGCGGCTGCCGACCAGTATTCGCAGCACTTCTCGGTGGTGCTGGACGGCCAGGTCGTCACCCAGCCGATCATCAACTTCTTCGAGAACCCGGACGGGATCGACGGACGCACCGGGGCGCAGATCTCGGGCAACTTCTCGATCGGCTCGGCACAGGACCTGGCCGAGTTCCTGCGCATCGGGGCACTGCCGATCAACCTCCAGCTGGAGAGCCAGAGCACCGTTTCCGCGACCCTCGGCCAGCAGGCGCTCGACCAGGGGCTGCGGGCCGGGGTCGTCGGCCTGATCCTGGTCGTCCTCTTCCTGATCGCCTACTACCGCCTGCTGGGAGTGATCTCGGCCATCGGCCTGGGCGTCTACGGGGTGATCTTCTTCGCCCTCGTGAAGCTGATCCCGATCACGCTCACCCTGCCTGGAATCGCGGGTCTCGTGCTCACGATCGGGGTGGCGGCCGACGCCAACATCGTCATCTTCGAGCGGATCAAGGAGGAGGCGCGAGCGGGGCGCTCGATGCTGTCTGCGATCGCCCAGGGCTATCGCAAGGGCATCGCGACGATCGTCGACGCGAACGTGATCACGCTGTTCACGGCGTTCATCCTCTTCGTGCTCGCCACCGCGGGCGTCAAGGGGTTCGCGTTCACCCTGGGGGTTGGCACGATCGTCTCGCTGCTCACGGCGGTGCTGTTCACCCAGGCGATCCTGGGCTCGCTGGGGCGGTCGCGGATCCTGCACTCGCCGCGGGCGCTGGGCGCCGGACCGCCAAGGGTTCGCTGGCGCTTCGACTTCTCCGGCGCCAGCCGCTGGTTCTTCTCGGTGTCCGGGACGATCCTGGCGATCGGCGCAGTCGCGCTGGCCACCAAGCAGCTCAACCTGGGGATCGACTTCACCTCGGGGGCGAAGGTGACGGCGAGCCTCCAGCAGGAGGCGAGCGTCGACGACGTCCGCACGGCCCTCACCGACGCCAACGTCACCAACGCGTCGAGCGCCGAGATCCAGACCGTCGAGAACCCGAAGCTGGGCCCGAACGTGATCGAGGTCCAAGGCAAGATCCCGGTGGACGAGGTCAACAGTCAGGTGAAGAACGCGCTCGAGCAGAGTTTCGGGGTTCGCGGCGGGAGCGACGGCTTCAACAGCCAGAGCGTGGGGCCGACCTTCGGCGCCCAGGTGGCGCGCAGCGCCGTGATCGCGATCATCTTCTCGCTGATCGTGATCTCGGCCTACGTGGCGATCCGGTTCGAGGCCAAGTACGCGATTCCGGTGATCATCGCCCTCCTCCACGACATCCTGATCACGGGCGGCATCTACTCGCTCACGGGCCGGGAGCTGACCAGCGGCACCGTCGCCGCCTTCCTCACCATCCTCGGCTACTCGATGTACGACACCGTGATCGTCTTCGACCGGATCCGCGAGAACGTGCCCCGGATGCCCCGCGCCGCCTTCTCCCAGATCGCCAACAAGTCGATGAGCGAGGTGCTCACGCGGTCGCTGATCACTGGGCTGTCGACGGTGTTCCTGATCACGGTGCTGTTCATCTTCGGCGGCGCGACACTGAAGGACTTCGCCTTCGCGATGGGGGTGGGGGTCCTCTCAGGGACCTACTCGTCGATCTTCATCGCCACTCCGGTGCTGACCCACTGGAAGGAGCGCGAGCCCGCCTACCGGGCTCGCCGCGGCCGTTTGATCGAGGAAATGGGTCACGTGCCCACCCTGCCCGAGGACAACGTGGTCGCCAAGGTCGGCCCCGACGCTGAGCCGGCGCCGGCCGCGCCGGCGCCGTCGCGCGGCGAGACGGTGCCCTCGCGGGCGGGCGCGCCCGAGCCCGCTGGGCCGACGCCGGTTGAGCCGGTCGAGGCCGGCTCGCAATCGTCCGTGGCGGCGGGCGATGGCGCGGAGACGGCGGACGAGGAACCGGAGGCCGAGCCGCTGGTCACCGGCGCGCCCGGCGAGCCGACCCCTCCGGCCCCTCCCGAGCGCCAGAGCAAGCGGCGCCAGCAGCGGCGGCGACGCAAGCACGGCAGGAATCGATGAGGGAGGTCATGAGCTGATGGCGGCGGTCGTCTGGTTCACGGTCGGGATCGCGATCTGGCACTTCGCCGTCTTCGTGCCCGATCGCTTCTGGGGCGGGATCGTCGGGGCGCTGCTCGGCGCGGTCGCCGGCGCCATGGTCACGGGCGCGATCGCCCAGATCGCCTCGGGGTCGAGCATCGGCCAGACCGACATCGCCACCGCGCTGGTCGCGATCCCCGGGACCCTGATCGGCCTGGCCGCGATCTACGCCCTCGGCGTCAGCCGGGAAGAGCCGGAAGGGCTCTAGGCCGGCCCAACCGTGCCGGCGGGCCCGGATCAGGGCGAGTAACGGAGGGCGCCGAACGGCCCGGTCGGGGTTCGCCGATGGCCGACTTGCGCTCCTATGTGAATCGCAACTCGGCCATCGCGGCACGGCCGCCCCCAAGTCGCCGCACCGTCCTGCCTAAACGTCGGCATGCGATGGCTATGCAGGACAGCGCCGCGTTAGCCGCCCCACTGCCCCGAAACGTGCGCAGTTTCGTGCGTTAGCCGAGACCGTGGTGCGGGGTGGGGGCGTAGGCGGGGGGCGAGTTCCGTCCCCGCCCGTTCTTAGCCTGGCCGAGGTGCCCACCAGTGCGTCCGATTCCGAGGCCCTCGGTCGAGCCTTCCGGCTCGAGCCGTATTCCTACGCCGAGGTCAGCGCCCTGATGGAGGCGCTCGCGCTCGCCGAGCCGGTGGCGGTGACGCTGGTGCGACGCGGCTACCGGACGGTCGATGAGGCGCGCGCCTTCCTCGAGGCCGCCGAGGTGCACGATCCGTTCGAGTTCGACTCGATGGAGGAGGTGACCGAGCGGATCAGGAACGCGATCGCGCACGGGCGCACGATCACGGTCCATGGCGACTACGACTGTGATGGCGTCTGCTCGACCGCGATTCTGGTCCGGGCCCTGCGCGAGCTGGGAGCCAGCTGCGACTGGTACATACCCGACCGGCTCGGCGACGGCTACGGGCTGACCGTCGGTGGGGTGGAGCGGCTGGCCGCCCGCGGCACCGGTCTGCTGCTGACGGCCGACTGCGGGATCGCCTGCGCCGACGAGGTCGCCGCCGCGCGCGCCGCCGGGATGGAGGTGATCGTCACCGATCACCATGAGCCCGGCGAGCGGCTTCCTGACTGCCCGCTTCTTCACCCCCGTCTGTCGAGCTACCCGTGTGGGGAGCTGTGCGCGACGGGGGTCGCCCACAAGCTCTCCGCGGCGCTCCTGGGTATCGAGCGGGCCGCCGACGACCTCGACCTGGTGGCGCTGGCGACGGTCGCCGACCTGGTTCCCCTGCGGGGCGAGAACCGGGCCCTCGTCCGCGCCGGCCTCCGGGCGGCGCGCCAGGCGCGTCGGCCGGGGCTCCGGGCTCTGTGTGCCGCGGCCGGGGTTCGGCCCGAGCGCCTCGACGAGGGCGACCTCGCCTTTCGCCTCGGCCCGCGGATCAATGCCGCGGGCCGTCTGTACCGCGCCGACGCCGGCGTCGAGCTGATGCTCACCGCCGACGATCGCAGGGCGACCTCGATCGCGATCGAGCTCGACCGCGTCAACCGCGAGCGCCGTGACGCCGAGCGGCTCGTGCTCGGCTTCGCGGAGCGGGCACGGGCAGCGCTCCCGGCCCAGCTCGCCTCCGCGCCGGCGCTGGTGCTCGCCGGCGAGGGTTGGCATCCGGGGGTGGTGGGGATCGTCGCCTCGCGGCTGGCCGAGCGCCACTGGGTGCCGGTCGTCCTGATCGGGATTGACGGCGAGGGCAGGGGCAGGGGCTCGGGGCGGAGCGTCCCGGGCTTCGACCTGCTGGCCGCGCTGGAGGGATGCGGGGAGCACCTGCTGCGCTATGGGGGCCACCGCGCGGCGGCCGGCCTCGAGATCGAGGCCGGCCGCGTGGAGGACTTCCGCGCCGCCTTCGTCGCCCAGGCGAGCGCGGTGCTCGGCGATCGCGACCTCGTTCGCACCGAGGTCATCGACGCGGTGGTTGGGGGCGAGAGCCTCGGTCACGAGGTCGCCGAGCAGCTCGAGCGGCTGGCGCCGTTCGGGATGGGCAACCCCGGCGTGCGCCTCCTGGTGCCCTCGGCGCGGGTGTGCGAGGTGCGGCCAATGGGCGACGGGGATAGGCACGCTCGCTTTCGGCTCCAGAGCGGCTCCCGCAGCGCCCTCGGGGTGGCGTTCGGGGTCAACGGCGAGCTGTCGGGGCCTGAGCTCGACGACCCGGTCGATGTCTCCCTGAGGCTCGAGCTGAACGAGTGGAACGGGGCGGTGGAGCCCCGCGTGGTGCTGGGAGAGCTGTATTCGGGAGACCCCGCCGCGGAGGCGAAGGAGCGAACGTATCCCACCGACCGGGAATGGTGGCGCCGGCTGGACGCCGCGCGGGAGGCGCCGCTCGACGATTGGCCGCCGCGGCAGATCGTCGACGCCGTCGGGACGGCCGATCGCCGCCAGGTGGTGGATCGGCGCGGCAGCTCTCCAGTGGCCGCGGTGGCCGCCCTGGCCTCCAGCGGCGACTCGGTGCTGGCGCTGTGCGCGGATGCCCTTCGCCGGCGCGAGCTGGTCGAGCGCGCCGCGGCGCCGGCTCGGTTCGGCGGCGGGCGGGTCGCGATCGCCTCGGGGCGGCTCGCCGACGACGCGGTTCGGGCCGCCATCGCCGAGCTGGGCGAGGCGGGCTGCGGCGTGGTCCTGGCCGACTGGGCGGCCCTCGCCCGCGTGCCTTTGATGGCCTCCGGCTTCGAGCACCTGGTGCTCATCGACCCGCCTCCTTTTCCGCACCTTGAGCAGCTGGCGTCGGCGGGGAGAAGCGCCGTCGGGGAGCCGCGATGCGGCTTCCTCCACCTGGCCTGGGGGGAGGCCGAGATCGAGTTGGCGCTGCGCGTCCACGAAGGGGAATGGCCCCTGCGCCCGGCGCTGGTGTCGCTGTATCGGGCGCTGAGCGATCCCGGTGGAGATCTTCGCGACACCCTCCAGGGCGCTGGGCGCCATCCGTGCTCCCCGGAGGTCGCCGGGCGCCGCCTACGCGTGCTCGAGGAAGCGGGTGCCGTTCGCTGGCAGCCGTCCGGCACCACACCTGCCCTCCGCGTCGTATCCTCGGAGACGAAGGATCTCGAGCTACTTCAGGCCTTCGTCGCGTACCGCGACCGCTGCGAGGAGGGCAGGCGATTCCTAAGCAGGCAAAGACAACCGAGCTAGAGAAGCCCGAGGGCGCCACACCAGGCGCGTCGAAGTCGGCCGGGCGCAGGCCCAACGGCGTCATGGCCCCAGCCGACCGCCAGGGTCATACCCGGGTGGGCGCCAGCCGCGGCGAGGGCGCGCCCGTGGCGCCGCATACCGACCGCGCCCAAGAGCTGGCCGACGACGAGCGCGCCCTGCTCGGCCACCTCCTGGCGGTGATCGAGGAGCACAGCGTCGAGGGATCGCGACAGATCGACGCCGAGGCCACCGAGCGCGCCTTCGCCTTCGCTTGCGAGCGCCACGCCGATCAGCGGCGGCGCACCGGCGAGGACTTCATCACCCACCCCGTCGAGGTGGCGAAGATCTGCGCCGGCCTCCGTCTCGACACCGAGACTCTGTGTGCGGCGCTGCTCCACGACACGGTGGAGGACACGAGCGCCAGCCTGGATCAAGTCGAGGAGCTGTTCGGGGACTCGGTCGCCCAGCTCGTCGACGGGGTCACCAAGCTCACCGGGATCACCTTCCAGAGTCGCGACGAGAGCCAGGCGGAGAACTACCGGAAGATGATGGTGGCGATGGCCACGGACCTCCGGGTCATCCTGATCAAGCTCGCCGACCGCCTCCACAACATGCGCACCCTGTCGGGGCTGCCCAAGCAGAAGCAGATCGAGAAGGCCCGCGAGACGCTCGAGATCTACGCCCCACTGGCCCACCGGCTCGGCATCCATGCGATCAAGTGGGAGCTCGAGGACCTCTCCTTCCAGCGCCTGCACCCGCGCAAGTACGACGAGATCAAGAAGCTCGTCTCCCAGCAGCGGGCCGAGCGCGAGCGCTACGTCGACGACGCCGGCCGGTTCCTGAAGCGGGAGCTGAAGAAGGTCGGGATCGAGGCCGAGATCTCTGGCCGCGCCAAGCACTTCTACTCGATCTACTCGAAGATGACCAAGAAGGGGCGCGAGTTCAACGAGATCTACGACCTCACCGCGATGCGGGTGCTGGTGGGCTCGGTCAAGGATTGCTACGGCGCGATCGGGATCACTCATTCGATCTGGAAGCCGCTGCCGGGGCGGTTCAAGGACCTGATCGCGACCCCGAAGATGAACCTCTACCAGGCGCTCCACACGACGGTGATCGGCCTCGAGGGACGGCCGCTCGAGATTCAGATCCGCACCCCCGAAATGCATGAGACCGCCGAGTACGGGATCGCCGCCCACGTCATCTACAAGGAGGGCTCGCGTCAGAAGGGCGACCCCGAGAAGGAGAAGATGACCTGGCTGCGCCAGCTGCTCGAGGTTGACGGCGACCAGGATCCGACCGAGTTCCTCGAGGCGCTGAAGGTGGACCTGTTCGAGGACGAGGTGTTCGTGTTCACCCCCAAGGGCGAGGTCAAGAACCTCTCCGCCGGCTCGACCCCGCTCGACTTCGCCTACGCCGTTCACACCGACGTCGGCCATCGCTGCGTGGGCGCCAAGGTGAACGGCAAGATCGTCCCGCTGCACTACCAGCTCAAGTCCGGGGACATCGTCGAGATCCTGACCGCGAAGCAGGAGCGGGGCCCCTCGCGCGACTGGCTGGCGCTGGTGCGGACCAGCCGCGCGCGCAACAAGATCCGCGCCTTCCTGACGCGGGAGAGCCGCGAGGACGCCGAGCGCAGCGGGCGCGAGCAGCTCCAGGACGCGATCCGCAAGCGCGGCCTGCCACCGCAGCGGATCGCGGCATCGCCGCTGCTCGCCGACGTCACCCGCGAGATGGGGTTCCGCAAGGCCGACGACTTCTACATCGCGGTCGGCCAGGGCAAGATCTCGCCGAAGACCGTCGCCAACAAGGTCTTCCAGCGCCTCAAGCAGGGCGAGGCGGTGGCCGGCGACGAGACCGAGGCCCGCCTGGCGGGCGTGCTCGAGGGCCGCGACGAGCGGCAGCGGCGCACTCAGGAGGCCTCCGACTACGGGATCAACGTGAAGGGCGTCGACGACGTGATGGTCCGGCTCGCGAAGTGCTGCCGTCCGGTGCCGGGCGACGCGATCGTCGGCTACGTCTCGCTCGGCCGCGGGATCACCATCCACCGCGAGGATTGCCGGAACATGGACGCTTTGCGGAGGTCCCCGGAGCGGTTCACCCAGGTCGCCTGGGAGGGCGACAACGCGGCCTCCTACCGGGTCGAGCTCCAGGTCGACGCCTGGGACCGAACCCGGCTGCTGGAGGACCTCTCGCGGACCTTCGCCGAAACCGGGGTCAACATCATCGACGCCTTCTGCACCACCAAGCACCCGATGGTCAAGAACCGGTTCGTGGTCGAGGTCGGCGACGGCGACCAGCTGCGTCAGTGCATCGGGCGGCTCCGCAACGTCGACTCGGTGTTCGACGCCTACCGCGTGACGCCGACTGGCTAGTGGGAGACCCCACGAGGCCTCCGGTCAGCGTCGTGGTTCCGTTCCTCGGCCCGCGAGAGGAGGCGGTGCGCCTGCTTGCCCGGCTCGCCCGGCTTCGCACGCGGGCGGACGACGAGCTGATCGTCGCCGACAACACGACCAGGGGAGTGGTCGGCTGTGTCGCCGGCGAGCCGGTGCGCAGCGACCCGCAGCGACTGGCGCCGCTGCGCAGCGACCCGCAGCGACTGGCGCCGCTGCGCGTCGCGCGGGCAACGGCGGAGCGCTCCTCCTATCACGCCCGGAACGTGGGCGCGCGAGGGGCCGCCAACGACTGGCTCTTGTTCATGGACGCCGACTGCGTCCCGGCCCCCGGGCTCCTGGACGCCTACTTCGCCGAGCCGGTCTCGGACGGCTGCGGAGCGATCTCCGGCTTGATCGTCGGCGACCCGACCCAGCGAGGCTTGCTTCCCAGGTACGCGAGGTCGCGAAACTTCCTCAGCGTGGACCACGGCCTGCTCGGCCACGACGCGACGCCGACCGGAAACGTGCTCGTTCGCCGCGCTGCGTTCGAGTCGGTCGGCGGCTTCGAGGAGGGGATCCGGTCGGGTGGGGACATCGACCTGTCGCGGCGCCTGGAGACCGCCGGATGGGTGGTTGAGCATCGGCCGGCCGCAGTCGTCGCGCACCGCCATCGCGACAGCCTGCCCGCCTTTATGGGCATGGTCGCGCGCTATGGAGCGGGCGCTCGCTGGCTCAACGAGCGCTACCCGGGCTCCTCGCCGCGATGGCCGCTCGTCAGGGGGCTCCGCGGCGCGGCCCGCGACACCGCTGCGCTGGCGATGCGGGGTCGGCTCGAATCGGCCCTCTTTCGCCTTGTCGACGGCCTGGGTCTGATCGCGCACAACCTCGGCTACCGCGCGAGCAACCGCGCGCCCAGCGGCGGCCGCATCTAGTCGCTCAGTTCTCGCACCGCCGCGCGGATCGCCTCGGCGGTCTGGAGGGCGTGCTCCTCGCTCTCGTACTTGTGCCGCGGCCAGAAGAACCCGCGCAGCCCGTCCTTGCGGTTCCGCGGAACCAGGTGGACATGGACGTGGGGGACGCTCTGGCTGACCACGTTGTTCAGAGCGATGAATGCGCCTTGGGCACCCATCGCGGTGCGGATGGCGGACGACAGCAGTCGAGCGTTCGCGAACAGCGGGGTGATCAGGTCGTCTGGCAGGTCCCAGATCGTCTCGTGATGGTCGCGGGGGACGAGAAGCGAGTGACCCGGGAACAGCGGCCGGTGGTCGAGGAAGGCGAGCGAGCTCTCGTCCTCGAAGACGACGTGCCCGGCCTCATCGCCGGTGACAATCGCGCAGAAGCGGCAGCCGTCGCTCAGCGACCGCGACTCAGGCAACGATCGTCAGCGCGCCGGGCTCGATGCCGATGTCGAGCTCGCCGTGATCGCCGATGTAGTCCCCGTCCACCTCGACCGGGAAGGGGCGGACGCTGCCCCCGGCGTCGCGCGACACCGATTCGATCCGGCCCTCGGTGACGCCCTCGTAGTGATCGATGTGCCGGTGCTCCGGGGTGCGAAGGCTGTTCAGCAGTACCCGCGCTGCGATCGTCGGCAGGTCGCGCTGGGCCGCGCGGCCGAGCATGGCGACCGACAGGGTGCCGTTGTCGAGCCTCGCGCCCTCGCAGACCCTGAGGGGCTGGCGCCCGAAGTACGTGAACGGATCGGAGTTCTGGACGATCGCCGTCACCCCCTCCGCCGAGCCCCCATCCACCTCCAGGCGCATGCGGATCGGGTTGCGGAGGTAGTGCATGTAGAAGCCGGAGACCGCCGCCCAGGTGTAGAACCAGCGCCCGCCCCGGGCCTTCAGCCGCGGGCTGGAGTCGACCCGCTTGGCCGCGGTCGCGTCGAGACCCGCCCCGCAGGCGAACACGAAATGGCGGCCGTTGGCGAGCCCAAGGTCGACCTTGCGGGGCCGGAAGTCGTCGGCGAGGCCGAGTAGATGCTCGGTGGCGTCGACCACGTCGTTGGGGATCCCCAGCGTTCGGCAGACAACGTTGGTGGAGCCGCCGGGCAGCACGGAAACCGGCACGTCGGTGCCGGCGAGGCCGTTGGCGACCTCGTTCAGCGTCCCGTCTCCGCCGAAGGCGACCACGATGTCGTAGCCGCCCTCTCGGGCCTCGCGGCCGATCTCGATCGCGTGGTATTGCGCCTCGGTCGACACCGCCTCGACGTCGTAGCGGCCCTGGAGCGCGTAGACGACCAGGTTCTTGAGCCGATCGGAGACCGTGGTCGCGTAGGGGTTGACGATGATCAGCATCCTTTTCTTACGCACGAAGCCACCAGCCCAGGCACGGATTGCCCCGCTGGAAGCCGCTGGAGCACGCTTGGTGGTGGCGCTCACTGGCGCAATTCTGGCGCATCTGGTGGGGCCGCCATGACCGACCGCTTCGACGCCCTGGCCGACCGGCTCGCCGACCGGGTAATCGAGCGCATGGAGGAGTGCCTACGCCAGCGGGATCATCCCGATCGCCTCCTCACGGCAACCGAGGCCGCTGACGCCCTTGGCCGCAGGCCGGAGTGGGTGCGGGCTCACGCCGACGAACTCGGGGTCATCCGGCTCACCGATGGCCCACGACCCCGGCTCTACTTCCGCCCAGAGGAGATCAAGCGCCGCAGGAACGGCGGGATAGCCGATCCACCGTCATCGGATAGCCGCTGATCGTCCCGACGGGGTGGGCCTTGACTGACCTGATCGGGACACTGGATGCATGACGACGATGACCATTCAATACTGGACGATCGAGGAGGCTGCCGAGCGCGCCTCCGTCTCCGAGCACACGATCAGGGCCTGGATCAAGAAGGGGTCCTTGCCATCGGCCCAGGCCGCTCCCCGTGGACGCCACCTGATCCGACCGACCGACCTGGCCGAGTTACTGACCCCGAGGCGGCACGGATGAGCTCCTGGCAGATCCAGGTCCCGAACCGGGGCGGCGAGCAACCGCTCGATGATGCGATCTTCGACCTTCGGGCTGCCCTGCCCGACGCCGAGGATCGCCGCATTACTCGCGAGATCTTCGTCGCCTGCCGCATCGCCGGTCTCTCGACGGTCGGACAGGTGATGGAGGGATTCGAGCAGATGACCACCGCCGAGCTGCGCGCCTGCCTTGACTCCGTGCGCGAGAGGGTCGGGCTCAAGAGCGCAAGCGACATCGACGCTGACCATGCCTTCGAGATGAGGCAGAAGGAGGTCCGACGCCGCGCGGCGCAGCGGCCGGTCCCGACTTGCGCGGTCTGCGGCGTCCACCCGACTGACGCGAACGGGATGCCCGACCTCGATGTCCCTCTCGTAAGAAGGTGGCATTGCAGCGCGCATCTCGATCAGGCGGGACCGACCGACATGCTCCCGCCGCCGATGCCGGTCAACGGGCTCATGCGGGTCGTCGATCCCGACGAGGTCGCCCGCGAGCAGCGTAAGGACGAGCTCCGCGCGAAGGCCGAGAAGCAGCGGCGCGAGCAGCGCGAGCACGAAGCGGCGGAGCGTGCCGAGATCGAGGCGGCTCGCGCCGAGCGTTGGAAGCCGACCGGGCGCGGCTGGACCTCGTGACCGTGCTCCTCGAACAGCCGTCCCCCGAGGCCAGGGCGGTCGCATGGGCGATCGTCAACCGCAAGGCCATCGTCGCTCACGAGTCCGGGCACCTTGCCGGTCTGATCATGGCCGGGATGGTCCCGGCCAGGGTCGTGGTGGGCACCGAATCGGGGAAGGTCACCACCAACTGGGACGAGTTCACCCTCACCCGCGAGAACGCGCCAGCCCTGATCAAGGCCATCCTCGCTGGCCCGATCTGCGGCAACGACCCGCTCCCCCGCTGGCCGATCCTGCCAAAGCTCTCCGATGACGAGCGTGGCCTCGCGGCGCTTATCAAGCTCGCCGACATTGATCACGACCGCTATCAGGAGCTCGTGGTCGAGACCTACGACATGGTGATCACCCCGGAGTTCCGGGAGCTGGAGACCCTCTTCACGCACCTATGCGAACAACACTCGTCCCTCGACGCTAACCAGATCCGGACCCTGCTCGGACCCAAGCGCGTGGCCCGATACATCCAGAAGGAGACGAACATGCAGCGGCAGCTTCAGCACAAGACCTTCAAGACCAGATGGACCCCGCACACGAGAGGTACCAAGAGCCTCGATGACCACGAGGCGATCAACCAGGCCTTTGACGCAACTCTCGCCAACCTCAAGTCCGCCCCGACCGAGACGAAGAGCCAGCCGTCGATCCAGATCAAGAGCTTCGAGTGCTGACCTCGGGCCTACTCCCGCAGCCCGGCGGCTTCCAGAGCGGCGTCCTTGTCTCGAAACGTCTTCCACGCGATGACTTTCCCCGAGTCGAAGTACCAGACGTCAAAGAAGCGGTTGTAGACCTCACCGCCCGTCGCCTTCATCCGGCCACCGTCGCGTACAGCGGCAAACACTCGTTCACCCCCGTCGATGAGTTCTTCGGGCTCAATTTGCCACTCGTCAAACGACGAGGCGTAGTCGCGCAGTGCGGTGAGAACTTCCTCACGGCCGCGGATCACCCCAAAACCGACGACGTTACTTGCGTCGAACTCTGCGTCGGGATGGAAGAGGTTCCAATCCGGCTCGCCCTCCTGGTTGAAGTGCTCATAGCTGCGGCGTATCACCTCGACGTTCTCCTGCGACATCGCCCGCGCAGTATCTCGCGCTACGGGAGGGGGGCGACCTCTGGCCATCTCTGGGGACCGCCGATGGGGGCACGCCGGAACATGCACGCTTCCCACATTCAACCGTGGAGGGGTGAAGTGAGCGCCCTACCGACCAAAACGACCGGGGGCTCCACAGTGGAGCCCCCGTGCATCGCAGTCTCCGTTGTCTACTTGCAGCCCGGCTCGGAAACCGTCTGCCCCGGCGGATGGCACTTAGCCCCGCCGTCGTGCGGCCCCTTCGAGCTGTTGCCGGGCCCGAAGTCCGGAGCCGCGACTGCGGGCGCCGCCGGGATGGCAAGCGCACCGACTGACAGGATGAGGGCGAAGAGCTTGCGCCTCCGCATGTGTCCTCCCTCCGGGGTCCGTCCCATTTCGTGTCTGGGCTGGACAACCTTGTCCGCCCAGTCATCGAGACGAGCCTACCCGCCCCAGGGGCAGCCGACGCCGCAATTACCCCAAAAGGGTGGGTCGGATCACCCCGGCGTACATATTTTCAGGTACCTACAAGGGCGGGCCCGCCGCCGCCTCGCCCCAGGCGCGCTCGCCGATGGCGCCTTGACGTTCTCCTGCGACATCGCCCGCGCAGTATCTCGCGCCACGGCAGCTTCGAGGAGCGACTAGTGCGGTCGCCGGAAGGTCTCTCGCAGGACGACGGTCGTACCGACGACTCTCGCCAGGAGTTGCTACCGGATCACGATGATGTTGACCGGAATCGTCTCGTCCGTCAGCGCGGCCGTGCCGAGGTTGCATGCCCGGAAGGGCAGGCGGCCTGCCTCGGTTGCGAACTGCGAATCAACGAATACCTTGGCCTGTACCTGTGCGTCCGCCTCGAGGTTCTTCGTGAACATCAAGGCGCGGTCGCCGGGCCGGATCTCGTCGACGCCGAAATCGTTGTTGATGCAGGTCTGCGCCGCGATGCTGAGGTTGACCGTGGCATCGATTCTAAAGACGGAGACGTCGGCGGCCCGCAGGGACCCATTCAAGACCTCCCCACGGGTGACCGCGCCGTTTTTGATGTCCGCGCTCTTCACCGCACTCCTCTTGATGTGCTTAGAGCGCACAGCGTTCTTCTTGATGTCGTCGGCACCGATCGTCGCGGCGGCGTAAGCGCCTCCGCCCAAGGCCGCGAACATAGCGAGCGTTGCCATCACGTTGGCGTAAGTCAGGTGAGAGCGAAGCCATTGACGCACTGGAACCTCCCGTTGAGCCGTTGGGGGCGGAGGCCAAGCGCGTCGGCGAGTCCGTTAGGGCTGGTCGCCGAATCCGGCGACCGCCGGAAAGGCAAGCCTCCCACTCCGAGCGGGCCGAGTCAAGGCATCCCTGGCCCCGGAGGGAGGGTCGTGATCACGCAGGCGCGTTTCCCGACGACCGCCGGTTGACTCGCCGCGCGCGCACTGGGAAATTGGGAAGGAGGTGAAATGATGGCCGACAAGAGCATCCTCAGCCACGAGGAGGTCCTCGAGCTCCTCAGCGACCGAGCACGCGAGGGTTCGATCAGCGCCGCGATCGCGCTCGAGCGGGCTTTGCGTGCCACCCCGAAATCCGACGAAGACTGGGACGACGAGCTCAGCCGCATAATCGCTGACGATTAGGACGCTCGAGGTCTGATGACTTCTCGTCTACTCCCGCAGCCCGGCGGCTTCGGGGGGTCTGGATCGCGTCGGCTAGCGCCTGACGATGCTGTGAACGTCGAGCACCTCTGGCTCGCCTGGCTCTATCCCTACATCGGCCAGCACTGGCATCAGGTGCTCGCCAAACGCGGCAAGCTGCTCCCGCGAGTCCCAGATCTCGCTGACGCGAAGCTTGCCGTCTGTGCCGAAGCAGACGTGGTAATCCATCCCCTCGGGGGGAAAGTCACCGGACTCCTCCAGGCGACGGCGAGTCTCGTCGTATTGCTCGGCCGTCATGGACGTCGGGGCGAAGCGGACAACGATGCTCATGGGCAAGATCCTCCTCGGTCGGGTAGGGCCGACCCTATCCGACTACAGGCCCAGGGCCCGGCCGACCACCTCCACGTTCTCCCGCGACATCGCCTACTCCGAAAGCCCGGCGGCTTCGAGGGCTTCGGCCTCACTCACGACGATGCGCACCCAGATCGCCTTCCCGTTGCGCCACTGCGTGACAATCCACTGCGTCTGTTCGATGGGCGCGTCGCTGCCCACGCCATGACCGCGTTGGCGTATCCGCGTAACGGTCATGTCGCCTGCGTCTCGCACCCCCTCGATCTCCGATCTCAAGTCCGGGGCGATGGCGAGGAAGTTCTGCCACCAGGTCCGAACACCGGCGTGGCCGCGGAATGGGCCGCCGCCCTCCAGCTCCACGAGGCGCGAGTAGACCTCTACATCGGGGTCGGCGATCGCGAGGAGTGCGTCGAGGTCACGCCGGTTGAAGGCGTCAGTTGCTCGGTAGGCCAGCTCCACGTTCTCCTTCGACATCGCCTACTCCCGCAGCCCGGCGGCTTCCAGGGCCTTCGCCTGGTCGCGATAGAACCGAACAGACGCCGCCCTGCCCCGCCGCAACGTCCAGAGCCAGGCGACTCGCCAATCGACTGTGGGCCCACCTTCCCGGCTCTGCCCCTGGCAGTGAAGCATCGCTACCACCGAGTCGCCCTGGATGCGCGTGTCCTCGACGGTCCAACGGTAGCTCTCCCAAGCGTCTGTGACTCCCTCATAAAACCGTCGAATCCCATCATGCCCCCGGTAGGTATCCGGGTTGAAGATGCGCTCCGTCATATCCATCAGGAAGTCGTCGTCGCAGAGTTCGACGACACCTTCGACATCGCCCCGATTCAGCTGCTCGTAGATCCGCCGCACTACCTCGACGTTCTCCCGCGACATCGCCCGCGCAGTATCCATCACTCGCGTCGGGCAGAGGTAGGCGTGAGTCTTAAGCGTCTACCGGCAGCCGCTCTGCCCCGAGTGGCCGCATCGCGAGGTAGGGCCGTCCGCGAGCCGCTCAGGGGATGACAACTGTGAACTCGATATTGCTGTGCAAGCCAAACCCTTGTTGTCCCGTGTAGATCTCAAACTCCGTTGCAACACAGTTGACGTTGGAAACCCTCCAGTACGCGTACCGGTCTGAGGTAAATAGGGAGCTGGCATCGGCAATGCTCTTTGGGTCTGCGGCGCTGATCCCGCCGACACCGACGCAGTAGCGGCCCGCCGCGACCTTCACGACGTACGCGACTCCCTTGCCACGAGGAATCGAGCAGAAGACCACCGGGTCCCCCGGACAGTGAATCCCTCCGCTAAGGGCGTAGGCACGCGCGCCCTCCAGCCGCGAGGAGTCGATCCCGTCGAGCTTGTCCGCGTTCAGGTTGGCGACCTTGGTCCCCGAGTTGACCGTGAACGGCGGATGCCCGCTGGCGACGCTGAGGCCGAGGGCCGTCGCGCCCGCGCCGGTGCTGTTGTTGGTCACCTGCAATCCCTTGCCAGCGACCGGGGCCGTGAGCGAGGTCGTGGAGCTGGCCGAGTTGGGCTGGCCGAGGATGAAGTTTCCCCCGGTCGCGGCGTAGCTCATGCCGCCGAGCACGATGAACGCGAGGATGGTGACCATCACGTTCGCGTAGGTCAGATGAGAGCGAAGCCAGTGACGCATTGGGGACCTCCCGTGGAGCCAGTGGCGGAGGCCAAGTGCGTCGGCGAGTCCGTTAGGGCTAGTCGGCGAATCCGGCGACCGCCGGAAAGCCAATCCTCTCACTTCGGGCAGCCACCGTCAACCCCGCAGCGAGAACCTGGTAATCGCGGACGTTCTCCTACGACATCGCCCGTGCAGTATCTCGCGTCTGGGGGAGGGTGGGCCAGCGATGCCGGGCGACCTGGGACGCCCCGGGTAGCTCGGCGTGAAAAAAACCGAAATATTCAGCGGCGACTTAGCCGCACCCCGGTAGCCGAGTCGACTACTCGAGCTCAGGCCGGGCATCGCCCTTGATGGTGAACGCCTCGCCCTCCAAGGCCGAACGGACCCTCTGCACCGCGCTCTCCCCGTCAGCGGCGCTGAGGCGCGCGGTCAGCGTCCGAGGGGCATCGTCCAGGTGGACCACGTTCTGAATCCCGGCCTTGGCTAGCAGCCCAGCGCCCCGAGCCGGGTCGCCTCGTATTCCGACCAGGAAGTAGGGCACCGCGCCGATGCTAACGCGGAGGGCGGGCTGTAGAACTGGCTACGACCGTAGCCGGTCTGACCGCTCCCGGCGCAAAAATGGCCGATTGTGTCGCCGAGGCTGTATGGGCACGACCGGATGCTCGAACGGGCTGCGGAGCGCCCCTACGCGGCCCCACGGTGTCGGTGCGCGCGGCCGCTCTATTTGGTCGATGACGACGACGACGATCGGCGCTGCTGGCGCTGTGGTCGGCGGCCGCCGCTGAAGCTGCCACCACGGCGGAGCGCTCCGCCGTGGGCTGCCTGAGCCGCCGACCCGTCAGGTAGCCTAGGTCCACGGTGTAGTTCCGTAGCGGAGTGTCACAACTCTCAGTCGGCGGTCCTTCGGGGCCGCCGACTGTCGTTCGGGGGTTAGGCCATCCGAGCCGGGTGCGACGATGGCGGCGTGACCTTCCGTTATACGAAGCATGGCTACACCGATGGCCTCCCCGGCTAACTCGCCGCGCGACTGGAAGCAGCAGTACGTCGGCGACGACGGGACGGTCGTCTACGACGACGAGGCGGTCGCAGCCTTCAGCCGCGACTGGGAGGCGGGCAAGGTTCAGGGCCTACAACGCGACGTAGGACGTGGCCTCGAAGATCCACCGCTGCCGCCACGTCTGCGGGTCGCCAAGCTGCTCGACGCGGTTGGGCTGGGCCACTACGAACCCGAGGCCCTCGCCGAGCTTCACGTCCGCGACCGCTTCGCTGGTAGGCCACCAAAGCCGGATCAGCGCGCAGATGCTCGGCGCTTCGAGGCGTTGATGCACCTGGCCTACGGGATTGAGATCCATGGACTCGATATTCCACCGGATTCCTTCCACCGGCCCATATTCGACGCGCTGCCGCCCGAGCACCTTGAGGAGCTGCTGCTGCTCGATCGGACGTTCCGCCGTCTCGTCCGCGAGGCGAAAGGCCGAGTCTGCGCGATTGCGGAGCAGCCGACTAAATGGGACCTGAGGCCGGGAGCGCGGAGGCCCGATCGGCAGACTGGTGCTGATCGCACGCGCTCCCGGGATCGCGAACGTCGGCCGGGGTGCGAGCGCACGCGGGGCAGTCGTCGCGGGGCCGGTTCCCGCGCTGGGCCTGACGACCCAGACGAAGCTGATCACGATCATCACCTAGATCGTCGTCTTGCGGGACGGGGGCCGCTGCTGTGAGCGCCGCCGTCCAGCTTCCGCTCGACGGGCTACCCCTCGACCCGATTGAGGTCTCGGAGTTGCTCGCCCACCAGCGGGCGGAGCTCTACCGCGAGCTCGGGCTCGATCACTTCCAGATCGCCGCGGCCGAGCAGGCTGTGCGCCTGCTGGTTGCCGGTCGTTATCGGAAGGTGGCGGGGTGAGCGCCAGCTATCGCGTCTGCTCGTGCGGGGAGGCGTTCTACCCCCGCTTCGCTTCGCATCGACTCTGCCCTAGCTGTTGGCGGCGTCGCAGTGCCCGACGTGATCGGCGGCAGCTTGTCGAGGCGGACTCCACCCCCGACCTGATGGGTGTCCTGCGCCAGGCGATCACACTGACCCACCCCGATCGCCACCCGCCGGAACGGCGTGAGCAGGCAACCAGGACGACGCAGGAGCTGCTGGAGCTGCTTGCAAGGGGTGAGCGGCCATGAGCGGCGGCTGGAGCATCTTCACCCACGCCGACCTGCCGCCGCTGCCGGGTCACCGTCCTGGGCCGCCCGCGGGCCGGTTCCCAGACGGGCAGGTGCCCCGAGCGCCGGAGCTGCCGCCGATCGAGGCCGAGCGGATCAGGCGTCAAGGCAAAGTGGCGCGCGCGGTTCGTCACGCCGCTGATCGGGTGCCAGACCGCAGGCGGCGGCAAATGCTTACGAATCGCGCGCTCTTGATCGAGGTTGCGGGTTCGGCGGATGAAGTCGTCGAGCTGCTCGATGAGGTTAGGCGCCTCGGCGTCCGCATCCGAAGGAGGGCGCAGTGAGCGACCGCCATCAGGAGAGCATCGAATACATCGCCGAGGTGATGGGCCCCGTGGTGCAGGACGGGCGCGGCCCCGATGAGGTCAACGGGGATGCGCCGAGCGCCGAGCCGGAGCGTGGCCCCTTCGCGCTCCCCCTCGACGAGTTCATCGCCAACAAGCAAGACGCACCCGAGCCTCTACTCGGAACCGAGGACGACAACATCCTCCCGGCGCACGGCCTGGGGCTGGTGATCGGCAAGGGCGGCAAGGGCAAGACCACGTTCGTGATCGACCTGATCCTGCACCTGGCGAGCGGCGTGGACTTTCTCGGGCTGAAGGTCGAGCGGCCGCTGAACATCATGATGATCGAGAACGAAGGGCCAAGGGAACCGTTCCGGCGCAAGCTGGAGCGAAAGCTCGAGTCCTGGCCTCACGAGATCAAGGGCCTGATCGCGATCCACACCGAGAACTGGGGGCTGGCGCGGCTGGACCTGCCCGGAGTGGTCGACCGGCTCAACGCCTACTGCACCGAGCACGAGATCGACCTGGTGGTCGGCGACCCGCTCGACTCGCTTGGCATGGACGGCGAGGGCTCCCCCTCGGAGACGCGGGCGATGGTCGATCGCTTCAAGGCTGGTGGCCTGTTCACGGAGCGGGCTTGGCTTACGCCTCACCACTCGCGCAAGGAATCGGTTCGCGGATGCCGTCGACGAGGCCGCGGGTGCCTGGGGCGGGCGCCCTGACGCGATGCTGACGCTGGAGAAGAGGTCCGAGAACCAGGCGCGGCTCTCGTTCGCGAAAGTCCGCTGGCAGGAGCGGGAGCGACGGCCCTACATCCTCGACTTCGACCCGGAGACGGACTCCTTCACCTTCGTGAAGGAGGAGGAGAGCGAGGAGCGCGATTACGCGGTCGAGATCGAGGAGTACCTGGCTGAGCATCCGCATCGGACCGTGAAGGAGCTCTGCCCCGCGATTCAGGCCAGCGCCGACAAGATCCGAGAGACGCTGGAGGCACACCCCGACCGCTTCCGGATGCGCACCGGCGAGGAGGCAAAGGCGATTGGGCGACAACAGCCGAGTTCCAAGGTCTGGGCGAGGGTGACCTGGGGTCAAAAGTCACCCGAGTCACCCTGCTTTTCCCAGGGGGAGCTGGGAGGAAGGATGGACAAGGGTGACTCCTGACTTCCCCTGTAAGGAAGTCAGGGTCACCCTGGCCATCCACCTGCTCCCCCTACCTGCTCTGGTTGGACGTGACCGCTATGCAGAAGTCACCCTTGTCACCGGGACCCGCCAATGAGCGTCCGCTCGCCCAAGGCCGACGTCCCCTCCCTGGCGCTGACGGCGGCCAGCGCCGCAGCCGCGCTGGACATGTCCGAGGACGCCTTCCGCGAGCACGTCGCCCCCGAGCTCCGCTGGGTCCGCTGCGGCCGCAAGAAGCTGGTCGCCGTCCGCGAGCTTGAACGCTGGCTCGAGGCCAACGGCAGCCGGGTGCTGGGGGACTGATGGGGGGTGTTATGCTTGCCGCGCACATACGACCAATCCGATCGATGGAGGTCCCAATATGACGTCGCTCAGCGACTACTTTCGTTCCCAGGCCGATTGGCGCCGCCAGAAGGCCGAGGAGTACCAAGAGGACAAGCGCAACGAGCAGTCCGCCCGCGCGCTTGAGGACCTGGCCGAGTACGTCGAGCACCCCGACGCCGAGGGCGAGGCTGAAGCGCTCGAGCAGCACCTGTTTGAGTTCTCGCTCGGCGGCGAGGACACCGCGCGCTCGGTCGTGCGCTACGGCTACGGCTATCCAGTGAGTGTGAGTTCGCACATCGAGTTCCTGGAGGAGTTGGTCACGCTCTGCTTGGCCGACGCCTACGAGTCCGCCCGTGAGCACGAGGACGACCCGACCGGCACGTTGCTCGACTTCGAGTTGGATGCGGCGAGGGCCGACGTGAACCTTCCGCCGTATTACTGGCAGGGGCGGAAGGGGTCCTTGGAGCGCGAGCTCGAAGAGGCCGTGTCCGAATACCGCGCCCTGAGCGAAGAGGAGGCGAGCTGATGGCAACTGGAATCAGAAAGCGCGGCGACTCATACGAGGCCGCTGTCTACCTGAAGCGCGAGGACCGAAAGCTCCGCCGCACCTTCCCCACCCTCGCCGCCGCGAAGTCGTGGCGCAACGAGGCGGCGACGGCCGCGACCAAGGGTGTCCTGCGTACCCCGACCACGACCACGCTGCGCGAGGCATGGACCGCTTGGCTCGAGGGCGCTAAGGCCGGGACCGTGCTCAACCGAAGCGGCAACCCCTTCAAGCCGAGCGCGCTGCGGGCCTACCAGGGCGCGATGAAGAACCGCGTCCTTGACGATCTCGGTGGGGCGAGGCTGGCTGACATTCGACGGGCCGACCTTCAAGCCCTGATCAACCGACTCCACGCGGGCGGTCTTTCTCCGTCTGCGATCCAGGTGACGTTGCTCCCGGTGCGAGCGATCTACCGCCAGCACCGCGACGACATTCCCGTCAACCCGTGTGACGGGCTCGACCTGCCTGCGATCCGGGGCAGGCGCGAGAGGATCGCTGATCCAGGGGAGGCGGCGGCGCTGCTCGCCGCCCTGCCCGAGTCCGACCGGGCATTGTGGGCGACGGCGTATGCGGGCCTGCGGCGAGGTGAGCTACAGGCGCTTCGCTGGGAGAACGTCGACCTAGCTGCCGGTGTGATTCGAGTCGAGCGCGGCTGGGACGTCGTGGACGGGGCTATCGAGCCGAAGTCGAGCGCTGGGCGGCGCAGGGTGCCGATCCCCGCCGTCCTGCGCGACCATCTGATCGCCCATAAGCTCGCCACTGGCGGACAGGGCATCGTGTTCACCCGATCCGATCCGGGCCAGCCATTCAGCTCCGTGGCGAGCCAGAAGCGGGCCGACAAGGCGTGGAAGGCGGCGGGGCTGGGGCGCGTGACGCTCCATGAGTGCCGTCATTCCTACGCCAGCCTGATGATCGACGCCGGGGTCAACTCGAAGGCCTTGCAGACGTTCATGGGCCACAGCTCGATCACCGTGACCATGGACCTCTACGGCCACCTGCTACCAGGATCAGAAGCGGAGGCGGCGGCCTTGGCCGACACCTACCTCAAGGCGCAGGATGATCGTGCTGCCGATCAGGCCCGCGCAGCCGAGCTGACTGGCGCGGATACTGGCGCATCGCTGGCGCTGACGACCGACAAACGGCTTGACTAGGCGGTTCCTGAGAAACAGAAGACGATGATCAGCATCCGCTTCTTGCGGGTGCCCTCAGCCGATGCGGCGCCGTTCCCGGACGCCTCGGTGCGCGGCGGAGCATCGATCGTGATGGAGTCGGCTGGCACTCTCGAGCCTTCCTCCGCGGGGACGTTACTCAACCGCCTCGAAGCGGACCAGGTCGCCGTCGGGAGCCTCGCGCACCCGCCCCTCTTCGATCAGCAGGTCGACGTGGCCGACCACCTCCGAGAGGGTCAGGAAGGCCTGGGTCACCGCGACGTTGCCCCACAGCTCCTGGGCGATCTCATACGCCGTGCGAGGGCGCTCAGCGATCAGGTTGAAGATCTTCTCCGCTCGGCGGCGGTGGAGCGCGAAGCGCTCGTCGATCAGCGCGCGATGGTCGACTATCGGCTCGCCGTGTCCCGGGAGCAGGATCTGCGCCGGCAGTTCCCTGGTTCGCCGCAGCGACTCGAGGTAGGTCATCAGCGCTCGTGGGCGCTCGTCGGAGCCGTCGAGCGGGCGGGAGATCAGGGGGTTCGAGGAGATGTGGGCGATCAGGTGGTCGGCGCAGAGCAGGATTCGCCGCTCGGCGTCCCAGAACAGGGTGTCGGATGGGCTGTGACCCGGACGGTGCTGGACCTCGAGGGCGCGGTCGCGGAGGCGGAGCTCCTCTGCGTCGTGAAGCGGCCGGGTCACCTTGGCCCGCGCGCCCCAGGCGCGGAAGCTGCGTGACACGGAGCGCAGCGCCGTGACCACGTCCTCGGGGATCCCGTGGCGGAGCATCAGCGCGGCCGCGAACTGGTCGTCGAGCTCGACGTCGTCCCCGAAGTTCTCGATGAATGGGGCGACGACGTCGATCGCCGCCACCTCGGCTCCGGAGCGCGAGGCGATGATCTCGACCAGCCCCAGGTGGTCGATGTGCTGGTGGGTGAGGACGACGAGCTCGATCTCCTCGAGCGAGCGCCCCAACGCCGAGAGCTGGCGGTCGAGCTCGTCCAGCGACTTGCCCGAGTTCGGCCCTGTGTCGACCAGGGTCAGCGGCCGGTCCTCGATCAGGTAGCAGTTGACTCGCCCGACCGCGAACGGGGTCGGGATCTGCAGCCGGTGGATCCCGGCCTCGGCCGCGCGCTCGAGCGCCTCCTCTGGCGTCACGACCGGATCAGGGCTAGCACCTGATCCCGCTTTAGCTCCATGTCCTCACCCGAGACGAGCGACTCGAGGTTGAGCCGCAAGAGCGGCTCAGTGTTCGAGGGCCGCACGTTGAAGTGCCATTCCGGGTAGTCCACGGAAACGCCGTCGAGCCAGGAGACCTGGCCGTCGGAGTAGCGCTCCGCAAGCTCCCGCATCTTTGCCTGCTGATCGGCGACCTCGGAGTTGATCTCGCCGGAGATGAAGTATCGCTCGCGAAAGGCGCTGACCAGCTCCGACAGCGGCAGGCCCTCGACGGAGAGCAGCTCGAGCACGAGCAACGCCGGGATCGTCCCCGAATCCGCGCACCAGAAGTCGCGGAAGTAGTAATGGCCGGAGACCTCGCCGCCGAAGGCGGCGGCGCGCTCGCGCATCGCGATCTTGAAGAACGCGTGCCCGACGCGGTTCACGTACGAGCTGCCGCCCAGCTCGCGCACCGTGTCGGGAACGGCGCGGCTGGCGCGAACGTCGTAGAGGATCACAGCGCCGGGCTCCCTGCGCAGCACCTGCTGCGCCAGGAGCGCGGTCAGAAAGTCGCCATCCACGAACTGGCCCCGGTCGTCGATGAAGAAGCAGCGATCGGCGTCTCCGTCCCAGGCGATCCCCAGGTTCGCCCCCTCGTGGAGCACCTTGTCGATGATGAACCGCCGGTTCTCGGCCACCAGGGGGTTCGGCTCGTGGTCCGGGAACTCCCCGTCGGGAACCCAGTAGCTGGTCACCAGATCGAGGCCGAGGCGCTCGAGCAGGGGGCCGACCATCGGTCCCGCCATCCCGTTGCCGCCGTCGACGACCACGCGCAACGGCCTGACGCGGTCGGGCTTGATGAACCCCAGCACCCGGCGGTGAAAGTCGTCGTAGACGTCGACCGCCTCGACCGTTCCCCCGCCTGGCGGCTCCGGCAGCCCATCCTCGATGGTGGCCCGCACGTCGCCGATTCCCGCCTCGCCGGAGAGAGCCAGCGCCCCCTCGCGGACGAGCTTGACGCCTGTGTAGGCCTTCGGGTTGTGCGAGGCGGTGACCATGGCGCCGCCGTCGAGCTCCCGCGAGCCGACCAGCTCGTAGAGCATCTCGGTGGCGATCATGCCGGCGTCGAGGACGGCGCAGCCCTCCGCGACCAGACCGTCGCGCACCCGGCCCGCCATCTCCGGCGCCTCGACCCGCATGTCCCGGCCGAGCCCGATCCGCAGCTCGCCTGGCTCCTTTGCTCGCAGCCGGGCGAGCACGCGGGCGAAGCCGCGGCCGATCAGGTAGCCGGTGTCACCGTCGATCTCCTCCCCGTAGAGGCCGCGGACGTCGTAGGCCTTGAAGATGTTCGACGGTACGCGCGTTGTAGGCACGGGATGAGCCTACTCGGCCGCCAATGCGCCAGGAATTGCTCCAGTGCCGTCGCCAACAGTGTCCGGAGGGGCAAGCATCGTCCGCCGTCCCTATCGGATGTCGACAGGGTCACGATGACAGGTAAGGACGGGTCCGGCTCGCTGGAGCCGTCACGAAGCTGGGAGGTACTCGATGAGCAACCCCATCCGAGCGCACATACGCTCAAACGTGATCGGCTACGTAGCGCTGTTCTTCGCCATCAGCGGCACGGCCATGGCCCTACCGGGCACGAACACCGTCAACTCGGGCGACATCATCAACGGCGAGGTGAGGAATCCGGACATCCACACTGACGCGGTCGCGAGCGGGAAGATCGAGAACGGACAGGTCCGTCAAGTCGACCTGAGGGACACCGCTGTTGACAGCGCAAAGGTCGAGGATCAGAGCCTCACCGGAATCGACCTCGGCGCGAACTCAGTCGGTCTTTCGGAGATCAACCAGAACGCGTTCTTCGCCGGTGACATCTCGAACGACGGCAGTCCCGCGGGCCCGCTCCAGATCACCACGGGCGGCGTCGACTCGGGCGACATCGGCAACTCCGCCGTTCATGCGGACGAGCTGGGCTCGATCACGACGCGATCGACCGTGAGCGCGACCATTCCAGCCGGCGGGAACGGCAGCGCCATCGCGAGCTGTCTCGCAGGTGAGCAGATCCTGAGCGGCGGCAACGACGGCTTCTTCGACGTCTTCGTTGTCGCGTCGCGCCAGAACGGCAACGGCTGGGCCGTCTTCGTTCGCAACACCAGTGGCGTTAACCGGACAATTACCGTGCACGCGTATTGCCTGGCGTAGCTATCGGTGGATGCCGGCGGCGCTCCGGCGCCGCCAGAAAGGGACGGGGCCTTGCGGGGCCCCGTCCCTCAGGCGACTTCTAGACCGATGATCGGAGGAGTCAGACCATGGACGAGCCAGAGCGGGTGAACGGGAACCGCGGGCGAGCCGCCGTGCTCTCGGCCTTGACGGCGGCGGTGATCGGGTTCGCCGCGGCGGGATGCGGCGATGACTCCCCCGAAGAACAGGCTACGCAACCAAAGGCAGAAGTCGTAGCCCAGGCTGACGATGGCGCCGCCCAGGCAGCGGGCATTCCCAGTAGCGACGCTCACGGATCTCCGTCCGACGACGTCGCCACGGAAGAGCTGGCTACCGCCGAACAGCAGCCGGCTGACGATGGCGAGCCCGGCCTCGCATCGAGGCCCGGCGGCACCGCCGACATCAAACCGGATTCAGAAGGCGACGCTGGCACTACATCCGGGCCCGGCAGCACCACAGGAGTAAAACCGCGCAAGCCTGGGAAGCCGCCGAAGGGTCACCGCGATCCGGCCCCTGCCGACGACTCCGATCCAGGGCACCCCTCTCAATACGACGGACGCTCCGATCCGGGCCAAGGCCGTGAATACGACGGCCCCCACGATCCGTAACGGGCCGGATGCGCGCGACTTCGGAGGGTGAAGGCCGCGGAGACATCCGGGTTCTGCGCCAAGCATCGATGCATAGACCGGGCATTCGACCTCGGCTCGCTCGGGGCGGCCGTTCGAGCTGGCGACCTTACGACCCGCGAGCGGCCGGCAGGCGAGCAGCCGTGTGAGCGACCTTCAAGCCAGCGGGTTTGTGGTGAATGCGCTTGACAGCAAGCTCCTGACTGCCTTGCCGGCAATCGCGGCACAGGGGATCGCGCCAGTCATTCCGGGCCGCAGTCGCACCGGTAAGTTTGTGGCGTTCGGATAGGTTCTGCGGCTGCATACGCCAAAGTGGAGTGAGGGATGGAAAGCGGTCAGCAGCCGCCTCAGCAACAACCGGAACCCGGTTGGTATCCGAATCCCGAGGGTCCGGGACTGCGGGTGTGGGACGGCACCAAGTGGACAGATCAGACCCAGATCGAGCGACCGGCACCCGGCTGGTATCCGGATCCGCAGCGTCCGGGCCTGCGGTACTGGGACGGCACCAAGTGGACAGATCAGTATCAGGCCCCGCCAGCGCAGGGGAGGGGTTTCTTCAGGAGCTGTCTACTCGTAACCCTCGGCGTGCTTCTCGGTGGCGCCCTCCTCATCGGTGGATGCGTAGCGATCGTTGAGATCGGCGCCGACGAAGCCCAGGAAGAACAAGATAGGAGGGGGATCACCCAGTCGGAGTTCGACACGATCCAGCAGGGCATGACTCAACAAGAGGTCGAGCAGAGGCTTGGCCCCCCGAAGGACTCTCAGAAGTTCGAGCAGAACATTCCCGAGCTTCAGGATCAGCCCTCCAGGTCCTCATGCATCTACTATCCCGAGAAGAACCAGCCGCTATTCGAAGGGCAGTCGTTCCAGTTCTGTTTCGACGAGGGTAAGCTCACGTCGAGGAACGCCTACTGAGGCTGGCGCCGGCCGGGACCGCGCTCAAAACGTGCCCTTCAGCGCCTCGTAGCTCTGCTCCAGCGACTGTGGCATCACCCGTGTGTCCGCGAGCACCGGCATGTAGTTGGTGTCGCCGGCCCACCGAGGGACGACGTGCAGGTGGATGTGGCCCTCGTATCCGGCGCCAGCCACCCGCCCCTGGTTGACGCCGACGTTGTAGCCGTGCGGGTTGTACTTGCGGTCGAGCACGACCATCGCGCGCTGCGCCAGGGCCATGATCTCGGCCACGGTCTCGGCGCCCAGCTCCTGGAGCGTGGGGAGGTGATCGTAGGGGGCAACCATCAGGTGACCGTTCGTGTACGGGAACAGGTTGAGGATCACGAAGCAGCGCTCGCCGCGGTGGACGATCAGGTTCGCCTCGTCGTCGTCCTCGGCCGGCTTGGTGCAGAAGATGCACTCCGACTCCGTGTCCTTCGAGGCGTCCGTCACGTAGGGAAGGCGCCATGGCGCCCAGATCCGGTAGTTGGCCACACGGCCCATCGTATGCGTCAGGCACGGCATCAGGCCGCCAACAGGCGTCAGTGAGGTTCGCCGAGTGCGGCCGTCAGACCCCCGAGGCCCGCGACCGTCTGCTCGTCACAGTCGCGCCCAGCGCGTGAAACGACGCAGCGTCGAGAAATGGCAAGGGGGGCGACCCCATGCTGTGCGCGTCCCGCTTGAGAATCGCCCCCCTACGCTCCAACGCTTTGGTTGCTCAGAAGTTGCAGTAGGTGGCAAACGGTGAGAGGGCTACTACCGCAGCCCGGCGGGATCGAGGACGTCCGATCTCGTCGGCTAGCGCCTGATGATGTTGCGGACCTCGAGCACCTCCGGCTCGCCCGGCTCTATCCCGACTTCGGCCAGCACCGGCATGAGGCGCTCACCGAACGCCTCGAACTTTTCTTGCGAGTCCCAAATCTCGCTGACCCGGAGGTCGTCTTCTGGGCCAAAGAGGACGTGGTACTCCAGCCCGTCCGCGGGCCAGTCACCGCTCGCTTCCAGGCGTCGGTTGACTTCCTCGTACTTCTGGACCGTCAGGGAACGGGGGGTGAAGCGGGCCAGGATGCTCATGGCAATCCTCCTCGGTCGGGTAGGGCCGACCCTATCCAACAACAGGACCAGGGTCCCGCTAACCAGCCCGGCGTTCTCCTGCGACATCGCCCGTTGCTCCTATGTCAACGCGACGGCGAACAAGTCGCCCCAGTATCTCGCGTCACGGCGAGGCGAATTTGCGTCCGTCGCGCCCGGCTGCCGGAAATTGCTTGAGCAACTTTCGAGCCACCACAGGGTTTGGGATGCAGGGGGGCGGTAGTCCTGTCTGATAACCCGCGGGAACCTATCGCCCCCCTGTCCGCTCTCGACGCTTCGCGGCATCTCCGGAGCGGGCCAGGCCAACCTCTCCATCCGGCGGGATCCTCGGGGAGCCATCGATGGTCGAGTTGCGTCCCCCATGACGTCGCAACTCGACCAGGGCGCTCCTGGCTCGCTACAGCCAGCCGCGGCGGCGGAAGAACGCGACCATCCCGACCAGCAGGACGAACATGCCGCCGACCACGACGTAGAAGTCCTGGGAGTCGCCCTCACCCGGAACGCCGACGTTCATTCCCCAGATGCTGGCGATCAGGGTGAGCGGCAGCACGATCACGCTGATCGCGGTCAGGAAGCGCAGGATGTCGTTGACGCGGTGTGAGATCACCGACTCGTTGGTGTCCTCCAACGCCTCGACCACCTCCTTGTAGTTCTCGAGCATGTCCCAGATGCGCTCGTGGGCGTCGACGATGTCGTCGAAGTAGACCTCCAGGTCGCCCTCGGTGGGCGCCAGGAAGGGCTGCTTGGCGTTCTCGAGGTCGCGCAGCACCGTCCGCTGGGGGCGGACCACCTTGCGGAAGTTGATGATCTCCTGCTTCACGTTGGAGATGTCGCGCACGACCTCCTCGGAACGGCCCGAGAAGATCTCGTCCTCGACCGCGTCCAGCTTGTTGCCGATCTTGCGCAGCATCGGGAAGCAGTAGTCGAAGCTGTCGTCAACGATTCGGTAGAGCAGGTATCCGGAGCCCTTCGAGAAGTGCTGCTCGCGCAGCTCCTCCTTCTGCCGGCAGCGCTCGAACAGGTACTGCACGGGCTGTAGTGGCTGGTTGGGGATCGTGACCAGGTAATTCTGGCCGACGAAGATGTCGAGCTCGCCTGCGTTCAGGCGCCCGACCGCACGGTCGAACACCGGGAAGTGCAGGACGATGAACAGGTAGTCCGGGTACTCGTCGATCTTCGGGCGCTGGTTGCGCGACAGGACGTCCTCGAGGTCGAGGGCGTGGAACCCGAACTGCTCCTCGAGCCAGGCGCACTCGAGCGGCGACGGGCTCTCGATGTTGACCCAGCGCAGCCCCTCGGCCGTGATCGTCTCGACGTTGGGCTTGCGCTCCTTGGGCTCAGGCGCGGGGGCGACGAGCTGGCCGGCCCGGGCCAACCTTCGCAGCCTCGGCTTCGGGAGGTTCGGCATCGCTTGACATCTCGCTCGGTCGCTCGTCCATCTCGTCAACAGTAAGGGTACAGTCGGCCCCCCGCCTGGGCTAGCGACCGAGTCGTGGTGCAAGCGAGTTGCCCGGGTCCACGCGGATCGCCGGTAGACCCGGCAGCCCCGGAGGCGAAGCCGAGGAGCTGCCGGTTGGTATCCGAGGAGCTGCCGGTTGGTATAGTCCCGAGCCACATAACCACCACATCCAGAGGGGTAGAGGGACTGGCCCGTTGACACCCCGGCAACCCCCCGGAGCTAACGCGAAGGGGTAGGTGCCAATTCCAGCAGGTAGAGAGCCTGGGAGATGTGAGGGGAAGTCCCGACAGGACCTCTGCTCACTAGCCAGGCAGAGGTCTATTCAGTTTGAGAAGCGAGCGACGGGACAGAAAGAGAGGCTAGAGGCGATGGCGCTGGAGGCACTGGTCTGCAAGGAGTGCGAAACGCGCTACCCGCTGGAGGCTCGCTTTGTCTGCGAGCGCTGCTTCGGTCCGCTTGAGGTCTCGTACGACTTCTCCGACCTCGATCCAGGCGAGGCCCGCCGCAAGATCCAGGCCGGCTCGCGAGGCATCTGGCGCTACGCGGACTTCCTCCCCTTCTCCGAGCGTCCCCGCGATCCACTCGAGCCGGGGTTGACGCCCCTGGTCCGTGCCGACCGGCTCGCCGAGCGCCTCGGGCTCGGGGAGCTGTGGATCAAGAACGACGCCGCCAACCCCACCCACTCGTTCAAGGATCGCGTCGTCGCGGTCGCCCTGGCGAAGGCGCGCGAGCTCGGCTTCGAGACCGTGGCCTGCGCCTCGACGGGCAATCTGGCCAACGCCGTCGCCGCCCACGCCGCGGCGTGCGGTCTCTCCTCCTACGTGTTCGTGCCCGCCGACCTCGAGGAGCAAAAGCTGCTCGCCACGGGGGTCTACGGGACGCGCCTGGTCGGCGTCCGCGGCACCTACGATGACGTCAACCGCCTCTGCACCCAGCTCTGCGAGACGCGGCCGTGGGCGTTCGTCAACGTCAACCTGCGGCCGTACTACTCCGAGGGCTCCAAGACGCTCGCCTACGAGACCGTCGAGCAGCTCGGCTGGTCGCTACCCGACCAGGTCGTCTGCCCGATCGCCTCGGGCTCGCTGTTCACGAAGATCGCCAAGGGGTTTGCTCAGTGGCTGGAGCTCGGACTGGTCGAAGGCGAGCTACCAACCTTCAACGGCGCCCAAGCGGCGGGCTGCAGCCCCGTCGCCACCGCGTTTGCCGAGGGCTGGGATGTCTGCAAGCCGCAGCGACCGGAGACGATCGCCAAGAGCCTCGCGATCGGCAACCCCGCCGATGGCGTCTACGCCCTCGACCTGGCGCGGCGAACGGGAGGCGTGATCGACTCGGTCTCCGACGACGAGATCCGCGACGGCATCCGCCTGCTGGCCGAGACGACCGGCATCTTCACCGAGACGGCCGGCGGCGTGACGATCGCCGTGTTGGCCAAGCTCGCCGAACGCGGCGACATCGATCCCTCCGAGCGCGTCGTCACCTACATCACCGGCGAGGGGCTGAAGACGCTCGACGCGACCCGGGAGAACTTCCGGATGCTCGAGATCGAGCCCACGCTGGAGGCATTCGAGTCCGAGCTGGAGCCGGTCGCCACTCGCTAAGGTTCGCGGCCGATGGCGGTGACCGTGAAGATCCCAACGCAGCTCCGGGGCGTGACCGAGGGCGAGAGCGAGATCAAGGTCGATGGGGGGACCGTGGGCGAGGCGCTCGACGCCGTCTTTCAGCAGCACGCCGAGCTTCGCGACCGGATCACCGAGGACGGAGGGCTGCGCAGATTCGTGAACGTCTACGTCTCGGGTGAGGACATCCGCTTCCAGGACGGGCTCGAGACGGAGCTCTCCGACGGCGACGAGGTAACGATCCTGCCCGCCGTCGCCGGCGGCAAGGAATAACTCCGCCGGCTCGGCGCTTCCGGCATCCCATACCCTGCTGGCCGTGGAAGGCATGGGCCCCGTGGTCATCCTTTGTGGCGGACGCGGCACCCGCCTGCAGGAGCACACGCACGCGATTCCCAAGGCGCTGGTAGAGATCGGCGACAGGCCGATCCTCTGGCACGTGATCCGCATCTACGCGGCCCAGGGCCTGCGACGCTTCCTGCTCCTCACCGGCTACCTCGGAGAGATGATCGAGGAGTTCGTGGTCACGACGGGGTGGCCGGAGCCGGTCGAGATCGACTGCGTCGATACGGGGCTGGACACCCCCACGGGGGGACGGATCGCGCTGGCGCGCGAGCGCCTCACCGGGCAGGCGTTCTGCGCCACCTACGCCGACGGGGTGACCGACCTCGACCTGGAGGCGCTGATGGCCTTTCACCGTGGCCACGGCGACCTCGGCACGGTGACGGTGGTCAGGCCTCGGACCCAGTTCGGCGTCGCCGAGCTGGACCCGGACGATCGCGTCCTGGGGTTCGAAGAGAAGCCGCGCCTCGAGCACTGGGTCAATGGCGGGTTCTTCTGCTTCGAGCCGGGCTTCCTCGACCACCTGGCCACCGACAGCGTGCTCGAGGAGGCGCCCCTCCGCCACCTGGCGGCCGCCGCGCAGCTGCGCGCCTTCCGGCATACCGGCTTTTGGGAGTGCCTGGACACCTACAAGGACGCCGTGATGCTCAACGACCTGTGGGGCGGGGGCAAGGCGCCGTGGGCCGTGTGGGAGCGGGACGCCGCCACCGAGGCTGGTGCCCGCTAGCTCGGCCTTGGTCACCGGCGGACTTGGGTTCGTCGGCGCCTGGCTCTGCAGGGGGCTGCTCGGGCGCGGCCAACCGGTTGTCTCGCTGGACCGGGCCGCCCGCGAGGGCCGGCCCTCGGCGCTGGCGCTGCTGGGGATCGAGGACCAGGTCGCCGCGGTCGAGGGCGACCTTCTCGACGCGGACCTCCTGGGGCGCACGCTGGCCAGCTACCAGGTGAGCGTCGTGTTCCATCTCGCTGCGCAGACGATCGTCGGCACCGCAGCCGCCTCGCCAGCCCCGACCTTCGAGACCAACGTCCGCGGCACCTGGACTTTGCTCGAGGCTTGCCGCGAGCAAGGAGTCGAGCGGGTGGTCGTCGCCTCGTCCGACAAGGCCTACGGCCCTCACGACGAGCTGCCGTACCGCGAGGACTTCGCGCTGCGGCCGACGGCGCCGTATGAGTGCAGCAAGGCCGCCGCCGATCTCATCGCGCGCAGCTACTGGCACTCCTACGGGCTGCCTGTCGCCGTGACCCGATTCGCCAATGTCTACGGGGGCGGGGACACGAACTTCTCGCGCCTGATCCCGGAGGCGGTCAGCGCCGCGCTCGACGGCCGCCCGCCCGTGCTTCGCTCCGACGGCTCGCCGGAGCGCGACTTCCTCTACGTCGAGGATGCGGCCCGCGCCTACCTGGCCATCGCCGACGCCCTCGACCGCGACGAGGTGCGCGGCCAGGCCTTCAACGCGGGAGGCGGTCGCCCGCATCCCGTGGGCGAGGTGGTGGAGCTGATCGCGCGCCTGGCGGGCACGGGCGTCGAGCCGGACGTCCGCGGCACGGGGAACCCGGCCGGGGAGATCGACCGCCAGTACGTCGACCCGGCGAAGATCCGCGAGCTGGTCGGCTGGGAGCCCGAGGTCCACCTCGAAGAGGGATTGCGTCGGACGATCGACTGGTATCGCGCGCATCCCGAGGCCCGCGCCCCGGCGCTCGGAGAGCGGGGCTAGAGGCTCTGATCAGTCGCCGGTTGGCAGGTAGGTTCCAAAGCGCCACAGCGCGATTCGCGCCTCTCCGTTGCGCCTGTATGTTGGCGAGCACATGAATGGGGAGGAAACCGCCGAGCCTCGCAGCAACGAGGCGCCCGACCCGAACCCGCAGGCCCGCATCGTCGTCCGCGACGATCTCCGCCGCTCGCGCCTCACCGTCTTCTTCCGGTTCTTCCTGGCGCTCCCACACCTGATCGTGCTGGGGGTGTGGAGCCTGATCGCGCTCCTCATGGCGATCATCAACTGGTTCGCGATCCTATTCAGCGGGCGGACGGTCGGTGGGGACCTGCAGGTCCGCTATCTGCGCTACTTCACGCAGGTCGACGCCTACCTGAACCTGGCGGCCAACCCGTTCCCCGGCTTCGGAGGCGAGGCGGACAGCTACCCGATTGAGGTCGAGGTCTCCGAGGCGCGGCGGCAGAACCGGTGGAAGACGGCCTTTCGATTCGTGCTGGCCCTTCCGGCCGTGCTCCTAGCCTCTACCTTCGGCGCGGCGGGCGCTCAGGTCGGGGGCGACAATTTCCGAGCCTCTTTCGGCATCATCGCCGCTGCCGCCTTCCTCGGCTGGTTCGCCTCGCTGGTTCGTGCTCGGATGCCCCAGGGCCTGCGCGATCTCATCGTCTACGGGCTCGGATACTCCGTACAGGTGGCCGCGTACGTCCTGCTGGTCACCGACCGCTATCCGGACAGCGACCCGCTCGCACCGCGGTACGGACCGCCGCCGCCCGACCATCCGATCCGCATCTCCACGGACGATGATCTGCGGCGGTCGCGCCTCACCGTCTTCTTCCGGCTCCTGCTCTGGCTGCCACACCTGGTGTGGCTGATCTTGTGGGGTGTGGCGACGGCGTTCGCGATCCTTGCGAACTGGTTCGTGACCCTGTTTGCCGGGCGCCCGGCAGGCGCCCTGCATGGGTTCATCGCCGGCTACCTGCGCTACTGGACGCACACGACGGCGTTTCTCTACCTCGTCGCGAACCCGTTCCCCGGCTTCACCGGGCGGGCGGGTAGCTATCCGGTCGATCTTCACATCGCGCCGCCCGCCCGGCAGAATCGGTGGAAGACCGGCTTCCGGCTGATCCTCGCCATCCCGGGCCTGATCGTTGTGGGGGCGCTTGGGAACGCCTTCGCGCTGGTGGCGTTGTTCGGGTGGTTCGTCGGCCTGATGCTCGGCCGGATGCCGCGTGGGTTGCGCAACCTGGGCGTGTTCGCGTTGCGCTACCACGCCCAGGTCGCCGCGTATGTCTGGATCCTCACGGACCGCTACCCGTACGCCGGGCCTTCGCTCGAGCTGCCCCGGCCCGAAGCCGTCCCGGTGCCACAGTCGGGTTGACGGGACCGCCGCGCGCGGCCCGCCGCGTGCTTGCGGCGGTCGGCGTCGCCGCCTTGGCCGGCGCCTGGCTGTTCGCGGCCATCCGGCTCTGGCGTACGAGCGTCCCCGGCGACCTGAGCCTTCCGGGTCTCGACCAGCACCGCTACTTCGGCGACGCTCAGCTGGACCGCGTGGCCAGCTATGAGGCATTCCTGCGTGTCGACCAGCTGCTGGCCACGCTGGCAACCCTCGTCGCGCTAGGGCTCTATGCCGCCAGGGGCGCCCGGTTCGCGCGAGAGTCGGCGGCGGGCCGGATCGGGACTGGAATGTTGCTGGGCATGCTCGGGCTGGGCTTCGTGTGGCTGGCGCAGTTCCCGTTCGGCCTTGCCGCCCTGTGGTGGGAGCGGGAACACGACGTCTCGAGCCAGGGCTACGTCACGTGGGCAATAAACAACTTCCTGAGCGTGGGCGGCGGGTTCCTGTTCATCTCGCTCGCACTCTTGATCGTGATGGCGCTCGCGGGAGTGTGGCGCCGCCGCTGGTGGCTTCCCGCCGCACCCGCGCTGGTGGCAATCGGTCTGCTGTTCGCCTTCGTCCAGCCCTACCTGATTCCCGATCTCGATCCGATCCGTGACCCACAGGTCGCCGCGGACGCGCGGCAGCTCGCCGCGGAGGAGGGCATATCCGGCACTACGGTGCGTGTCCAGAACACGCACAACCTGGGTGGCGGGCCGAACGCCGAGGCGGCAGGCGTGGGCCCCAGCAAGCGGGTGATCCTCTGGGACACTCTCCTGGAGAGCTTTCGCAGGGCAGAGATCCGGGTTGTGCTGGCGCACGAGTTCGCGCACCTCTCGCGGCACCACATCTTGAAAACGTTCGCGTGGACGGCGTTGCTGGCGCTTCCGATCGCCTTCTTCGTGGCGCTGACGACCCGGCGTCGCGGCGGCCTGTTCGAGCCCGCGGCCGTGCCGGTTGCGATCTTCGTAGTGGCGGCGCTGCTGTTCCTCCTGTCGCCGCTCCAGCACGCTTTCTCCCAGCGACTGGAGGCCGAGGCCGACTGGGTTGCGCTGGAGACCACCCGCGATCCCGGCGCGACGAAAGCGCTGTTTCGCCGGTTTACCCGCATCGCGCTGGTCCAGCCGGATCCTCCGGGGTGGGCGAGCCTGCTGATCGACACTCACCCGAGCATCATGGAACGAATCGAGATGGCCGAGGCGTGGCGGGCTCGCCACCCACGCTAGCGCCCGAACTCCATGCGCTCCACGCGGCCGCGACGAGGGAAGCGCGCCCGACAGGATTCGAACCTGTGACTTCCGGCTCCGGAGGCCGGCGCTCTATCCACTGAGCTACGGGCGCCGAGGGCCTCAGTCTAGCCCTGCTCGCCCGGGCAGCCCGTAGGCACGATCGGGGGTGTCTTTCTGCGCCTGGACGCAAGTTGGTTTCCGCAGGGGCCTCGACAGGAGTAAGGTTGATGACGGTGAGGGGTCGCGCGCGCCGAGGCCTCCTTCCCCTGCAGTGCGGACGTTCCTTCTTTGGGTAGGGGTGGGACGGACGAAAGGTCTGGCAACAGCGTTGCCCTGGAGGATTGGTTGTGAGTGCCCTTTCCCTGTCCACGTTCCGTCAGCGAGGCGACCTGATCGTTTCGGTCGTCGGCGAGCTCGATGCGGAAAAGGGACGAGCACGTTCGGGTGGTCGACGGCCTCGCCGGCGTGATCGGATCGCAGCCGAAGGTGCCGCGATGAATCACCAGGGCTTCCGCGAGATGACTTTCGAAACCTGCGTGGCGCGAGGCAGCCCCGCTTCGGCGGCGACTCCCCCTGCTGCCCGCGCTGCGCAGCGCGTGGCCTGGATGTCGGGATGCTCCACCTCTGCGGTTGGACCGCGGAAAAGGGGCTCCTCCAGTTGAGGGGCGGGAGGCGAACGTCCGGCGCATGATCGCCTCCCGCCCCGCCACGCAGCACCCCGCCCACTGGTCGGGCGGGAGCGCGGATACCGTAGGGGCATGGACCTCTCGGTCGTCTTCCTCGGCACCGGCGGCTCCGTGCCCACCGCGCGGCGCGCCACGGCCTGCCTGCTGGCTCGGGTAGGCGGCGAGCGGCTGCTGTTCGACTGCGGCGAGGGGTCGCAGCGCCAGATGCAGCGATCCACCGGCCTGGTGCAGGTGGACGAGATCTACGTCACCCACTATCACGCCGACCACTACCTTGGCCTGCCGGGGCTGTTGAAGACCTATGACCTCCAGGGGCGTGAGCGCCCGCTGCGGATCGTCGGGCCGCTCGGGCTGACGGCCCTGTTCGAGGCCCTCCACCGGATCGTCGGCCGGATCTCCTACGAGATCGAGCTGGTCGAGCTCGACGAGGGCGAGGCGATTCGCCACGAGGGCTACGAGGTGCGCTGCTTCCGGGTCGAGCATCAGGTTCGCGCCCACGGCTACGCGCTGGTCGAGGATCAGCGGCCGGGGCGCTTCGACCCCGAGCTGGCGGCGAGCCTGGGGGTCGAGCCCGGCCCCGACTTCGGCAGGCTTCAGGCGGGGGAGGTCGTGTCGGGGGGCGACGGTCCGGTTCGCCCCGAGCAGGTGATGGGCGAGCCCCGCCGGGGCCGTAAGGTCGTGATCACCGGGGACACCGCGCCGTCCGAGATGACCCGGGTGGCCGCCCACGAGGCCGAGCTGCTCGTACACGACGGAAGCTTCGCCGACGATGAGCTCGAGCGAGCGGTCGAGACCGGCCACTCGACCGCGCGGCAGGCCGCGGAGTTGGCGCGGGAGGCGGGCGTCAAGCTCCTGACGCTGGTTCACGTCTCCTCGCGCTACGACGTCCGCGACGTCCTCGTCCAGGCGCGTGAGGCCTTCTCGGCCACCGAGGCGCCGCGCGACTTCGACCTGGTCGAGATCCCGTTCGGAGAGCGTGGCGAGCCGCGGCTGGTGGAGAACGGGGCGCGGGCGGCGGCGCCCACGTAGACCTTAGTGGGGCCTCTCACAACGTCGCACCCGAAATGGCGGTCGCAGATCGCCCCCGG
>JBBPIL010000004.1:0-99255 GCA_038040365.1 Actinomycetota bacterium
CGAGTCGACGCATGGCAGGGAGCTCTGGAAGTCGAACGGCACGGCGGCGGGGACGGTGCTCGTCAAGGACATCAACCTCCCAGGTGGGGGCGGCAGCATCGACTCGTCACCGGCCGAGCTCACCAACGTCGCCGGCACGCTCTTCTTCCGGGCCCTCGAGACGAACGGCATCGAGCTCTGGAGGTCTGACGGCACCGCAGGAGGGACGAAGCTGGTCAAGAACATCGCTCCCAGCAACGGCTGGTCGACGCCGGATCACCTCACGAACGTCGCCGGCACGCTCTTCTTCAGTGCGGACGACCAGTCGACATACGGCAGGGAGCTCTGGAAGTCCGACGGCACCGCGGCGGGGACGAAGATCGTCAAGGACATCAGCAGCGGCGCTGGGGGCGCCAGCACGGACTCGTCACCGGCCGAGCTCACCAACGTCGCCGGCACGCTCTTCTTCCGGGCGGGAGAGGCGACGAACGGCATCGAGCTCTGGAGCTCCAACGGCACCGCAGCGGGGACGAAGCTGGTCAAGAACATCGCCCCCAGCAACGGGTGGTCGACCCCGGATTACCTCACGAACGCCGCCGGCACGCTGTTCTTCACTGCGGACGACCAGTCGACATACGGCAGGGAGCTCTGGAAGGCCGCCCCTTAGCGAGCGCCCGGCGACTCGGGCACCGAGACCGGCCCCACCTAGAGCGGCATCATCGGCTTAACGCTGCTGAGCCGCCTCACGAGAATCCTGGCGACAAGGCCAGCCTGCGAACGGGCACCAGCGCCGTTCTGGTGCCCGTTAGCGCCGCACATCCGCGCACATCGACGCACATCCGCGCACATCCGATGCGCACAACGACGCCCATCCGTGCCTGGGGGACCACCGCTTCACACGCGAGAGGTCGCTGGTTCGAAACCAGCCGCGCCCATCCCGAAGATGCCTGCTATCGGCCCGTTAGGTAGAGGAGACCATCTTTGATGCTGGCGCTCCTCGCCAATCCGGATTGATTAGCCAGGGTCAGGGCGTCGTTTGCCGGTTCACGTAGGGCCGATAGACCCGGCACGGTTCGCCCCTTAGCCCGGGGCATGGCGGCAGCCCGGTCGGAACGTTTACGCCCGGCACCACCGGGAGGATGAGACTCGATGGCATGTTCTGGGAGTGGGCGATCGAAACCGTGGCGTGCCCACTCGGCTGCGTCTCCCCGAACGACCAGATGGGCTGGTCGCCGTTCGGGGCAGTGATCGTCACGCGGATACGCGAGCCGGCGCGGTAGGTGTGCCCCTCGTAGTAGAGCGGGACCGTGACCTTGACGAAGCGGTTGGACGGCATCGGCAATACGTCGGAGGCCCGGAGGCTCAGGACGGGTTCGAGCAGGGTGCTCTTTTGAGCGTCGAGCTTGCGCTCGTTGCCTCGGACCCAGCCGTTTTGCACGAAGGTCTCCTTGCCGTCGGGTCTGACCTCGGTGATGGTGGCCTGGAGGTCGACGTTGGGAGTCGAGGAGCGGACCCACGCACGCACGGCCCCGGCACCGATCACGGTGGTGTTGCTGCTCAGCCGGCTGCTCAGGTAGGACGCCGCGCTGCCGGCGGGCGGCGGCCGCCAGTCGTATGGCGGTGTCGCGGTCCAGAGACCGTTGGCGCCGGCGCCCGTGTCGCCCGTGAAGTTGGTCAGCGGCCGGGCGTCGGCGTCCCAGGTAAACGAATCGACCCCCGCGCGAGCGGGCGGCTGGTTGCCGAGCGCGCCGTTGGCCGAGAGGTACCAGAACCGGGCGGTGGTGCCCGGGATCGGGAAGCTCGAAAAGGACTGCTCGAAGCCGGGATACGGCTGCCCAGGCTGGGAGCCGCCGGCCCCGTTATCGAACAGGACGCGGATGGGCTTGAGCTGCTCGAACGCGGCCTTCGCCCCCGCGTAGGTCGGCTGCTGCTGGATCGGATCGGGCGGCATCGTCACCCCCGATATGCCCATCGCCTCCTGATAGATCACGGGCGCGGCGGCGCGGACCGCGGCTGAGTTGACGATCGGCGCCTGTCGGGCCACGTAGAGCTCGAGGAAGTCGTACCAGCGGTTGAAAGTCTCCGGATCGAGCGAGTCGACGTGGGTGCCGTTCGTGAACGTGAACCACTTGCGCTGGGTGCCGGTGAAGCGCTTCGCCAGGGTCGGGCAGTGACCACCGGTCTGCTCGTCCGTCCACTGGCAGGCCATGAACACCGGCTTCTTGATCTTGTTGACGAACGTGATCGGCGCCAGCGGGTCGGCGACCTTTGGCACGTAGTGCTCGTTGGCCCGGATCTTCGCCAGGAGGTTCGCCGCGTGGCCGTGAAGGGCTTGGTTGGCTTTGCACGTCTGGTCGCCCTGCTGGATGCGCTGGTAGGCCCAGGCCTGCCCGGAGTTGGGTCCAGCCGGCTTGGCGTCGTGGACGCGCTCCTTGGCCCAGTTCACGGCGAACCCGGTGTTCAGGATGCCGCCCGGGTAGAGGGTCGTCTGCGTGGCGTCGAGCACCGAGAGCGGTGAGATCGCGGCCAGGCTCGGCGGATTTGTCTGCCCGGTGAAGAGCTGGCTGATCCCGCCGTAGGAGATGCCCATCATCCCGACCTTGCGATGCAGGACCCACGGCTGGCGGCCGATGGTCTCGATCACGTCGTAGCCGTCCAGGTTCTGAAGCGGCTCGAAGAAGTCGAACGCGCCGCCCGAGCAGCCGGTGCCGCGCATGTTGACGTCGACTACCGTGAACCCCATGAGGTTGGCGAGGATCGAGATCCCGCTCTGCGGACCCGCCGGGTCCGCGTACCCATAGCCCGAGTACTCGATCAAGGTCGGCTTAGGACCGGGCGGGCTCGGTGGAGGAGTCACGCCCGGCAGGGCCTTCGTGACGTCCTCCGGGGGGTGCACGTAGATGGCGAGCTTGGTCGCGTCGCGGGTTCTCAGATAGCCGTAACCCTCCGACGGGATCTGCTGGTTGTAGATGCCGGTGCTCGGCGGCGCGGGCCGCGTCGTAAGCACCGTCAGCGGCCCCGAGCTCGCCCCTCCTGTGAGGCGGACGCGGTAACCGGGTCCCGGCGGGACGTTGCGAAACAAAAGGCCGCCCCGCCCGTTGGCCAGCTTCGTGGCGATCGTCCGGCCCTGGGGATCGAGGAGCGACATCTGTGCGCCCGGGGCGAGTTGGGTCACATAGACCTGTTCGACACTGCCGTGTGCGCTGAATGCGGCCTGGGCTGCACCCACGCCGGACACGAATGCGATCGCGAGGCAGGTGGCACCAACCGGCAAACGGACCCTCCAGGCCATGTCGACACTAAATCATGCCTTGCCCTCCCGTGTCGCGGAAGCGCATAATCGCCGCATCGGAAGGAAGGTCTGTCTATGCCCGAGAACGACGACTCCATGCGCCACGATCTCGCCGAGCTGCTGCGGCGCCGCGCCCTCACGGACGACGCCGCGCGCCCGGATGCGGTCGAGCGCCGACACGAGAAGGCGGGCGGACCGCGCGCGAGCGTCGCCGATCTGGTCGACCCTGGCACGCAAGGCGCCTTGGGCCACCGCAAGAAGGATCGGCTCTTCGAGCTCATCGAGCGGATGCGGCTGCCCACGGTGTTCTTCGCCGAGGGCGGCGGTGGCCGGGCGGGCGGCGCGTCGACGTGCCGGTACGGTGGGATCGGTGCGAATCGCGACCTGGAACGTCAACTCGGTGAAGCCACGAGTGCCGCGGCTGCTGCCGTGGCTGGATGAGCGGCAGCCGGACGTGGTGTGCCTGCAGGAGACCAGGCTCGCGGACGACGCGTTCCTCGACCTGCTCGGCGACGAGCTCCGTGACCGCGAATATGCCGTCGCGCTTCACGGTGAGGCGACATGGAATGGGGTCGCCATCCTGTCGCGTGCGGGGCTCGACGACGTCCAGGTGGGTCTGCCGGGCGCGCCGGGCTTCCCGCACCCGGAGGCGCGCGCGGTCGCCGCTACTTGCGGCGGGATTCGGGTGGTGTCTGTGTACGTACCAAACGGGCGCGTGCCGGACTCGGACCACTACAGGTACAAGCTCGCCTGGCTGGCATCGCTGCGGGAGCTTGTCGCCGCGGGCCCGGACGCGACGGTCCTGTGCGGCGATATGAACGTCGCGCCGACCGACGACGACGTGTTCGACCCCGATGCATACATCGGGCAGACCCACGTGACATCGCCCGAGCGAGCGGCTCTGGCGGCGCTGCACGAGCTCGGCCTGCGTGACGTCGTCCGCGATCGGTGGCCGAACGGACGCGTGTTCACCTACTGGGACTACCGGGCGGGGATGTTCCATCAGGACCTCGGGATGCGGATCGACCTGGTGCTCGCCGCCGAGCCGGTCGCCGACCGTGTCCGGGCCGCGTGGGTTGACCGGCAGGCACGCAAGGGAAAGGCGCCGAGCGACCACGCGCCGGTGAGCGTTGACTTCGACGAGGCGCCGGACGGCGACATCGGGCCGGTCGTGCCGCCGCCCTCGGCTCCGGTGACGCAGCGCGGCGCGAGGAAGCTGCCGCAGGCGCCGTAGTCAGTCTCGCTTGCGGTCTCGGTCGCGCGAGGGCTGGACGCGCTTCGGCTCTCCCGGCATCTTCGGATAGTCGGGCGGGTAGGGCATGTCCCCCCCTTCGTCCCTTTCGTACATATCCAGCAGCGGCTGCAGCGAGTGGGCCGCGTCGTCGATCGCGGCGTGGCGATCGCCCACCTCGGCGAAGCGCGCAGGCATCGTCGCGACGGTGAAGTCCTCGGGCGCGACCTCGGGGAGCTCGTCCCACGTGACCGGTGCCGAGACCGGGGCACCCTCCTTCGGCCGGACGCTGTATGCCGAGGCGATCGTGCGATCGCGCGCGTTCTGGTTGTAGTCGATGAAGATGCGCTTGCCGCGCTCCTCCTTCCACCACTTCGTGGTGACCTCACCGGGCAGACGCCGTTCGAGCTCGCGCCCGAACGCGATCGCGGCGTGGCGAACATCTGTGAACGTCCACCGGCGCTCGATCCGGACGTATATGTGGACACCTCGGCCTCCGGAGGTCTTGGGGAAGCCGGTGTAGCCGAGCTCGTCCAGCAGCACGCGTGCCTCGGCGGCGACGCGCACGGCGTCCGCGAAGTCCGTGCCCGGCTGTGGGTCCAGGTCGATGCGCAGCTCGTCCGGGTGGTCGACGTCGTCGCTGCGAACCGGCCACGGATGAAACGTGATCGTGCCCATCTGGGCCGCCCAGCCGACGACGGCCACCTCCGTGGGGCAGATCTCGTCCGCGTGGCGACCCGACGGGAACTGGATCCGCGCGGTCTCGACGTAGTCAGGAGCTCCCTTTGGAATCCGCTTCTGGTAGAACGCATCGCCCCCGCCCTTCTCCCGCGTCGAGGCGACGATGCCCGGATGCACGCCCTTCGGCCAGCGCTCGAGCGTGGTCGGTCGCCGCTCGAGCGCGCGCAGGATGCCGTCGCCGACGGCGAGGTAGTAGTTGACGACGTCGAGCTTGGTGACCGCGGCCGAACGCTCGGTCTTCGGGAAGATCACCCGATCGGGGTTCGACACCCGCACGTCGCGCCGGCCGGCGTCGACGATCGTTGCGATGGAGGCGGCCATGCCGGGAGTTCTACGGGACCGACGCCCGCCGCACTTCCTCCCCGGCGGTGAGGTCCTCCGCGACGCCGCAGCACCGCGAGGATCGAGGGCGAAGGGCAAGGAGGCGGGAGAGCGGCCTGGAGCTCGATTCCCCGGCGGGTTGGGTGTGTGCCGTACTGGACGGGAAGGTCGTCGAGGTCGACGGCTTCCTGAGTCGAGAAGCCGCCTTCGAAGCCGTGGGGCTGCGGGAGTAGGCGCTCACCTCCCGGCCGGAGGAGTCATGGCCGCCGACGCACTGCCCGGATGAGGCGGTTTAGGGCGTTGGCCTCGAAGTCAGCGTTCGGCGTAATCCGTCGATGGCCTGCTCCGCCCAGTGCTTGATGAACCAGCGCCCGACCGTCTTGTCGAACAGCCCGAACCGGGCCTCCTCCGGGTCCTTGATTCCCATCTCCATGTCCACGAAGGTGCCGCCCTGGGCGTCGGTCAGCAGCCAGTGCTGGAAGCCGCCCGTCGTCGGGCAATGCCATCTCAGCTCCTTGAACTCCTCGCGACGGTCGATGACCCGGCTGTACTCCAGCCGCCGCCCAGCGATCCCTACCACCTGGGTGTAGACGTCGCCAACCTCGAACGTCTCGCCCCGGATCTCCACCGCAACCGGCCACCACTCCGGATAGGTGGCGGGATTGCCGACCAGCGCCCAGACGTCTTCTAGCGGCGCGTCAAAGTGGGCCTGCGCACGGTAGGCCGACATGACGCCATTCTAGGCCCGCTCGACCCATGGCCCCAGGGCTTGCCCTCGAAGCCACCGGGCTGCGGGAGTAGCGGTCGCCCGTCGAGCTTCTGGAAACGGGCTGGAAACAGCGAATCGCACCAGGACGCGGCAGATCGCAGCCGCTCAGGCGTGAATCGCGTCGCTCCGAGGCACGACGCAGCACCTCGCAATAGACAGCAGCAGCCTAGGGACGCTTCACACGCGAAAGGTCGCTGGTTCGAAACCAGCCGCGCCCATCTGGTTCGCGGGGTCTCGGGGTCGGCTATTCGTCCTGCGGCAGCGCGCTTAGGGCGCCCGATCGAAGCGCGCTACGGCGTCGCTCAAGAACGAGGCGACGTAAACGCTCTTCCCGTCCGGGCTCACCGCCACCGCTTCCGCGCCGTCGAGCGCGTGGCCGTCGGCGCAGGGTCCAGACCCGGTCTCGCTGACGCAGCCGGTGGTCCCGGCGGGCTGGGCGAGTGCTCCGGTAGCGGTGTTGCGGGTCAAGAGCGCCACGGCGCCGCTGAAGGGCGAGGCGGCGTAGACGCTCTTCCCGTCCGGGCTCACCACCACCCCGTACGGGTTTGGGAGCCCGTGGCCGTTGGCGCACGGCCCCGCCCCCGTCTCGCTGACACAGCCGGCGGCACCGGCGGGCTGGCTGATCGCTCCGGTGGTTGTGTTGCGGTTGAGGCGGGCAACGGCGAAGCTTTCATTCGAGGCGACGTAAACGCTCTTCCCGTCCGGGCTCACCGCCACGTCGTACGCGCCGCCCAGCCCGTGGCCGTCAGCGCATGGCCCCGCTCCCGTTTGGCTGATGCAGCCGGCGGCCCCGGCGGGCTGGTTGATCGCCCCGGTGGTCGTGTTGCGGGCAAAGCGCGCCACAGCATCGCTGGTATCCGAGCTGACGTAGACGCCCTTCCCATCGGCGCTGAGCGCGACATCGGTCGTGTTGTTCAGCGCGTGGCCGTCGGCGCACGGCCCCGCACCCGTCTGGCTGACGCAGCCGGCAGTCCCTGCGGGCTGGCTGATCGCCCCGGTGGTCGTGTTGCGATTTAGCCGCGCCACGGCGTTGCTCAGGTACGAGACGACATAGACGCTCTTCCCATCCGGGCTCACCACCACGTCGGACGCGCCGTTGAGCCCATGCCCGTCAGTACAGGGCCCCGCCCCGCTCTCGCTGATGCAGCCGGCAGCCGCGGCGGGCTGGCTGATCGCCCCGGTGGTCGTGTTGCGGGTAAAGCGCGCCACGGCGTCGCTGATGTCCGAGCTGACGTAAACGCTCTTCCCGTCCGGGCTCACCGCCACATCGGACGCGCCGCTCAGCCCGTGGCCGTCGGCGCATGGCCCCGCTCCAGTTTGGCTGATGCAGCCGGTGGTCCCGACGGGCTGGCTGATCGCCCCTGTGGTCGTGTTGCGATTGAGGCGCGCCACGGCGTTGCCCTCGTACGAGGCGACGTAGACGCTCTTGCCGTCGGCGCTCACCGCTACCGAGCGCGGGCCACTGAGCCGATGGCCGTCCGCGCACGGCCCCGACCCGGTCTCGCTAACGCAGCCGGCGCTCCCGGTCGGCTGCGTGAGGTCGCCGGTCACTGCCAGCGCGGTCGCGGTGACGAGCAGGAGGAGGAGGCTGGCGAGCGAGAGCGCGACCGCCTGTCGGCGCGCGAGTCGCCTGAAGCCGAAAGATCCCGATGCACTCGGAGACTCGGCGAGAACGGGCCTGGGACGAGACTGGTTGGCGGACACGGCGGCCTCCGTTGGCCCCTCCAGCACCAGGTCCCACCCCTCCTCCGTGAAGTCCGCTCTCGACGCCATCGCTCCTCCTACTGTCTCCTTCGAAACAAGTATTCACCAGCGCCCGCACCGGCGTAGTCTCCCGCCGGCGGCGTCCGGCGAGAACGAAAGGAGGAGCGGATGGCCAGCGAGAGCAGCGCGACCACGGTGTGGGAGGGGAGCCTGGAGCAGGGCCGCGGCGAGACGACCACCGCGAGCCGCATCCTCGACGGGGTCGAGGTCACCTGGCCCCGACGGGTCGAGCGCACCGACGACACGACGAGCCCCGAGGAGTTGCTCGCCGCCGCCCACGCCGCCTGTTACTGCATGGGCCTCTCGCACGAGCTGGGCGGTGCCGGGCGGGTCCCCGATCGGCTCGAGGCGACCGCGGTCGTCGGGTTCGTGCCCGGTGAGGGCGTGAAGTCGTCGCGGCTCACCGTTCGCGGCCGCGTACCCGGCATCGACGAGGCTGGCTTCCAGCAGGCGGCCGAGGCCGCCGCGGAGGGTTGCCCGATCTCAGGGGCGCTGAAGGGGAACGTCGAGATCGGCGTCGAGGCGACGCTCGAGTCCTGATAGGTGGAAGCGCCGAGCCGCGCTCGGACTCTGCTTCCCGTGCCACCCGGCGGTGCGAGTCGTCTGAGGAGCCGCCGCCGGGTTCGTGGTCGCCGCGCGAACGCGCAGGCGCCCCGGCGGGGTAGGTCCGTCAGACTTCGCCAATGGCGCTGCCTTCGACTCCCACGGGCCGCGCGCTCCTTGCCGCGCGAAGCGCCCTGGGCATCTCAACGCTTCTTGCGCCGCGGCTTGCTGGCAGGGCGTTCTTCCTGGACCCCGATGACAACCCTCAGCTGCCGGTAATCGGCCGCATGTGGGGCATCCGCAACCTGTCACTTGCCGCTGGGATGTACGCGGCGACCGGCGCTAACCGCGCGCAGTGGTGGCGGCTCCAGCTGGCCGTCGACGCACTCGACTTCGTCGCAATCGCGACGGAATGGCGCCGCGGCGCAGTCCCCGGTCCGGCGGCAGCTTTGATGGCAGTCGCGGCCCTCGGCGCGACCACGCTCGGAGCCCTGTCCGTCGCCGGCGAGTCGGAGCAAGCGGGCTAGCGCCCCGGCGTCGAGCGGCCCATAGGCGTCGGTGCCGCGGACGCCCTCGCAGAGGAAGCGCCAAGAAGCGCAGGCGCCGCTACCAGCGCCATCAGGCGCAGCCGCGCTCTCGCTAGGCTGGCTGGCGTGACACAGGAGGAAAGGGGAGCGGCCTTTCGGGCCCTGCACGAGGACGAGCCGTTTGTGATCCCGAACCCCTGGGATGCGGGCTCGGCCAAGGTGCTCGGGTCGCTCGGCTTTAGAGCGTTGGCGACGACCAGCGGCGGGTTCGCCTTCACCGTCGGGAAGCTGGACGGCGGCGTGACGCTCGACCAGGTGATCGACCACACTCGGGCTATCGCCGCGGCGACCGAGCTGCCGGTCTCGGTGGACCTTGAGAACGGCCATGGGCATTCTCCGGAGGACGCCGCGCGCGCAATCACCGGGGCCGCCGAGGCAGGCGCGGTCGGCGGCTCGATCGAGGACTGGGACCGCGACGGCGCCATCTACGAGCTCAACCACGGCGCCGAGCGGATCGCCGCGGCACGCGAGGCGGCCGACGGCCTCGGCTTTCCGTTCACCCTCACCGCGCGGGCCGACAACTTCCTGCACGACAACCCAGATCTCGACGACACGATCGCCCGCCTTCAAGCCTACGAGCGGGCCGGCGCCGATGTGCTCTACGCCCCCGGGCTCAGGAGCACGGAGCAGATCCGGGCGATCTCCGAAGCAACAGGCAAACCGCTCAACGTGCTCGCCCGCTCGGGCCTCTCGATGAGCGAAATGGCGGACGCCGGCGCTCAGCGAGTCAGTGTCGGATCCCGGTTTCTCTGGGTCGCGGTGGCCGCCATGGTCTCGGCGGCAGGGGCAATCCGCGACTCTGGCGACTTCTCCCAGCTGGCCGTCCGTGTGCACCCGGATGAGTGGCTGGGCTAAGGGCTGCCAGCCAGCACTCGCCCCTGCAATGGACGAAGCGCGGCAGAGTCGGGCGCGCGTGCTTTGACGCCCCCTCGCGCGTGAAACGAGAGCGTTTCGGGCGGATTGACTGCCTCTCGGTCTCATCGGCAACGCAGACGCCGCTCAGCTCGGACGAGGATGGGCAATAGACGAGGAGGCGAGCAAGAAGCTCGACCTCAGGAAGGTCGAGAAGGCCGCCGACCTCGCCCCTTGCTAATGATTGCGAAGTCCTCGCCGATCGCGATGTCGTCGCGGGGGTCGATTACTTCGCCGGCCGGGGCGCGGTATTTCATGGCGCGAATACCAGCAGCGGATCGTCCGCCTCCACTCACGCGGAGCACCGAGAATAGACTCCGGGCCACCGATGCAGGTCCCCGCGCCGCTGAGAAGGGTGCTTCCCCGCGCTAGGACCGTGATCCCCGGAGACCTGCGGCGCCTGGCCCGGACTCTCCGCGCTCCGCGGGGGTCAGCGCCAGTCACCGGGGTTCCGCCCTTCCGGCGGGCACTGGTCGTGGCCCCACATCCCGACGACGAGACCCTCGGATGCGGAGGGACGATGGCTCTGCTGGCCGACAGGGGCGCCTCGGTGACTGTGATGACGGCCACCGACGGCGAGGCGACGAGGGGCTCGCCGGTCTCGCCCGAGGAGACGGCTCGCCGCCGCCGCGCCGAGGCCGAGCGGGCGGCCGCGGTGGTCGGTGCCACGCCGCGATTCCTGGGCCTCCCCGACGGCGGCCTCCGGGCACAGGTGGTCGAGCTCACCACTGCGCTGCGGGCGGCGATCGCCGAGCTCGAGCCTGAGGCCGTGTTCGCGCCGTGGCTACTCGACGGCACTCCCGACCACCAGGCGGTCGCGAAGGCCCTCGGCGGCGCGCTCGCTGACGGCGGTGCAGATGCCCGGCCGGAGGTCTGGGGGTACGAGGTCTGGACCCCGCTGGTCCCGAACCGCATCGTTGAGATCACATCCGTGATCGGGCGCAAGCGCGAGGCGATCGCAGCCCACCGGACGGCGTCCCTCGCGCTCGACCTCAGCGCCGGCGAGGGGTTGGGGCGGTGGCGCACTCTGCAGACCTTGGGGGGCCGGGGCTGGGCCGAGGCCTTCCTCGGGACCTCGGCAGACGAGTACCGAGCGCTGGCGGCGGAGCTTCACGACGACCCATAGCCCAGGCGCCTCTCGATCGGTGCCGTGAGCGGGAGAATGCGCTCGATCGGCTCGCGGTTCTGCTGCTTCCACTTATCGCGCATCGGCGCGCTCAGGGTCGTGGACGAAGGCCGACTGTCGAAGGTGGCCGCGTACTGCTCGATCCCGGGGTCGAAGGCGAGGCCGAGGCCACCGCAGAGCCTCTCCGCGGTCTGCACGGGCGAGGTCACAAGATCCTCATAGGCGACCTCGAGCCAGCGCGAGGGATCGACGCCCTCGCGGGCGTCCAGGGCGGCCTCGTTGTTGGCGATGTACTGACGCGCGCAGATCTCCTCAAGCCGCGCGGAGCGGAGCTGGCGCCACCCCGGGATCAGCGCGAAGCTCCAGCGGTTCCCGCTCATCTCGCCGAGGCCTTCGAGGGGCTCGGGCAGGCGGTACTTGACGAACCGTGGCCGCGCCTTCCAGGCCTCGATCAGTGAGTTGACGTTGCCCGCGGCGCGGCGCCGCAGGAAGAGGAAGGTGGCACCGGGGAAGACCTCCCCCAGGTAGGGGATTCGCAGACAGCTCTCCGCGGTCTTGTCGACGAAGCGGCGATTGCGCACGAACATGCGGACCGCCAGGTAGATGTAGGCCCGCTCCCGCTCGCTGACGTCCTCGGCGCCGAGGGCGTCGGAGTCCCAGCCCCGGTCCTTGGGATGGTGGTAGCAGTCCCAGAGAATGTGCCCCTCGTTGTGGATCGAGCGCAGCTCGGGGCTGCGGAGCAGCAGCTGGAGCAGCGCGCTCGTCCCCGCCCGCGGGCAGCCAATCACGAAGATGGGCCGCTCCGGAGCCTGGGTGCGGGGAACCGCAAGCGAGAGCGGTTGGGCAACCCTGGGGACGTTGCGGCGCACTCGCCAGACGGCCCGCCGGAGGGGGAAGGGGACGAGGCGGCGGACGAGCGCTTTCACGGCGGGGCGCATCGTGACACCGATCAACCCACGCCGGTGGTAATGGGCTTTCTCGCTCTTCGGCCACGCGTTGCAGCGTTGCTTCACACGCGAGAGGTCGCTGGTTCGAAACCAGCCGCGCCCATCCAGGGCGGCCTGGGTTTGAACCAGCGCCATCGCTCGCCCATCCGAGCTTGTCGACCGGTCCCCAGTACCTTTCCGACGGCCCCATGGCGATCCTCGCCTGCATCGGCGTGAAAGCTGACCTTGATCGACGTGTACCAGCTAGCGATCTTGATCTCGCTGGCAGTGATGGTGCACATTCTCACGGTCGCGATGGGGCTGCCAGTGCCCTTCGGGGGCCACGGTGACAACTCGGCCACCTCCGCCGGGAGGAGATCTCAACCGGTCCCCGTCTCGGATGCCCAACCGCTTGAGGCGTGCACTCGGCGCGATGCGCGAGGCGTGCGAGAGGATCGCCGGCTCAGGGGGCTTTCAGGCGTTCATCTTCAGCGTCATCGTCTTCAACGCGATCGTGCTCGGGCTCCAGACCTACGATGCCCTCGACGATCGGATCGGTGGTGTGCTGGCGGCGGCAAACGATGCCTGCCTCGGCGTCTTCGTGGCGGAGCTCGCGATCAGGATCGCCGCCTACGGACGTCGTCCTCAGGACTTCTTCCGCGACGGGTGGAACGTGTTCGACTTCGTGGTCATCACGGCCGCGTTCGCGCCAGCGCTGCGACAGAATGCGACCCTGCTGCGGCTCGTCCGCCTCCTGCGGATCGTCAGGATCATCAGCGTACTCCCCGACGTGCGGGTGCTGCTACGGGGGATGGTTCGCAGCCTGCCGCCGCTCGGGAGCATGGGCGTGCTCGCGCTGCTTCTCGTCTACCTCTACGGGATGGTGGGATGGCTCCTGTTTCACGCCGAAGATCCAGGCTGGGAAAACCTCGGCGACTCGATCCTGAACCTGTTTGTAATGCTGACGCTCGAGGAGTGGCCTCGCTACATGCGGGCCGGGATGGAAATCCACCCCTGGTCCTGGATCTACTTCGTCAGTTACGTGCTGGTCGCAGGGTTCCTGATCATCAACATCCTGATCGGGATCGTGATCAACGCAATGGAGGGGGCGCGCCGCGAGGAGCGGGCGGCGGCCCGTGCGATTCGGCAGGAGCTGCTCAGCGCCGAGGCCGAGCACGAGGCCGCCCAGGCGGAGCGCGAGGCGGTTCGCGCGGAACACGAGGAGCTGGCTGAGCTCGTGCAGACCCTCCGCGACACCGTCGACGATCTCGAGGACCGACTCGGCGGAGACGGGGAGCCCGCGAAGCTGGCCGGTAGGCAACAGAAGCGATGACAATCTCCTCGATCAGACGCTCGCGGACCCTCCGCCGGACCTAACAGAGCTGGCCGTGCCCAACGGGTTCCTGAAGCCCGACAAGCCGTACGAGCTGAGGTCCTCACTCGAGGCCGGCGGACTCGAGGTCAGCTACCACGAGTCCGACGCCGCTCACCACATCGACCCAGCGCACGTCCCGGCGGCCATGCACTGGCTTTCGCGCGTCATCCCTCCCTCCCCACGTCATGGACTAGTTAGGTAAGAAGACGACCGGATCGGTTGCTTCGGCTTACCTGCTCACCACCCGCGCTACTGCGTCCCACGCCAAGTCAGCCAGGCGAACAGGCCCTGCACCGGCAGTCGCGCATAGAGGAGCGCTGGGCGAACGCGCGGGAACTTGGCGGGCCGCAACGCCATGTGGACGTTGGCCCAGTAGACCGCCAGGAGTGTCGCCAGCAGCCACCAACGGGCGGCCGGGCGCGTGCGGTCGGGCAGCACGGCAAAGCCCGCCGACCAGCTCGGCCGCGCCCGAGGCTACGTTGACCTCGCTCTTCCACGGCTCGAACGGCGGCGGCACTATCGCCTTGTAGAACTCCGGGGCCCGGAAGTGGTTCAGGCCGTTCGCGATCCAGAATGCTGCCGCGGCGTATCGCCATCCCCGTAAACCCATCGGTGAGAAGGCTAGAACCTGGGCACCCCGAAATCCCGGCGGCGGCGAACCCCGCCCAGGTCCGCTGGGCAGAATCTCGTGCTCTCTGCCCGAATCCCCGGTGATCGTGCGTAATCGGTAGTAATCCGCGCTGGCGATCGATGGCTCAGCCGCAAACGCAATTCGGCTTTGCCATGCGGTTTCCGCGCTTAGGCGCTCGAATCAAGCGCGCCGCTTCACACGCGAGAGGTCGCTGGTTCGAAACCAGCCGCGCCCATCGGAGAAACCCCCGCTAAGTCGCGTGTTTTTGTGTTCCTGGTGGATCGGCTACTGGGCTATCCCTGCGCTCCGGCTTGGGGCGCGGAGCGGGTTGAGAATGGCAGCCGCCAGTCCTCGTGGCTCTCCTGGTTGATCGATAGTCGCCACTCGTATCTGCCACCGGGCGGCAGTGGCAACGGACCAAAGTTGATCGCGAGCGGCACGTCAATGGAGGTTCCCGGTTTGACTCCTGGTGGCCTGCCAACCTCGAAGGAACCCTCGAAGGTGACAGGCTCCTGAGCATCAGCATCGGTTTCGAGCCCCACAGCCCTCCCGTCGCTATCAACCAGATCGAGCCGGAAGCTGTGCTCTACGTTGGTCCGATCCCAGGGCACTTGGATGTATAGGGCGATCGCCGAGGGACTCGGTGTTGGTCCCGTCATCGACCAGCCTCCCCCCAGGATGTAGAGCTTTCCCTCCGCTGCCTGAGCAGCATCGGCCAGCATCATCGTCACCTTCATGGAGCCATCCTGCCACGCGAGCTCAGCCGAGCTGCAGCCGGTGGACCAGGACGACATCGCGGTCGCGCGTCTCGATCGACCACCGGCTGCCCGCCTGTTCGAGGAAGGCGACGCCGGCCGGCCGGCCGGGATCGGCGAGCCAGGCCTCCGGCGCGAGGCGCGGCAAGAGCGACAACAGCAGGGGGATGCTGGCACGCTCGTAGAGGACGTCGGCGGCGAGCACCAAGTCGAACGGGGCGCGCCTGACGAGCTCGTCGGGCTCCGCCCAGTCCACCGTCGCCGTCTCGATGCGCACGTCGTTCACGTGCGCGTTGCGCGCGGCGAGCGTGAGGGCGTCTGCGCATGCGTCCGTGGCGAGCACGGCGGCGCCCCCGCGCGCGGCGGCGATGCTCGGTACGGCGAGCCCGCAGCCGAGCTCGACGACGCGCAGCCCGCGGAGCGCCACGCCTTCGAGCTCGCAGCCGAGCGCTACGCCGCTGCGCCAAAGGACCGACCAGTACGGCGCGATCGGCGCCCATTCGACGGCGCCCGCGTCCGGCAGCTCGGCGGACTCCTGCGGCTGCAGCAGGCGGAGCTCGCCGCTCGGCAGCTCGATCGACTGGCTGACCAGCTCTTCGGGCACGGTTCGACTCTAGCCTCGAAAAGGTCACGGGACTGAGGGGGAACCCGCAGGCGAGCACCGCCCGAGCCCAGTTATCGTCCGGTCCGTGCCAAAACTGATCCACAGCTGCTATCGAACGCAGAGTTAGCTTGCTGTTCGCAGCTCTGTTCCGGCGGCCGACGCTGAGCTTAGGTTGTCGTTACCCTGCCCCGCCGCTTGCCCGCCCGCGCCAGCTTCACCCGCTCCACGGCGGGCAGCACCTGCTTGCGCAGGCGGACCGCTTCGGGAGTGACCTCCACGCACTCGTCGTCGCGGATGAACTCCAGGGCCTGGTCGAGGGAGAAGCGGTGGTGCGGGACGAGGCGGACGGCCTCATCTGAGCCGGCGGCGCGGATGTTGGTCTGCTGCTTTTCCTTCGCCGGATTGACGTCGAGGTCCTCGGCGCGGGCGTTCTCGCCGATCACCATGCCCTCGTAGACCTCCTCGCCCGGGCCGACGAAGAGCTGGCCGCGCTCCTGCAAGTTCATCAGCGCGAATGAGGCCGTGATGCCGTGGCGGTCGGCGACCAGCGAGCCCGTCGGCTTGGTGGTGATCTCGCCGTGCCAGGGCTCGTAGCGCTCGAAGACGGTGTGGAGGATCCCGGTGCCGCGGGTCTCGGTGAGGAACTCGTTGCGGATGCCGATCAGGCCACGGGCGGGGACCAGGTAGTCGAGCCTGACCCAGCCAGTGCCGTGGTTGACCATGTCCTCCATCCGGCCCTTGCGCAGCGCGAGGAGCTGGCTCACCACGCCCATGTAGTCCTCGGGGATGTCGATCGAGAGCCGCTCGACCGGCTCGTGAATGCGCCCGTCGATCTCGCGCGTCATGGCCTGCGGCTTGCCCACCGTCAGCTCGAATCCCTCGCGGCGCATCGTCTCGACGAGCACCGCCAGCTGAAGCTCCCCCCTGCCCTGCACCTCCCAGGCGTCCGCGGCCTCGGTCGGGCGCACCTGGATCGAAACGTTGCCCACCAGCTCGCGCTGCAGGCGTTCGTCGAGCTGGCGGCCGGTGAGCCTCTCGCCCGACCGGCCGGCCAGCGGCGAGGTGTTGACGCCGATCGTCATCGCCAGCGCCGGCTCGTCCACGGCGAGGAGGGGCAGCGCCTCGGGTTCGTCGATGTCCCCGATCGTCTCGCCGATCGTGACCTCCGCAATCCCCGCGATGACGACGATCTCGCCCGCCCCGGCGGAGGCGACCTCCGCGCGCTCCAACCCCTGAGTGATGTAGAGCTCGGCGATGCGGGCGCGCTCGACGCTTCCGTCGCGCCGGCACCACGAGACCTCGGCGGCGCGCCTGATGGTCCCGCGGTGCACGCGGCAGACGGCGAGTCGGCCGTGGTAGGGGGAGGCGTCGAGGTTCGTCACCCGCGCCTGCAGGGGCGCGTCCGGGTCGCCGCTGGGCGCCGGGATCCGCCCGGCGAGGGTGGCAAAGAGCGGGCCCAGGTCGTCGTCGCGCTCCGCGGGGTCGAGCGACGCCCACCCCTCGCGAGCCGATGCATAGACGATCGGGAACTCGATCTGCTCCTCGGTCGCGTCGAGGTCGAGAAAGAGCTCGTAAACGGCGTGGACGACCTCGGTGATGCGGGCGTCGGGGCGGTCCACCTTGTTGACGAGGCAGATCAGCGGCAGCTTCGCCTCGAGTGCCTTGCGAAGGACGAAGCGCGTCTGGGGCAGGGGGCCCTCCGAGGCGTCGACCAGCAGCACCGCGCCGTCGACCATCGAGAGCCCGCGCTCGACCTCGCCGCCAAAGTCGGCGTGCCCGGGAGTGTCGACGATGTTGATCTTCAGGTCGGGCTCGCCCGGCCGCTCCAGCGTGAGCGAGGCGTTCTTGGCGAGGATCGTGATCCCGCGCTCGCGCTCCTGGTCGCCCGAGTCCATGATGCGCTCGACGACCTCCTCGTGGGCGGCGAATGTGCCCGCCTGGCGCAGCATCGCGTCGACAAGGGTGGTCTTCCCGTGGTCGACGTGGGAGATGATCGCGATGTTCCGCAGCTCGGTCACCGGGGACACGCTACGGGGCGCGGCCCGGCAGACACCGGGACGTGCCCGCGCGTGTGCGGCGCCTCCGTTTTGTAGAGCGAGATCGCTGGGAGCAGGCGGATTTGAGGCCCCGAGCTAGGCGATGAGTCCGAGCCGCATGCCTCTCGCGACTGCGGCCGGACGGCCTGAGACACCCAGCTTCTCGTAGATGGGGTGCCGAGCTGCTGGATCTGGCGGCGGTGATCGCCTTGACGCACCATGAGCGCTTCGATGGCCGCGGCTACCCTCGAGGACTAAACGGGGAGGAGATCCCCCTCGAAGGACGGATCGTCGCTGTTGCCGACGTCTTCGACGCACTGACCAGCGGCCGCGCATATCGTCCGGCGTACCCATACGCCAAGGCGGTCGCGATGATGAAAGGTGACCGCAGCGCGTATTTCGACCCTCGCGTGCTCGAGGTCTTCCTCGAAGCGGGCCATGAGATCAGGGCGATCATGAATCTAGCCCGCAAGGCGTGAGCACCGTCGGGCAGGGATGTGATCGCTCCGTGATTACCGTACGGCCTCGCCTCGCTGCCAAACTTGAGCGCACATGGCGAAGCGACAGCGGCATCGACGCAGGCAACCTGTGCCGACCCTGGACTACGCCGATCCCGAAGGCAACGTCCTCAGTCTGCGGCAGTCGCTAAGCGCCGGCACGATCGCGAAGATCGGCGAGCCGCCGCCTGGCGTGGCCTCCTCTCTCGACGACGCCTGGCGGCGGCGAACCGAGATGCTCTTCGAGCGGCTCGCCGTCCGCTGGGAGATCGCGGGCCTGCCGCTGACCGAGCAGGCGATGCTGCTGGGCCGCTACCGCATGGCCGACGCCGACACGCAGCGCTGGGTTCGCGAGACGATCGCCGTCCACCTGGAGCGCCACATCCCAGAGCTGTCGGCACGGTGAGAAGCTCGACGGCCGAGCTAGGGCCCGACGGCCGAACTAGGGCCGGCGGCCGAGGGGGTGCTCGGCGACGATCCGCAGCACCTCGTCGGCGTGTCGAGACACGAACGCGGGCCCAACGCCGTGGATCTCCGCGAGGGCCTCAACTCCACCGGGGCGCGAGGCCGCTATCGCCTCGAGGGTGCGGTTGTGCGCCACCGTGTAGGCGGGCTTGCCGGCCGCCGCGTCCAGGCGCCACGCCTTCAGCGCGTCCAGGAGGCCGGCGTCCGCGGCGGAGAGCTCGGGGGCCGGAGCCGCGGCCGGCCGGCGCGCGCGCGCCGACCGAATCTCGATCGTCTCCGGGGAGGGCAGCCAGCCCTCCGGGTCGCAGACGTCGCAGCAGCGCCCCTCGGGCCGGCCCGGTTGGCGGTCGCCGAAGTGGTCGAGCAGGCCGCGACGGCGGCAGGTCGCCGAGAAGCTGAAGGCCTCGACCGCCCGGTAGGCGCGCCAGCCGCGGTCACTTGCCACCCGGCAGGCTGCGGCGGCGCGCCCTCTGTCGAGCGCGCCGTTCAGGCGGACGCTGAGCCGCCCGCCGGGAGCAGGCTCGACCGTGCACGCGCCGGCGCGCTCGGCGATCGCCAGGCGGATCCGCTCCTCGTCCCGGCGGGGGTTGTCGATCACCAGGGCACCGTCGGAGTCGGCGAAGCGCTCCAGCTGTTCGACATAGGCGGCGACCGCCTCCGGGTCGACGCTGCGGCGCTGGTTGAAGCGCACCAAGCGCCCCAGGTCGGAGCGCCCGGCGAGCAGCACCGCGCGGGCGGGCCTGCCGTCGCGACCCGCTCGCCCGGCCTCCTGGTAGTAGGCCTCGACGCTGGTCGGAATCGCCCAATGCCAGACGGAGCGCACGTCGGCCTTGTCGATGCCCATGCCGAACGCGTTGGTGGCGACGACGACCTCCGCGTCTCCCGACATGAAGCGATGCTGCGCGGAGGCGCGCTCATCAGGGGCCATCCCGGCGTGATAGGCGGCGGCCAGAACCCCCGCCGATCGCAGCGACTCGGCGACCTCCTCGCTGTCGCGCCGCGTCCCGCAGTAGACGATCGCCGGCCGATTCTCGGCCTCCAGCAGGCCGTGCTCGAGCAGGCCGAGCTTGCGCGCCTTCGAGCCCTTGCCCTCGAGGGTCACGGTGTCGAAGGAGATGTTCGGGCGGTCAAATCCCGAGCGCACAACCAGCGGCTCGCGCAGGCCCAGGCGGCGTTCGATCTCCCCGGACACCTCCGCCGTGGCGGTCGCGGTGCAGGCCATGACCGTCGGGCGGCCGAGTCGCTCGATCGCCTTGGGCAGCCGCAGATAGTCGGGGCGGAAGTCGTGCCCCCATTCCGAGACGCAGTGCGCCTCGTCGACGGCCAGCAGGTCGACCTCGCGGCTGGTCACGGCGTCGAGGAAGTCGCTGGAGCCGAAGCGCTCCGGCGAGCAGTAGACGATTCGCGCTCGGCCGTCGCGGACCCGGTCGAGCGTCTCGCGGTTCGCCGCTGCGCCCAGGCCCGAGGCGACCATGACGACGGGATGACCGGCCGCGGTCATCCGCAGGCACTGGTCGGCCATCAGCGCGATCAGCGGACTGACCACGATGCTCAGCTGCGGCGAGGCCAGGCCGGGGAGCTGATAGCAGAGGCTCTTGCCCCCGCCCGTCGGCATGACGATCAGCGCGTCACGGCCGTCGAGCGCCGCCTGGACCGCCTCCCGCTGGCCGGGCCGGAAGGCCTCGTGGCCGAGGTGGGCCAACAGCGCCTCCGGTTTCCGCTGCCCACGATAGACGCGCGTCGCGGCGTCCAGCCCATCGAACTCCTCGAGCCCCTGCAGCGCCAGGGTTGCCTGAGCTTGCTCGAGCTGGGCCATCCCGCAAGCGTAGGGGCCGCCCCGGCACGAAATTGCGGCCGATGAGCTAGCCGAAGCCGATCGGCGGGGTCGACTGGCCCTCGGCGTTGCGGCCCCAGCAGGCGGCGGTGCCGTTGGCCCTCATCCCGCAGGTGTGGCGGGCGCCGGCACTCACCGCGATGAAGGCGCCCGCGGGCGGGCTCGCCTGGCCGTCACCGTTGGCGCCCCAGCAGGCGACGGCGCCACTGGTCCTTATCCCGCAGGTGTAGACGTGGCCGGAGCTCACCGCGGTGAACGTCCCCCCGAGCGGGGTCGCCTGGCCGCTGCCGTTGCGACCCCAGCAGGCAACGGCGCCATTGGTCCTCAGCCCGCAGGCGTGGGCGCCGCCGGCGCTCACCACGGTGAAGGTGCCTCCGAGCGGGGTGGACTGGCCGAAGGTGTTGCGGCCCCAGCAGTCGAGGGTGCCGTTCGTCCTCACCCCGCAGCTGTGCTCGCCGCCCGCGCTCACCGCGCTGAAGGTCCCCCCGGGCGGAGTCGCCTGGCCGAAGGTGTCGTGGCCCCAGCAGGCCGCGGTGCCGTTCGTCTTGACCGCGCAGGTGTTGAAAACTCCGGCGCTCACCTCCGTGAAGGCGCCCCCGGGCGGGTTGGCCTGGCCGACGCCGTTGCGTCCCCAACAGTCGAGGGTGCCGTTCGTCTTGAGCCCGCAGGTGTGGAAGCCGCCGGCGCTGACCGCGGTGAAGGTGCCTGCGGGCGGGGCAGCTTGGCCGCGGCCGTTGCTGCCCCAGCAGACGAGGGTGCCGACGTGCTTGACGCCGCAGCTGGAGTCACCTCCTACCTCGACCGCGGCGCCGGCGAAGCTGCCCGCGGGCGGAGTCGACTGGCCCTCGGCGTTGTACCCCCAGCAGGCGACCGCGCCGCTCGTCCTCGCCCCGCAGGTGTACTCGCGGCCGGCGCTCACCGCGGTGAAGGTGCCCGCGGGCGGGGTGGCCTGGCCTTGGTCGTCGAAGCCCCAGCAGGCGACGGCGCCGCTCGTCCTCACCCCGCAGGTGTGGAAACCGCCGGCGCTCACCGCGGTGAAGGTTCCCGCGGGCGGGGTGGCCTGGCCGTAGAGGTTCTCGCCCCAACACGCGAGGGCGCCACTCGACCTTATCCCGCAGGTGTGGCTGTCGCCGGCGCTCACCGCGGTGAATCTGCCCGCAGGCGGCGTTCTCTGTCCATGGACGTTATCGCCCCAGCAGGCGACGGCGCCGCTCCTGCGCACGCCGCAGGTGTGTGCGGTGCCGGCGCTCACCGCGGTGAAGGTGCCTGCGGGCGGGGCGGCCTGGCCGTCGCCGTTGTAGCCCCAGCAGGCGACCGCGCCATTCGTCCGCACACCGCAGGTGTGGAGGCGGCCACCGCTCACCGCAGTGAAGGTGCCCGCGGGCGGGGTGGCCTGGCCTTGGTCGTCGAAGCCCCAGCAGGCGACGGCGCCGTTCGTCCTCACCCCGCAGGTGTGTGCGGTGCCGGTGCTCACCGCAGTGAAGGCGCCCACGGGCGGGTTGGACTGGCCCTCGAAGTTCTCGCCCCAGCAGGCGACGGCGCCGTTCGTCCTTAGCCCGCAGCTGTGGTAATCGCCGGCGTCGACGCCTCCGGCCACCGCGCCGGCAGGCGCGGCGGCGATCGACGCGCCGGCGTCGCCGGTCGGCGGGGCGGCGGCGCCGGCCGGGCCGGCGAGGCTCAGGGAAAGGGCCACCGCGAGGGCGGCCACCCCACAGAGGGGAAGCCGGCGAGCGGAGGTACGGCGACAAAGGCGTTTCACGGCAAGTCGCTGCCGGGCCCGCATCTGCTCGACCTGCGCCCTCTCCACGCTCGCTCCTCTCCTCTACCCAGAAGCCAATCGGCCCCGGCCCCCGGGCAATTCAGTACAGCACGCTCGGGAACCACGAGCCGCGCGGCTCCTGGTACTCGCCGAGCGCCATCAGGTTCATCGGCTTCACCAAGCGAAGGCCCGCTCCCAGGGACCAGCGGAACAGCTCGGAACGCAGAGGCACCAGGAATGCGATCGGCTCGTTCACCGCAGCCGCCGCCCCGAGCAGGAGCGCCTGCATGTCCTCGTCGCTCTCGGCGACGCCGTGGTTCATCGGCCAGAACACGACGCTCGACGCATAGGCCGTGATGCGTCCGTCCCGCACGGCGACGAACGGCTTGAACGCCTGGATCGAGTCGCGGAGCTCGTTCGTGCGCTCGAAGGCATGGACCTTCTTGCAGAGCGCCTCGCACTCGTCGAGGTCGTCCTCCTCGAGCGCCCGCACCTCGATTTCATCTGAAGGGCCACTTGAGGGATTGCTGCTGATCACGGCGACCGGCTCCTTGACGTCGAAGCCCAAGGACGCGTACAGCGAGAGCGACCGCATGTGGAACGCGTCTTGAAGCAGACGGATGCCGGGCGCTCCTTGACCACGCTCGAGCACGGCCTCCATCAGCCTCCGCCCCACGCCGGCGTTCTGGCCTTGGGGATCAACGGTGATCGGACCTACCCCCCGGATCGGACCGCGCTCGTCGAGGAAGTTGGAGCCGACGATCCGCCCGTCCCGCTCGGCGACGACCCCCCAAACCGAGGGATGCGGAATCCACATCCCCATCAAACCCGTGGCGGCTTCGAGCACCGGGAAGTCCCTCGGAAAGCGGTGGTGATCCTGGATGCCGCCGAAGGCGTCAAAGCAGATCTGCGCACAGGCCTCGGCGTCCCCGGGTGCCGCTTCTCGGATAGTCACCTCTCCCGCGGCCGCAGTAGAGCTGGTCGGTGCCATGGCTCGCCTCCTCCTCCGTGATCGGCCGTGAGTCTAGCTCCGCGCGCTGATCCCCCAGACTGCCGCGAACCCTCCCCTTTTGGCCAGCCAGCAAGGCTATCCTTGGCCTGATGCCGCTCAGCGCGCCTTCGGCCCTCAGCACCAACCCGCTGGTGCGGATCCGAGATGACCTGAGCGTCGAGCGGCGCGCCACCCGCCGCGGCCCGCTGCCGCCCGGCGCGAAGCTGCCGAGCATCGCGCGCACCGAGCGGATGCGCCGCGACCCTCTCGCGGTGCTTCTGCCGGCCTACGAGGAGCATGGGCCCATCTTCGCGATCCGGATCTTCCACGCGATCCACGTGTTCATGCTCGGCCCCGAGGCGAACCGCTTCATGCTGGTCACCGACCGCGAAAAGTTCCGCTGGCGCGACGGCAGTCTGGGGGACCTGATCCCGCTGATCGGCGACGGCCTCCTGACCACCGACGGTGAGTACCACGACCGCGCACGCGAGATCATGGTCCCGGTCTTCCACCGCGAGCGAATCGCAGCCGCAGCCAGCGTGATGTCCGACGAGGCAGAACGCGCGCTTGCCGGCTGGCGGACGGGCGACCGGATCGACCTCTACGACTGGAGCCGCCACGTGGCGATGCGGATCGCGATGCGGGCGCTGTTCGGGCTCGACCCGGATCGGGGCCGGGTCGACCTCGCGGCGACGTTCGAACGCGGCCTCTCCTTCTACGAGCGCGAGTACTTTCTCCAGGTGGTGCGCGGCCCGGGAAGCCCGTTCGCCCGCCTGCGCCGGGTGCGCCGTACGCTCGACCAGATCATCCTCGGCGAGATCGCGCGCCGCCGGCGCGCCGGGGAGGCTGGCGAGGACATCCTCGGGCTGCTGATCGAGGCGGAGGATGGCGAGGGCATGCGCTTCACCGACGGGCAGGTCCGCGATCAGGTGCTGACGCTGCTGTTCGCGGGCCACGACACGGCGACCTCGACCGTCTCATTCCTCTTCTACGAGCTCGCGCGCGACCCCGATTGGGCCGAGCGCCTGGCCGCCGAGCGCGACAGCGTCGTCGGCGAAGGCACGCCCGACGCGGCGCAGCTGTTCGGCGAGCTGCCCCAGCTCGGGATGGCCGTCGACGAGACGCTCCGCCTCTACCCGCCGGCGTGGATCGGGCCCCGCCGCGCCGCCGAGGACTTCGAGTTCGGCGGCCACCTGGTGCCCGCGGGGCTGCCGGTCAACTACTCGTCCTGGGCGAGCCACAGGCTCCCGGACGTGTTCGCAGACCCGCACTCCTTCAGGCCCGAGCGCTTCGCGCCCGAGGAGCGCGCGAAGCTCCCCAAGGGCGCCTACGTCCCGTTCGGCGGCGGCCCGAGGATCTGCATCGGGATGCGCTTCGGCGAGCTCGAGATCCGCGCGATCGCGGCCGCGATCCTCGGCAGCTTCCGCCTCGACCTCGAGCCCGACTGGAAGATGCGGATCCGCCAGATGCCGACCCTCTCGCCGCGCGGCGGCCTGCCGATGCGGGTGCGTGCTCGTCCTTAGAGCTTGTTGACGACCTCGCAGTTGGCGGCGTCGGCGGTGACCGGGTCGTTCGGGGACAGGTCGGCGTTCACGGTGTCGTTATCCCCGGCGTTCTCGCCGCAACTGAAGGTCGTGTCGACGTCCTCGTGGTGCGCGGCGATGGTGTCATCGCCGGTGCCCGCGGTGAAGTCGTCGGCGCCGGCGGCGCCGAACAGCGAGTCGCCGGCCGTGCCGCCCGTGAGGGTGTCCAAGCCGGCTCCGCCGCCGAGCGTGACCGGGATCGCGATCGTGCCCGCGTTGAGAACGTCGTCTTGATCGCCTCCGGCCATGACGATGCCGGTGATGCCCGCGACCGGGCACTTGACGGTGGTGTGGTTGACGCGGGTGCATCCCGCACCGGGATTGATCCGCGAGCCAGACTGCTGGGCCGTGGTGCTCGTCGAGTAGGGATCGGTGATCCTGTACTTGGGGACGCCGTTGTCGACGAAGCGAGTGGCCGTGACGTTGTTCCTCTGCCCCGCCCCAGCGGTGAAGCTCAACACGCCGCCCGACACGGCCGCCGTCGACTCCGCCGCCGCCTTGTAGAGGTTGAGGCGGGCGCCGGTGCGGACCTTGCCGGCGAGTGAGGCTTTCAGGTCGGCGCTGCCAAGGATCTTGTCCTTGACCTGGCCCACGGTCGCCGTCGGGAACTTGGTGAACATAAACGCCGCGGCGCCGGCGACGTGCGGACTCGCCATCGAGGTGCCGTTCAAGAAGTCGTACGACGTCGCGTTGAAACCGCTCGTACGGCACTTCACGGCGACGTCGTCGACGTAGGCGCCGTCATCCGTGTTCGAGCCATCGCTGTTGAGGCGGAAGCGGACGAAGACGCCAGTCTGGCCGTCGAAGGCGGCGGGGAGGTCGGCGGTCACCGAGCCGGTTCCGGCTCCGCTGAAGGCGAACGCCGTCTGCCAGCTCGCGGCGACAGCGGGGGTCCGGGTGGCCTCAATGGTGAACGTGTCGAAGTTGTCCTCGGTGTCGATCTTCGCCTGGGCGGTGACCTTGCAGTGGTTGCCCCCGGTGAGGTTGAAGCCCGTGGTTCGCGCCCAGTTGTCCTGGTTGTTCACGTAGTTGCCCCCCGGCGAGTCGGTGAGGCTGTTGGAGGGACTGGTCGAGAAAAGCGTCGTGCGCCTCCAGCGCGGAGCGCCGGTCTGCCCGGCGTCGTTGGTCGTCCAGCGGCCCGCGATCCCCGTCTCGAAGTCGTCGCTGAAGACGGTCTTGGTCGGGACCGTGCTCAGGATGCTGACGCCGGGGGCCGCGAGGTCGACGTTGACGGCGCCGAAGTTCGAGAAGCTGGCGAGCGCGTCGCTGGAGTCGGTGGCCGCGACGCAGATCTTGTTCGCCGCGTCCGGGGCGGTGGCGGGGTTGCAGGGGGTGTGCGGCGAGGTGTCGTTGTTGACGCCGTCATTGCCGGCCGCGACGACGTACAGCGTGCTCGGCTTGCTCTTGATCGCGCTGTCGAGCGTCGCGGAGGTGCCGGCGAACCCGAGGCTGACGTTGGCGACCTTCGCGTTCATCGTGCCCGCGTAGACCAAGCCGTCGGCGAGGGAAGCGAGGGTGCCCGAGCCATGCTCGTCGAGCACCTTCACCGCCAAGATCTTGGGCCCGAGCCAGCTGCCGGCGGTGGTCGGGAAGCTCGCGGCGCCCGCCACGCCGAGGCCGTTGTTGGAGCGCGCCGCGATCGTGCCGGCCACGTGCGTGCCGTGATCCCGATTCGTGACCGGGTTGTTGTCGTTGTAGGCGAAGTCCCAGCCGCGGAAATCGTCGACCTTGCCGTTGCCGTCGTCGTCGATGTTGTTGGTCTCCTTGCCACCGCCGCTCTCGCCCGGGTTGATGAACATGTTCGCCGCCAGGTCGGGGTGGTACGCGACGACGCCGCTGTCCACGACGGCCACACGCACCGAGGACCCGAGGCCAGCGCCCAGGTCCCAGGCCTCGGGGGCGTCGATGTCGGCATCGGCCAGCCCGGCGACGCCGTCGACCTGCTGGCCCGTGTTGTTCAGGCCCCAGAGGTGAGCGAAGCGCGTGTCATTGGGCGTTGCATCCTCGTGCACGATCGCGTTTGGCTCGGCGTAGAGCACCTTCGGGTCGCGCCCGAGCTTCGCTGCGGCCTCCTTCTCCTCGCCCGCAGTGACCTCCACCAACTCGGTGCGGGACAGCAGCAGCTTCCGCTCCAGGCTGGCGCCGGCCGCCCGCATCGTCTCCGCGCGGTCGGACCTCGACGCTCCCTGCTCGAAGCGCACGATCACCTCACCCGGAGCCACCTCCTGGCCGAAGAGGCTATTTCCCGCGCCCGGGTGCCGGGGCGGCGCCTGCTTTGCCAGCGCGCTCGAAGCCGTCAGCGACAGCAACGCTGCGATCGCCGCAGCAAGTGGAGTGGCCCGCCCTCGTGCCTTCATGGAACTCTCCCCCGGATACTTACGAGGGCATAGTCGGAAGTCAAGGAGGGTCCGATGTGCCTCGAGAACAGACCCTCCGGGATCCGCAGTCTGTTCACGAGAGGCCGAGGCGACCGAGACTTCTCAAGCTCTTTCGGCTCCGGACCGTCGTGCGACATGAAGAGGCCCTCGATGCCGCAGGGCTGCGGGACGGATGAAGGTCAGGTGTTGACCGTCAGGATGGGCGACCAGCCGCTGGGCTGGTTCGGCGCCGACGACTTCTGCGAGCGGACCTGGAACTGGTAGGTGCGACCAAACAGCACCTGCACGGGCTGGTTGTTCTGACCGAAGACGCCGGAGCGCGTCGAGGTGTCGTTCCTCCAGAACTTCCAGGTCGTGCTGGTGCCGACGCGGTAGCGGACGTCGAACTGATTGCCGGTGGTCGTGCCCGTGCCGGGGGTCGTGACCGGCAGGGCCCAGCTGACCGTGAACGGTGCCCCGGTGGGAGCCGTGGCGAGTATGGGGCGGACCCTGACTACGCCGTCCATGCCGCCGCTCGTCGAGCCGTGCAAGGTGCAGTAGTAGTGGTAGGTGCCCGCCGAGGCCCTGATCGAGAAGTTGATCGGCCCGCTCGTCGGGCTGCCCGAGTTGAAGAGCGCGAAGTCCTGGCGGACGTTGTGCGGGAGAGTGGAGCCGGCCGCGCGCACCCACTGGAAGCTCGCGCCGGAGGAGAGGTTGCGCACCGGCGGGTTGTCCGGAGCGTAGAAGTTGTCGTCGACCTTGATCTGCGTAGCGACCGCTGAGGCGACTGACGCGTACGCGAGCGCGCCGACAACGATCACCATGAGCAGGGGGCGCTTCAAGTCACTCGTCCTCCAGCGACATCCTATCCCTCTTCGGGCGGTCACCGCTCGCTTCCACAGGCACTCTTGCCGCCGAGATGGCGCGCCAGGTAGCAGTAGGCGGGCTTGGCTCGGAGGTTGGCGCGCACGACGCCGAACGGCTCGAACTTGGGACCTTCCGTCGGTGAATCGCGCAGCGTGTAGATCATGAAGGCCCTGACGTCGCCGTTCTGCGTCGAGCGGTACATCCGGGCGAGGATGGGACCCTGGCCAGCCAAGCCCACGCTGCCCTCCCCCGGCCGCGCGGAGGTTCCGCCGACGCCCACTTCGGTTATCCAGAGCGGGGTCGCCCGGTCGTGGAACAGGTCGCGGACGCGCCGCAGCCGGTTGAGGTTCGCGGACATGCTCGGAACCCATGGCGGTCCCTGCGGGTAGGGATGGGTGCCGATGCCGTCAAACGATGCCTTGCCAGCCAGCTCGTAGATGCTTTTGAGGAAACGAGCGGCGGGGATCAGGCCGCGGGCGTGGGATGCGCTCGACGTCAGCCCACCGGTGAGGATGGTTGCGGGAACGCCGCTGAGGTGCGCTGCCCGATCCGCGGCGCGGAGCAGGCGCGAATAGAGGGCCGGCGACGGGTGGGGCGCGAAGAAGCGCGGCAGGTTCGGCTCGTTCCAGACCTCCAGCGCCAGGACCTGCGGGAAGCGGCGCATCAACGCCTCGATGAAGGCGCGCCAATCGGACAGATGCTGGCGGCTCGGAGGGTAGGAGCAGAGCTTGCCGTGGGGGGCGCGGCATGCGCCAGGACGCTTCCAGCCCCTCTGCCGCGCCCACTTGGGTGTGCCGGAGGCGAGGGCCACCGGCCGGATGCCCGCGGAATGCATTGCCTTGTAGAGCCTCACGACGGGCGCCCAGTTGTAGGCGTGAACGCGCCGACCCCTCCTTGTCACGGGTGGAGTGGGCTCGACCGCGCCCCAGAACACCCCCAAGCGATCGATGGTCGCCCCGGCGCGCGCCGTGAGGTCGATCTGCTGGGCGGTGGTGAAGCGCGTGGAACCGCTCCGGCACCGCTCGCCCTCGAAAACGACGTCGACCGCGTAGCGCGGGGGACCCATGAGCGGCCGATAGCAGTAGTCCTGCCAACCCCCGGCGAAGCCCCACGGCGGCGCTTGGCGGGGTTCGGGGGTCGAGGGTGCGAGCAGCAGGGCCACGGCTGCGGCGATGCCAGACGCCACCGCGAGCCCGCCCGCAATCGCCAGGCGCCTGCGTCGCGAGCGCGGTCCCCGGGCAGGCGATCCTGCGGCCCCGCGATCGGGCTCCCGTGCGCCTTGGGGCCGAATCACCCACGCATGCTAGGTCCGAAGCGGCGGTGTCGTGACGATCGGATCGAAGTCCGTGCGCGTGCCCATCACCTGCACCGTCTGAGCGCCAACAGCCCGGCGTGAGCAACCGACGCGCGTAAGCCGCGGCGGGTAATATGCTCCGCCGCTACTTGACCTGACGGGCCCGGTACCGGCGGTCAAAACCCAGGATCCGGAGGAGGAGACAAACTTTCGTGAGGGGGTTCAGGCGCCTCATCACCGCTGCTCTCGCCACCAGCGTGGTGGCCTTCTCCGCAGCGACCGCGAGCGCCGCTCCGACCCCGGGCCCCTACCAGCAGAATGACTACCGCGGCTTCCGTAACGTCCTGCCGCCGGCGCAGGGCGCGAACGCGAACGCCAACCAGGTCGCCGTCTTCCAGGCCAACGGCACCTACCCCCCGCACACCAGCGACCGGCAGCTCGCCATGTACAGGGACCTCATGTACGCGACGCCGGGCCTCACTGCCTCGCAGATCCCCAACTACTTCAAGGACGCCAGCTTCGGGGTCAGGCCCGGCAACGTCGAGCGCACTTACAGCCCGCGTGCCGACGTGACGATTCAGCGCGACGGGCTCGGCGTTCCCCACATCTACGGCGCGACCCGCAGGGGAACGATGTTCGGGGCCGGGTACGCCGTCGCCGAGGACCGCCTGTTCATGATCGACGCGCTCCGTCATGCCGGCCGCGCCGAGCTCTCCGAGTTTGCCGGCGGCTCCAACGCCGCCATGGACGCGTCGATCTGGGCCGACACGCCCTACAACGAGTCGGAGCTCCAACTCCAGTACGACCGCGCCGACGAGCTCTATGGGGCACCGGGCGTGATGATCCAAAGAGACGTCGACAACTACGTCGCCGGCGTCAACAAGTTCATCACCGAGGCCTGCACACCCCCATTTTCGAAGCTGCCGGGCGAATACGAGCTGATCGACCCCTCCCAGCACATCTGCGCGCCCGACCACCAGTGGAAGGTCACCGACGTGATCGCGATCGCCTCGCTGGTTGCCGGGATCTTCGGCAAGGGCGGCGGCGGCGAGCTCGGCGCCGCGCTGGCTCTCGAAGCAGCCCGGCAGCGGTTCGGCGCCGTCCAGGGAAAGAGGGTCTGGGCCGACTTCCAGACGTTCAACGACCCCGAGGCGCCGACGACAGTCCACGACAGAAGCTTCCCGTACGGGCAGCCGCCAGCCCAGCCGGTGGGAGTCGCCCTGCCCGACACGGGCACGGTCCAGTTTGCGAACGTCGCTGAGTCAGCGAGCGGCAGCGCGGAGGCCTCCGGGGCATCCGGATCCGGGGGCGAGCTCCCAGCCGGGATCCTCGAGCCCTTGCTCCAGCGCGACGACGCCTCCAACGCCCTGCTCGTCTCGGCTCGCGAGTCGAAGAGCGGCCATCCCGTCGCTGTCATGGGTCCCCAGGTCGGCTACTGGTCGCCGGAGATCCTGATGGAGGAGGACCTCCACGCACCGGCGACCGCCGCGGGGCCGCCCATCGACGCCCGCGGCGCGGCCTTCCCGGGCACCAACCTCTACGTGCAGCTTGGACGGGGACGCGATTACTCCTGGAGCGCCACCTCCGCCGGCCAGGACATCATCGACACCTACGCCGTCGAGCTTTGCGAGCCGGGCGGCGGCACGCCGACGATCGACTCGGACCACTACCTCTTCCAGGGCCAATGCCTGCCGTTCGACGTCTTGACGCGCACCAACACTTGGACTCCCTCCCCCGCCGACCAGACCGAGTGCCCACAACCACCACCACAACCGTGCCAAACGCTGACCACCCTGCGCAGCAAGCTGGGGGTCGTAATCGCCCGCGCGATGATCAACGGTGAGCCGCACGCCTACACGAGGCTCCGCGCCACCTACTTCCACGAGGTCGATCCGTCCGCGCTCGGCTTCGCCGACTTCAACAACCCAAACGAAATGCGCACGCCCCAGGACTTCATGCAGGCGGCGAACCGCATCTCCTACACGTTCAACTGGCTCTACGCCGACAACAAGAACATCGCCTATTTCAACTCCGGCGCCAACCCCGTGCGGCCAAGCAACGTCGACCCGAACCTTCCAACGTTCGGCAAGCCCGCCTTCCTCTGGCAGGGCTTCGACCCGGACACGGCGACGGCGAACACCGCGCCGCTCGCGGAGCACCCGCGCACCATCAACCAGGCTTACCTGACGAGTTGGAACAACCGGCAGGCGCCGGACTACAACACCGGCTACTCGTCGCTCTACCGATCACAGCCGCTAGACGAACGCATCACGCGCGACATCGCCGGCTCCAAGAAGATCACCCTCGAGCAGCTGATCAGCGACATGGAGACCGCCGGGACGGTCGACCTGCGCGGCGCCCGCGTGCTGCCCTGGATCCGGCAGGTGATTGACACGCAGCCTGTCACGTCGCCCGCTCAGCGGGACGCGCTCGACAAGCTCAGGGACTGGGCCGCTGCCGGCGCCCACCGCATCGACCGCAACAAGGACGGGGGCTACGAGCACACCCAGGCGATCCGGATCATGGACGCCTGGTGGCCGCGCCTGATCGAAGCCCAGTTCAAGCCAACGCTCGGCCAGGCGCTGTTCAATCAGACCCCGTTTGGCCACGACGCCCCAGGGCGGGTCGGCTCCGCCTTCAACAGCAGCTCGTACGGGTATGTGCATAAAGACCTCCGTGACCTGCTCGGCGCCGTCCAGGGCCCCTATTCGCGCGTCTACTGCGGACAGGGCAGCGTCAGCGCCTGCCGCAGCGCGCTGCTCAACTCGCTCAACAATGCGCTCGACCACCTGTCGAACGCCGAGCTCTACGGCGGCCAGACCCAGGTCGAGCACGACAAGATCGGCTTCAGCGCGGTCGGCGCGATCACCCAGCCGAACATCCCCTGGGTCAACCGCCCCACCTTCCAGCAGGCGGTCGAGATCCTGGGCCACAGATAGACCTGTCGGCCTGCCGCAGTCAAGCGCTGATCAACGCCTCGCCGAGCAGGGTCTGGGATCTGGTCGGAGACCCTCGGCGTCACCCTGAATGGTGGCCTCGGGTGATCGAGGTTCGGGGCGAGCAGTTCGACGAGGGAAGCAACTACGCCCAGGTCACCCGAGACCCCACCGGGCGCGTCGAGACCTTCTTTCGGATCGAGCGCCTCGAGGACCTGCGCGAGATCCAGATGCGCTGCACGAAGACCGGAACGTACTCGCGCTGGCTTCTGACGGAGGCACAGGGCAGCACCTTTGTCGATGTCGAGTTCGGCATGGACCCGATTGGCCTCGGGCACCGGATCTTCGACGCAACCCTGGGCAGGGCCTACTTTCGCCGCTGGCTCGAGCAATCTCTGGCGGCGCTGGGGGAGGTCGCCGCGCGGCCCGATCGCACGGGATGACCACGCGCGCCCGGGTGGTCGGCATCAACCACGTCGCCCTCGAGGTCGGCGACCTGGAGGAGGCCCTCTCCTTCTACGGCAGGGTCTTCGAGATCGAGCTGCGGGGACGCGCGCCGGGCATGGCTTTCATCGAGATCGGCGATCAATTCATCGCCCTGTCCGAAGGCCGCACCCAGCCGCCCGACCAGGCGCGCCACTTCGGGCTCGTGGTCGACGACAAGGAGGCCGTCCGGGCGGCGCTCCAAGAGGCGGAGGCCGAGATCCTTCCCGGACGCGGGCTTGACTTTCGCGATCCCTGGGGGAACCACGTGCAGATCGTGGCGTACGGGGACATCCAGTTCACGAAGGCCCTCGGCGTGCTTCGAGGCATGGGCCTGGGGGGCTTGGAAAAGCGCCCCGAAGCGCTTCGGGAGCTGCGCGAGAAGGGGCTCGCGTAGCGGCCCTGACCCATCGCTGGTCGAATTACGATTCATATGGCATCGCAACTCGACCAGGGCGCCCCTCGCGACCGAAGAGGCCACGGCCTCAAGATCGCGGCCGCGCGGCCGATAAGTTGAGCATATGGAGACCCGGATCGAACGCGTGGTGCTGGAGACCGACCGCCACCGGATCGTCGGCGACCTGACGCTGCCGCGGGAGGGCTACCGCAGCCGCCTCTCCGACTACCTGAACGGCGGCGACCTCGACTTCATCCCCTTGGTCAACATCGAGCTGACCCCCCTGAACGGCGGCGCGCCGGAGACCCGCTCGTTCATCGCCGTCGCCCGCACCCACGTCCAGCTCGCCTTCCCCTACGACGCGGACAGCTAGCCCCGGCGCTCGAAAGCGGCCGGGCGCGGCGGTTGAAAACCCGCAGCCCGGGTAGGGGGCAACGCATGGCCTCCACGACGACCGACGCATCGGCCGCCGGCACCCTGACCCTGGGCGGTGAGCTCGAGGTGCGCCGCCTCGGGTTCGGAGCGATGCGGATCACCGGCGAGGGGATCTGGGGGCCGCCGGCCGACCGCGAGGAGGCGAAGGCGGTCCTGCGGCGCGCGGTCGAGCTGGGAGTCAATTTCATCGATACCGCCGACGCCTACGGGCCCGAGGTGAGCGAGGAGCTGATTGCCGAGGCGCTCCACCCCTATCCCGAAGGCCTCGTGATCGCCACCAAGGGGGGCATGACGCGGCCCGGTTCGGGGCGGTGGGTGCGCGACTGTAGCCCCGAGCATCTGCGCGAGGCCTGCCAGGGAAGCCTGCGGCGACTTCGCCTCGACCGGATCGACGTCTACCAGCTCCACGCCGTCGATCCCGGGGTTCCACTGGAGGAGTCGGTGGGGGCGCTCGCCGACCTTTGCGACGAGGGGAAGATCGCCCACGTCGGGCTCTCGAACGTGGACACCGAGGAGCTCGAGCGCGCCCGCGAGGTCGTGCCCACGGTCTCCGTCCAAAACCGTTACAGCGTTGCCGAGCGCGACTCCGATCCGGTCCTCGACCGGTGCGAGCGCGACGGGCTCGCCTTCATTCCCTGGGGCCCGCTGAGGGCGGTGAGAGACGAGGGCGACGGGGTGATCGGCCGGGTGGCGGACGCTCACGGCGCCAGCGAGCTCCAGGTCGCGCTCGCCTGGCTCTTGGCGCGCTCGCAGGCGATGCTGCCGATCCCCGGCACCTCGTCGGTGGAGCACCTGGAGGAGAACGTGGCCGCCGCCGGTCTGCGCCTCTCCGAGGAGGAGTTCGGCCAGCTCTCCGCCGCCGAGGTGATCCCGCCCTTGCGAGAGCGGGCTCGGCGAGCCTTCGGCCGGCGCCTGAGGCGCGCTCGCCGCGTCTAGCTGAGCTACGGCCGGAGCACGATCTTCAGCGCCTCGCGACGATCGTAGATCGCGTAGGCCTCCGGGGCCTCGTCGAGGCTCATCCGGTGGGTGACGAGCGAGCTGGGATCGAGCACCCCAGCCGAGAGCATCGCCAACACGCGATCGAGATGGCCGATGACGTTGGCCTGGCCGGTGCGCCAACTCAGCCCCTTGATCCAGACGACGCCCATGTGAACCTCGGCGGGCTCGGCGTACACCCCGGTGGCCGAGACGGTGCCGGCCTTCCGAGCCAGGCGGCAGGCGAGGTCGAGCGCCTCGGGATCGCCGACCGCATCGACGGAGAGGTCGACGCCGCGGCCGCCGGTGAGCTCCTTCACCCGGCCGCGCGGATCGTCCTCCGTCAGGTGGACCGCCACGGCGCCGAGCGCCTCGGCCGTCCGCAGCCGCTCCTCCACCGAGTCGACCGCGATGACCAGCGACGCGCCGGCCGCCCTCGCGACCTGCACCGCGCACAGGCCCACCGGGCCGAGGCCGAGCACCGCGACCGTCGCGCCCGGTTCGAGCGGGTCCGGCTTCGCCGCATCGCCGCAGATCGCGTGATAGGCGGTCCCCGCCACGTCGCCGGCGAACAGCGCCACCTCGTCCGAGAGCCCCTCGGGGACACGGCGAAGGGTCAGGTTGGCCTTCGGGACCAGCAGGGCCTCCGCCTGCGCTCCCTGTAGCGAGCCGAGCGTGGCGCCATGGCCGAAGACCCGGCCGGAGTCGCACTGGTGGTACTCGGCGCGCCGGCAGTGAAAGCAGGCCCCGCAGGCGGTGGCATAGGTGCCGAGCACCCGATCGGAGACCGCGACCTCGCTCACCGCGTCGCCCGCGGCGACCACGGTTCCCACATACTCGTGGCCGATCACGAAGCCGGGCTCGATCGCGATGCGGCCATGGTAGATGTGGAGGTCGGAGCCGCAGATCCCGGTCGCCTCGACCCGGATCACCACGTCGTCGGGGGCGACCGGCTCGGGCTCCGGGCGCTCGGTAACGCGAACCTCGCCGGGAGCCTGGAAGGTGACCGCGCGCATCGCGGCGCAGGATAGAGTCCGCCCATGGCCGAGGCCTCGAAGGCCGTGCTGATCACCGGATGCTCCTCGGGCATCGGGCACGCGACCGCCGAACACCTCGCGGGGCGCGGCTGGACGGTCTACGCGAGCGCCCGTCGCACCGAGTCGGTCGCGGACCTCGCCGAGCGGGGCTGCAAGACGCTGGCCCTGGACGTCACCGACGAGGACTCGATGCGGGCGGCGGTCGCCGCGGTCGAGGACGCCGAGGGAGCGGTGGGCGTGCTCGTCAACAACGCCGGCTACAGCCAATCGGGCGCGATCGAGACGTTGCCGCTGGACCGCCTCAGGGCGCAGTTCGAGACCAACGTCTTCGGGCTGGTCCGCCTGTGCCAGCTCGTCCTCCCCGGGATGCGCCGCCAGGGCGGCGGAAAGATCGTCAACGTCAGCTCGATGGGCGGCAGGCTCACCTTTCCAGGCGGTGGCGCCTACCACGGGACGAAGCACGCGGTCGAGGCGCTCTCGGACGCGCTGCGCTTCGAGGTACGCGGGTTCGGCGTCGATGTGGTCCTGATCGAGCCGGGCCTGATCAAGACACGCTTCGGCGAGACCGCCGCCGGCTCAATCGACGCCGCGGTGGCGGATGGCGACGACCCCTACGCGGACTTCAACGCCGCCGTGGGCACCGCGACCGCGGAGGTCTACGAAGGACCGCTGGCGCGCCTCGGCGGAGGCCCGGAGACCGTCGCGCGGGCAATCGAGCGGGCGATCACCTCGCGGCGACCGAAGACCCGCTACAAGGTGACGCCGTCGGCGCGCCTGATCCTCGCGCAGCGGCGGCTGCTCTCCGATCGCGCCTGGGACGCCTTCCTGCGAACCCAGTTCCCAACGCCTCGCTGAGTGACATTGTGCCTTGCGGCACTTGACTACCGCAGGACTTATGATTTATTTGTAGTAACGGGAATTCCAGGTACTGGAACAGGGGCAACACCGGCTGGAGGCCGGAGGAGTGGAGATTGGCAGCGAGTGAGCTTCGCGAAAAGCCCGTGGCGGTCGGAGCCTCCGCGGACCTCGTCGAGATCGACCCGACCGCGATCGCCGCCCGCTCGCCCTGGCAGCTCTTCTGGCGACGGTTCCGCGAGGACCGGCTGGCGATGGCGTCACTGGTCTTCCTCGCGATCCTGGTGCTGATCGCGATCTTCGCGCCACTGGTGGTGAATATCATCGGCGCCCCCGATCCCGACTACCGCGACCAGAGCGCCCTCGACCCCATCTTTGCCACGGCCACGGGGCCATCGAGCGACCACCTCCTCGGGGTCGACGGTTTAGGGCGAGACGTCTTAAGCCGCACCATCTACGGCGCGCGCGTGTCGCTGCTGGTGGCCTTCACCGCCACCGCCCTGGCGACCATCGCAGGCGTGATCACCGGCCTCCTCGCCGGCTACTTTCGCGGCTGGGTCGACACGCTGGTGTCGCGCTCAGTCGATGTTCTGCTGGCGATCCCCTATCTGATGCTGGCGATCGGCCTCGCCGCGGCGTGCACGTTCACAGTCGGCGACGGCGGCCAGAGCGGAGGCTGCCTGGGCGGTCTGATCAAGCCCGGCCTCGGCGTAGTCATCTTCGTGATCGCGTTCACGAGCTGGACCTACATGGCGCGGATCATCCGCGGGCAGACGCTCTCGCTGCGAGAGAAGGAGTTCGTCGAGGCCGCCAGGTCGGTGGGCGCGTCCGATACAAGGATCATCTTCAAGGAGATCCTGCCCAACCTGGTCGCCCCGATCATCGTGTACGCCTCGATCCTGATCCCGCAGGTGATCCTCTACGAGGCGGCGCTCTCGTTCCTCGGCGTAGGAGTGGTCGACCAGCCGAGCTGGGGGCAGATGATCGCCGACGCGACCGCGGACTTCAGCACGTACTGGTGGTACATGCTGTTCCCCGGGCTGGCGTTGCTGTTCTCGGTGCTCGCCTTCAACCTGGCGGGAGACGCGATGCAGGACGCCCTCAACCCGAGGGCGAAGAAGACTTGACCTGTACAAGTGAGAGATTCAAAAGAGCGGAAAGGATGCAGAGATGCGATTGAAGCGGTTTAGGCTGATCGTGCCCGTATGCGCGCTGCTCGCCCTCGTCTTTGCGTTGTCCTCGTGCGGGGACGACGATGGCGGCGGAGGGACGACCGCTGGCGGGGCCACCGGAATCCCGGACGAGTTCGCGGCACCGACTGCCGCGCCAGATGACGCCAAGAAGGGCGGCGATCTGATCGTCCTCCAAGAGGGTGACATCGACTACATGGATCCGGGAGCCGCCTACTACCAGGTCACCTACACGCTGGACTTCGCCATGTTCCGACAGCTCGTCAGCTGGCAGCCGGATGACACCGCCGATCCGACCCCGGACCTGGCGACCGGCGAGCCGGAGATATCGGACGACGGCAAGACGATCACGTTCACGATCCAGGACGGGATCCGGTACGCCCCGCCCCTGAACGATCGCGTGGTGACGTCGGCCGACATCAAGTACGCAATCGAGCGCACGCTGCTGCCGGGCGTCCCCAACGGCTACACGGCGACCTACATGGCCGACGTCGAGGGCTTGAAGGAAGCCCAGGCAGCCGTGAAGAAGGACGAGACGACCGCGCCGGAGTGGAGCGGCATCGAGACCCCGGACGACCAGACGATCGTCTTCCACCTCAGCAAGCCGTCGGTGGAGGGTGTGCTCGGAGCGCTATCGCTTCCGATCAGCTCGCCGGTCCCGGAGGAGTACGCGAAGGAGTTCGACGCGGAGTCGCCGTCGACCTACGGCGAGCACGTGGCGTTCACGGGCCCGTACATGGTCGAGAACGACTCGGAGGGCAAGCTGACCGGCTACTCGCCGGGCAAGGAGATCAAGCTCGTCCGGAACCCGAGCTGGGATCCGGACACCGACTGGCGTCCCGCGTACGTGGACACAATCACGGTCCAGGAGGGATTCGCCGATCCGACCTCGGCGTCGAAGAAGATCCTCGAGGGCAGCTCGTCGATTAGCGGGGATTTCCCGCCCTCGCCGACGGTCGTCAAGGAAGTCGCCCAAGGCGACAAGTACGACCCGAGCCTGATGACGGCGACCCCGTCGGGCGGCAACCGTTACGTCGCCCTCAACACGACCGAGCCGCCCTTCGACGACATCAACGTCCGCAAGGCGGTAATCGCCAACTCGGACCGGGTCGCGCTGCGTAACACCCGCGGCGGTGAGCTGTTCGGGCCGGTGATGAACCATTTCCTCCCGCCGCTGATCCCTGGCTTCGAGGAAGCAGGAGGGTTGAATGCCCCCGAGGGGCTCGACTTCCTGCAGTCGCCGACAGGCGATCCAGAGTTGGCGGCCGAGTACATGAAGAAGGCCGGCTTTGAGAGCGGGAAGTGCGAAGGCTCGGAGTGCAGCATCACCATGGTGGGTGATGACGCGGCCCCTGGTAAGGACACGGCGACCGTGTTCCAGGATCAGCTGGAGCAGCTGGGGTTCGAGGTGAACTTCCAGCCGGTCGAGCACTCGCTCATGTACACGAAGTTCTGCTCGGTGCCGAGCCAGCAGCCGGACGTCTGTCCCAACGTGGGATGGATCAAGGACTGCAACGACCCGGAGTGTTTCTTCGATATTCCGTGGTACGGGCCGGCGATCAACCCGTCGAACAACTCCAACTGGGCGCGTCTGGACGACCCGGAGGTCAACAAGGCGATCGAGGACGCCCGGCTGGTCACCGACCCGGAGGAGCGGGCCCAGGCCTACGGCGACCTGGACAAGCTGGTCACGTCGAAGGCCGGGGTGGTCCCGTGGGTCTGGGACAACGACGTCGTGGTCAGGTCGCCCGACGTGGCGGGCGTGATCAACCTGGCCAACGCCTTCTACGACCTCAGCTACACGTCGCTGAAGGGGTGATGACCAGCATCACTTGACCAACGCCGAGAGCCCCGCCGCCGCCGAGGCAGCGGGGCTCTCGGCTTGAGGCCGAAGGAGAGAAGTGGCCCGGTACATCGCCCGTCGAGTGCTCTGGGGGGTGGCGCTACTCGTGATCGTCAGCGCCGTCGTGTTCGTCCTCTTCTACGTCTTCCCGAGCGCCGACCCGGCGAAGCTGCGGGCCGGGCGTACGGCAAACCCCCAGCTGATCGAGCAGATCCGCGAGCAGCTCCACCTCGACGACCCGATCTACGTGCAGTTCTGGGACTACATGAAGGGCGTCTTCCTGCACTTCGACTTCGGCCGCAGCTTCACCTCACAGGCGGACGTGAGGACGATCATCCTCGACCGCCTGCCGGCGACGGCGCTGCTCGTCGCCGGGTCCGTGGTGATTTGGCTGATGATCGGCCTGCCGGTGGGAATCATCAGCGCGGTCATGCGCCGCTCGCTGCTCGATCGCTCCACGATGATCATCACTCTCGCGTTCATATCCGCTCCGGTCTTCTGGCTGGGTCTCGTGGCGCTCTACCTGTTCGCCCAGGACGTCGGCCTGATCCACATCTTCCCCGGCATCGGCAGCTATCTGAGCGCCGACACGTTCCTGGCGAAGTGTGAGTCGATGCTGCTGCCGTGGATGGTGCTGGCGGCCGCCACGGCGGCGATCTATGCCCGATACCTGCGCTCAAGCATGATCGACACGATGTCCGAGGACTACATCAGGACGGCGCGCGCCAAGGGGCTCCCGGAGCGAGACGTGGTCCTCCGGCACGGCGTCCGCAGCGCGATCACCCCGATCGTCACGCTACTCGGCCTCGACGTGGGCCTGCTTCTGGCCGGCAACGCGATCCTCACCGAAACGGTCTTCAACATCCCGGGCGTCGGGCAGCAGATCGTGCTGTCGATCAGACGCTCCGACCTTCCGATGATCCAGGGCATCGTCCTCTTCGGCGCCTTCTTCATCATCATCTTCAACCTGATCGTGGACATCCTCTACGCCTACCTGGACCCGAGGGTGCGCTACCAATGAGCCTGCTCGAGGTCCGCGATCTGCAGGTCCATTTCGAGACCGACGACGGCGTGGTCAAAGCCGTGGACGGAATCTCGTTCGACGTCGAGCGCGGTGAGACGCTCGGCATCGTGGGCGAGTCCGGCTGCGGGAAGAGCGTCGCCAACATGACGATCCTCGGCCTCACGAGGTCGCCGGTGACGAGGATCTCGGGCCGGATCCTCTTCGAAGGCGGGGACCTGGCGCAGGCATCTTCCGACGAGCTGCGGACAGTGCGCGGCAACGACATCGCGATGATCTTCCAGGACCCGCTCACGTCCCTGCACCCCTTCTACAAGGTCGGTAGACAGCTGGTCGAGGCGATCCTCACCCACCAGGAGATCTCCAAGAAGGCGGCCCGAAAGCGGGCGGTGGAGCTGCTCGGCCTGGTGGGAATTCCCGACGGAGAGCGGCGCATTGACGAATACCCGCATGAGTTCTCAGGCGGGATGCGCCAGCGGGTGATGATGGCGATGGCGCTCGTCAACGACCCCAAGATCCTGATCGCCGACGAACCCACCACGGCGCTCGACGTCACGATCCAGGCCCAGATCCTGGCCCTGGTCGAACGACTCCAGGAGCAGTTCGGGATGGCGGTCATCCTGATCACCCACGACCTCGGGGTGATCGCCGAGAGCGCCGACAACGTCGCGGTCATGTACGCGGGGCGGATCGTCGAGCGCGGCACGCTGGACCAGATCTTCTACGACCCCCAGCACCCCTACACGTGGGGGCTGCTGGGGTCGCTCGCGAGGCCGGATCGGCCTCGCGTCAAGCGGCTCTCACAGATCCAGGGTCAGCCGCCATCGCTGCTGGCGCCACCGGAGGGCTGCCACTTCCGGCCCCGCTGCCCGCACGAATTCGCAAAGTGCCCCCAGGTGCCAGGGCTCGAGGTACGCGGAGGCGAGCCGGGCCACGCCGACCGCTGCTGGCTCTCGCCGGAGCAGAAGCGAACCCTGCGGGTGATCGAAGCCGGCCGCATCGGCCTCGAGGTTCCCGCGGCGTGAAGGAGGCGGCCACCCAGGCTGCGCAGGCCCCGGGCACGGTGGGTGCGGACGGGGCACTCGTCGAGGTCCGCGACCTCGTCAAGCACTTCCCGATCAAGACCGGGATCATCTTCGACCATGAGGTCGGCCGCGTGCGCGCCGTGGACGGGGTCAGCTTCGACGTCGCCGAGGGCGAGACGCTCGGCCTCGTCGGCGAATCCGGTTGTGGCAAGTCCACCCTCTGCCGCACCATCCTCCAGCTGCTCGAGCCGACCTCGGGCTCGGTGCACTTCGACGGCAGCGAGATCGTCGGACTGCGGGGGCGGAAGCTCCAGCCGCTTCGGCGCGAGATGCAGATGATCTTCCAGGACCCCTACGCCTCGCTCAACCCGCGCAAGCGGGTAGGGCAGATCGTGGGCGATCCGCTGAAACTGCACGGGCTCGCCTCCGGTCCGGAGCTGAAGCGCCAGGTCCACGAGCTGCTCGAGCGCGTCGGCCTCGGCGCCGAGCACTACAACCGCTTCCCGCACGAGTTCTCCGGGGGCCAGCGGCAGCGGATCGGGATCGCCCGGGCGCTGGCGCTACGGCCGAAGCTGATCATCGCCGACGAGCCCGTCTCGGCGCTCGACGTCTCGATCCAGGCCCAGATCATCAACCTGCTCGACGACCTTCAGGACGACTTCAAACTCACCTACATCTTCGTAGCCCACGACCTCGGGGTGATCCGTCACGTCTCCGATCGGATCGCGGTCATGTACCTCGGCAAGATCGTCGAGATCGGCCCCGCCGAGGAGGTGTACTCAAACCCCATCCACCCCTACACCCTCTCCCTGCTCGCCTCGCTGCCGATCCCCGACCCGAAGGAGAACCGGGCGCGCGAGCCGATGGTGCTGGAGGGCGATGTACCGAGCCCGGCGAATCCGCCGGCAGCCTGCCGCTTTCATACGCGCTGTCCCTACGCGACGGAGATCTGTTCGGAGGTCGAGCCGCAGCTCGTCCACCACGGCCACGGTCACTGGGCGGCCTGCCACCACCCGCTCAACCGCGAGCATCCCGAAGCCGTGAGCGCGGCGCTGCCGCGAGTTTGACCCTCACGCTCGCGATCGTCCTCGTCTTCACCGAAGCCGTGCTGCTCGCCCGGGGCAGGTTCGTGGGAGCGTTGGTGCTGGCGGCGATCGCCTTGCCGGTGCTCGTCTTCGCCGCTCGTCGGCAGCGGGATTCGTGACCTCACCGGTGGCCGAGTTGCGCCCGTCTATGGAGCGCAACTCGACCATCGCTGGCCGCCGAGGGTGAGGCGCGTCAGGCGATCGTGATCAGGACGCGCCGTGCCAGCGGCCCATGTGCTCCCTGTGGGTGTCCAGGTAGGCCCCCGGCTTGAAGAAGCGGTCGTAGAAGTCGAGGTCGAGGTGGTGCGCCTGCACGTAGTTGAGCAGGAAGACGCTCGGCACCGTCCCCGGAACCTTGCCGAATGTGTCGAACACGTACTGAGCCTGAAGCGTCACGCACTCCTTGAACTCATCGCTGAACGGCTGCGCCGAGCCCCTGATCGCGGCGCTCTCGTTCCAGGCGCCCGGCGTCGCCTCGTTGTGGGGACCGCCGGAGCCGAACTTCCGCTCCGCCAGCGCCTCGACCGCGGCAGCCATGTCCTCGTAGTGTGGAGGGCAGAACGCCTCGAACACCCCTTCGAGGCCGGTCGGGTTCGGGGTCGACCAGCGCTCGTCCTCGTCGTAGCGGAAGCCGAGACCAGGCACATCAGGGTCGCCGGAGGCGCCGAGCATCGTAAAACGGTCGATGCCATCGAACATCCACCCGCCCAGCCCCATCGCCTGAAGGGTGAGGACCCCCGCGTAGCAGCTCGTCGCCAGCTCGGCCGTGGCCTCGGTGAGGCCGTACTGCTCGGCGAAGGTCAGCGGGAAGGGCTCCTCGGCGTCGACGATCCCCGAGAACCGATCGATGCCCGGGATCCGCCGCTGGTTGACGTCGTCGTAGACGCAGTAGCCGTTCTGGGCGAAGAAGCAGAGGATGGCCAGGAACATCTGGGCGATGTCGGCGACCGGGACCACCAGCAGCGAGCCGGGGACGTTGGCGCACCAGGTGTTGTGGCCCTCCATGTAGGGCTCCTCGGCAGGCAGGTGAATGCGCTCGTCGGAGAGCTTGCGGATCCGCGCCAGGTGGCGTTCCACCATCAGCTTGGGAGTGATCTCCTCGACGGCCGGATCGACCAGCGCTTCCGCATCGCGGGTCGGGAAGAAGTAGGTGCCGGAGTCGTCGGTGAAGAAGAGCTCGGCGGTGTGGAAACCGGCGGCCGAGGGGAAGGTTCGCCCCGCTGCTCCGCTGGGATAGTTGGAGACGTGAGGCGCGTAGCGGGCGTGCCGGGTGATCCCGTAGTGCCAGCCCGTCGTCCCCCCCATCGCCGCCAACACCAGCGCCCGCTCGAGCTCGGTCAGCGGCAGCGGCTCGTGCTTCGACCTGTAGGCCAGCGGCCCGTCCGGGATCTCGTCTCCGAGCGCGAACCGGCGGGAGCGCCGGCCGAACAGCGCCTCGACGAGCGGAAACTCGGCCAGGTGCTTGAGCGCCTCCTCAGCCTTGGCGGCCTCTTCCGTAGCGGCCATGCGGCCCTCCTTGCTCTCGCGGCCTAAGAACTCGACACTATCTCTGATCAGGCCTCCGGGCAAGGACGCTCAGCGGGATCGGCGGCCGGCGGAAGGCGTGCGTGTGGCGTTCCCCAAACACAGGGGCGGCCACAGCGAGTGAGCGATTAGGTACGCATACGGTCCCCAATCCCGCACTCGATGTTTAGGAGGGCGAACGCCACACGGGTCGACTGGGGGCTGATGGTTGTGGCGTTGTTGGAGAAGGCGCTCAGCCCGAGAGGAAGGGCCGGGGGCCCGATCAGCCGCCGCTTACCTCGGGTGCTGGTTCGGCGCTCGCGACCACGCGGTCGCGCCCGCGGGCCTTCGCCACGTAGAGCGCCGTGTCGGCACGCCCGAACAGAGCTTGCGAGGACTCCTCGCCATCCCACCAGGCAAGGCCCGCGGAGCACGTCTCACCGTGGGGCATCGCGTGCCGCAGGCGCTCGAGGAGGCTCTCGGCCTCGACTGCCAGGCAGCTGGGGAGCGCCAGCGCGAACTCCTCGCCGCCGTAGCGGGCAAGCACGTCGGTGGCTCGCAACCTCTCCTGCCAGCTCGCCGCGATCTCCTTCAGCAGCAGGTCGCCGGCCTGATGCCCGTGGCGGTCGTTGTAGTCCTTGAAATGATCGAGGTCGAGAATCGCCACGCAGAGCGGGCTGGCCTCCCGGCCGGCCCTCGCCACCTCACGCGGGAACTCCTCTTCCCAGGCGCGGTGGTTGGGGAGCCCGGTGAGGTCATCCGTCCGGGCCACGCGCTCGAGCCGCGACAGGAACTCAGCCCGCTCGATCGCGATCGAGGCCTCCGCGGCGAGCAACTCCACGGTCTGGGCAAGCTCGTCGGTGAGCCTCTCCAAGCGCTGGTCCCAGACGATTGCCAGAACCGCGACCGGCGAGCCGTCGCGGAGCACTGGCTGGAACAGGCAGGATGCCGCCCCGGTACGCCTCACGAGCTCCTGGTCGATGCCTGGATGGCCCGGCGCGTCGACGACGAACATCGGCTCGGCCGAGACGAGGGCGCGGACTGCCCCGGACGGGTGGCCGACCAAGGGCAGCGCGGCATCGTTGAACCGGACACCGGAGGAGGCCTTTGCGACCAGGGCGCCCCCGCTGGCGTCGGGCTCCCACAGGGACGCGGAGGATGCGCCCGCCACCTCCACCGCCGCCTCGCAGATGGCTGGTCGCGCGGCATCGGCCTGGGTGCTTCGAGCGAGCTCGCGGGCCACCCCACCGATCGCAGCCAGGGTCCGCGCCCGGCTTTCCGACTCCGTCGCCCCACGCTGCACCCGCCGCACCAGGACGTCGATGACGACCCCCCCAACGGCGACGGTCGCCACGGTCATCACCCAGCGGGCCACAGGCGCGCTTTGCCCTACCTCGATCAACACCCAGGCGTAAGCGATCCCGACCAACGCCATGTGGAGAACGCCCCACTCCCGTCCGAAGAACAAGAACGCGAAGAGCCCCACCCAGACGTAGAAGAAGCTGTAGAAGCTCGGATCGTGGCTGTAATAGACGGCCCGAGTGATCACCAGGGTCCCGCCCACCGCCGCCAGCTGCCCAGCCCAGGCCGGAAGCCTGCGAGAACCGAGAACGCAAGCCAGCGACCCCACGACGGAAAAGGCGATGTTGCTCCAGATCAGGCGGTCGTCGAACTGCGACGGGTGGGGCAGAAGCAGCGAGATGGCGCCGATGCCCGCGCCGGCCAAGAAGAGAGCGCCGAGCGTAAGCCACATGGTCCTGGGATCCGCCGTCACGCCTTTCGCGTCCGCGACTAGATCCCCAACGCGTACAGCAGGGTAGGGCGCCATCCATATTCGGATCGGCGGACCGAGACAGTCGCTTTAACTCCGGCGCTACACGACCCCTGACGGGTCGACCGGCTGGTCGAGGGCCTTCCCGACGCTCAACGGGTGTTCGAGCTGTAGCGCCGGTCGCCGCGACTGCGGAAGTCAGCGGTGGGTGCTACGGCTTGTATCGTCCGCGGCGTGGCCGAGCGAGACCTCGATGTCGTCGTCTTCGGGGCGACCGGGGTCACCGGTCGCCGGGTCGCTGCATACCTCGCCGAGCGGGCGGCGGAGACCGGCGCACACTGGGCGGCGGCGGCGCGCGACGTCACAAAGCTCGGTCGGGTCCTCGACGAGGACGGTGTCAGCGCACCCGAGACGGTCGTCGCCAACCTCGACGACCCGGAGTCCCTGGCCGCCATGGCTTCGCGCGCCCGGGTGGTGCTCAACCTCGTCGGCCCCTACACGCTGTACGGCCAGCCGGTAATCGAAGCCTGCGTGGCCGGTGGCGCCCACTATGCCGATCTGACCGGGGAGATCCCCTTCGTACGCCAGACGATTGACGCGTTCGCCGACCGCGCCGCGCAGGCGGGGGTCAAGCTGGTGCAGGTCTGTGGCTTCGAGTCGTTGCCTCCTGACCTGGCGGTCCTGCTCGCCGCCGAGACGGCGCGCGATCGCTGGGGGGAGGACCTCGCGGAGGCCGACCTCGAGGTGAGCGTCGAGACGCCACCGGGCTTGCCCCGCCCCTCGGACATGATCTCGGGCGGAACGGCGCAAAGCCTCGCCGCGGCGGCGAACAGCGAGGACGCGTCGGCCGTCACCGACCCCGCGGCGCTGATCACCGACCCGGCCACCGCCGAAGAGGTCCGCCGTCGCAGTCCGATCTCGGTCATGCCACGGCGCTCAGGCGACGCGGTGATCGCGCCGATGGCGCCCGCGGCGTTCATCAACCCCGCCGTGATCCAGCGCACCGCCGCGCTGCTCGCGGCCGAGAGCGGAACCCGGATCGAGCCGTTCCGCTACCGCGAGGGCGTCGCGCTCCGTGGAGCGGGCGCGTCGCTTCCGTTGCGCTACGCGATGGCGGGCGCGCTCTCCGGCACCCAGGCCGTCCTGGGGCGCGTAACCCGTGCGCGTCCGTCGGTGAGGCGCCGCGTATCCGGCGCCCTCAGCGCGATCCTTCCCTCGTCGGGGTTCGGGCCTGCTGCGGACCGCATCGAGCAGTGGAAGTGGCGCATGTTGGTCAAGGCGCGCACTGCCGGGGGACGCGAGGTGGGGGTCGAGGTCGACGCCGACGGCCACCCGGGATACCTCGCGACCGCGAGGATGCTGGGCGAAGCCGGGCTGCTGCTCGCCGAGCACGACGCGACACCGGAGAGGGCAGGGTGCTTGACGCCCGCCACCGCTCTCGGCACGGCCTGTGTCGAGCGGTTCGACCGCGCCCGGGTTCGGTTTTCCATCAGCTCCTAGAGCGACGCCAGATTCCGATAGGCGCGCGGCCGCCCTGTTCCCCGCAGCGTGGTGGAGAAGCGCGCCGTGGGAACCCGATCGCGCCGGTCCTCGCCAGGTCGCTCACGGCTCGGCGAGCGGCGCGAACGCCGCCTTGCGAGCGTAGAGCTTGTACAGCTCGAAGCCCTGTGCCCAGTCCTCGGTGCACGAGTGTTCGAAGAGCTCGTAGGCTCGCTCGTCGGAGAGGGAGGTGCCTGACTCCTCCTGGCTCTGCGGCGTCAACGAGCTGCGGATGTCGGCGATGGTGGCCTGTTTCTCCGCTTCGGTGCCAGCGTTCCAGTCGCGGCACTGCGCCAAGGCGGCGACCGATCCTCCGTATGACTCGCCGACCCCTTGCGCCGGGGGGTCCTGCCCGGTGGCGTCGCCGCCGCAGCCGACGAGGGCTGCGGCGATCAGTACCAGTGCGAGGGCGGTCGCCGACGCCCTAGTGGCCCCACTAGGGTCGGCCTTCAAATCCGGCCAAATCCTTCATCCGATCGAGCAGCTCGCGGGCCTGCTCGGTCTGCGCGAACTCGCGGAAGGCTCGCCTGCGCTCGGCACCCTCGAGCTCGGCGGAGGCGCTCTCCGGCCGCGGCGCCGGCCGCCACCAGTCGCAGTCGGTCGGTCCGGTGTCGTTGTCCGGGCCGTTCGAGCACTCGAGCAGATACGCCTCCTTGGCGGCGTCGCCGTTGCCGACGCTGGTGCCGCAGTTCGAGGGCAGCGAGGGCAGCGGCGGCGGCGAGCCCGTCGCTGGATCACTGGTGATGCTGCCCGCGGTCCCGTCGGGGCCGATGTTGTTGAACCAGCAGTTTCCGGTGTTGCCGGCGAATTCGTCCCACCAGAAGTCGGTTCCGTTTGGATGGGGCCCGGGGCCGGACGAGTGGTCGGCGCCGAACTGGTCCAGCGCCGCCGGGAACGTGAAGCCGGGGGGCGCCTTGCCCATGACGTTGCTGAAGAACTGGTTCCCGCACGAGGTGGAGATGCCGTTGTCGGGTGCGCCCGGGCACGAGATCCCGTCGTTGACGTTGCCCTCGGCCCCGCCGGCTGAGGTGAGGCCGTCGGGGACGGCGAACAGCATCGCCCCGTTGCGCCAGTTGTCGAAGATGAAGTTGTGGTTCACGCGGGCGTCGTTCATGCCCGGGTAGATGATCCCCACGCCGAGCGGCACCGGCACCAGCGGCTCGACCGGCGGATTGTCGACGTAGAGATCGAGGTTGTTGGAGTAGATCAAGTTGTGATCGATCTTGGAGGAGTCGGCGGGGAAGCCCGGGTGGCCCGCGGACGAGAGCGTGTCGCTGGCGATGCCCGTGACGTTGCCATAGATGTGGTTCTGCGTGATCCGCACGGCGTTGCCCATCGACCCCGAGTAGCCCAGAGCCGAGCCGCGCAGGTCGCACTTGGTGACGACGGTGTTGTACCGGAACGCGCCGGGGGTTGCCGGGGTTTCATCGGGATAGAACGATTCGTCGATCTGCGAGCCCGTCTCCGGGGCGGCGCCCGGGTACACCACCGCGTCACCGGCGCCGAATCCGTCACAGTTGCGCATCAGGCCGTGGTCGGAGGTGAACGAGAGCTGCCCGTAGTCGGCGTTCCAGAAGAACTTCGTGCGGTCGAGCAGGTAGCCGTCGATCTCCTCGGTGTAGATCCCGAACTCGCGGCCGCCGCGGGTCAGCAGGTTCTTGGCGACGAAGCCGTCGGCGCGGTCGGCGCGCAGGACGACGTGCTTGCTGTAGCACGTGTTTGGGTTGTCGCAGCCGGCGCCCCCGCCCGGCTTCGCACCGGGGAGGGTCGGGTTCGCGTAGCCCTTTCCGGCGTCGAGGATCACGTCCTCGGGCTTCGGCCCGGAGCCCTCGATCTGGAAGTTGCAGCGCAAGCACGCGCCCAGCTCTGAAGCCGGGATCCCCTGGCGGTTGTCGAGCGGGGGGTCCGTCGGATCGCCCTTGATCCTGCGGCCCTGGACGTAGATCAGGTTCTGGTCGTTCGGGCAGGTCGCCTGATACTCGAAGCTCGGTGCCGTGGCGCCATTCACCTGCGTTTGGTACAGGCTGGGGGCGCAGCGCGGGTCGTCGGCTGGCGCTTGCCGCGACGCCGGCTCCGTGTAGCGGCCGGGCATGATGACGACCCGATCGTTGTTGCGGGAGTCATTGACGGCCGGCTGCACCGCGTCGTACTGGCATTGCTCGGCCAGCGCCAGGTTGATGCGGAACAGATCGTCGGCCTGCTTGGGACCGTAGAAGGTCTTCGGCTGGCTGGGGCGCAGGCGGAACCCGTTGCGCTGGGCCTCGCCCAGCGACTCGCGGAGCGTGGCCAGGGACCCGCGCCCGTCGGTGCCCCTGCAGACGACTCTCACGACGCCGGGCCCTTCCCCAGTCGCCGCCGAGGCGAGCGAGCGGGCAGCTGGCACCTTACCGCCGGCCGGGGGGCTGACGGACGTGTCGGCTGCGGGGTTCGGCCAGTAGGAGGGCCGCTCGGGATGTGCCAGGGAGAGCGCAGGCACGGCCAAGAGGACCAACGGTGCCAGCAACGCCGCGCGCCGCGCGCGCCTCGCCAAGGTCACTTTCGCGCCGGCCACACCCACCTTCATGAACACTCTCCTCCTCACCCGAAGCCCGAGCCGCCACGACAGCCTATCTGTTTCTGAATGAGCCAGAGTCAGCCCCATGGCGACGGCCACCCTTGGCCTCCCGTGCGAGTCGAAGCGGGCGCATCTCGGGCTATTGCCCGCAGAGCTTTGCGAGCGCGTCAACGACTCGGGCGGCGTGGGCGCCATCGGCATCGTCGTCGGGGTTGAAGTCCGCGACCGAGACTCCGAGGAGATTGGGCGCGGCAGCGAGCGGACGACCGAGCATCACCAACTCCTCCCAGTCGAGCCCGAGTGGCTGCGGATAGCTGACGGCGGGCAACGCGCTTTCGTCGAGGACATCGAGATCGAGATGCAGCCATGCCGCGCGCCCCGTAAGCCGCGCGGCGGCGTCGGTCCCTACCAGGGAGCCGCCGCGCTCGCGCACCTCGGGCGCGGTGACGGCGTGGATCGCTGGATCAAGGCGGGCGTTCTCCCGCGCGGTGTCGGGGTGCAGCTCTGCGGGGCGATGTCCGAGCAGAACCACCGCGGCTGACTCAAGCGTCGGTGTCTCTCGCCCGAGTAGTCCGGGCGGGCCGTGGCCCGTGAGGATCGCGAGGTCCATGTCGGCCGCCTCGCCGGTCGGCGAGCTCTCTCCGTCGAAGAAATCCGCGTGTCCGTCGACGAACCACAGGCCGCTGCCGCAGGGCATTGCCAAGAAGACACCGAGCAGAAGCGTGCAATCGCCACCGAGGACCAGTGGCATCTCGCGCGTCTCCAGCACCTCTCGCACACGAGAGGCGATGGCTAGCGACGCGCGGCGCACGTCGGCGGCTCCGACAACACCTGTGTCGGGATCGCGGCGCGCGTCGCGGATGCGTGCGTCGACCTCGCCCGCGTCGCGCGCTTCGAGGCGCTCCAGCAGGCCCGCCGCGCGGAGCGCGGCGGGCGCCCGTTCCTCGCCCCGTCCTGTCCCCGAGGAGTCAATTGCGGCATCGATGGCAGCGAAGCGAGTCACGCTGCTGATCTTCGGGCATCTGCGTCCGCTTCGCGCGAGGTCCAGCAACGTCGGGTCCTGGCCATAGGCAGCATCCTGGCCCAGCATTACCGGTGACAGGCCGCCGATGAACTTCCCGCCCGGCGCCGGTCTCTATCTATAGCGCCGATTGTGTTGTGCCGAGCGTGGAAGGAGCAGGCAAGGTGAAAGCGTTGTTGGACAAGCGATTCGAGGCGACCCTGCAGAAGAGCCCCAACAAGGGCGGCTGGACCTATGTGGTCATGCCTGATTCGGTCGAATTCTTTGGAACTCGGGGCCTGGTAAAGGTCCGAGGCACGATTAACGGCCGAACCCATTCCAGAGTTCGTTCATGGCGATGGGTGATGGCACCCACAAGCTGCCGGTCAAGGCCGACCTGCGCAAAGCGATCGGAAAAGCGGAGGGTGACGCCGTCATCGTCCACTTGGAGGAGCGGATAGATCACTGAAGTGGACGGCTGGCCTGCGCTGTCCGGCCTAAGATCGCTCGGGCATGGACTACCTGGCGCCCGATTGGAACTCATCGGCCTTGGTCACGATCGACACCCAGGTCGACACGCTTGACGGGCAACCTCTGGAGATCCCGGGGACCTCTGCAGCCGTCCCACAGATCGTGGCGCTCGCCGCAGCTTTCCGGGATGCCGGTAGGCCGATTGTGCACGTCGTCCGCCTGTATCGGAGGGACGGCAGCAACGTCGATATCTGTCGACGCTCAATAGTCGAGGCTGGAGCGGAGATCCTCGCACCCGAGTCGAGCGGCTCACAGCTTGCGCCGGAAATCGTCGAGCGCCCGAGCTTCGAACTCGAAGCAGACGAGCTTCTCGAGGGCCGACTCCAGCAGGTGGGGCCTGGGGAGGTCATTATCTACAAGCCGCGCTGGGGGGCTTTCTATGAGACCCCGCTCGAAGACCACCTGCGACGACAAGCCGTTTCCACGATCGTGTTCTGCGGCTGCAACTTCCCTAACTGTCCGCGCGCGTCCATTTATGAGGCAAGCGAGCGCGACTTTCGGGTGGTGCTGGCCGAAGATGCAGTCTCGGGCCTCTACGACAAGGGTCGTGACGAACTCGAGAGCATAGGCGTGCGGCTGATGTCGACCTCGGAGGTCGTCGAGTCCGTCGCGCATCCCGCGCCGATCGGCAAGGCATAGGACTCCGAAGCCGATGGAGGCCGCCTCCCACAGCCACGACCACCACGAGATGCCGGCCTCGGGCCGGGCGCTCGATGCTGTCGCCCTTAGCGCGACGCTTCACTGCCTGACCGGCTGCGCCCTGGGCGAGATCGCCGGCATGGTGATCGGTACAGCGCTGGGCTTCTCGGACCTGGGCACGATCGTCTTGGCGGTCGTCCTGGCCTTCCTCTTTGGCTACACGCTGACCAGCCTGCCGCTGTTGCGTGGCGGGCTGGCTCTGGCTGTCGTGATCCCGATTGCGCTCGCCTCGGACACCCTGAGCATCGCCGTGATGGAGATCGTCGACAACGCGATCATGCTGATCGTCCCGGGAGCGATGGATGCCGGCCTCGGCGACATCCTCTTCTGGGGGGCGCTCTCTGTGGCGCTCGCTATCGCCGGGGTCTTTGCCTTCCCGGTCAACCGCTGGCTGATCGCCCGCGGTAAGGGCCACACCGCGGTCCACAACACCGGCATCCATGGCGGCCCGCCGGTCAAGCTCGTCGGCGCGATCGCAGTCGTCGCCGCGATCTTCGGCACCGCCGTGCTGGTCAACGAAGCCGTCTCCGACGACGGCGAGGACCACGGTGGTAGACACAGCGCGATGGAGAGTGACGAGCCGGCTGGCGCCCGTGGCGGCGCGGCCAAATCGGGCATGGAGCACGGCAAGGAGCCGGAGGCCGCGGTCGGTGCCTGACAGCCGGGCGCTGGTCCCGCCGCCGGGAGCGATGCGCGACATATCCGCCGAAGCACCCACGCCGGCGAGGGGTGGTACAAGCGCCACGCGCGGGCAGCGCGCTGCGTCCTACTCGGATTGCTTCGGGTCACCGAGGAGAGGCGGGCGTGCGATCGGCGCGCGATCTACTTCTCGCGCGATAGCCCGCGTGATCGCCCACTTTTCAGCACAGCTGCGGGGGGACGCTCGTCGGCGGCCGCAGGCGCTAGTTTGCGAGAACGACCGGTTTGCAGGGCTTTCCTGTGGCTAGCGGAGGGGGAGGGATTCGAACCCTCGATGGACCAAAACGGCCCATAACGGTTTTCGAGACCGCCGCATTCAACCACTCTGCCACCCCTCCGGACGGCAGCGCCTAGGCTAGCGAGCGGGGTCCCTGGCGGCGGCTCTAGCGGGAGTCAGATGCGTGTGCGGTTGGCCGTCACCCGCGGCCAGATCAGCAAGACCAAGCCGATCAGGATGCAGGCGATCCCGAGCGCGTAGTGGACGAGAAGCGCCAGGACGATCCCGATGACAATCAGTAGCAGCGATAGTTGCATGCGCGCCCTTTACCCCAGCGGCCTGGCGTGAAACACCGCCAACCGGTCTAGAAGCGCATGCTCACGTCCAGGAGCACCAGCGGCCAGAGCACGACGGCCAGGGCCGCCTCGGCGACCTCCTCGATCTGGTTCACGTGCTCGAAGTAGTGATGGTCCGAGGCGATGAAGGCGCCGATTACGAGGTAGATGATCGTGAGGAGGCTCGGGCCTCGGCCGGATCCCATGGCGCGGTGATACCCGCGGCACCGACCGGCAAACCCCCCTAGTCAGACTGCTCCACGATCCGGGCGAGCGGGAGCGCGTACCAGAGGCCGCCGAAGACGAGGAAGGCGACGATGCCCGAGACGACGGTCAGCGTCTCGCTGAAGGCGTAGTTCGCGATCAGCATCACGGCGCCGACCATCGCGATAGCGAGGAAGCCCAGGCCCGCGATCGCCATCCGGTTGGACACAGACAGAATCAGCTCCTTGTCCCTCTGGCGGAAGCGGAGGCGATGCCAGGCGGATGGAGCGATCAGGAGGGCGGCCGAGATCGCGGTGGCCGCCAGCACCCCGAACAGGAGGTCGCGTTGGAACTGCGTCGTCTCTACGAACCCCTGGCTGAACGGGACCGTGAGCAGGAACGCGAACAGAACCTGGACGCCGGGAAGGGCGACTCGAAGCTCGTTCAGAAGCTCGATCAGCTCGCGGTCGATCCGCTCCGACTTGTCCTCGCCGGAAAGGCTCTCCGGGCCTCCATTCGACATTCCCGTGAGTTCCGTGCCTCGGGCCGATCTCCTGCTCGATGCGATTCCTCGACGTGAACCGGGTACGGCGTTGCGTAGCGATCGGCGCGACTGATGCTGGTGGGAGAGCAGCCCGGCGACCGCGAGGACCTCGCCACCCGTGGGTTAGGCCGCTCGCTTCAGGGTATGAGGCAGCGCGAACCTGAATCCCAGCCGTGCGGAAGGAGGAAACATGCTCTGGCTGATACTTGGAGTCATCCTGCTGGTGATCGCGATCGCCGGTGGAGCGATCGTCCACCCGATCCTGTTCGCGCTCGGGATCGTCGCCTTGTTCCTGTTCATCGCCGGCCGCTGATTTAAGGCTGGGCGGTCTTTTCTTGTTTGGCCGTGCGCCCATAGAATCGCGGTGCGAGCGCGAACGGAGGTTGAGGTGAGCGAGCCGACCAAGTACCTGCTGGCCGAGTCGGAAATCCCCACGCATTGGATCAACCTGACGCCGGACCTGCCCGGCACGCCCGCGCCGCCGCTGCACCCGGCGACCAAGGAGCCGCTCGGGCCCCAGGACCTCGCGCCGATCTTTCCCATGGGGCTGATCGAGCAGGAGGTCTCCGCAGACTCCGAGATCGAGATCCCCGACGAGGTCCGCGAGATCTACAAGCTCTGGCGCCCCACGCCGCTCCATCGGGCGCGGCGCCTCGAGACCACCCTCGACACCCCGGCGCACATCTACTACAAGTACGAGGGAGCCTCGCCCGCCGGCTCACACAAGCCGAACACCGCCGTCGCCCAGGCCTACTTCAACCAGCGCGAGGGCGTCCGCAAGCTCGCCACCGAGACCGGCGCCGGCCAGTGGGGCTCGGCGCTCGCGCTCGCGTGCAGGCTGTTCGACCTCGAGTGCGAGGTGTTCATGGTCGGCGTCAGCTACGACCAGAAGCCCTATCGCCGAGCGATGATGGAGACGTGGGGCGCGACCGTGCACCGCAGCCCCTCGGAGCTCACCGAGGCGGGACGCTCCCAGGCCGAGCACTCCACCGGCAGCCTCGGGATCGCAATCTCGGAGGCGGTCGAGGTGGCGGCAAACAGCGACGACACCAACTACTCGCTCGGCTCGGTGCTGAACCACGTCTGCCTGCACCAGACGGTGATCGGCCAGGAATCGCTGCAGCAGATGGAGATGGCCGGCGAATACCCCGACGTCGTCGTCGGCTGCGTCGGCGGCGGCTCGAACTTCGCTGGGCTCTCCTATCCGCTGATCCGCCGGCGGCTACGCGAGGACCTCGAGACCCGCTTCGTCGCCGCCGAGCCCGCCGCCTGCCCAACCCTGACACGGGGCGCCTACCGCTACGACTTCGGAGACACCGTCGGGCTGACGCCGCTGATGCCCATGTACACGCTCGGCCACGACTTCGTGCCGCCGCCCGTTCACGCGGGCGGGCTGCGCTACCACGGCGACGCGCCGAGCCTCTGCGGGCTGGTCAGGGAGGGGATCGTCGAGGCCACCGCGGTTCACCAGACCGCCGCGTTCGAGGCCGCGGTGCGCTTCGCCCGCGCCGAGGGGATCATCCCCGGCCCGGAGCCAGCCCACGCGCTGCGCGCCGCGTTCGACGAGGCCGAGGCCGCCAAGCAGGCCGGCGAGGAGCGGGTGATCCTGATCGGCCTCTCCGGCCACGGCCACTTCGACATGTCCGCCTACGACGCCTACCACGCGGGCAAGCTCGAGGACCTCGAGTTCTCCGAGGCCGACATGCAGGCGGCGCTGGAGCGCCTGCCGGAGGCGCCGGCGCTCACCTGAACGTTCGCGCCTCGGCGTCAAGGGGTGCGGCCGGTATCGTCAGGGCGCTCGGAGAGGTGACCGAGCGGCTTAAGGTGCGCGACTGGAAATCGCGTGGGCGGGTCAAACCGCCTCGTGGGTTCGAATCCCACCCTCTCCGCTGAATGGTTGCTTAGTTCACCGGCATGATTCGAGCCTCCGGTGTTGCAGATCCCAAGCCGATCGACAGGAGAGGAAGATGGCCAAAGCGTTGTTCTCGCTGGACGGAGATGCGGGCGAGATCGTGATCGCCGATCCACCCCTGAACCTGTTCGATTTGGAGCTCTTAAGCGACCTCGCGAACGCGGCGGAGGAGGCACGCGATAGCACCGCGCGGGCGATCCTTGTGCGTGCCGAGGGCGACAACTTCTCTGGCGGAGCGAACGTCGAGATCTTTCTCGGGCGCGACGAAGCGGCCGCTCGGGAGCTGATCGCGGGGTTCATGCCGACGATCAGGCGATTCACAGAGATCAAGGTCCCCACCGTCGCCGCCGTGCACGGGCTGTGCTTTGCAGCGGGCCTGGAGGTAGCTCTGACCTGCGACCTGATCTGGGCCGCGCAGGACGCTCAACTCGGATTGCTCGAGGGCGTGATCGGTGCCACGCCCTTCGGCGGAGGAACGCAACGCGTAGTCGCCAGGGCAGGAGCGGGTCGCGCCGCCGAGGCCGTTCTGACCGCCCGACCGTACGCGGCGCAGACAATGCTCGAGTGGGGAGTCGTGAACCGCGTTGTGCCGAACGAAGATCTGCACGAGAAGGCCCGCGCCTTCGTCCGACGTCTGGCCAGCGGTCCGACTCTCGCCCACGCGGCGACGAAACGCATCATTCAGCTCACGGTGGACAAGGGAGTAGCAGCCGCCGATGCAGCGCTGCCCGAAATCGGGGCAAAAGTAATGGCTAGCGAGGACTTGCAGAACGGTGCCCGAACGCTGGTCGAGAAGGGTCCAGGCCAAGCGACCTTCGAGGGTCGGTAGGAATAGGGCCTTGACCGGCCCCGATCCCAACGATCCCGGGCTCCTCAGCCCGCCCGAGGCCTCGCTGCTGATCGACCAGTACGAGCTGACGATGTCCGCCAGCTACCTCAGCCAGGGCCTGAACGAGCCGGCGATCTTCGAGCTGTTCGCGCGGCGGCTCCCTCCCAACCGCGACTGGCTGCTCGCTGCGGGGCTGGGGCCGACGCTCGAGCTGATCCGGCAGCTTCGCTTCGGCGAGCGCGAGCTCGGGTACCTGTGCTCGCTCGAGCTGTTCGCGGATGACTACCTCGACTACCTCGCCGCCTTCCACTTTTCGGGCGATCTGGAGGCGATGCCCGAGGGAACGGTCTGCTTCGCCAACGAGCCGCTGATCCGGGTTACGGCACCGCGGATCGATGCGCAGCTGCTCGAGACCGTGCTGCTGAATCAGATCAACTTCCAGACGATGGTCGCCACCAAGGCTGCGCGGGTCGTGCTCGCGGCCGGCGGCGGCGAGCCGGGAGCCGGCGAGCGGGTGCTCGACTTTTCGCCGCGGCGCGACCACGGCGTCGACGCGGCGATGAAGGTCGCGCGCTCCGCGGCAGTGGCTGGGTGCGGCGGCACCTCGAACGTCGCCGCCGCGATGCGTTATGGCCTGCGACCCGTGGGGACGATGGCCCACTCCTACGTGCTCTCGTTCGACAGCGAGGAGGCGGCGTTCCGCTCCTTCATGGAGGACTTCCCCGACGCCGCCGTGATGCTCGTGGACACCTACGACACGCTCGACGGAGTGCGCCACGCGATCTCCGCCTCCCGCGATGCGGGCGTCCGGCTGGCCGGAGTGCGACTTGACTCGGGCGATCTGCTGGGGCTGTCGCGGGCGGCTCGCCGGCTGCTCGACGAGGCGGGGATGAGCGAGACGCGGATCGCCGCCAGCGGCGACCTCGAGGAGGTCCGGATCGCGGAGCTGGTCGCCGCGAGCGCCCCGGTGGACCTCTGGGGCGTCGGCACCGACCTCGGCACCAGCCGCGACTCACCGGTCGTCAACGGGGTGTACAAGCTGGTCGCCGACAGGCGCGGAGGCGGCTGGCGGGGGGTCTGGAAGCTATCCCCGGACAAGGAGACGGTGCCCGGCGCGAAGCAGGTGTTCCGCCGCTATGCCGGGGGCATCATGAACGCCGACATCATCGCGGCGGCGGACGAGGAGCTGGAGGGCGAGGCGCTGCTCGTGCCGGCGATGCGCGACGGCGAAGTGGTGCGGCGCGAATCGCTCGAGGAGATCCGCGAGCGCTCCACCGCCCAGCTCACGGCCCTGCCCGAGCGGCTACGGCGTCCCGTTGCCGGGGAAACGGCCGAGCCCCACCCGGTGAGCTACTCGGAGCGACTGCGCCACCGAGATGGGAGTTCTGGATCGATGTGATTCACAACCCCCAACTCGCTGGTGGCCGCCGCCCGGCAACCAGGCACGCTCGCTAGCGGCGCGCCGCGAAGAAGGACTCCAGGAGGGCGGCCGCCTCGCCGGCCAGCAGCCCGCCGTCCACCCGGGGGCGGTGGTTGAAGCGGGGCTCGCCGAGGACGTCGAGCACGCTGCCCGCGGCGCCCGCCTTCGGATCGGGCGCTCCATAGACCACCCGTGGCACGCGAGCGAGCACGATCGCGCCGGCGCACATCGGGCACGGCTCCAGGGTCACATAGAGGACCGAGTCGGGAATGCGCCAGCCGCCGAGCCTCTGCGAGGCCTCCCGCATCGCCAGCACCTCGGCATGGGCGGTGGGATCGCCCCGCAGCTCGCGCTCGTTCCCAGCCCCAGCGAGCACCTCGCCCTCGCGCACGACGACCGCCCCAATCGGCACGTCGTCGTGGTCGGCGGCTCGCTCCGCCTCGCGAAGCGCCAGGCGCATGAAGTGCTCATCGCGCCCGAAGAACCGTCCATCCGAGGCCATCGCTGGACAAGTATCGCCCAGCGGCTCGGCCGCCCGCGGCTCAGGTGGTGCGGATGATGAGGACGGCGCAGGGGGCGTGGTGGGAGACCTTGTTCGGCACGCTGCCGAGCAGGAAGCGCTTGGTGCCGGTCATCCCCTTGTTGCCGACCACGATCAGGTCGGCGTTGATCTCCTCGGCGACGTCCAGGATCGCGTCGGCGGGGTCGCCCTCGCGCGGGAAGGGCTGGGCTTCGACGCCCTCCTGCTTGGCCTTGCCGACCGCGCCGTCGAGCGTCACGTTGACGTCCTCCCGCGGACCGACCGCGTACTGGACGTCTCCCGGCACCTCACCCCCCTCCTCGCGCAGGCGGGTCTGGGGAACCGGCTCGAAGGCGGCCACGAGGTCGAGCTTTGCCCCCGACATCTTGGCGAGCTCGATCGCCTGGCGAACCGCCTCGGTCGCTGTGTCGGAGCCGTCTGTGCCAACCACTATGCGCTTGAACAACCCGTCTCCCTTCGTCTCATCGCCATCGGCGACCAACAAACGCCTCGGGTGGGGCGCATCCTATCCTCAGAGGAGCTTCACGAGGGCGATCACGATCGATGCGAGCAGGCAGCCGACGAGGATCGTCATCGTGATGATCCAGCTGCGGGGCACGGCCATAGACTACGGCCGCGCTTCATGGCCACCGTGGAGACGGTCACCGGCAGGATCGACGCCGACGAGCTCGGCACCACGCTCATCCACGAGCACCTGATCTACCGCGATGAGGCCGTCGCGAGCTGGTGGCCCCATGTGGGATCCGTGGTCCCCGTCAATCCGCCGCGCGCGTGCGGGCCGGGGGAGCTGCACGGTGTGGCGGTGGAGAGCGCACGCGCCGCCCTCGAGCGGGGCGTGAAGACGATCTGTGAGCCCACCGGGATGTTCGGCGGCCGTGACGTCGGCTTCTCCCGCCGGGTCTCGGAGGAGACGGGCCTCCAGGTCGTGCCCTGCACGGGCATCTACACCTATGACTACCTGCCGGTGTTCTTCGTGACGCGCGACGCCGACGCGATGGCGGACCTGTTCGTCCACGACATCGAGCAGAGCATCCAGGGCACGGGGATCAAGGCCGCGTTCCTGAAGTGCGCCGCCGACGAGCCGGGGGTAACCGAGAACATCGAGAAGGTGCACCGCGCGGTGGCGCGGGCCAGCGTCCGCACCGGGGCGCCGATCATGGCCCACTCGCGTCCCGCAAGCGGCACGGGACCGCGGCAGATCGAGATCTTCGAGCAGGAGGGCGTCGACCTCTCGAAGGTGCAGATCGCCCACACCGGCGACACCGACGACCTGGAGTACGTCGAGCGCCTGCTGGAGAAGGGCGTCTACATCGGCATGGACCGGTACGGGCTCGAGCTGTTCCTCCCGATCGAACAACGGAACGCAACCGTCACCGCCCTGCTCGAGCGGGGCTACGCCGACCGCATGTTCCTCTCCCAGGACTACTGCGCCACCTTGGACTTCTACTCGGTCGAGGTCGAGGAGCAGCTGCTCGCCGCCGGAGCGGCGAAGGGCTGGAGCATGACGCTCGTCTTCGACCAGGTGATTCCCGCCCTGCGCGAGGCGGGGATGACCGACGACCAGCTCGAGACGATGATGGTCGAGAATCCGAAGCGCTGGCTGGGGCGCTGAGCGCGCGCCCTACGTGGCGGTGCCGGCGACCTCGATCTCGCCGCTGCGCTCCACGTGCTGCCACCGCAGTCGGACGCCGCGCACCGCGCTGATCGTCGCCTGGGCGACCACCAAGTACATCAGCTGACGGTAGACGAACTGCTGCAACGGCAGCGCCCAGAGCGGCCGCAGCGGCTCGCGGTCGAGGCGGAACGCGTAGGCGCCCAGACCGAGCTGGAGGAGGTTGAAGCCGAGCCAGTAGCCGAGCACCGGCAGCGGATCGAGGAAGACGATGCCATAGAGGGCGGAGGCGTCGATCAGCGGCGCCAGGAAGGGCAGGGCGATCTGGAACAGCATCAGGTAGGGCAGGCCGCGACGGCCGACCTTGCCGGGCTCGCGCCGCCAGAGCGCGGAGCGGTGCTTCCAGACCGCCTGGAGCGTCCCATAGGACCATCGATAACGCTGGCGCCAGAGGCCGGAGAGCGTCGCCGGGGTCTCGGTCCAGCCACGCGCGTCCTCGACGTAGACCACCCTCCAGCCGGCACGGCCGATCGCGATCGTCAGGTCCGTGTCCTCCGCCAGCGTCGCGCTCGAGAAGCCGCCAGCGACGTCGATCGCCCGGCGCCGGAACGCCCCGACCGCGCCCGGAACCGTCGGCATGCAGCGGAGCGTGTCGTAGAGGCGGCGGTCGAGGTTGAATCCGATCACGTAGTCGATGTGCTGCCAGCGCCCCAGCAGGCCGCGGCGGTTGCCCACCTTTGTGTTGCCGGCCACCGCCCCGACCGTGGGGTCGGCGAATGGCCCCACCAACCGGCGCAGGGTCTGATCCTCGAACACGGTGTCGGCGTCGACGGTGACGATCACCTCTCCCGACGCGACCGCCAGACCCGCGCTGAGCGCCGCGGCTTTGCCGGCGTTCGGCTGCCGGAGCACCCGTACCCTCGGCAGATCGAGGCTCTCGACGATGTCGGCGGTGCCATCGGCCGAGCCATCGTCGACGACCACCACTTCGTGTGCTGGGTAGTCGCCCCCGGCCAGCGACTTCACCGCGCGCTCGATCCCCGCCGCCTCGTTGAAAGCGGGGACGATCACCGAGACCGGCGGCGTGAATGGCTGCGAGGGCCGGCGCCGCCAGCGGCGGGCGTGGTGCCGGGCGAAGGCGGCAACCGCCAGCGCCCGGAGAACCGCCAGGGCGGCGATCGGGATAAGCAGCACGAGCATGACGTCCGTGATCCAGCGCGCCACAGCGAGGGCGCCGATCAGGAGCTCTCCCTGAAGGCGCTCGGACCCCGAGGCCGGCGGCTGGATCTCCCGCCGCGGCGCCCCGGCCAGTTCGGAGAGCGAGACGAAGCGAAAGCCCCGCCGCTCCAGCCGCGGCACCAGGCGTCGCAGCGCGGCGACGGTCTGCGAGCGATCGCCGCCGCCATCGTGGAAGAGGATCACGCCGCCCCGCCGCCCGGGCGGCGTCGCGTTGCGCACGATCTGGGAGACACCGGGCCGCCGCCAATCCTCGGAGTCGTAGTTGGAGAGCACGATCAGGTGGCCCGGGTCGACCGTCGAGGCCAACTCCGCCGCGTTCGTGCGGGTAATCGACTCCGGGCCGCCCGAGTAGGGAGGGCGGAAGAAACGCGGGCGAACTCCGGCCGCCCCGACGATCGCGGTATCGGTCATCGACACCTGTAGGTGTTGCTCCCAGCCGGCCATCGCGGCCAGGTCGACGTGGTTGAAGGTGTGGTCGCCGAGCTCGAAGCCTTCGTCCTCCAGGCTCGCCACCACGGCGGGATACCGGACCACGTGCTCGCCGACCACGAAGAAGGCCGCCGGCACCCCCAGCCGCCGAAGGATGGCCGCGATCCGCGGCGTCCAGCGCGGATCAGGCCCGTCGTCGAAGGTGAGGGCGATGCGCCGTCCGACCGGTCGCTCGCTCGGAGCGAGCCGGTTGCCCTCGATCCGCCAGATCGCCGCCGAGCCCCGGAGCGCGGGGTCTGTGGCGCTCGTCGTCGCGGTGGCGCTGCGCCCCGTGGCCCGGGTCGATAGGCCTTGCGCGCCGAGCAGCAAAAGCAGGCCCCCGAGCAGCAGCGCGAGCAGGGACCAATGCGCTGGCGGGCGCTCGATGCTGCGTCCAACGCGGCGCGCGGATTCGCTTCTGGCGCGGACTACCGCCATGGTCCATCGATGTGGGTCAGCCTCCGCCGGGCGGCTTCAGCCGGAATGTGCGCGCGTTGCCCTTCCCGGGGGATCGGCGGACATCGTCTTTCCGGGCGCGTTGGCCGAGTCGCCGCGCGGCGGGCTGGCGCTCTTCTCACCGCTGGCGGGCGGCGTGAACGACGGCTGGTTCCCGGGGCTCGCTGGGGATGCGGTGCCGCGCGCGGGCGGGGTTGTCTGCGACTGCGGGGCGCCGCCCCCGCTGTCCGGGGACGTCGATCCAGTGCCACCGCCTCCGCTTCCGGCCTGGCCCGCCGCGCCTCCGGTCCCGCTGCCCGAGGCGCCCGGCGCGCTGCTCCCCGCCGCGCTCACCTGGTCGCCGCCCCGCACCGGGCGCGGAGCGATCGGGGATACATGAGCGCTGGCGTCGCGCTCCCTCGCCGGCTGGGGCCCCTGGCCCGGCGGCGCCGGAGCGCTTCTGACGCTGCCCGTGCCGGGCAGCGTCAGCTCGGGGAGCGGCGAGAACCCGATCAAGCCCGCCGCGAGCGCGGCCAGCCAGCCCGCGAGCAGGAGGCCGAGGGTCGCCGCGGCCAGCCGCACGGCGTGATTGCGGTGGCGCCCGCCGGTCACGAACACCGACGAGGTGTCTTTGGGCGATTGTTCGATCGTCGCTGCTGGCATCGGGTAGCACTCGTGCCTGAGCGGTAGAAGGCCCCGCCTCCCTGCCGGTCTCATCCGCCTCCCTGCCGGTCTTATAGCAAGCTAGAGTGATCGGCGCGCCATGTCGAAAGCAATCCTCCAGACGAGCGCCGGGCCGGTCACGATCGAGCTCCATGACGAGGCGGCGCCGAAGACGGTCGCCAACTTCCGCAAGCTGGCGTCGGACGGCTTCTACGACGGCCTCACCTTTCACCGCGTGATCCCGGATTTCATGATCCAGGGAGGCTGTCCCGAGGGAACCGGAACCGGCGGGCCCGGCTACACGTTCGAGGACGAGATCAACGACAACAAGGTGGTCCGTGGCGCGCTCGCGATGGCGAACGCGGGACCGGACACGAACGGCTCGCAGTTCTTCATCGTCACGACGGAGGCAGCGCCCTGGCTCGACGACAAGCACACCGTGTTCGGCAGGGTCACCCAGGGGATGGACGCCGTCCAGGCGATCGAGGCGACCCCCACCCGCGCCGGCGACCGTCCGCTCGAGCCGCAGCTGATCGAGCGGATCGAGCTAGCGGACTAGCTGAGCGCGGCACCCGAGCCTCCGAACGCCGATGGACCTCCGATCGAGACTGGCCGGGATCGGGCGCCTGCTCGGCGGCGCGCCGCACGCCGACGGCGCGGCGGAGCTCCAGGTCGGCGACCCCCGCTTCGACGACTGGGAGGTCGTCCGCGACTTCGGCGAGCTGGAGGCGGCGCGCGCCTGGCGCCAGTACCTCGGCGAGCGCGGGGTCGAATCGGTGCTGACGACCGACTGGCCGCTCGACGAGTTCGGCCGCGGTGACATCGCCCTGCGCGTGCCGCCGGGCCGCTGGAGCGAGGCCGAGGAGCTGCTCGACGAGTCCTAGCCCCGGGTGGGCTTGCGCGCAGCATCGTTCGAGCCGCCGACCGAATGGAGGATTGTGTGTCGCATGGGCATCAAACCCCCCAGTCGTCGGTTCTCAGGCGGACGTGCGGGCGTGCTAGGATCCTATCCCTATTAAATTGGTCGAAAAACTCAAGTAAGGAGCAAAGAAGGGTGAGCCCTGTATGGATGTTCGAGGGCGAGCGAAAGCTCGATCCGGTCAGCGAGCGAAACCTCGTCGAGCGGCGTTTCGCCGCCCTTTCAGCCGCCGTCCGCGAGCACGAAGCCAGCGTGCGCAAGCAGCTTCCGGGATTGCGTCCATGGGACGCCGCGCTTTACCGGCGGCTGCGGCAGATCCTCGCGGAGCCGGGGACTACCCCAGCGGAAGAGATTGGGGGCGGCAGCATCTACCAGCTTCGTGGGCGCTAGCTCTCGCGAACCTCCGACCCCTCGGCGCCGTCCAGCGGCAGGCATAGCCGGCAGAAGTCCTCGCCGAACGGCGTCAGATGGATGCTGCGGCGCAGCGTGGTCCCGCGCCCGGCCTGGCGCATCGCCCCCATCACATCCGGCTGTGCTTCGAGCACCTGGTAGCGCCGGTGATCCTCGAGGCGCTCGCGCGAGAACCAGATCAGCCCCAGCCGGTTGAGGTTGTTGAGGTACGCGTGCGTGCGGTCGCGGCGGCGGCATCCCGCATGCTCGGCGATCATCGAGAGGCCCGCCGCCACCAGTTTGGAGCCGATGTTGAGCGGCCGGGCAGTGCGGACGTCGACCGCCGGCTGCGGGCCCTCGCTGGCGAGGAGGCGGAGGATCCGGGCTTCGTCGGGCGCCAGGTCCCCCAGGATCCGCTCGTAGGCGGGGTGGGTGTCGTCGGCGATCCGGACGTCCGCGGATTGCCGCAGCAGCTCGGCGCCCCGCTCGCGCAACGAGGAACTGGGCCGTGCACCGCCGCTCCGCCCGGAGCCGCCGTGCGCGCCCTGTCGAGAGGTCGCTTCGCGAGCCCGCGCGTCCGCGACACCCAGAGCCTGCCGGGCCATTCCGAAGGACCATCCGGCGGCACGCCACCAGGCCGACGCGTACAGCCGCGCCACTTCGACGCCCAGCCGGACGAGGCTCCCGTCCGCCGGGTCGCCGGCGCCGGAGCGCGGCGGGGTCGGTTGTCGGTCTCGGCCCTCGGTCATCGGCTCACCCGAAGATCAACAGATGTATCAGGCCCGCCCCGAACCCGAGCACAGCCCCGTGGAGCAGCAGCAGCCACTCGTCCTCGCGCATCGCCGACCGCAGGAGCTCCGCGAAGTCCGACGCCGGCATCTCGCGCATCCGCCGCGCGACCAGCTGGCGCACCGCCTCGCTCTGATGGCGGTTGAACTGCGGGTCGGCGAGCGGGGTCATCGTGTAGTCCACCGCCTCCACTGCGATCGACTCGCGGATCGCGTCGTACTCGCGCGGCCCCACCGCCGCCCGGACGGCCGTCCGGGCCATCGCCGGCCCGGCGGCGCGGTCGACGGCGGGCTCCAGAGCCGTCTCGATCAGCTGCCGGGTGCGGTCCGAGCTCGGGCCATGGAGGAGCTCCTGGCCGATGTTACGCAGGGTGACGATGTCCTCGGCGATGATCCCCGCGTACACGCCGGAGACCTCCGGCTGGCGTCGCATGAACAGGCCGTGGAGGGTGAACGGCCCCAGCTTGCGGGGCTGCAATGGCTCGAAGATCATCCACAGCCCGACCCAGTTGGTCACGTACCCGATCACCACCCCACCGATCGGCAGCACCCACCAGTGCGGCACGGCCTCGGTCAGGAAGACCAGCGGGATGCCCAGCACGAGGCCGAAGAAGAACCCGAAGTTGATCATGAAGCGCAGCTCCCTGCGCCCCACCTCGAGGAAGATCCGGTTGGCGAGCTCGGGCCGCTCCTCGATCCTGGAGATCACCATCAGCTTGACGTCGAGGAGCTGATCGATGTGCGCGCCGATCTCGCCGGTCACGGCACGGACGATGTCGGGGAGCTGCTCCTGGACCCTCGCGTGGACGGCCTCGCGCACGCGCGGCGGGGTCTCGCGCCATAGCTGCGGGTGCTCGCGCTCCAGGATCCGCTCGACCAGCTCGCGAATCTCGCCGCGCGCCGTCGCCAGGATGTGCTCGGCGATCTTGTCCGGCTCGAGTTGCTGGTAGAAGTCGGCGGGGCTCCCGAGCTTCGCGATCCCCTTGTCGACGGCAATCGAGCCCATCTTCGCGGCCCGCGACGGAATGATCCCCTGCCAGCCGACGCCTCCCTGCATCACCCCCGGGATCTGCTGGATCCTTCGCGGCAGCAGGCTGACGAGTGCAGCCAGGCCGGGAACCCTGAAACCGGCGAACCGGACCGGGTTGAACAGCATCCAGACGCCGCTCCAGTTGGTCAGGTAGCCGATCGCGCCGGTGAACAGCGGGATCGTGATCGCCTGCACCGTGTCGCTCCCGCTGAACAGCGGGATCGTGATTCCGAACGCGTCGCTACCCAGGGCCTCCATGCGGCTTCAAACTATCCCGCTCGGCCCTTACGCGGCGCCGTACCGCGGCAGCGCTCGCGGGGTGGGGCGTGGCTACCATGGCCCCGCGGATGAAGCTGGTGATCCAGATTCCGTGCCTGAACGAGGAGGCCACCCTGCCGCAGGTCCTGCTCGAGCTCCCCCGGGATCTGGACGGCTTCGACGAGGTCGAATGGCTCCTCATCGACGACGGGTCGAGCGATCGGACCGTCGAGGTCGGGCGAGCGCACGGGGTCGACCATGTCGTCAGGCTGACCAACAACAAGGGCCTCGCCGCCGCCTTCCAGGCCGGGATCGACGCCGCCCTGAAGCTGGGGGCGGACGTGATCGTCAACACGGACGCCGACCACCAATACCGGGCGGCCGACATCCCGAAGCTGGTCGCGCCGATCCTCGCCGGCCGCGCCGACATGGTGGTCGGCGACAGGCAGGTCAAGGACGTCGAGCACTTCTCCGCCTCGAAGAAGTCGCTCCAGCGGCTCGGAAGCTGGGTGGTACGGCGCGCGTCGGGAACCGCCGTCCCCGACACGACCTCGGGCTTTCGCGCCTACAACCGGGAGGCGGCGCTGCAACTCCAAGTCGTCTCCAACTACACCTACACGCTCGAGAGCCTGATCCAGGCGGGAAAGATGCTGGTCGCGGTCGAACACGTCCCGATTCAGAGCAACCCGGAGACCCGCGAGTCGCGCCTCGTGGACTCGACCCCCGCCTACGTGCGCCGCAACGCGCTCGCCGTCTTCCGCGCCTACGTCCTCTACGAGCCGCTGCGGGTGTTCACGATCGTCGCCTGCGCGTTCGGCGTCGCCGCGCTGATCGCCTGGCTGCCCTTCATGCTCGACTGGATCCTCCACGGCGACCGAAACGGCCACGTCCAATCGCTGATCCTGGGCGCCGTCCTCGCGCTGACGGCGGTCCAGATGTTCGGGCTTGGGGTGGTCGGCGACGCGATCGCCGGCCAGCGCGTAATCGCGCAGCGAACCTTCGAGCGGGTCCGGCGGCTGGAGCTCGAAGCGGGCATCGAGCCATCGCACTACGAGGCGGGCCAGGCGGACGTTCGCGCCCCCGCCGAGGACGGACGCGGCAGCTTGGATCAGGCGCGCGCCAATCACCGCCGCGAGGTCGGCGGCTGACCGGCGCGGCGACGTCGCCGCCGATCGCCGGCGGCAACGTCTACGACAAGTACGGGTCGCACAATCCGGTGGAGCGCCGGCTCGTGCGCGGGTTCTGCGACGAGCTGGAGCGATTGGCGATCGACACCGGCGCCCGGGAGGTGCACGAAGTCGGCTGCGGCGAGGGGGAGCTGCTGCTGCGACTCGCGAGGCGCGGCCTGCGCGCTCGAGGCTCCGATATCTCCGAGGCGGTGATCGACGAGGCGCGCCGGCGGGCGGGCGCGGCCCAGCTCGACGTGTCCTTCAGGGTGGCGCCGATCGAGGCGCTCGATCCCAGCCAGGACTCCGCCGAGCTGATCCTCTGCTGCGAGGTGATGGAGCACGTGGGCGACCCCGAGGCCGCACTCGAGATCGTCGCCAGACTGGCGAGCCCCTGGGCGATCGTCAGCGTCCCGCGAGAGCCGCTCTGGCGCGCCTTGAACCTGGGGCGGCTGAAGTACGTGCGGGATCTCGGCAACACCCCGGGCCACCTTCAGCACTGGTCGCGGCGCTCCTTCGTCGGCTTCCTCGAAGGGCGCCTGGAGGTGGTCGCGGTCCGTAGCCCGCTCCCCTGGACGATGGCTCTGTGCCGCAGCGAGTGAGCGTAGGCGCGCGCGCCGGCCTACTCGCGATCGTCTCGCTCGGCGTCGCCTGGGGCCTGGCGATGCACTCGATGGGCTGGGCGCAGCAGTCCACCTACGCGCAGGTCCAGGCGCTCGCCGCCGGACAGGCGGAGATCGACCGCTGGCACTGGGAGACCAGGGACAAGGCCTGGTTCGAGGGTCACTTCTACTCGGTCAAGGCGCCCGGGCTGGCGGCGCTCACGCTTCCCGCCTATCTGGCGCTCGACGCCGCCGGCGCCAAGTCGGTTGCCCGCGATGCGGCCGCCAACGCCAGAGAGGCGGAGCACCCGCGGTGGGCCCCAGGTGACCATCCCGACCTGAGCCAGTACGCGTACAGCCCCCGACGCGCCCACCGAGTCGCGGTCCGGGTGGAGAACCAGGCGCCGATCGTCTGGGCGCTGACCCTGGTGGGGGCGGTGATCCCGGCGGTCGCCCTCCTGCTGCTCGTCCGCTGGGTCGCGGAGCGGATCGAGCCGGGTTACGGCACCGCGGCGGCGATCACGCTCGGGCTGGGGACGATCGTGATGACCTTCGCCGCCGAGTACTTCTCTCACGTGGTCGCCGCGACGCTCGGGTTCGCGGCCTTCGCGCTCCTGTTCCGCGAGCGGGAGGGCCCGGCGAGAGTCGGCCTCGTCGGCGCCGCCGGCCTGCTCGCCGGCCTGGCGGTCAGCTTCGAGTACCCACTCGGCCTCCTGGGGGCGATCCTGTTCGCCTACGCCTTGGCCCGCCCGCGGCGCCTGCGGCGCCTGCGCCGAGCCGCAGCCTACGCCGCCGGGGCCGCGATCGGAGCCGCGCCGGCGCTCGCCTTCAACCTCTGGGCGCTCTCCTCGCCGCTTCGCTTCGCCTACTCGCACGCGGTCGCCGTCCAGGGGCTCACCGGGCACGCGGAGCTGGGGCTCAACTCGAGCGGCTTCTTCGGTATCGACCTGCCGCGCCCGGCTGCGGCAATCGACCTGTTGCTCGCCAGCCGCGGCCTGCTGACCCTGACGCCGGTGCTCGTGATGGGCGTCGTCGGCGCGATCATGATCCGCAGGCGAGGCCGCCCGGCTGAGGCAGCCGTCATCGGCGCGGTCGGGATCGCGTACTACCTCTACAACGCCGGCTACTGGCTCCCGTTCGGCGGCGGCTCGCCCGGACCACGTTTCTTCATCCCGGCGTTGCCCTTCCTCGCGATCGGCCTGGCGTCGGCCTACAGGCGCCTGCCCGCGCTCACCCTCGCCCTGGCGATTCCCTCGGTCACCTTCATGGTCGCGGGGGCGCTCACCTTCCCGCTGATCGGGGACAACGGCACGGGGACCTGGGCCAATCAGCTCGGCAGCGGGGCCCTGGAGCACACCGTGCTCACCGTGCTCGGCGTTCACAACGGCTGGCTCGCGGTCTCCCCCCTGCTGGCCGCGGTGGCCGCCGCGATCGCTTTCGCCGCCCTGGCCACGCCGCGAGTCCGGATCGGGGACGTGCGACCGGCCGTCGCCGCGCTGCTCGGATGGGCGCTGGCCTCGGTGGTCGGCCCCAGCGTGGCCGGGGACCCGGTCACACCCCTCGACGATGGCCCAGCGGCGCTCACCCTGGTGGCGCTGGCCGTAGCGGGGTCGTTGACCACGTTGCTGGCGCTCCGCTACCGGGCGCGCCGCGCCGACCGCGCGACCGAGCGCCTGATCGCGCCCGGGTCCCCGGTCGGCGAGCGGATCCCGTAGACGACCAGGTCGCCTCGATCCCGGCGGGTGACCCGGAGGCCGCCGACCGGGCGCCTCGCCGCGCCCTCCCAGGGGGTGCCGTTGACGCGGTTGGCGTGCAGGATCACGCTGTTCACCCCGAGCCGCGCCAGGAGCGCCACCGTGCGCCGGTCGGGGAACGGCTGCATACGCTCGATCAGGTGCTCGGTGAAGGCCGGATTGAGGCTCGAGCGCCCGTTGACGATCGCCGGGAACCCGTCGGTCGACCACAGCAGGTAGCGGCGGTTGTCGGTCGCTCGCTCGGCCGGCAGGTGAAGCTGTGGCGCAGCTACCGAGGCCACGGAGGGCGGCACCGGCGGCACCTTGGGCTGGGCCTGGTTGTCGAACGGGTCGAAGGGAAGCCCCCTTCCCTCGATCACGATCGCCAGCACCAGGAGGGCGGCGATCGCGGTCGCCCCGCCCCACCTGGACAGCCTCCGGGCGGCGTTGCCCAGCATCGCACGCTGCGCGCCCGCCCCGGCGAGCAGCGCAAGCCCGAGTGAGGAGAATGCGACGAGCCTGCCGGGAACCCTGATCGCCTCCCACCCCGGCAGAAGCTCGTAGACGACGCGATAGGGCCACGCGAGCCCACCCCCTTCCCTGAACCCGAGGGCGAGGACGCAGACCGCCACCACCCCCACTCCGAGCCCCCGTCGCAGCCAGCGCGGATAGGCGGATGATGAAAGGCCGGCGATCGCCAGGGCGAGGATCACCAGGCCCGGGAACAGGGTCTTCTCGGGGATGTTCTCCAGCCCGTCCCGAAGCGGCGAGGTGGCGGCGCCCCAGGCCAGGTTCTCGTCGGGAGCGACGAGAAAGACCCACGGCGGCCCGGAGAACGGCTCTACGTCCGCAGGCGTTCGATGCGCCCCTGGGTGCGCGTCGGCCACCCGCACGTACGGCCGGCTGAGCAGGAACCCGGCGGCGATGAAGATCGCCGCGCCCGCGACGGTCGCGATCGCCAGCCCGCGGTCGGGGCGCGGACGCCCGTTGCGCAGCCAGACGATCGCGGCCATCAGCCAGACCGTGGCCAGCAGGTAAGCGAGCGGGAGGCCGAGCGTGAAGCCGACCGACAGCTGCCAGGCGCCAATCGCCCATCCCGCGACCACCCACGCCGGCCGGCGGAGGCGGTAGCCGCGCAGGCCGAGGGCGAAGGCGAGCGGGATCCCGCCGCTGGAGATGACCTGCATGTGGCCGTCCTGCTCCAATCGGAAGGGCGCGAACGCGAACGCCGCCCCGGCGACCGCCGCTCCTCCCCGCCCGAGCCCCAGCTCCCGCGCCAGCAGATAGGCGCCGGCGAACGCCAGCGCGTAGGCGAACAGGAAAACCAGGTCGTAGCGGAACACAGCGGCCTCCGGACCGGATCCAAGGAACCCCGCCGGGGCGTAGCCAACCAGGGCGTCGGAGAAGGCGAGCGTGTCGCGCAGGGGCCAGAACTGGTTCGACTGAAAGAGGTCGAGCGGCTGGTGCGCCAGGGCGTGGCCATCCCAGGCCACCTGCCACGATTGCGGGAGTGGATCCCCAAGGTCCTTGGGGATGTCTGCTCCCAGGTGCAGGACGAGCGGCCAGTGCATGACCACCGCGAGCAGGCAGGCACCCGCGACGAGCACCACCAGCTCGCGTGCCGTGACCCGCTCACCGGCCTCGGGCATCCGCGGCATGCTTGCCGATCCGGCGCCGGGGTGTCGGCGCCCCGCTGACGCGACCGCCCCGGAATGTGACCACAAATGTGGTCACAAGGCGGGAGGTCTTCGGCGACGTGGCCGCTCGACTTGACCTCGCTATGGCCCGGCGCTCCGCAAGCCGGTCGGCCGCATCCACTGGGCGGGAACGGAGACGTCGACCTACTGGAACGGCTACATGGACGGCGCCGTTCGCTCCGCCGAGCGGGCGGCCCGCGAGGTGCTCGACCGGCTCTGAGGCGCCGCCGCCGGGCTGATCTATCCGCTCTTGTAGCCGAAGTCCGCGGTGTAGGTGGCCGCCCTGGCACCCGGGTTCGAGGGGCTTCCCCAGATCAGTCCGATTCCGACGTTCTTGAGCTGCCCGTCGAGCAGCACCTGGCGATGGGGGGGGCTGTGCATCCAGGCCCGGACGATCGCGCTCGGCGTCCCCCGTCCCTTCGCCGCCCAGGCGAGGGTCTCACCCACGCGCCAGTTGCAGTTGCAGGGGAGATAGCTCGTGGCGTGGATCCTCCCCACGAGGTCCCTCTCCCCAGGGCACTGGTGCGCGAAGCAGTTATGGCGCTGCATGTACTTCGAGTGCCGCCCCCCCGCCTTGCGCAGCGCACGCCTCGAGTCGACGCCTTTCAGCCCGTGCCGGTGCCGCTTCTTGTTGATCTGGCAGACGACGGCGTGGCGGGCGTGCCCGCGAGAGACGTGGCGTGGTCCCGCGTGAGCCCACCTGCACTTCCCGGCCTCGGCGGTCGCCACGCCCACTTCGGCGACCGACGCCGTGACCAGCATCAGCGCCGAGAGCAGCAACGCCGCGGCGGCGATCGAGACCGCCGTGCCAAACATCATCCGGATCGTTGTCGCCCTGCCGCCGGACCCAACGATTTTCGATTGAGTCCACGGGTCCGCCTGACGGCGGAGAATCCGTCCTTCCACATCTTCCTCTCTGTCGCTTACGGGGTTAGCTGACGGGCTCGCGCCGAAAGGGCTAGCGCTACGCGGGTTGCCCCGCGATTCGCCCCGTTGGTGGGATCTGGGTCCCCCGATCCCCGCGGATATGTGGCGGGGACTCAGCGGGAAGGTCGCGGCATGCTAACAGGACGCTATGACGACGTTCGCCGGTTCAAGACACGACGCTAACATTGCCCACACCCGCGGATCGACCGCTCAGCGCCCTCGGGGCCGGCGCCGCAGCATCCGAAACCCCTGGTAGGGCGTTCGAATTCGCCCTGTTCCACGTATCTCCTTTTTTGGGAGGGCCGCGGGCGCGAGGGCGACACATATGAGCTTCCGGGGCGCTCCGCGGGCGCCTGCCCAGGAGCGCCCGTCACTCACGTTTTCAGGTATCGACGCCGCGCCCCGCCCGGGATACACTTCCGCTCGCCAATAGTTAGACGGACGTGGACGGCTCCGGAACGGACGCTGAGCCGTCTGGCCTGGTGAGTGACGCAACCATTTGGCAAGCGTCCGCGTGCTTCCCCGGGAGCTGGTATGAGGGCCAATGAGCTCTGGCGCTTTGCGCCTCGCTTGCATATGCATATGAGGACCGAGCCTGAACGGGCGATGGCGGTACCGCCGAAGCCGATGCCGTCGGAGCTCCAGGAGAAGATGGTTGCCGCATTCGAGCACGCCAGCGCCGAGCGGCTCGCGGCGCAGATTCCGCAGCAGGGGGCCGGCCAGCCGGGCGATCCCTGGACCCGTGCGAACACGGCTGCGTTCCTGCACCTCGAGCGTGAGCGCCGGGCAATCGCGGCGCGCCTGTCCCGCCGCTACCGGCGCCGCGGGGACCGCTACCGCGACCTGCTTCTGGTCACGGCGCTGATCCGCTTGGAGTACGAGCACCTTGCCGGGCGGGTCGGCGGGAGGGCCGGCCCTCCATCGCCGCCCAACGGGGTCCCTGGTGGCGGTGACATGCCCGCAGACTGGGCTCGATCCTGGGGCTCCGGGCCGATGCTCGAGATCGGCACGGCGTTCGTCTTCTACCGGGATCAGCGCGACCGACTCGCCAGTCGGCTGCCGGCCCGCACCCTGGCGAGCGCCGCCGCCGACGCGGCGAAGCACCGAAAGCCCATCTTCAGTCGGTTCGAGCGGGCCACGGGTGAGTGGAGGCTCGAGCTCGAGCACGGTCGGGGCGCTGCTGCGGACTCCGGGAAGCGGCAGGCGCCGGCGACCGCTGGGACGGCCGGTGACCAGAAGTGGGCGTGGCCCTGGGCGGACCTCAGGTCCACCAGGCGGGCCGCTGCCGTCGCGGCCGTGTTCGTGGCCGTTGGGGTCGGCGCGACCCTCGCCGGGACCCGAGGCGGTGAGTCTCCGGTCGGCGCCCCGAGCGCCGGAGTCGCGAGTGTGCCGAAGCGCCTGGCGGCCCTGGGCGAGCAGTCGCGGAAACCGCAGCCAGCCCGAGGCCGAGGTGCGCGGCAGGGTGCGGCCCACAGGTCGAGGGCTCACCAGCGGGACCGGGGCAACGAAGCAGGCCACGCCGCGGCCGCGTCGGAGATACCGCCTCCGGCGCCCGAGCCCGCTCCCGAAGCACCGCCCGCTCCCATCGCCACCCCCGCTCCCCCGCCTCCGCCCCCTCCCGATAACGGGCCCGCCCCGCAGCCCCGACCCGACCCGAAGCCTCGGCCAGAACCCGTCTCCTCCCTGCCGCCCCCCGGGGGCGGGCTGCCCGCCCCCGGGGGCTCCGGAGCCGGGGGAGGCTGACCTGAGGTGGTTGTGAGAGCCCGCCTGGCCATCGTTGCTGCCGTCGGGGGTCTGGCGCTGACCGGGGTTCCGGAGGCGCTCGCCGACCCGAGTCCGGGTCCGACTCCGATCGCGCCGGTCGACGGGGTGGTGTTTATCGCGCGGGCTGACCAGATCACCTTCCAGGCGTCGACCGCCGACAGCCCGAGCCCTGCCCGTATCGACTTCTACATCTCGAAGGTGAACGAAACCGGCTCCGATGGGGAGCTGTCGAGCCCGATCGACACCTTTTTCGCCGGTCCCAGCGCTGACGTTCCCCCCGTCTACGAGGCGGGGCCGGACTCGGACGCGAACTGGCCCAACAAGCCGAATACGTACTACTGGCAGGCGGCTTACCACGACTGCGGCCATCCCAAATGCTTCGGCCCGATTCAATCGCTGACCATCAGCCCACTGGCGCCGCCAACCCAGATCTCACCGGGCGAGGGCGCGACCATCCCCTACGGCGGCCAGGCGACCTTCTCCGTCCACGACGTCCCCTCCTACACGCACGATGGCACGCGTCTCTACATCGAGTTCTCCGAGGGCACCGACCTGAGTCCCGACGGGACGTTCGCCGATCGTTATCTCCTCGCCGCGCCCAGCTCCGCCGCAGGGAGCACGTACGAGTACGTGCTCCGCCCGCCGTTCAGCAACGACCCCGGGACCTATTACTGGATGGTCGAGCGTTTCGACTGCTCCGCCGAAGCCGACTGCGACGTGACCAACGGCCAGATCCGATCCTTCACGGTCGCCCCTCCGGTCGCGGGGAGTGCGCCGAACACCATCTTCACCCACCACCCACCGCGCCGAACGCGCAGGCACAAAGCCAGGTTCGGATTCTCCTCCAGCATCCCCGGCGCTTCCTTCCGGTGCTTCTATACCGGCGGCTGGCGCCGATGCCGATCGCCGCAGAGGTTCTGGCACCTCAAGCCGGGCCGCTACCGGTTCAAGGTTCGAGCGGTCGCCAACGGCAAGAGGGATCCAACCCCCGCCTCGTGGTTGTTCAGGGTCGTTCGCCGACGCTGAGGCCACCATTCGAGAGGGGCGCTGAGGGGATATCCTCGACCGTGAGGCTCCCGTGTCCTCCCACCCAACCACTCTTCAGGGGCTGCTCGTCACGGAGCGCGAGCTGTGGCCGGATGGGCCGCCGCACGAGCTGTTCAAGCAGCTGCGAACGGAATGCCCGGTCCATTGGACGGCGCGGATCACGGAGTACCCAGAGGAGGCGGGGTTCTGGTCGGTCACGACGGCCGACGACGTCCATGAGGTCAGCCACGACTGGGCGACCTACTCGTCCGAGCTGGGCGGCGTGGCGGCGCTGACCAACGCGATCATGCCGCTCGACCTTCAGCAGGCGATGTTCATCGGCATGGACCCGCCGAAGCACGACCGACTCAAGATGCTGTTCCAGCGCGGTTTCACGCCGAAGCGGATCGCCGAGCACGAGGACGCGATCCGGGCGATCACCGTCGGGGCCCTGGACGGGGTCGCCCGCCACGAGACGTGCGACCTCGTGACGGATGTCGCCCAGCCGGTCGTCTCGCGCGTGATCGGCAGCTTCATGGGGATCCCGCCCGAGGATGACGAGATCTGGGCGCGGCTCATGAACACGACGCTCGGCGCGGGCGACCCGGACCTCAACCCGGAGGGGGTCCAGTCCGTCATGGAGCGCGACGTGCCGGAGATCTTCGACCGCTGCCGGCGGCTCATCGCCGAGCGCCGCGAGCGGCCCACCGACGACCTCACGAGCGTGCTGGTCCACGCCGAGCTCGACGACCGGCGGCTCGAGGAGCACGAGATCGTGATGGGATTCTTCCTCCTCGTCGCCGCCGGGAACGACAGCACGAAGGCGACCTATTGCAGCGGCATGCGGGCGCTCATGGACCACCCCGACGAGCGGCAGCTCCTGCTCGACGACCCGTCGCTCATCCCCAGCGCGGTCGAGGAGTCGCTACGGATGTTCCCCGCCTTCGCTCACTTTCGCCGCACCGCAACGCGCGATACCGAACTGGCCGGGCAGCCGATCCGCGAGGGCGAAAAGGTGGTCATGTGGTACGTGTCGTCGAACCGCGACGAGTCGCGCTACGACGATCCCGACCGCTTCGACGTCACCCGCAACCCCGAGCACCAAGCCTTCGGCGCCGGCGGCCGGCACTTCTGCCTGGGCGCCGCGCTCGCGCGGCTCGAATTGCGGATCCTCTTCGAGGCAACGCTGGCGCGCTTCCCGGCGATGGAACCGGCGGGCACGCCCGAGTACGCGGAGTCGCCGTTCATCAACCAACTCAAGACGCTGCCGGTCCGACTGCGACCGTAACCGGGCACGTGTCGTCGATCACGCGGCCGGCTGGCGCTCGGCCCGGCCCGCGAAGAACTCGATCAGCAGTTGCCCGACCCGCTGTGACTCATCGTGCTGCACCCAGTGCGAGGCGTCGGGCAGGCGCACGACACGCTCCAGGTTGGGGACGTCGGCACGGTCAGGCTCGGCCAGCTCAGCGCCGATGTGGCGATCACGCTCGCCCCAGATGACCAACGTCGGGGCGCAGACCGGGCCGATCCGCTCCTGTCCGCGCCGCGACGCCCGGCGAAAGGCCGCGCGGTAGTAGTTGAGCATCGCGGTCACGGCCCCCGGCTGCGCCCACGCCTCGACGTAGCGCGCGATGTCCTGCGGCGTGAAGGCTCCCGGCCGCGCGTCGTCGAATGCCCGACGAAGAGCCGAGTAGCCGGCGGCGCTCAGGAGGCGCTCCGGCAGCCACGGAAGCTGGAAGAAGAACATGTACCAGGACCTGGCGAGCTGGCGCGGTCGCCGCAGGCCGCGGAGCATCCGGTTCGGGTGGGGGGCGTTGAGTATCGCCAGCCGCTCCACCACCTCCGCGTGGTTCGTCGCCGTCGCCCAGGCAGCGCCCGCGCCCCAGTCGTGGCCGACGAGGAAGGCGCTGTCGGCGCCGCGCTCGCGTATCAGGTCGCGGACGTCAGCCGCCAGCCGGTCGGTGTCGTAGGCCGCGACGCCCGCGGGGCGCGACGACAGGTTGTAGCCGCGCATGTCCGGCGCGACGACGTGGAACCCGGCTGCAGCCAGCGTCGGAATCTGGAAGCGCCAACTGAACCAGAACTCGGGGAACCCATGGATCAGAACGACCAAGGGCCCCTCGCCCGCCTCGACGTAATGCAGCCGCACATCGCCGAGCTCCGCGTATCCGTCACGCAGGCCACTGGTCTCGAGGGTCGTCATGGATGTGCGAGCCCGACGGCTTCGAGGGCGTCGGCTTTCGACTGATACAGCTTGACGCTACGGACCTCGCCGCCGGTGATCGTCCACAGCTGAGCGCCTGTCGCGTCCACCTCGACCCCACTGCCCCGACCGCGGCCCCGGACCCGGTTGACAACGACCACTCGGGCCTCGTCCACCTCGATGATCTCCTGCAGGTCCCACCGGAACTCCTCCCACGCTTCGAGGAAGGCTTCGAAAAGCTCTCGCGCCCGCTCGCGCCCTCGATACACGCCGCCGTGGGGCGCGATCGAGTTCGACCAATCCGCCTCGAAGTCCTCGTGGGCGGCCTCGAGCGCCTGATCGAGGTCCCCCCTGTTGATCGAGGCGATCGTCGCCCTCACGATCTCGATGCTCTCCTGCGACATTCGTTGCTCAGGTCAGTGCTTTCTTGTTTCGCCCGTCCTGGAGGCGCGACCAGAAGCGGATGTACTCGCGCTCGTGTCCGATCCCGGACTCGAGCGACAGTCGCATCCCGTCCGACATGTCGGTCTGGTCGAGAAGCTCCTGATAGGAGTGCAGGCGCCGCTCGTGCCGCTCGACCTGGGCCTCGGCCAGCGAGGCCGGGTCGGCGCCACAGAACAGCTTCAGCAACCCCGGGTCACGGAGCTCGTACAGATCGGTGTTGGGGTCGGCTCGCCACGTTCTCAACGCCTTCCGCCCCGCCGCCGAGAGGCGGTAGACGCGGCGGCGGCGGCCGCTCTCCTCCCTGCGCTCGTCGAGCAGGCCGGCCTCCGCCAGGCGGGCGCACTCCGTGTACAGCTGGGTGTGCGGAATCGACCAGAAGTGGAAGATGCTCACCTGTGCGATCTGCTTCAGCTGATAGGGGGTCGCCGGCTCGAACAGGTCGAGCAGACCGAGCACCGCGTACGAGGTGTCGCTGAGGCGGGGAGTTGACATCGCGATCATGATACAGTCCGACCAGAACGGTTCGAAACGAACGATTCAGGAGGCATGATGAGCACGGTCACCGACACTCCCGCCATCGCCACCGCCCGCCGCGGCTTCGACTCGCTCGAGGAGGAGACCCATCTCGACGGCCTCCCCGTGCAGGGCGAGCTTCCGCCCTGGCTCCAGGGATCGCTGATTCGCACCGGCCCGGCCAAGTGGGAGGTCGGCGACCGCGCCATGAACCACTGGTTCGACGGCTTCGCGATGCTGCACCGCTTCTCCTTCGCGGACGGCGACGTCTCCTACGCGAACCGCTTCCTCGAGAGCCGCGCCTACCGCGCGGCGCGCGACGAGGGCAGGATCGCCTACTCGGAGTTCGCGACCGACCCGTGCCGCTCGCTCTTTGCGCGGGTCAGCGCCATGTTCTCGCCGAAGCTGACCGACAACGCCAACGTCAACCTCACGAAGCTCGGCGAGCGCTTCATCTCGATGACCGAGACGCCGATCCCGGTCGAGTTCGATGCCGAGACGCTCGCCGCGGCGGGCGTTGCCTATGAGGCGCCGGGACAGCTCTCGACCGCCCATCCACACATGGACCGCGCGACCAAGGGGATGCTGAACTACGCGGCGAAGCTCGGCCCGCGGACCAGCTACCGGTTCTTCCTGCTGCGCCCCGGGAGCTCGAAGCCCGAGGTGATCGCGACGAAGCCCGTCCGCGAGCCCGCCTACATGCACTCCTTCGGGCTCACCCAACGGTGGCTCGTCCTCGCCGAGTTCCCGTTCGTGGTCAACCCGCCGCGGCTCGCCTTCAGCGGCCGACCCTACATCGAGAACTACCGCTGGAAGCCCGAGCTGGGGACGCGGTTCCACCTCTTCGACCGCAAGACCGGGAAGGATGTCGGCCCGTTCGAGACCGACGCGCGGTTCGGCTTCCACCACGTCAACTCCTATGAGGACGACGGCGAGGTCGTGGTCGACATCTGCACCTTCCCCGACGCTGGGATCGTCGAGGACCTCTACATGGAGAGGCTGCGGGCCGGCAAGCCGGTCACTACCGGGCACCTGGAGCGCTTCCGCATCTCGCCCGAGGCGGGGACCGTGAGCAGCGAGCGGATGATCGATGAGCCGATCGAGCTGCCGCGGATCAACTACGGGAGGTGCAGCGAGCGTCCCTATCGCTACGCGTGGGGCGTCGGCGGTGAGGGTGGCGGTGACGGTGGCTGGATCGACCGGATCGTCAAGGCCGATCTGGCCGAGCGCCGCTCAACCTCGTGGTTCGAGGAGGGCTGCTTCCCCGGCGAGCCGGTGTTCGTCGCCGCCCCCGACGCGGATGCCGAGGACGAGGGCGTGCTGCTGTCGATCGTCCTCGACGGCCGCAAGGGCAACTCCTTCCTGCTCGTGCTCGACGCCCGCTCGCTCGACGAGCTGGCCCGAGCCGAGGTCCCGCACCACATCCCGTTCGGCTTCCACGGCCAGTTCGCCCGGGGTTGACGCGTGGCGCGGAGGCGCTGAACGGTAAGGCCGGCTGGAGCGGCGAGGCACGGTCACCCTGACGGCGCGGATCCCTCCGCCGGCTCTTCGAGGAGCCACTCATGGCCAAGCCAAGATCACCAAGCGAGCAGATCACCGAGGAGGTCACCTCCTGGCCGGGAGTGGAGGCAGGCGCCGGCCGCCGCGGCGAGTTCGCCTTCAAAGTCGGCCGCCGGGAGATCGGTCACCTGCATGGCGACCACGCCGCCCACTTCTCCTTTCCGAAGCAGGTCTGGGCCGACCTGTTCAAGCAGGGTCGGGTGGTGCACCACCCCGTCTTCCCCGATAAGCCGGGGCCGCGCGCACAATCGAGGATCAGACCGACGTCCGCGACGTGATCCAGTTGCTGCGGCTCAACTACGACCGGGTGGTGGCCCGCTACGGCCTGCCGGAGGACCGAGAGCGCGGACGAGAGGAACGTTTTGCTCGATATACGTGCTCAACGTCACCCTCGTCCGCCGGGTCGGATGGGCCGCCAGCGCCGCGCCCTGGCTCGCCGCCCAGAGGAGCGGACGCCCATCTGCCCCGACCCGATAGCGTCGCCACGGCAGCGACGAACAGGAGGCGCAACGTGGAGATCGACCTCGATGCCTATCGGGAGCAGAGTCTCGAGACCTGGGGGCAGATGGCCCCCGGCTGGCAGGACCGGCGCGACTGGCTGATGGATATCACCGGCCGGGTCAACGACTGGCTGGTGCAGAAGGCGGACCCGCAGCCGGGCCAGACCATCCTCGACGTCGCCGCCGGGACGGGCGACCTGGGGTTCCACGCCGCGGAACGCGTGGGCCAAGAGGGCCGAGTGATCTCGACCGACTTCGCGCCGGAGATGGTGGACGTCGCTCGCCGGTTCGGCGAGGCCCGCGGCCTGACGAACGTCGAGTACCGCGTGCTGAACGCCGAGAGCATGGACCTCGACGAAGACAGCGTGGACGGCGCGGTCTGCCGCTGGGGCTACATGCTCATGGCCGACCCGACCGCCGCGCTGAAGGAGACGAGGCGGGTGCTACGCGACGGCGGCCCGCTGGCCTTCGCGGTCTGGAGGACCCCCGACCGCAACCCCTGGGCGGCCGTCCCCGGGATAACACTCGTCCAGCGGGGCCACATGCCTGCGCCCGAGCCGGGAGCGCCGGGGATCTTCGCCCTGGGAGAGCCCGACCGCATCCGCGAGGTGGTGGCAGGGGCCGGCTTCAGTGAGCCCGAGCTGGAGGAGATCGCTTTCGACTTCCGCTACGCGGACTTCGACGACCTGTGGGACGCGCTCGTCCGCCTCGCGGGCCCGCTCGCGCGCGTGGTCAACGCGCTGCCCGATGACGAGCGACAGGCGACGCGCGCGGCGATCATGGAGAACGTCGCCCCCTACCGCGACGCGGACGGTTCCTACACCGCTCCCGCGGCGACGTGGGGCGTGCTCGTGCGCTGATCAGTGCGCCTGCTGGTCCCAGGCGCGCTGATCAGCGCTCCCGGGAGGGCGGCTCAAAGGATGCAGGCGTTGTAGACGTGGAGCCGGACCCGGGTGGTCTGATCCTCGACCACCTGGACCCTCTTGGCCTCGCCCTCCCAGCAGTACCCGCCGTCGCGGATCTTTGCCCTCACGCGATAAGGGCCGGGCGCGACCTCGATCTGGAAGCGGCCGTCCGTCGGGTGAAGCTTGGCGACCAGCTCGCGGTCGGGAAGGCTGCGGACCGTGACCACGAGGTTGTCGCGCGTGTACGGCCGCGGGGGCGGCGGCGGATACTGGCACGGCCCATAGCAGGTCGAGTCGTACACGACACCCTTGATCGTTCCCGTGCCGGAGCCCTGTGCGGCGGCCTGGACGGGGAGGGCCGCGGCGGCCAGCAGGATGGCAATGAAGAGGAGCCTCCTCACGCTCGCAAGGATACCGCTGGACATCCGACCGAAAGGCCACACTTCCGTCGGCTCGCCCGCTCGAGCCGAACGGAACTGCCCGCCCGGCGCGTGGAGCCGCGCAGAAAGGAGAGCCCGATGGATCGCAGCAAGGAGTGGCTGGTGCCGCTGACCGGTGTCGCGTTTGTCCTGGTAGGGATCGTCGGCTTTCTTATTGGCGGCGAGCCCAAGAGCGCCGACGAACCGGTGAATGAGGTCGTCGACTTCTATCTGGACAACAAGGACTCCGTCCAGATCGGCGCGATCTTCGGAGTTGCCGCAGGCGTGATCCTGATCTTCTTCGGCGCCTACCTGCGCAAGGTATTGCATGCCGCCGCAGGGGAGGGGGAGATGCTGTCGCTGGTCTCGTTCATCGGCCTGGTGCTGGTCGCGCTTGGATTCGCGATCGACGGCTCGATCGCCTTCGCACTCGCCGAAGCCGCGGATGACATCGATCCGATCGCGGTGCAGTCGCTACAGGCCCTCTGGGACAACGACTTCCTGCCGATCATGCTCGGTGTGTTGGCTTTCCTATGGGCGACGGGTATCTCCGTGATCCGGAGCGGAGCTTTGCCGAAGTGGCTGGGCTGGCTGATGATCTTGCTCGGGATCGTCGGGGTGACGCCGATCGGCTTCGTCAGTTTCCTCGGCGCGGCGATCTTGGTGCTGGTCATCGGCGTCCTGTTGTCGCTGCGGGCCCGCTCGGCACCGACCGGCGGTAGCGCGCGGTTCACGGCCGCGGGCTGACGACCACCGGCGTCCCGCGCCGTGGCGAGAAGGTGATGTTGCGTCGCGCGATGCCCTCCGGCCGGCGGCGCGCGCCGCGCAGCTCGCAGCGGCGAAGCGTCTCGCGCAGGACGACGCGCATCTCGAATTCGGCGAACGAGGCGCCCAGGCAGCGCCGAACCCCGCCGCCGAAAGGGATCCACGCGTAGGTCTCGGGGCCATCGTCGAGGAACCGTTCGGGCCGGAACTCCAGCGGCGCCGGGTAGAGGTCCTCCCGGGTGTGCGTCAGCCAGATCGCCGGGGTCACGTCGGTGCCCGGCGGCAGCGTGAATCCATCCACGCGCAGCTCGCCTCGCAGGCGGCGCCCGGCGAGCGGGATCACCGGACGCAGGCGCAGCGACTCGGCGATCACCGCCCGCAGGTAGGGCTCCTCGCCGGCGTCCAGCTCGGACCGCAGGCGCCCGAGGGCCGCCGGGTGGCGCAGAAGCAGGTCGAAGGTCCAGGCCAGTGCCGTCGCCGTGGTCTCGTGTCCGGCGAGCAGCAGGGTCATGAGTTGGTCGCGCAGCTCGGCGTCACTCATGGGCTCGCCGTCCTCGAAGCGGGCAGCAACGAGCATCGAGAGGATGTCCTCGCGGCTTGCGAGGTCCGGGTCGGCGCGCCGCTCGGCGACCTCGGCGGCCAGCAGCGCGTCGACTTCGGCGTTGCGACGCTTCAGCGAAGCGAGCGGGTCGGGCCCGCCGAAGCGCCGGGCGAGCAGGACGCGTAGCTGAAGCAGCGGCGAGGAGGTCTGGGCGAGCAGGTCGGCGAGCAGCGACTGGAGCCGCGCGACGCGCGCCGGGTCGCTCACGCCGAAGACGGCGCGCAGGATCACCTCGAGCGTCAGCGCCTGCATGCGGGGGTGGATCGCGAAGGTCTCGCCGGCGGGCCAGGTGTCGATCTCGCGGGCGGTGAGCTGCGCGATGATCCGCTCGTAGGCGCGCATCCGCTCGCCGTGAAAGGCGGGGAGCATCAGCCGGCGCCGCGCGAGGTGCTCGTCGCCCTCGAGAAGCAGGACCGAGCGGGGCCCCATCACCGGCTCGAGGGTGGCGCTGCGCCCCGGGGGTAGGCCGTTCTCGCGCCCCCGGTACAGCGCTCGGATCACCTCGGGGTCCGACACCATCACCATCGGCGTCTGGAAGCCCACGAAACTCACGCTGAAGGCGTCGCCGTGACGACGCCGGCACGAGTTCATGAACTCGATCGGGCGAAACAGCCAGTGGAGGGTTTGGACGGCCGGGGGCGCCGCTGGTCCGGGCGGAAGCGTCACTTGCACATTGGAGGATCTCATCTCCGCCCGGCCGTCGCGCCCGGCCCGGCGGAGCCGTTCAGCCCAACGGAATGGGCTCGCGTTGCGGTGCGGATAGCGTGACGCGCGACCCCGCTTCTGGGGTGATCGTGATGTTGCGGCGTCTGGCGCGTTCCGGCCGCGGCGTCACCGGCTCCACCACTTGGGCGTCAAGCATGCTGCGAATCACGATCTTCATCTCGAGCATCGCGAAGCTCGCGCCGATGCACCGCCGTCGCCCACCGCCGAATGGGATCCAGGTGTACGTGCCAGGCGGCTCGTCCAGGAAACGCTCGGGCCGGAAGGCGTAGGGATCCGAGTAGATCTCGGGATCGTGGTGGAGCAGGTAGGCGTTGGGCACCAGGCAGACGTCCGTTGGGTAGCGCCAGCCCCCAACCTCGAGCGGCTGCTTGACCAGGCGCGGGGCCGCGTTGGGCAACACCGGCCTGCGTCGCAGCGCCTCCTGCACCGTTGCAGTCATGTAGGCGTCGCCGTCTGAGCCGGCGATCTCGTCGGTGAGCCTTGCCAGGACCCTTGGGAGGCGGACCAGGCGCTCGAATGTCCATGCCAGCGTCGACGCGGTGGTCTCGTGGCCAGCGACGAGCAACGTCATCAGCTCGTCGCGCAGCTCCTGCGCCGACATCGGCGATTCGTCCTCATGGCGAGCGTCCAGCAGCATGCTGAGGATGTCGTCGCGCTCGGCCTTCTCCCGCCGTCGCTCGTCGATCAGCTCGAACAGCAGCTCGTCGGCCTCTCCCTGCAGGCGCAGGAAGCCGGCGAATGGACCGTGTCGCTCGAGCACCGTTGCCAGGGGCCCTGGGGGCGGCGGCAGCAGGCTGATCGGACGGTCCCCGAAGGCGAGCATCGCGGACAGTCGCTCCCGCACCAAGCCGAGGCGTTCGCCCGGATCGAGGCCGAAGACCGCCCGCAGGATGATCTCCAGCGTCAGGCGCTGTAGGCGAGGCCCAAGCTCGATCGGCTCTCCGCGTGGCCAACTCGCGACTTCCCGCTCGGCCACCTCCGCGATCAGATCGCTCAGACGTTCCATCTTTTCGCCGTGGAAGGCGGGAAGCATCAGCTTGCGCTGCTCCATGTGCGGGGCCTCATCGAGCAGGATGACCGAGTTCACGCCGACGACGGGCTCGAGCACCCGAGCTCCCTCACCGGGGTGAAGAACGTCGGGCGGCGCCGTGAAGACCTGCTTGACCTCGCCTGGGTCGGAGATCATCACGAAGGGTGGCGCCAGCGGCAGGCGAATCGTGAACCTCTTGCCGTAGCGGGCGCGGCAGCGCTCCAGAAACGGAAGCGGCCGCGTCCAGAAGCCGATGCTCTGGATCAAGGACGGATACGACGGACCCGGCGGGATCCCTGAGGGCATTGCGGTCTCCTCCCGATCCATGCCTCTAGCTTCCCGCAAAGTCGTCCTTGGTGCTGTGTGAGAATCGACACACACCAGGGCATCGTCCCTGGATGGGGGTCGGGGGCGCCGATTCGCGCGGAGGTTCCCGCTCGGCCCTCAGGAGGGCCGGTCGCGCCGGATGCCCTCTTGACCTTCCAGCTGGAGCCTCTCGCGCTTCTGGGCCATCAGCGCCAAGTCGGACTGGGCAAGGAGCTCCTCGGCCGTCATCCCGGGGATCGTCTCCGCCGCGCCCCAGGAGACGGACAGGGATTGCCCCTGGGCATCGGAACAGGTGTTGAGAACATCGGAAGCGAGGCGCGCTGCGGCTTGCTCGGCGCCCTCGTGGTCGGTGTCAGGCAGCAGCAGGGCGAATTCGTCACCGCCCCAGCGGTAGCCGCGATCCCCTCCGCGCATCGTTCTCTTCACGGCTTGGGCCACCTGTCTCAGGCAGCGATCTCCGTCGAGGTGGCCGAATTCGTCGTTGATCCGCTTGAGGCCATCGATGTCCACGAGCGCCACGCTGACGGTCGAGTGGGCCCGCTCGCTTCGCGCCATCTCCGTTTCGAGCGCCTCGTCGAAGGCGCGCCGGTTGCCGAGCTCGGTCAGGGCGTCCGCGCGGGCCAGGCGCTGAGCCTGCTCCTCCTCGCCCCGCATAAGGACACGCTGAGCCCGGACGTAGACCATCAGCGCCAGCACGATCACCCCCAGGACGCTCCAGAGCAGGACGTCGGTGGCGATGCTGGTCGCCGCCGCGGCGCTCCATCCGTCGTAGAGGAGGGGCGCCGATGCCACCAGCACCGTCGCGCCGAGGAAGGCGAGCGCCCGGCGGGGAGGATGGATGCCCATCGTCGAGCCCACCCAGAGGAGATAGAGCTTCTGGTAGGCGCTTCCGGCGCCGCCCGCGAGCCATTCAAGGGCGGCCACCTGCGCGAGACCGAGATAGCTGAGCGCAAGCAGATCGGCGAAGCCGGGCGGGGGCCGGCGGCGCAGCACGTGGCGCCCCCCGACCAAGCTGCCGGCAATGAGGACCGCGGCAAGGGCCCAGCCAGTCAGGCCGGTGGCCGCGGTGGGATGGTCGAAGGGCAGGAAGGCGAGGGTGAGCAGACCGCTCAGCACCCAGAGCAGGGCCACGATCCGCGCCGCGTTGCCCTGATCGGCCCCGGCATAGGTCTGAGCTCCTCTCGTGAGGAGCCGACCCAGCCCCTGTCCCACTTGACTTCCGCGCGTGGTCATGACGCTCAGGTATTAGTCGGCACGATCGGCGTGATCCTGGAGATCAGGGAGCCGGGGCTCGGGCGTGTTGCTCAGGTGGGCCAGGTGTCGCCGTGTCGCACGCGCTCGAACCCGATCCAGAGCGCGTTGACGGCCGTGGCGACGATTCGCTCGCGCGGCACATCGGGATGCTCGTTCCACCAGATCGCCAGTCCGGTCAGCCCGGCGCGCATCACCTCTGCGGCCATCTCGAGCGCCTCCTCGTCGGCCGAGCCGGCGACCTTCTCTGCGCCCGGCTCGCGACCGAGGATGGCGCCGAGCGCCACGCGGGCCTGGGCCTGAACCTCGGCGTGGATCGCCTGGATCTCGGGGTCGCCGGTGGTCTCGTGGAAGAACATCCGCGGCGCGTAAGGGTGTTCCTGGACGTAGCTCGCCCAAGCGTCGAGCGCCCGCGGGATCCGTTCCTCGGCCGGTTCTTCGCCGGCGAGGTGCTCGCGCCACATCTCCAGCAGCTCGTCCCGGGTGCGCTGAAGCAGGCGCTTGTGGAGGTCGAGCTTCGAAGCGAAGTGGTCGTAGACGACGGGGGGCGTGACGCCCGAGCGCCGGGCGATCTCGTCGACCGAGGCTCCGTGATAGCCGCGCTCGGCGAAGACCTTGAGCGCGGCCTGCTCGATCACCTCGCGGCGCGCCTCGGCGGTCAGGCGCTTGCGCGGGGGCGCGTCTGCTGTGCTCTGGGTTGACAACCTAACGATCCCTAGGTACCTTACCTAACCACCACTAGCTTACGAGCCAAAGGAGAGGGCATGCCCCAGCGCGTGGTGGAGGACCCGGTCCTCAGGCAGCGATTCAGCTTTTCGCGGACGACCGACGAGGACGGCGGCGAGGTCCTCCACGTCGAGACCTGGGTCGACCCCGGCGGCGGTGTGACGCCGCACGTCCATCCCGCGATGGAGGAGCGGTTCGAGGTCCTGGGCGGCCGCCCGAGCTTCCTGGCCGGCAGGAAGTGGCAAACCGCCTCCCCCGGCGACACGGTCGTGGTCCCGGCCGGCGCCCGGCACGCCTACCGCAATACCGGCGACGAGATCGCCCACATCGTCTGCGAGGCCCGGCCGCCGTCATCGCTCCAGGAGTTCCTCGAGGACGCCGCGGCCCTCAGCCGGGCCGGCAAGATCACCCGCCACGGGGTCCCGAAGGGTCCCAGCGCGCTGCTCCTGGGCGCGGTCATGGCGCAGCACTACCGCGACATGGTCGTGCTCGGCTTCCCACCAATGCCACCGCCGCTCCTACAGCGGCTCCTCTTCCCCGCTCTCGCCCGGCTCGGCGAACGCCGCGGCTATGAGGCCGGACGCTTCTCGGAGATCGACTAGCGAGTTCGATGTCCCCGCCGCGTCCCCAAGGCATCGCCCGGTCGGGTTACGATTCTCCTCCCAGTGCGTTACGCGGAAATCAGACTCGTAACCGGTGACCTCTTTACGGTGGAGGGGACTCTGGAAGAGGTCGAAAAGGCGCTCTCGGATGCTGCTCGATCAGGTCAAGCCCGTCTGGCCTGGTTCAAGGAGCACGGCACCGATGGTCCGGTCGGCGTAAACCCGGCGCACGTCGCCGCGCTGAGGGCCAGCGAGATCTCAGACTGAGGGGCTTGCGAGCCGCCCAGCGTTAGCTCATCACGCGCGCTCGCGCTCCGCGTCGTCCGCGTCGTGAACTGCCCATCCGACACGCTCGATCAGCTGAGCAGACCGGTGCCCATTCTGCAGATCAGTGGATGCGACGCGCTCGTCCAGGGTGATCGCGCCCTCAGGCTGGGTGCTTGGCTCGCTCATCACGATGATTCTCGGCATGGCCGTATTTCCTTCCGGTGGTGGACTCCTGGGTACCACCGGGGCCGGTCATGGCGTCGATGGCGATTTGAGGCTCTCCATCAAGCTAGCGGGTCGCGCCGGTCGGCGTCGATCGGCGTCAGCTTTTCTCGCAAAGTACGGCGGTGTACCGAGCGGGACCGGCGATGAGTGTGATACGGCTTCCGCTTCGGCACATGGCTCCAACCTGAAAGGAGGGAGACTATGGGCCTCGAGCAAGCACATAGCGAGGTATCGGGCATGCTCCACGCAGGCACCCCGTTCGACGCTATTGAGCAACAGATCGCAGGCATTCCCGGCCTGCTCGACGATGAGCGGTCCGCGTTGTGGCTGTATGCATGGTCGCATCAGGGGCGCGGCTGGCAGCGCCGCGCGTCGACTCAGCTGTTGTTGTGGGTGCGAACGGGGTAGCGGGCCAGGCGCCAGGCGCAAGCTCGGGACCCGGCCCGGCACCGACTGGGGGCGCGAGGGGTGCGATGAGTCTCAGGCCGAGCCGCGGTCGTAAGGGTACGTTGCTATCACCAGTACGTCCGCAACCCCCGACAACCACCCCAGCGACCCAAGGAGATCTCGCATGGCCCACTACGTCGATGGATTCGTTGTACCGGTTCCGAAGCGCAATCTCGATGCCTACCGCCGCATCGCGCGCAAGGCGGGCAAGATCTGGCGGGAGCACGGCGCGCTCGAATACCGGGAATGCGTCGGCGACGACGTGACGATGGGAAAGATCACGTCGTTCCCGCGCAGCGTCAAGCGCAAGCCCAGTGAGACCGTGGTGTTCTCGTGGATCGTGTTCAAATCGCGTACGCACCGCGACCGCGTCAACGCCAAGGTGATGAAGGACCCGCGCCTGGCCGACATGATGGACGCGAAAGCCATGCCCTTCGACGCCAAGCGCATGATCTACGGCGGCTTCAAAGTCGTCGTTGACCTCTGAGCCGGAGGAGACGAATGAGCGAACGAAGCGAATACGCGCCCGGCGAGTTCTAAAGCAGTCCGAGGAGGCTCCACCCAACTCGCCCTATTCGATGTGGCAGGTCGAGGGACAGAGGTGGGAGGAGGGGATCGCCGGAAGGCGATGCGCCGGTGCCGCTTGCATGGTTGAATCGCGGCATGGCGTGGGTTTCGCTTGGCCTCTCCGGACTGTTCGGCCTTCTCGCCGTCGGCCTCCGAAGCTGGGTCCACACCCGACGGACCGGCCGCTCGCCCATCCGGCAGGGCGCTGGAATGAGTGGATGGATGGCCCTCGGCGCCCTGGCGCTGGTGTTTGTCGCGGGGCCGGTCGCCGAGCTCAGCTTCGGTGCGACCCGGCTTGTCGACAGCGACTGGCTCGCTGGTCCGGGGCTCGCGCTGTCACTGATAGGCCTCGCGGCGCTCGTGTGGTCGCAGTCGTCGATGGGCGACAGCCTGCGCATCGGCGTCGATCCCACCGAGCGAACCGCCCTCGTGACAGCCGGGCCGTTCCGCTGGGTGCGCAACCCCATCTACAGCGCCATGCTCGTATATGTCGCCGGCGTTGCGCTGCTCGTCCCCAACGCCGCAAGCTTCGTGGCCTTCGGGGTGCTCGCGCTCGGGCTCGACTTGCATGTGCGGCTGGTGGAGGAGCCCTACCTCGCCGCGACCCACGGAAGCTCATACGCCAGCTACGCCGCGGGCGTGGGCCGCTTCGTTCCGGGGGTGGGCAAGCTCCCTCCGCCAACCGCCGGCTGACACGCTCAAGAATCGCGTGATCCCCAAGCGCAACACATGACTCACCCGCTCGAGCATTGGCCACCGAGCAAGCGTCGTCGGGCCCTCGTGGCCGTGATCGCCGCGGCCGTCATCTTGCAGGTGGTTCTTACGTTGCTCGACGGCCCGCTGCGGGCCAGCGACCACGGCGGCACGGTCCCGCTCGAGGTCGCGGGGAGTCCTGGTCGGGCCCATGAGATCGTCAGCTCATGGGAGGCAGATGGCGTCATCGGTAACGGCGCCTTCATCACTGGTTTGGATTTCCTGTACGCGCCGCTCTACGCCGCGGCGTATGCCGGCGGCTGCGTCGCGTTGGCGGCGGCCTGGCGCCGTCGCGGACGAGAACGACTGGCCGACCTCGGCATAGCCGCCGCGTGGGCGGTAACCGCAGCCGCGGGGTTCGACTATGTCGAGAACGTCGGCCTCACTGTCACCCTCCTCGACGAACCGGCTTCGCCATGGCCGCAGATCTCGCTAATCGCCGCCATCGCCAAATTCGCCGGGATTGCTGCCGCCGCCCTCTACCTGCTTACCGGTCTCGGGATCAGATGGGCATCGTCGGACGCTATCCCCAGTGGCCGATCGGGGTGACCGCGAGCCGACCGCCGCAGCGCGGGCATTCGGCCCCGCGACTAAAACGGAAGGCGCCCGCCAGAGCTTGCTCGTCTAGCGTGCGCCTCGGCAGCACGGCAAGACGATGCCCACCACATTGCGGGCAAGCGTTCAGCTCGGGCCCAAGGCCGCTAAAGAAATCCGCGGTGACGACGCTGACCAGCTCGCGGCAGTCACGACAGACCATGGGCTCCAGGAAGGTTCCGGTCAGCCCGGTTCCATCCCGCAGTTCCTCAGCCAGGTAGCCGCAGCCAGAGCAAGCTGCCTCGTACCGGTCCCCCATCGGTTTTCACCCCTCCCTCGCTCAAGGATACGGCGCGCGCCGCATTCTTTGTGCAGGGGACTCGTCAAGGGTCTGGCCGACTTCATCTAGAGTCGGAGCAGTCTGATGGAGCACGTAGCGTCCCGACCTCAGTTCACAGTCGCCGCGCCGGCTCTCCCGCCCGGCCCACGCCTGCCCGGGGTCCTGCAAGGGCTCCGGTACGCGCGCGATCCGATCGGCTTCTTCGCTCGCCTTCGCCGTCGCCACGGCAACGTCTTCTCTCTGTCGTTCCCCTATTTCGGCCGGATCGTGTACGTGGCCGACCCGGGGATCGTGAAGCAGGTCTTCACCGGCGACCCTGCCCTGTTCCACGCGGGCGAGGCCAACGCAACGGTGCTCGAGCCGACGCTCGGTCCGAACTCGGTGCTGACGCTCGACGAGGACGAGCACCTGCGCCAACGCAAGCTTCTCCTGCCGCCCTTTCATGGGGAGAGCGTGAGTCGGTACGGCGAGCTGATTCGCGAGATCACCGAGCGTGACATGAAGAGCTGGCCGATCGGCCAGCCATTCGCCCTTCGCCCGCACACGCAGCGGATCACGCTGGCGGTGATCCTTCGTGCGGTGTTCGGCGTGCGCGACGAGGAGCGCTTCAAGCCCGCCTCCGCGCTGGTTGACGAGTTCGCCCGCAGAGCCGACCTGATCACCCAACTCCCCTTGCTCCGTCGCGACCTCGGCCGCTTCGGCCCCTGGTCGCGCTTCAAGCGCGCCCGCGCTGCCCTGGATGAGTTCATCTATGAGGAGATCGCCACGCGCCGCACGGAGGCGGGCGGCGGAGAGCACGACGACGTCCTTTCGCTCCTCCTGCGTGCCACGCACGACGACGGTAGCCCGATGAGCGACAGGGAGCTTCGCGACGAGCTCGTGACCGTGGTCGGCGCGGGACACGAAACCACCGCCACAGCGCTCGCCTGGGCGCTCGAGCGGGTGCTTCGCACGCCACGGGTTCTGGCCCGCTTGCGTGCGTCGATCAAGGCGGGCGAGGACGACTACCTGGACGCGACGATCAAGGAGACGCTGCGCGCGCGGCCGGTGATCGTGGACGTGGCGCGCAAGCTCACGGCCCTCGCGGAGATCGGCGGCTACGAGCTGCCAGCCGGCGCGTTCGTCCTCCCGGCGATCGCCGCGCTCCACTACCGCGCGGACCTCTATCCGGACCCGCACCAGTTCCGCCCCGAGCGCTTCCTCGACGGGAAGGTGGACCACTACGCCTGGATCCCCTTCGGTGGCGGAGTGCGTCGCTGCATCGGGGCGGCCTTCGCCCAGTACGAGATGCGCGTGGTGCTCAGGGCGATCCTCGAGCGGGCGGAGCTGAGCGCGCCCGACTCGCGCCCGGAACGGGTGAAGATTCGCAACGTCACGCTGGCGCCGGGCGCGGGCTGCCGCGTGGTGCTCGAGCGCCCGCTGTGACCGGCCAGGGCTAGGGTCCGCCGGCGGTGGCGGCTCCGCGGGGCCGCCGCGGTGCGCCGAGGCGATCCCGGTCTACCCGCAAAGCTTGGGGTGTCCCGACACCCCCTCCCGGAATGTGACCACAAATGTGGTCACAAATCGGGAGGGTGTTCAAGGGACCCGCGAAGGCCGGGATTGGGGGATCGGCCACCAGGAGCGGCAACCACAACCTCCGTGGGCAGGACACCTAGACGCTTCGTTAGCGCTCGCCGTTCACGACCAACGGCATCTCGAAGAGCCTCGGCACGTTGTAGGGATCCCAGTCGGCGAAGCTGCAATGCAGCGCAGCATGGAGGGGCGGCGATCTCGCCGCCCCTCGCCGATCTTGCGGGTCTGGGGCTTTGCGAGCGAGCGACCGAAGTGACCCGATGAGTTGAGCCGGCCCCCGCAGTCCAAGGGTGATTGACTCTCCGGGAGTGACGCATCTCAGGTTCCGCGTCGTGAAGTGATGGAGTCCGCGATCAGTCTGCGCGGGCTCGTCAAGCGCTTCGGGCCGATCACCGCCGTCGACGGTCTCGACCTCGACGTCCCGTCGGGCAAGTGCGTCGGCCTCCTTGGGCCGAACGGCGCCGGCAAGTCGACGACGATGAAGGCGCTCACGGCGCAGGTCATCGCCGACGAGGGCGAGCTCGAGGTTCTCGGCTACCGGCTGCCCGAGGACTCCAAGCAGGCGCGCGCGGAGATGGGGGTGGTGCCCCAGCTCGACAACCTCGACGTCTCGCTGACCGTCGAGCAGAACCTGCTCGTCTTCGCGCACCTGTACCGGGTGCCGGCCGGCGAGCGCGAGGGAGCGATCGAGCGCGCGCTGGCCATGGCCAATCTGGACGCTCGCCGCGAGTCCAAGGTCGACCAGCTCAGCGGCGGCATGCGGCGCCGGCTGTTGATCGCGCGCGCCCTGCTGCACGAGCCGCGGCTCGTGCTGCTCGACGAACCTACGGTCGGGCTGGACCCACAGGTGCGCCAGGAGCTCTGGGCGCTGATCGACCGGCTGCGCTCGGAGGGCGTCTCGATCCTGATGAGCACGCACTACATCGAGGAGGCCGAGCGCCTCTGCGACGAGGTGACGATCATGTCGCACGGCAAGGCTGTCGCCGTCGGCGCGCCGCGCGCGCTGATCGCCGAGCACGCCGGGCCCGAGGCGATCGAGGTCTACGGGTCGCCCACGCGACTGACCGAGGTGGAGGGGATCGCCCGCGGGCGCGGCTGGCGCACGCGCCGCACCGGGACCTCGGTGGCGATCCTGCACGCAAACGGCGACAGCGACCTCGACGGCGAGCGCCGCGTGACCAACCTCGAGGACGTCTTCGTCCTGCTGACCGGAGAGGAGATCAGCTGATGGCCCTCGCCAGCGCACCACGCCGCCTCGGGCGCCTCGAGCCCGCCGCGCTGCGGGGCGTCATGGTCCGCGAGATCGTCAACTACTCCTCGTTCTGGCGCTCGTCGACGTTCTCGTCAACGGTCGACCCGACGATCTACCTGCTGGCCTTCGGCTTCGGTTTTGGCTCGCTCGTCAGCACCGTCGCGGGCTATGACTACATCGACTTCGTCGGCACCGGGATCGTGGCCACGACGGTGCTGTTCTCCGGCGCGTTCCCTGCCATGTACTCGACCTTCGTCAAGTACGAGTTCCAGCACACCTACGACGCGATCCTCGCGGCGCCCGTGGACACCGAAGAGCTGGTCACCGGCGAGGCGCTGTGGATCGCGGCACGGACCGGGATCTACGGGTGCGTTCCGATGCTCGTGGCCGTCGCCTTCGGGCTGGATCCGAGCTGGGGCATGCTGCTGGTACCCGCGATCGCGGCTCTGGCCGGATTGGGCTGGGCGTGCTTCGGCATCTTCATCGCCGCCAAGTCGAAGGCGATCGAGAGCTTCTCCTACTGGCAGAGCGGCCTGCTCACGCCGATGTTCCTCGTCGCCGGCACCTTCTTCCCGCTCGACGAGCTGCCCACGTGGGCGCAGGTGCTCGGCAACCTCAATCCACTGTTCCATTGCGTCGAGCTCGTCCGCCACGCCGTCTTCGGCTTCGAGGGCTGGCAGGACGTCGGGCACCTCGCGTTCCTGGTCGGGTTCGCGCTCGTGTCCTGGCGCCTGGCGATCCGCTTCATGGAGCGCAAGCTGATTCTCTGAGCTTGGAGGCCGGCCGGCCTAATTCGCCCTGATGCGCGGAAGCCAGTCCCGGACCGCCTTGGCGACTGCTTCGACGTCGGTCTTGAGGCTGTGGTTGCCGGGCACCGTGACCACGTCGCACGTCGCGCTGCCTGCTGGCATGCCAAATGGATCTCGTGTGCCCTGCACCACGAGCGTCGGCACTTGCACGGCGTCGAGCTCGGGCTGCCGGGTCTTGGCCGGCCGGCCTGGCGGGTGCAGCGGAAACGCCAGGCAGAGCACGGCGACCGCGCCGCTGTTGGCCGCGGTGCGGCAGGCCACCCGGGCGCCGGCGGAGCGGCCGCCGACGATCAGCGGCAGGCCGCGCAGCTCGCCGTCGCGCAGGTGCTCGACGACCGCCGTCCATGCTTCGTCGAGCCGGTGGGCTGGAGCGGGTGAGCGTCGCCCGGCCACCCGGTAGGGCTGCACGACCAGCGCGACGCTGAATCCTGCCGAGCGGGCAACGCCGGCGACCGCCACCAGGTCGGGGGCGGTCACCCCTCCAGCGGCTCCATGGCCGAGCACCAGCCCGGCCATCGGCTCAGCGGCGAGGTGCAGGTGCACGTTCGCCGGACCTTGCGGGGTGTCTATCTCGAGCACCGTCACGCCGTCAGGAGCTCGATCCTATTGCTGGATTGCGGCACGAGCGCCGGCCGCACGCACGGCGGCTGAGAGTGCGCCGATGTCGTAGGCGCCGTCGTGCTTGCGCCCGTTGATGAAGAACGTCGGCGTGCCGGTGACGCCACTCATGTCGGCGGAGTCGACGTCCTCCTCGATCCGCGGGGCCCACCTCTGGCGCTGAAGATCGTCGCGGAAGCGCTCGACGTCAAGGCCGAGCTGCTCGGCGTAAGCGAAAAGGTCGCGAGGACGAAGATCATCCTGGTGGTCAAGCAGCGCATCGTGCATCTCCCAGAAGGCCCCTTGATCGGCGGCGGCTTCCACGGCCTCCGCCGCCCGCTGGGCGTTGGGATGGACATCGCTGAGCGGTAGGTGCCGCCAGACGTAGCGCACATCGCCGAAGTCGGCGAGCAACTCCCGCACAGCCGGCTCAGCCCTCCCGCAGTAGGGGCACTCGAAGTCTCCGTACTCGACGACCGTTACCGGCGCGTCCTCCGGGCCCCGTAGGTGGTCGCGCTCGAGGTCGACCGGCAGCGCAAGGTCGACGAGCGTCTCGGATGTGCCCAGCAGGGCGCGGATGCGCAGACGGCGAGGCAGCAAGGCTGTGGCACGGAAGACCAGCCATGACAGGAGCGACGCAGTTAGTGCCGCCGTCAGCACGCCGAGTTTGGCCTCCTGGAGTTGTTGGCCTTGGAAGGCCAGGGTGGCGATCAGCAACGCGACGGTGAAGCCGATCCCGGCGATCGCCCCGCCGCCAATGAGCGCCCCCCAACCGACAGGCGGGCGGAGCCTGCTACGGCTGAGCCTCGTCACCAACCAGGAGACGCCGACGATCCCCAGCGGCTTGCCGATCACGTAGCCGAAGACGATGCCGAGGGTGATCGGTGATGAATAGGCACGAGAGAGAAAGTCACCGTTGACCACGATGCCGGCATTGGCCAAGGCGAAGATGGGCACAATGACGTAGCTCGTCCAAGGGTGGTAGAGGTGCTGAAGCCTGGCGTTCGGAGAAACCGCCGATTGAAGCCCGGCTCGGGCCGAGCGGGCAAGCTCGGGCGTCGGTTGCTCGCGAAAGCTGCGAAACAGGTCCGTCGCGCGCTCCAGCTCACCCCGTCCTGCCGGGTATGCCCAGGTGATCAGACCCATCGCCAGCCCCAAGACGATCGGCTCGAGGCCGGACTCGAATAGAGCCACCCAGGCGGCCGCGGCAAGGATGAAGTAGACGAGTCCGTAGCGAACCCGAGCGGCGCGAACAAGCAGGATCAAGCCGAAGATACCCACGGCGATCAGAAGGGCCCCCACTGCCACCTCGGCGCTGTAGACAAAGGCGATGACCAGCAGCGCCACGACGTCATCGACGACGATGATCGTCAGCATGAAGGCCCGCAGGCGATCGGGGAAGCGGGGCCCGACCAGCACCAGCATGCCCAATGCGAAAGCCGTGTCGGTCGACATGGCCACACCCCAGCCGTCGGTCGAGGAGTCGCCGGCGTTAATGGCCAGGTAGATGGCCACCGGCACCAACATCCCTCCAAGGCCAGCGAGGACCGGTAGGGCCAGCCGCCGCCGCTGTCGGAGCTCGCCGACATCGAACTCGCGGCGCACCTCGAGACCGACGACGAAGAAGAAGAATGTCATCAGCCCGCTGTTGACCCAGTGGCGGAGATCCTGCGAGATGCCCGATTCGCCAATCCGAATTGACAGCTCGGTCTGCCAGAGCGCCTCGTAGGACGAGGAGTCGATGTTGACCCAGGCCAGCGCGGCCACGGTCGCCACGAGCAGCACCGCGGCACTCCCGGTCTCGGTGCCCAGGAACTCGCGCAGGGGCGTCTGCATGCTGCGCGCCCAGGCCGTGCGCCCGGCAAGCGCCGTGCGAGCCGGAGACTCGTTCATGCGGTCAGGCTGAGCCGCTCACGATCGGGCGGCATGCGGCCTCGCGTCCCGGTCGCAGAGGCGCTCCGGCCACGGCACAGGAGAAGTCGTCCAGGATCCCCGTGGGTGCCTCGCCACCGGGCTCCGGCTCAGCCTCCAACACGTCGGAGCTGATCGTCAGCCAGGCCAAGATCCCGCCAGCGGCTGAGAGCCCGGCGCAGGCGAACATGGCGACCCGGAAGCCGTCGGCCATCTTGGCCGGATCGTAGAAGCTGTCTCCCGTGAGGCCGGCGATCAACGGAAGCACGGCGACGGCGAGCAGCCCGGCAACGCGCGAGACGGCGTTGTTGATGCCCGAGGCGATTCCCGCATGCCGTTCGTCAGCAGCAGCGAGGACTGTGGCTGTCACCGGCGCCACGACCAGCGTCAAGCCAAGCCCAAAGACGATCACAGCCGGCAGCACGCTCGAGACGTACCCGGCATCGCGGTCGATGCGGGTCATCAGCAGCAGTCCCAAGGCAATCACAAGAGGGCCGACGGTCAGCGGGATCCTGGCGCCGATGCGCTGCGCCAGCGCGCCCGAACGAGCCGAGAGCAAGAGCATAAGCACCGTTACCGGCAGCGACGCGGCGCCGGCGGCGATCGGCGAGTAGCCGAGCGAGATCTGCAGGAAGGCGACCAGCAAGAAGAAGACGCCGCCGAGTGCTGCATAGACGACGAAGGTGACCAGGTTGGCGGCTGTGAACTGGCGTGAGGAAAACATGCCCAGCGGCATCATCGGGGTCGGGCTTCGACGCTCGGCCAGGACGAAGGCGACCAGGGCGACAACGCCCCCGACCCCGGCCAACAGGATCAGCGGAGAGGCGCCCTGGCCCGGACCCTCGATCAGAGCGTAAGTCGTTCCGGCGAGACCCAACGCAGCCAGAATGGCTCCCGCAAAGTCGAGGTGGCCGCTCGCGGTCGGATCACGCGTCTCCGGCACGTGGCGCGTAGCCATGACCATGACGAACAGGCCGAGTGGAAGGTTGATTAGAAAGATCGCTCGCCAGGAAACTGCCTGGACCAGATAACCGCCCAGCAGCGGTCCCAGGGCAGTGGCGACCCCGCCAAGCCCGGACCAGGCGCCAATGGCGCGGGCGCGATCGGCCGGGCGAAAGCTGGACTCGATCATCGCCAGGCTGCCGGGGGTGAGCAGCGCGCCCCCGATGCCCTGCACCAGCCTGGCGGCAACCAGCATCTCTGCGTTCGGCGCGACCGCGCACAGCAGGGAGGCGAAGGTGAAGAGGCCTACCCCGAGAGCGAAGATGCGGCGGCGTCCGTAACGGTCGCCGAGCGAGCCACCGAGCAGGATCAGGGAGGCGAGCGTCAGCAGGTAGCCGTTGAGAATCCACTGGAGCGCACTCGTTGAGGCGCCGAGATCGCGGCCGATGTCAGGCAGGGCGACGTTGACGACGGTGCCATCGAGAAAGGCCAGACCCGAGCCCAGGACGGCGATGACCAGGACCCAGTGCCCAGCTGAGCTGTTGAAGGCCACGTCAGACGAATCGCTTCACGAACGCAAGCGCCGTGTCGGCGACCTCCCGCCACTGCGCTTCGTGATCCGTGATCGTCGCCATTTCTGCCGTCCTTGTTGGCGCCAGCGCTGGAAGGCCGGCGCGGAACACTCCGGGTCCGCCGGATCATGCCATTGTGCGCGGTAGGCCATCGACCACGACACTAGAAGGACGCGATCCTGGTCGGCCACTCCACCCGCGGGGGCGAGGTGACGCTTACGCGATGGTCTCGCTAGCCGGGTATTCGCGCCCTATGGGCTCTCGGCCCGTCTCAGTAGCCGCCCGCGTACAGGAGGCGGATCGCGCGCCCGTCCTTGCTCAGTGTGCCAGGGCCCAGCGCGTTGGTCTTGAGCTGCGAC
>JBBPIL010000005.1:0-94099 GCA_038040365.1 Actinomycetota bacterium
GGGCGCTGGCCGGCGGTCGCCGGGATCGTCGCCTTCGTGTGGCTCGAGCTCGTCTACGCGTCGAGCGGTCTCGGGACCATCGGCTTGCAACCGGCGACGGTAGCGGCCGCGACGCTCGTCTACACCGCCTACACGCTGGTCGCGATGGCCCTGTTCGGGGTGGAGACCTGGCTCCGGCGCGGAGAGGCGTTCTCGGTGTACTACGGGATGTTCTCCCAGCTCGCGCCGCTGGAGGTTCGCGACGGGGTGCTGGGGATCCGTCGCCCGCTGGCCGCGGCCACGCACTGGGCCCGGGTCTCCGGGTCGATCGCGCTGGTCGTCGCGACGATCGGCTCGACGACCTTCGACGGCGCCCAGGAAGGGCTGTGGCAGCAGCCGGTAGGCGACCTCTTCGACCGTCTCACCGACCTCGGGCTCGGGCCCACCGCCGCCTTCCGGACCTCGGAGTCGATCTTCTTCGCACTCACCCTGGCGGGCGTGGCGGCGATCTACTGGGCCGGCGTGCGCGGGATGCGCACCGTGCGTGGCTCCCCGGCGCTGAGATCCCTCGGCCGCTCCTTCGCTCATACGCTGATACCGATCGGGGTCGCATACCTGGCCGCGCACTACTTCAGCCTCTTCGTGTTCGCGGAGCAGGCGCAGTTCACCTACCTGCTCTCGGATCCGCTCGGCGACGGCTCGGACCTGTTCGGCACCGCGTCGAGCGGGATCGACTACGGGCTTCTGAGCGCCAACACGATCTGGTACGTGCAGGTGGCGGCTTTGGTCACCGGCCACGTCATTGGCCTCATGCTCGCCCACGACCGGGCGATCACCGTCTACGGCGCCCCTGATCGCGCCTCGCGGTCGCAGCTGTGGATGCTGCTGGTTATGGTCGCGTTCACCTGCCTGGGCCTGTTCCTGCTCTCGCAGGCCAACGCTTGATGTTCCTCCTCCTCGCACACGTCGCCCATTGGTACTTCTGGCCGCTGTACGCGCTGCCGGTGCTGATCGTGCTCTGGTCGGCGATCGCCACCACGCTCCGCGAGCGGCGGTCGAGCAGGGAGGAGGAAGAAAGGCGTAAGTGAGTGCGCGACAAAGGCGTAAGTGAGTGCGCGACCGAGTGCGCCGCCCCTCGCCCTATGGGCTGATCGGGACGGGCTCGGGGCCGCGGCCGCGGAACTGGTCGCGGAAGTCGCGGATTGCGTCCAGCGTCCTCGCCCCCTCGTACTTCTTGCACCCCATGAGCTGCGTCCAGGCGGTGGCCGCGACCTCGTAGGGCATGCGGGGATTCGGGAACATCAGCATGCCGGATGGGCTCTCGTCGAAGACCCCCTTGAGGGCGAGCTGGTCCGTTTCCGGCAGGTCGGGCGAGTATTGGATCTCGATCCGGCCGTGTTCGAGCGAGTGGACGTACTCGATCAGCTTGGGCGTCTGCCCGTAGGCGCCATCGGCCTGCTGAAACGGGCTGGTGACGTGGTTGCCGGAGGTTGGCGGGTTGGTGCGGTAATTGGGGGGCTGGGCGTCCGGCTCCAGGTGGGTGTTTCCTTCGTCCGGCAGGCCGAGCCGCAGGGCGCAGCCCGCGTCGGCGGCGGCGTTTTGCAGGTCGAGGTTCTCCACTGCCGGAGGAGCGGTGCCCTCGCGAGCGTCGGGCGCGACTCCGTTGATGCTGCCCGTCGCCGTGTCGATGTGGGCGGCGGCCGGGGTTTCCTCGCTCGAGCCTCCCCCGCCGCTGGCGATCACGATCCCGATCCCGACGAGAACGGCTGCGGTCAGCACCCCGGCGACCCCGTAGCCAAGGATCAACCGCTTCCGCGTCGCCAGGGCATCGCGCCGCTCGGCTTCGAGCCGCGCGGCCCGGAGGCGGTCCTTTTCATCCTTGCGGGTGGCCATCCGGCGCGCCAGGGTAGCGGATGCGCTTAACCGGCTAGATCGCTTGCCGCGCGCGCGGGACGCGCTCCTCGCTGCTGGGGCTCGGCGAAGACCTGGTCGAGGAAGCCGGCCAGCTCGTCATCCAGCCGCCCCGGGGTCAGGCGCCACTCGAGGATCGAGTTGGCGTCGACGAGCCGGGCGTTGGGCACCTCCTCGACCAGCATTCCGGCGTCGGAGAACGGGTGCAGCGGATCGTTGGGATGCCCGATCACCAGCGCCGGGTGCTCGATCCGCTGGCGCTCTTCGCGGGGTGGTGCCGCGCCTCCGAACAGGATCCCCTCGAGCACGGCCCGCGAGGAATCGGGGTCGCGGCGCAGCCAGTCGAGCCCGATGTCCAGGAGGTAGTTCGTGCGGGGAACCCGCTGGAGCGCCTGCGAGGCGGCGCTCAGCAGCGGCTTGCCGAAGCGCAGGCCAACGAGGATCGGGGTGAAGATCATCGCGGCGCCAAGCAGCGCGTCCTCGAGAACCGGCATCTCGATGAACAGCGCGCCGGCGCTCTCGGGATGGTGGACGGCGAGCTCCAGGGCCACGTTCGCCCCCAGCGATGTCCCACCGACCACCGGGGCCTGGAGCCCGAGATGGTCGACCAGCGCCGCCGCCTGACTCGCCAACGAGCCCATCGCGTAGATGCGCATGTCGGCGGGCTTGTCGGACTCGCCGTGGCCGAGAAGGTCGACGGTGATGACCCGATTCCCGCGCGCGGCCATTTCCGGCGCCAGGTGGTCGTACATGCGCCGGTTCATGAGCAGGCCATGAATCAAGACCAGGGCCCGGTCGCCCTCGCCGTGGACCTCGTAGGCGATGCGGTGGCCGCGGTAGCGGAAGGAGCCGTTGTTGGCGTCAGTCATGAGGGCAGCGGAGTCTATTTGAGGCCCGCGGGCGCGGGCGCGGGTGCCGAGGCGGGCGTGAGGGTCGCCCGCTCCCACGGCCGCGCGACTCGCAGCGCGCCGAGCACGGCGCGTGTCGCGCGCGCCTTGTTGAGCGTGTAGAAGTGGATGCCCGGCGCACCGCCGGCGAGCAGCTCTTCGCACTGGCGCGCGGCGTAGGCGGTCCCGAGCTCGGCCTCCGCGTCCTGGTCGCCCCCCAGGGCCTCCATCGCCTCGGCGAGCGGTGGGGGGATCGAGGCGGCGCACAGCTCGCAAAAACGCCCGATCTGGGCGTAGCTGGCGATTGGGATCACGCCTGGGATGATTGGGACCTCGATCCCGGTCGCGCGCGCCGCCTGCACGAAGTCGAAGTAGGCGCGGTTCTCGAAAAAGAGCTGGGTGATCAGGAAGCTGGCGCCCGAACTGACCTTGGTCTTCAGGTAGGCCAGGTCGGCCTCGAGGCTGGGGGCCTCGGGATGGACCTCGGGGAAGCAGGCGCCCCCGATCGCAAACTCGTAGCGGTCGGAGATGAAGGCAGCCAGCTCGGCGGCGCAGTCCAGGCCGCCATCCGGCTGCTTGAACTCAGCCTCGCCCCGCGGCGGGTCGCCGCGCAGGGCGAGGACGTTGTCGATCCCCGCCGCCTGGAGTCGGTCGAGAATCTCGACCAAGCCCTGGCTCGTCTCGCCGACGCAGCTCAGGTGCGCCATCGTCTCCAGGTGGTGCTCGCTCTTGATTCTGGTGGCGATCTCGACCGTGCCGTCGCGCGTCGCCCCGCCGGCGCCGTAGGTGACCGAGACGAACGACGGCTCGAGCGGCTTCAGGGCCTCGACGGCCTCGAACAGCGTCTCGACGCCCTCCGGCGTCCGCGGCGGGAAGAACTCGAACGAGAACACGGGCCTCCCGGTGGCGAGAATCGCGTCTATGCGCATGGTCGGGAGATGGTAGAGGCGTCTAGCTCGGGAGCTCGCTCCAGCTCAGGATCACGGCGGTTTCGTGCTCGTAGCCGAGCGTGCTCAACGTGCCGGTGGCGAGCGCGAACAGGCCCCCGTCCGCGGGCGCCAGCCCCAACCAGCGGGCGGCGAGCACGCGCAGCATGTGGCCGTGACCGAAGGCGGCTGCGTCGGCGTGGGCGGCGCGGACCTCGGCGATCACGCGGTCGGCGCGGGTTCCCACGTCGGCAGCGATCTCCCCATTCGGGCAGCCGTCGCGCCACAGGCTCCAGCCGGGGCGCCGGCGCCGGATCTCAGCAGTGGTGATGCCTTCGTAGTCGCCGTAGTCCCACTCGCGCAGCTCATCGCGGACCTGGGCCTCCTCCCCCAGGCCGGCGAGCTCGCAGGTTTCGACCGCGCGGCGCATCGGGCTGGTCAGCACGAGCGCGAATCGACGGTCGGCGAGGCGCGGGGCAAGCCGCCGGGCAAGCCGGCGACCGTTGTCGGTGAGTGGCAGGTCCGTGCGGCTTGTGTGCCGCCCGTCGGCGCTCCACTCGGTCTCGCCGTGTCGGGCGAGCAGGAGCTCGTTCATGACGCGGTCCCGGCAGCCTCGGTCGTCATCGCCCGGTCGCCCCGGCGAGCCGCTCGCTGAGCTCGCGCAGCCGGCGCCGGGCATCGGGGTCGTAGGCCTGGGGGTGTGCGCGCGCCTCGTTTTGCCCGTTGAAGTAGCGGCCCGTGACGCCGTCGAGCTCGGCGTCGGCCGCCAGCCGCAGGGTTGCCTCCATTCCCTCCTCCAGCGTGCTGATCGCGCTGCCTCGAGCGTGCAGCACGATCTTCGTAGGCATGTAGGTCGCCGGGTGCAGGCAGTTGACGATTACCCGCTGATCTCGAAGCTCCTCTGCGAGATCGAACGTGAGCATGACCTGGGCGAGCTTGCTCTGGCAGTACGCCTGCACCCCGTCGTAGGCGCGCTCGAGCATCACATCGTCGAAGTCGATCGGCGCCTGACCGGCGGAGCTCACGTTGACGATCCGGGCCGGCGCCGAGCTGACGATCAGTGAGACGAGCCGCCGGGTGAGCAGGAAGTGCGCCAGGTAGTTGACGGCGAAACGCAGCTCATGGCCGTCGCGGCTCTCCAGCCGCTCGCCGTCGCCGGGCAGGGTGGTGCCGATCCCCGCATTGTTGACGAGCACGTCGATCCGGTCTTGATCGCGCACGATCCGCCCGGCCATCCCGCCCACCTCGTCGAGGGATGAGAAATCGGCGCGATAGGTGTGCAGCTTGTCGTTCTGCGTTTCGGCTCGGATCCGCTCGGCGGTGTCGGCCAAGCGCGCCTCGTCCCGGCCGTGCAGGAGCAGCGTCGCCCCGCGCTCGGCCAGCTCCGTCGCCACGGCGCTGCCGAGGCCGTCGGTCGCCCCCGTGACCAGGATCACCTGCTCTGTCGGGGCTCGCATCACATCTCAACTCCGTGGTGGCCGGCGCGGGCTCCCCTGTCCCTCGCCGCGGGTGGCAAATAGGCTGCGCGCGCACAGATGATCGCCAGCGGGTCGAGCAGCATTCCAGGCAACCCGTCTGCCCGGCGGACCCTCCTGCACCTCGCGCCCCACCCGGACGATGAGGTGATGGGAGGCCCCGCGATCATGCTCGAGCTCCAGGCTAGCGGCCATCGGATCATCAACCTCGCCTGTAGCCTCGGGCGGCCGGGGGATCAGCAGCGCCGCAAGGCGGAGGCCCGGGAATCCGCCAGTCGCACCGGGTTCGAGCTGATCATCCCCAGCCGCCCCGCGGCGATCGGGTCCGGCGAGGATCTCGACGCGGCGCAGGCCGAACTGGCGATGCTGATCGCCGAGCTCGTGCCCCAGGAAGCGGTCGACATCGTCTTCTCCCCGAGTCCCCATGACCGCCATCCCGGTCACGAGGTGGTGGGCCGCGCTGCGCTCGACGCCCTGGCGCCACTCCAGGACGGCTCGCCGGCGTGGTGGATGTGGGGCCTGTGGGCGGACCTGCCCTTCCCGACGCTGATCACCTATTTCCGCTCCGAGCGCCTCCGGCAGATCCTGCACGCGCTGGACGCGCATGCCGGCGAGCTGGAGCGAAACGACTACCGCCGCCTCCTGCAAAGCCGGGCAGCGGCCAACGCCGTCCTTGGCCCCGAGCGGGTGTTCGGCTTCGGGGGCGGGGGAGGCCGAGAAGAGTTCGCGGAGCTGGCGACCGAGGTGGTCTTCAAGGATGGGGGCTGGCTGCTCGGCAGACCGAGGGAGCTCGACCCACGTGAGCCCCTGGTCGAGCCGACGCGCGCCCCGCTCTCTGCGTGGCTGACGGAACCGAGCCTCACTCAACGCTTCGGGACGCCGAGCTCCTGAGCGAGTTGCGCCTGATGGTCTTCCCGGTCGTCCTCGGCACCGGTAAGCGCCTCTTCGGCGAGGCGAGGGGCAAGAAGCGCCTGCGGCTCGCGGACTCGAAGACGGTCGGTGACGGCATCGCCATCCTCATCTACGAGCCTGGCGGTTGAGAACAACGCCTCCTTCGGACCTGGCGCGGCGGGTGATGGCCCGCTGACGATGTAGCCGCCAGCGCTCGCGTGCCCGGGGCACCGGAGGGCAATAGACTCAGCCCGCCAACCACGCTGATCCTGGGGGGTTCGATGGGCCTGGGCTACGACGGCAAGCTGTACATCCTCGCGTTCGACCACCGGGGGTCGTTCACGAAGCGCTTCGGGATCGAGGGTGACCCCCCGCCCGAGGACATCCAGCGCGTCGCCGACGGCAAGCAGCTCATCTTTGAGGGCATCGAGGCGGCGCTTGAGCGCGGCGCCGATCCGTCCGTGACCGGCGCGCTCGTCGACGAGCAGTTCGGGGGCCCGACGCAGGTCCCTGAGCAGGCCAAGGCCAGGGGGATCAGGCTCGCCATGCCGGTGGAGAAGAGCGGCCAGAAGGAATTCGATTTCGAGTACGGCGAGGACTTCGGCGCCCACATCGAGCGCTACGACCCCGACTTCTCCAAGGTGCTCGTCCGCTACAACCCCGACGGCGACGCGGAGATGAATCGGCGGCAGGCCCAACGATTGCGACGCCTGTCGGAGTGGCTGCACGAGCGCGATCGCAAGTTTCTCTTCGAGCTGCTGGTGCCCGCCGAGGAGGGGCAGCTCGCCTCCGTGGACGGCGACTCCGACCGCTACGACGCCGAGCTGCGCCCCGAGCTGATGGTCCGCGCGATCGCCGAGCTGCAGGACGCCGGCGTGGAGGCCGACATCTGGAAGATCGAGGGCGTGGACGAGCGCGCCGACTGCGAGCAAATCGCGGCTCAGTGCCGCGCGGGCGATCGCGCCGGCGTCGTGTGCGTCGTCCTTGGGCGCGGGGCCGACGACGACAAGGTCGATCACTGGCTGCGCCAGGGAGCCCCGGTCGAGGCTTACGTCGGCTTCGCGATCGGCCGCTCGATCTGGGACGACCCGCTCAAGGGCTTCATCGCCGGCAGCCTCTCCCGCGAGGACGCCGCCGCGCAGGTGGCCGACAACTACCTGCGCTTTGTCGAGGTCTATGCCGCCGCCGAGGCGCCAGTCAGCTAGGCTGAGGGTAGAAGGAGGACTTTCCTTTGTCGCAGATAGCTAATGGTGAGCCCCGTCGCCATATCCGGGGCCTGTCGATTCTCGTCTTGGTGGCCGCGCTCGCCGCGGTGGCGCTGGTCCCGCCCGCGACGTCGCAGGCGAGCGAGAGGGTGAGGGTGATGACCCGAAACGTCTACCTGGGGGCGGATCTGTCGCCCGGAACGAGCGCAACCAGCCTCCAAGAGCTGGTCAACGCCGCCGGCCAGATCCTCAACCAAGTCGACCAGAACAAGTTCCAGGTCCGAGCGAAGGGGCTCGCCCAGGAGATCCTCAACCAGAACCCGGATCTCGTAGGGCTCCAGGAAGCGGCCTTGTGGCGCGACGCGCCGTGCACGGATAACCCCCTCGAGTTCACTGCGACCCATGTTCGGCCCGGCGGGGACTTCCTGGGGTTGCTCATGAACCAACTGAACAAGGACGGGCCGCGTTATCGCCTCGTGATCTCTGAGCCCGAGTTCGACTTCCAGATTTGGGCGAACACTGATGGCAACCAATCGACCGGAACGCCGTTCGGTTGTGACATCGAAGGGCGGCTGACCATGCGCGACGCCATCCTCGCCCGCCGCGGCAGCAGAGTCCAGACCTCGAACGCCAAGCGCGCCCATTTCGACACGCTGCTCCAGGTGACGCCCGGGGGTGTTGCCACCGACGTCACGCGCGGGTGGACGAGCGTCGACGCCAAGGTGACGGGGGCTCCGAAGCTCCGGTTCGTCAACACGCACCTCGAGGCGTTCGACAACCAGGCGAGCAACCACACCAACCAAAACACCGACGTCGGCAACGGCGAGGTGCGTTGGGCGCAGGCGAAGGAGCTGATCGCCAACGGCGGGCCGGCGACCGGCAGCCTGCCGGTGATCCTGGTCGGCGACTTGAACTCCGACGTCAGAACCGCGATCAAGCCCGGCGACCAGTTCGCCCATCGGGCACTGCTGAACGCCGGCTTCGTACAGCGGGACACCTACAACCCGTTGAGCTGCTGCCTCAATGCCTCCGTGCTCACGGCTGGTGGCGGCGGAAGCGTCTCTGATTTCGACCACAAGGTCGATCACGTGATGACCGACGCCCCGGCACAGGTGAACCTCGTCAGGTCGACGGTGACGGGTCGGTTCCCCGTGAACGGCTTCTGGGATTCCGATCACGCCGGGATCGCCAGCGCCCTGGGCGTCGGCTTCGGGTAGACCAAGGCGATCGCTGGCCGGTCCCGATGGGTTTCCAGACTGGCCCCACGGCGGACGAGATGTCCCAGGCGGAGGCCTTGCCGCAGCTCGACGCGAGCTCGCTCGTAGACGGCGAGCGCTTGGAGGCGGAGGTCAAGGACATGTACCGCCGCGTGGCCCGCGAGGAGGAGGCGGAGCTCCATTTTGAGGTGGGGAGGGGTCTTGCCGAGTACCTCGGATATCCCGGCGAACTCCTGGACGCGATCCCCGCCGAGGCCCTGGCGTCGTTCGCGGGAGTGGGGCATCATCTCGACCTCGCCGCGCTCCAGCCCGGCGAGGAGGTGCTCGACCTCGGCTCGGGATCGGGTACCGACGTCTTCTGCGCGGCGGTGCTGGTGGGCGAGTCTGGCCACGTCGTCGGGGTAGACATCACCGACGAGCAGCTCGACAAGGCCGCGCGGCTTCGAGACCGAGGGGGGTTCTCGCAGGTCGAGTTGGTCGAGGCTCGCATCGAGGAGCTCCCCTTCGAGGACGCGAGCTTCGATGCGATCCTCTCGAACGGCGTCATCAATCTTTCGCTGCTCAAGGGCCGGGTCTTCGCCGAGGCGGCGCGGGTCCTGCGGCCCGGAGGGAGGCTGGCGATCGCCGACATCGTCAGTGGCCGGGCGCTCAAGGAGCGTACGAGACGCAACGTCGAGCTGTGGGCCGCCTGCATCGCAGGGGCAATCCCCCGGAGCAACTACCTGGAGGCGGTCGAGGCGCAAGGATTACAGGTGAGAGAGGTACGCAAGAACGACTACCGCTTCATCTCAGAGCGGGCACTCGATGCCTGCAGCACCTACGAGGTCGGGAGCATCTCGCTGGTTGCCGTGAAGACGCGCTGAGCAGCCGTCGCTGGCTGGGGCTCGCCTCAGGGTGCATCGCAGGCCGCCTCCGCTCAAGCGAGATACTGCTGAGGCAACCTCGCTAGGCTCGCGAGAATGAGTAGCTGGCCGGAGATCAGCGAGCCGCTGCTCCGCGAGCGACAGGCAATGTCGGATGAGGCGTTCTTCGAGTTCCTCGCCGGGCTGCTCGAGGCGATCGGCACGCGAGAGCTGGAAGACGAGCATTACGAGCGGGCGATCGGCTACCCGTGGGCGCGCCCACCGGGTTCGTGCCTCGTCACCGACGAGGGTGTTGAGGATCTCGTTGACGTCGGCGCAAGCCGCCGGAAAGAGCTCGTCGGCGAGTATGTGGACGAGTCCGCCGACCGAGTTGCGCTCTTGGCGTACGGGGCCAACGGCTCGCCGGAGCGGCTCGCCCTGAAGCTCGCCCACCTTCGGGATGGCCATCGCGAGGCACTGATTCTCGCCGGGGATCTCGAGGGCTTCGATGTTGGGGCGGCGGCACAGCCACCGATGTTCAGCTCGATGCCGTCGACGCTGATCCCGAGCTCGGGCACAGCGGTCAGGGTCGCGGTGCTGTTCCTGACCCCGATCCAGTTCACCGCCCTCTGGTGGACCGAGCTGAGCTACAAGGTCGGGGCCCTGACGGGCATCACCCTGACGAGCGACTTCACGGAGGAGCCGATCGAGCGCGTGATTCTCTTCATCTCGCGCTTCGGCGCCTTCTGCGTCGACGGCTCTCCTGTCGCGATGGCCGCAATCGCCGCCAAGAACCGCCACTCAACGGCCCTGACGCAAACCGAGATCCTCGACGCCGCCGCCCGTATGTCCATCGGCGAGGGCTCCGCCGCGCGCGACTTGATCAAGGCCTCGTTCGAGAACCCCGCCGCCTTCATGGCGGACCGTTACGCGCGCTTCCAGGCCGCATCGGTCGCGTTTGAGTCCGAGCACTGGGCGGAGATGCCGGTGAGCGGGGGGTGATGAAGTCATATAGGTCCGCCCAGGCGAGTCTTCGTGGGCGATTGCGAGTGGTGTCGGTGGCGCCGATCCCGCAGGTGTCGCGAGAACTTGGGTTAGTCCGATCTAGTCGGCAACGGCGGGCGCGGCCGCCGTCGGGTCGCCGAGGTCGGCCGCGGCGTTCTCCCGACGCGATCTGGCTATGAACGGCAACGAAAACGCCGAGATCGCGCCGGAGAGCAGATAGGAGGTGGGATAGCCCGAGACGTCGGCGGCTCGACCGAGGATCGGTTGCGCAACCACCCCGCCGCTCGAGCTCATCAACGAGTCGAAGGAGAGGATCGTCGCCCGTTGCTGCGACGGGATCAGGCCGTTGAGATAGGCCTGGCGAATCGGCATCACCACGGCGAACATGAGGCCCCAGGCAACGATCAGGCCGATCGCGGCCCAGAAGCTCTCGATCAGACCGATCAGCAACAGGCTGAGGACGCTCAGCGACTCGGCGACCAGCAGGGCGGAGGTGCGGAGCCGGAACAGTTTGCGAACCTGCGGAGTGGCTAGGCCGCCAAGGATCTGGGACCCAGCGACGATGGCCGCCACCAGGCCGGCTATCCCGTAGGCCTGCGGGTCGCCGTAGAGTTCGAGCAGGTACGGCTGCAGGGCGTAGAAGACGTAGATGCCGACGCCGCCGGTGAACGGAGCGGCCAGCATCAGGTACTTCACGGCGGGGACCCGCCAGCCGTACTCGATCGAGTTCGCGGCGATGCCCTTGATCTCAGCCCACGGACGGCCGTCCCTCTTCGGAGTGAAGCCGATGTCCCGCATCAAGGCGAGCGCCAGCGCGAACATCACCACTAGGACCGCCGCTCGGACGACGAACGGCGCGCCGAGGCTGATCGCCTGGGCCAGGTAGCCGCCGCCGATCGACCCGGTCAGCATCCCCACCCCCGTGAGCACCTGCCCGCGGGCGAGGACGGACTCCAGCGCTCCCTCGAAGTGGGCGGCGTCGAGCGCGTCGACCAGCCACGCCTCGGTGGCGCCCGAGAAGAAGGTGAAGCCGAGGCCCAGCAGCAGCGATACCGCGGCCCACTCCCAGAACGGCGCCTCGATCTCCCACAGAAGGACGTAGAGCGCGGTCGTCACCGCAAGCGTCACGGTCCCGAGCAGGAAGGAGGTCCGCCGGCCCCACATGTCGGCGACGATCCCGGTCGGCACCTCGAACACGACCATGCCGGCGGTGAAGAACGCGTTGGCGGCGAAGGCCTCGAGATTGTTGAGCCCGGCGTCGAGCAGGAAGATCGTGTTGATGCCCCAGATCAGCGACGCGGCCAGGGTGTTCCCCAGCAGGAGCGTGTAGTAAGTCCGCTTGATCGTGGTCGCTGTGGGCATCGCAGGGCCTGCGCACTACATCTCCTACGCCTCGGTCGGTACTGGCTACGGCGCGCGGCGCCCGTGAGGTCTCATACAGCCGGCGCTCTCGCTCGCCCTAGTTTCGACGAGGAGCTGGGGGGCGCCACTCCGGGCGCTTACGACTTGTGACACGCTCGGCAACCCCGGCCCGGTCAGCAGTAGACGCTGTCGATCCCAGGTGTAGACCCGTCCCGCCCATGCTGGGTGCGATCCTGCCGCATTACGCGGGCGGATGTCACCCACCGCCAGCCGGCCCCCTCGAAGATGGAGCTAGCGGGGCTCGAACCCGCGACCTCCTGGGTGCGATCCCTACCCCGCTGGCCGCACAGAGGCGATCCACGCTCGGGCGGGTGCTCTCAGGTGACCTCGGTTCGCTCCGTTTCGCTCGGTTTAGTACCCGGCGTAGTACCCCGGGCGAAGGCGACCTCGACCCACTCCCGTTCCCGCTCGCTCGGCGAGTAGTCGGCGTAGATCTGGGTCGTCTGTATGTCGCGGTGCCCCATCCACTCCTGGAGGGTCCGCATCGGCACCCCGACGCCCGCCATGCGCGTCCCGAACGTGTGGCGCAGGTCGTGGAACCTGACCTCGCGGACGCCCGCCGCCCGCAGCGCCGACTTGAACCGCTTGCGGACCTTCGAGCGGTCCAGCGGCGACCCGACGAGCGGGTGCGCGAACACCAGGTCGTCGTCGGCCTGGTGAACCGACGCCTGGTAGTGACGCTCGAGCTCCCCTGCCAGCTCGTCGGCCAGGGGCACGGAGCGCGACCCGCGGCGCGACTTCGGCGTCGTGAACTCGCCCCGGACGTAGGACTGGCGCACCCGGACCTTGCCCGCCGTCCAGTCCACGTCCCCCCAGCGCAGCCCGATCAGCTCCCCCTGCCGCAGCCCGGTCATCCCAGCGGCGAGGAACACGAGCGCCAGCGTCGGCGCCAGCTCGTCGCCGACCTCACGCCCCGCCCGCACCACGGCGTCCAGCTCGTCGGGGTCGAGGAACCGCACGTCGGAGTGCTCGGGGCTCTCGGGCTGCTCCACTCCCTCGCAGGGGTTGGCGCGCGCCCATCCGCGGCGCTTGCCGAACTCGAACACGGAGTAGAGAAACCCGAGCGCGTTCCGGATCGTCTTGGGCGACTTCCCCTCGGCGGACTTCGCCCGGACGAACGCCTCCACGTCATCGACCCCGATCGCGTCGAGCGACCGCCCGCCGAAGAACGGCGCCAGGTGGACCCGCAGCAGGGAGCCGTACTGCTCCGTGGTCGCGGGCTTGCGGCCGAGCGCCTCCAGGTGGGCGATCAGCCGCTCTCCAGCGGTCCTCACGTCCGCCCTCTCGGATGCGGCGGGGGTGGTCGTCTCGATCATCTTCCGCATCGCCTTCTCGGCCTCCGGTCGGATCATCCCCCGCGCCCCTCCCGGCGGGCGCCTCTCGCCGATCCGCCGCTTGACCTGCCGGCCGTGCGAGTACCACTTGGCGTACCAGATCTCGCGGCCCGCCTTGTCGCGCTTGACGAACAGGTGCCCCATGCCGGGGGCTCGCCTCGTCGTTCGTGCTGCCATGTCGTTACCTCCTCTACTTGCGCGCCAGGTTACGGGCGCGATCCTTGGCGGCACGACGCAGCTTGCGTCCCTGAACCGTGCCATGGTCGAGCTCCAACGCACCGTTGCGCGGGCTGCGCTCGGTAACGCGGTAGACGCCCGACAGGAACATCCCGTCGTCGTCGCGCTCGGTCGTCCAGAAGCACAGCGCGCCGTCCTTGCGGCGAAACGCGCGCTTGCGAAGCGGTCGGGTGCGTCCGAAGATCCCCTCGCTGAGTTCGGCGCTGAACTGGTCGAGCGCCTCCTGGTCCATCATGATGGCCATCTAGTTCTCCTCGCTATTGGGATGGGTGACTGTCTGTAGCTTACGCCTTGGGCGGCGACCAGCGGGGTGGGTGACTTCTCCTCGCACGGTCGTCGCCCTGTCTTGAAGCCAGCCTTCGGACTTCGTCCTCACCGGCCATCAGGAACTCCGCCGGTTCAGGTGGTCGGCGACGATTCCGCTTGCGGCATCGAGCGCCGCTTCGTTGACGCGAGCGATCTCGTGGTCGTCCATCCCCGCTTCGAGCGGCGGGGCGTCCACCTGCTCGTGGTCGTCCAACTGACCCGAGAGCACGAGCCACCATGACGGCGTGGCCATGACCATCTCGCCCTCAGGTCCGCCGTCGAAGCCGATGCCGCCGTCGTCGTGGTACAGGAGGGCGGCGATCTCGCCGTCGGCGTTGACGTAGTAGGTATCGCCCGCGTTCTGCCACTCGATCGAGCGGCCAGTCGGGCTAGGCTGATCTTGCATCAGGGCCTCACTTCCTGGTGCCGGCCCCGGGGCGTCTCTAGGCGCCGCCGGGGCATTTTCTTGGTCTCGACCATCCTACGCTCTCCCCCGGCCTTTTTGTGTACGGCTGTGACGGGCTCGACCGAGCGCGTCGAGGCGATCCTTCAGGGTCGCGTAGGGCGGCGCAGGAAGCCCTCTCAGTAGCCGGGAGATCCTCCAGACCTCGACCCGGCAGGCAGGTGAGCAGGTGCGGGCATCGGCCCGCAGCTCCGAGAGGTCGGCACCACAGCAGCGGCAGCGTCGCGGCCCACCCGGGCGGCGCGAAGCGGCAGGGGGCAAGGAGACAAGCCCCCTGTCCAGCCCGTCCACGCCGCCCGGATCGGCCGCGCTCGTCACCGCTTCCTCGCCGCCGACGATTCCAAGCCGGGCGAGCTCGGCGAGGCGAACGGCCGCGGCGCCCTCGCGCCCGCGGCCTGCGCCGCCAACAGCACCGGCGCGAGCGGGTTGTCCGGAGTGTCGACCTCGCGCCCGAGCAGCTCGCACAACCTCCGCCAGCGCCGCTCGATGGCGTCCCACTCGGCCACCGACGCCTGCGTCTCGCCCCACGCCGCCTCGAGCCTCTGGCGGGCGGCCTCGGAGGTCGGGACCAGCTCGGCGACCAGGCCCTCGAGGTTCGCCCGGACGTGGTCCTCGAGCTCGCTCCCGGTGCGGTCAGCGACGTCCTGCGCCCCCTGGAGGCGGCCCTCCCAGACGGCCGGCTCGGCCTCGGCCCTGGCTTCGGTCAGGGCCGCTCGCGCCTCCGCGATCGCCGCCGGCTCCTCGTCGATCTCGACGTAGACGGCGCGCAGCCTCGCCTCTGCCGCGGCGACCGCGCGCTGGGCGGCGCCGCGCCGAGCGCCGACCTCGACGACCGCCCGCTTGGCCGCCTCGAAGCCCTCAAGGCGGGACTCGAGCTCGGCCCAGGCGTTTCTGGTGGTCCTAGTCGCCACTCTGGGCCTCCTTCGGGGTCGCGGTCTGCGCGCCACAGTCGGCGCACCGGACGATCAGGAACCTGCCGGGCGACGGCTGATCGGCCGGGCGGTCGATCTCAAAGGAGTCGATCCGCTCCGGGCGGGCGGGGCAACCGGGGCCGTGGACGTGGTCAGGGAACCTCGGTTCCGCGTCGGGGATGACGTTCGGCGCAAACCACGCAGAAGCCGGCCTCGCAGAAGCCGGCCTCGCCCGGGACGTGAGCGAGTCGATGTCGGTCATCGGGTCTTCCCCTTCTTCCGGCGGGGCACCTGTCGCTGTTCGCGAATCGCGGCCGGGTCCTCGGCCGTCGCGAAGTAGGCGCGGAGGCGATCCGCGGCTCTTCGCCGCTCGCCGTGGGCGCCGTCGAGGGCCCGCCTCGCGGCGGCCTCCGCGACGGCCTCCAGGTCCTTTTTGTTGTATCGAGTGCCCATCTATTCCTTCCTTCTCATCGGGATCGGGTCGTCGGGTGCCGCCACCATCTCGGGGCGGGCTCGGAGTCTGGGGTCCTTGGGCTCGACGCCGGGCGGCATCCAGAGCTGCGAGTCCTCGATGCCCTGGAGGGGCGGGCGCTCATAGAGCCGGAGCTCGCCCCCGGTTGCGGTCACCGGCTCATCCAGCTCGGGGACCTCGGCCTCCGGCGCCGCCGTCTCGGAATCGACCAAACGGGCGAGTCCGCAGACGATCCGGCCGCCCTTCGCCGTGTAGGGCAGGGCTCCGAAGGCGAGCGCGTCGGCAACGTCATCGTGAATCGACGGATCCTCGGCACCGATCTTCGCGCCGCGTACCGCGCGCTCCACCCGGACGCCCGCGAGCTGGCGGAGGGGGACCGGATCGCGGCGGAGCACGATCTGTCGGCGCTCGAATAACCAGCGGAGCAGCGAGTACGCGGCCAACTTCATCTCGGGACCCCAGTGGATCGAGCACCACACCATCTTCTGGCGGGGCATCCGCTGGCGGACCGTGCGCTCGATCATCTGGCAGGGCATCGCGCCGACGCCGCTGCGCTCGATCGCGACGTAGGCCGGGCGCGTGCGCTCGATCACGGCCAGGGTCGCGTTCACCACGTCGATGAGGGGGGCGCCCTGCGGGAAGACGTGGACCTGAACGGCGAGCACGGGGCGGGCATCGTGGCCCGGATTGAGGGCCGATACACCCGCCAGGCGGCACCACCGGGTCAGGACGCTGGAGTCATAGGTGACTCCCACGTCCAGGGTCAGGATCGACCGCGGGATCACGCCGGCGCCCCCAGCAGCGGCGGCATCTCGAGGTCGCAGACGCACGACTCGAGCAGCGCCCTGGGGAAGAACTGCGCGCCATCCTCGACCCACAATCCATCAAGCTCGGAGGCCGCCTCGATGCTGTTCAGGCGGGCGCGCTCGCGCTCCAGCCAGCCGCGTGGCAGCCGCGGGTTCATCTCGGAGCGCCAGGGCGGATCGGGGGTCCAGAAGTCGGGATCGCCATCGCGGGCCAGTCGCCAGCTCGCATGGAAAAAATGATCGGGCGGCCCCCACGGAGAGCCGCTGATCCATAGCTGCGCGCCCTCCTCGCGACGGTCGGCCAGCCCGTAGCGGAGGTCGCGGAGGATGCCAGGCGGGCAGTGGCCAGCCTCCTCGATGTGGGCACCGATCAAGCGGCGGCCGGGACCGCGGAGCTGACCACCGGTTGGCGGGACGCCGATCGCGGCCGACCCTGAGCCGGGGAAGTGAAGCCGCATCGCCTCCTCGTCGTAGGCCACCTGGTCGGCGATCTTCGAGCTCCGGATCAGGTCGAGCATCTCCCCGATCACCCACCGCGGCTTGTCGGCGTTCGGGCCGGTGACGAGCCAATCGGAGTCACGGCGTGTGGTAACGGCGTGCAACCCGGCGATGCACGCGGTCAGCGTCTTACCTGGGCGCCGTCCGCCCACGAGCAAGATCACGGGCTCTGGGCGCCGCAGCGCCTCCCGCTGATGATCGAACGGCGACAGCCCGAGTATCTGCTCGGCGAACTCGACGCGATCGAGCGTCGGGTCAATCGTCGCCATCGTCGTCCTCCCTCCCGGGGATCAGTCCAATCCGTTGGAGCAGTGCTCGACGCAACTCCGGGTCGGGCTCCGAGAGCGCGGCGACCGGGTCGATGGCCGCCGCGGTGCGGGCCAAATCGAGGCCGAGGCGAGCCCGACCAGCCGGCGTCAAGCCGAGCCCGTTGAGGTAGTCCCATGCCTCGCGGCGTAGCCGGCGCTCCAACTCGATCACGTCTTGCCGCGGGGCGCCCGTCTCCTCATCGCGCCAGCCGAAGTCGGTGAGCCAGCCGCGTACGTCCTGGAGGCGGACCAGGCACTCGACGAGAAGCTGAACCGCGGCGGCATCGGCGGCCGGCGGGTCGCCCTCTGCGTCACGCAGCGGCAGGTCCTCGCCGATGGCCTCGACCAGCTCCCGGACCTTCGCATCCAAGCGGTCACCGACGACGCGCGCATAGCCGCCGTGGCGCCGATGCCGCTGATTCCCGGCCGGCGCCGGGCTGCGGGGGGTTGCGCCCCTGTTCAGGTTGGCGAGGGATTTCGGATGGCCGGCTCCGCCGCCGCCGGTCGGCTTGCCGCTCTTAGTCCGCCGTCCCGAGCTCACCCGAAGTACCCCCCGCAGTACCTCGACGCCGGAATCCCGCTACTCATGCGGCGGACCCCCTGGTTCTCTGCCAGGCGCCACGTACTTTCGGTAGGGCACCGGCCCCCGCTCGAGGCCGGCGACGAAGGCGCGGATCGACTCGGGGGCGTAGCGGTAGTAGCGGCCGAGCCGCACGTGCGGGAGGCGCCCAGCTCGAGTCTCGGCGTAGACCCAGGAGCGCGGCACGGCCAGCATCTCGGCGACCTGGTCGGCGGTGAGGAGGTTGCCGTTCGGCTGTTCCTCTTCGGGGCCGAGAGCACGCGAGCTCGGCGGCTCGGGGTGGCGCTCAGCGCCCACGGCGCCCTATGACTAGGACCTCGCGGCGGATCACGCAGACCAATCCCCAGTCGGTTGCAACTGCCCCCACGCGTGTGCAACCGGGATGCAACCGCCCCCCCTGAGCCAGAAACCGCTTTCTAGAGCCATGCAACCGTGCAACTGCGCAACCGGGGGGATCGAAACGATCGCCCTAGACATAAGCGGTTGCGCGGTTGCCAGTCATCCCTCGCCCTTCGGGTCGAAGCTCGCCGACGAGCGCCAATACGTGAGCTTGCGGTTCCGGTTGTCGAGTGAGGGAAGGCGAGCTTGCAACGGCCTCGACTTGAAGCCCATGCTGCGGAGCGCCTCGGCGATCTCGGGGACCGAGGGGACGATCCGGTTGTGGGAGAAGAACTCCTGGAATCCCTCCGCGTTGACCCAGAGCCGCCCCTCGGCATCCCTGAACGGCTCGCCGTGAAGCTCCTCGAGGATGTGGACCCTGCCATCAAGACTGGCCGGGGCGAGACCGCGTGCGGGGACGCGGTTCTCGACGTAGCGGGCCAACCGTCGGCGCCAGACGGCGCCCGCGTCGAGATCTCGCTCCTCGACCCGGGTCGCGCCCCGAAGCCCGCGGTAGAAGTCGACGTATCCGGGCTTGCCTCGGGCGAAGATTCGCAGCTCGCCACCGCCGGCGACCCAGATCGCGTCGGCTAGCTCGGCCATACGCCGGAGCTGGGTCTGCGTGAAGGGGCCGATCTCGACCGCCTCGTCGGTTTCCTTGTCCCGGACCGAGCCGCTGAAGATTGCCTGCCCTCGCCTCTTGCCTATTTGAAGCCACTCGTCCGCGAATTCGACGTCGCTGCCCTGCGCCTTGATGAGGCTGTTGAGTCGCTCCAACCCGCTCACGGGCTTCCCGGTGTCGGGGTCGTATCCGACCAGCCCCCGCCCGCCCTCGGGCTCCCCGCCCGTGGCCCCGGCCCGAGCCTTGCCGATCGTGCGCTCGTAGTAGTCGAGCGGCTTGGCCTTGCCGCCGTGCTTCTGCCGGCCTGCGACCAGCAGGTCGCAGACCTCCTGGTCGGTCCACCCGGCGGCCACGGCCTGCGAGGCCAGCGACATATCCCATTCGCTGTCGCTCCAGGAGGGCTCCGAGCGGGTCCGCTGCCAGGTGCCCCGGAAGCTCTCGCTGTTGTCGATCAGGGCGGCGAGCTTCGTCTCCGGCGGCGTCGGCTGCGACTGCGAGGTCGTGATCTCGACCGCCGGGACGTTTTCGTTGCGCAGCGGGCTCGATGCCGCCGGGAGCATCCGACCGAGCAGCGCATCCAGCTCGGCTTGCCGGGGCTCGATCGCAGCCGGCGCACCGGGTAGTGGCTCCCCGGTGACGCAGAAGTATCGGCCGCGGTCGTAGGTCTCGAGCTGACCGCCCCACGGCGTCTTGCCGGTGCGTCGGCGCGTGCCGTTCAGCTCGGCGCGAACCAGAACGTGCAGCCCGCGACCAGAGGGGCTTCGCTCCGCGTAGGAGTTGAGAGCGGCCACGATGGCGGCGGCGTCGGGGTGCAGCTCGCCGTCCTCGAAGCAGTGGTCTAGGTCGATGCCGGCGAACGGGTCGTTCTCCGTGAACACGAACCCGACCCCATCGGCGCATCCGGTTTGCCAGGCGCTCAGCGCCGCGTCCGGGTCGCTCCACGTCGAGGGCTTCGAGACGCTCGCCCTCATCCCGAGATCCTTCGCGCGGTAGGGCACTTTCGTCGGCTTGCCGTTGCGCTCCTCGCGGCGCCAGACGACCCACTGAGGAAGCTCTCGAAGCTCCGCTGGGATCGATTCGACGAGCTTGGTCACGTCCGTCACGCCGCCCGCCCCTCGTCGGTGATCCGGGCGACCGCCGGGCCGCCCTTCCCGTCCGCGGCGGCCAGCTCGATCAGGCCCAGGCGACGAAGGCCGGCCAGCGTCATCACGACGTCTACACCGTCGCGGTTCAACGTCAAGTGGTCGACGCACACCGGGCTGAACTCGCCCACCGCGTCGAGGAGCTCGTCGGCGAGACCGCGCCCCTGGGCGCTCACGCCGGCCCCCTCAGAAGGTGATCGTGGTGATCTCCGTCGTCAGGGTCGCCGCGCCCGCCTCGACGGGCGGCGCTGCGGTGGCGCCTGCGGATCGCCCGGCAGGCCGAGCGCCGCTCTCGAGGACGCGCGCGGATGATTCGCTGGAAGATCGAGTGCCGCTCGGCGCGGTGGACGTCTGCGAGACGACGCATCTGGCGCCGCGCCACCCCAGCCCACAGGATCATCCCCTTCGAGTCGCCGACCAGGTCCGCCGACGCGTATTTCGTACGCGCCTGCTCGAGCCTCGCCCGCGCGCGGGCGTCCTCGTCGGTCCGTTCAAGCTGCTTACCTGATGGCACTCTCCGGCCGCCCTTCTCGGTCGGATTCGGCGGGGCCGCGGTGGGCGCGGTCCTCGCCATTTGTGGACTCGGCGACGTCGCGAACCCAGGCCGCGATCAGCGCTCGAAGCGCCTCGGATGGGGTGACCCCCGTGGCCGCGCAGGCGAGGCGGAACGCTTCCTCGAGGTCGCCCGGGATCCTCGCTCGCACGAAGGTGTCGAACTGTCGTGGCACCGTGGGGCCACAATGACAGCGCCGTCAGACGGAAGAACGCGCGCCATGCCCTTCGGCGGCCCGACTCGCTCCGAAAAGCTACGGGCTCCGTCGGACGGAAGCGCCACGCGGGTGTCGAGTCGGCGATCAGACCGAGTCTCCCGCACGGGGTTAGTACCCCACGCAGTCCCCCGGGCTCGATGACCCCGCTCCCGTCCCTATGAGAAAACCCCGCCTGAGCAGGGCTTCTCGAAGATGGAGCTAGCGGGGCTCGAACCCGCGACCTCCTGGGTGCGATCCAGGCGCTCTCCCAACTGAGCTATAGCCCCACGGTGGACGCCAGACGAATCTAACCAGCCGTTTGAAGCTCGACGAATCCGGCGTCGCATCGGCAAGAATAGCCGCGTGAGCTTTCGGGGTCGCCTCACTCTGTTCTTCCTGCTGATCGTCGTTCTGCCGATGGTCGCCGTCGCCGTGCTGGTCACGCATGTGACGAGCGAGTCGGAAAGCGGCAAGGCGGACGCGCGGCTGGCGGCGGGCTTGGACACTGCTCTGGCCACATACAACGATGCCGCCGCCGCGGCAGAGCGGGCTGCGAAGCGGTTCGCGAGCGACCCCGCCGCGGCTTCCGCGCTTCGCTCGGGTGATCCGGCGCGGATCGAGGCCGTGGCCCGCCGCCTGGCCGCCCAGAACGGAATCCGATCGCTCGTGATCCGAGATCCGAGCGGCGATGCCCTGGCGACGATCGGGCCAGGCGGCGCCGTCGCGACGTACGAGCTCAATCTCACCGATCCGAGCGGCAGCCTCGGGTCGCTGACCGCCTCGACCATAACCGCGTCCGACTACCTCAACAGGGTGAGCCACCTGACCGGACGCGACGGAGCGTTGCTGGACGAGGGCGGCGTGGTGTCATCGACCCTGGCGCTGAACGGCGCCAGCCTGCCATCCAGCGGCGACTCCGCCGACGTCGAGGTCGGGGGAGAGAGCCTGCGGGCGAGGAGCGCCGACCTACCCGGTGCCGGCAACCTCCGGCTCGCCCTGGTCGGTCCGGTGGAGTCGGGGGGCTTCCTCTCGTCGAGGCCGCTGGTCGTCGCCGCCCTGGTGGTGTTCTTCGCCGTCGCCCTGATCTTCGTGACCATGCTTCTGCGCATGCTCGGCGGCCAGGTGCGGGCGATGCTGGAGGCCGCTCGGAGGATCGGCGAGGGCGACTTCAGCCGCAAGGTGCCGGTTCTCGGAGACGACGAGATGGCGGGCCTGGCGAGCGAGTTCAACAAGATGAGCGACCGTCTCACCGCCCAGATGGAGGAGCTGCGCCGCCGGCAGGTGGAGATCGATCGGTCGGTGCGGCGGATCGGCGAGGCGTTCGCGTCGGGCCTCGATCGCCAGACCGTGCTCGAGGGCGTCGTCGACACTGCGCTGGAAGCGTGCGGCGCGCAATACGGGACCATCGCCGTCAGCGGTGGTGATGGAGCAGAGGCCCACGCGGGGGAGGCCTCCAAATCGATCCGGGACCTTGCCGCTGCCGCCGAGGCTGACGCGCAGGGAGAGGACGACATCGTCTCCAGCCAGACGGATGGCATCTATGCGCTGGCGAGTCCGCTGCGGCAGATGAGCGAGCCGCCGATCAACGTGGGCGTGATGACTGTCGCCCGCCGGGGCGAGCCGTTCAGGCCGGCGGAGCGGGAGGTCTTCCTCTACCTGGCGGGGCAGGTGTCGGCGCCGCTCCAGAACATCGCCAGGCACGAGCTGGTCTCAGAGCAGGCGGTGACCGATGAGCTCACCGGTCTCTCCAACAACCGCCGCTTCCGCGAGCTGATCTCCAAGGAGGCGGATCGCGCCGAGCGCTTCGGCCACGAGCTGTCGCTGATCATGCTCGACATCGACGACTTCAAGCAGATCAATGACACCTACGGCCACCCCCAGGGCGACAAGGTGTTGCGCATGGTCGGCCGCGTCCTCCATCTCGAGTCGCGCGGCGTCGACGAGCCTGCTCGCTACGGCGGCGAGGAGTTCGCCGTCGCCCTTCCAGAGACCGGCCTCGAGGGCGCGCTCGATCTCGCGGAGCGGGTTCGCGTCCGGATCGAGTCCGAACAGGTGCCGCGCGCTGGCAGCGCCAGCCCCGTAAAGGTCACCGCGAGCATAGGGGCGGCCTCCATGTCCGGCTCGGCCGACGGTGCGGAGGCGTTGATCGCCGCCGCCGACGCGGCGCTGTACGAGGCAAAGCGCGCTGGCAAGAACCGGGTCGCGAGCGCACCGGTGCCGCGTGCCGCGGGTCGCTCCTGAGCAGCGCCGGGGAGCGGATAGCTCGGCCCCCAAATCAGGCCCGAATCCCGCAATTCGGGTACGAGCAAACATGCAGGAAAGCGTGCCCGCTCGCCCAGGGCAGGTCAGTAGTCTTTTTCCCCGATAGGCGATGGGAATCCTCGACGACGCGATTCGCGAGCACCTCGATCTGAAGCGGAGGCGCGGCGCCACCGACTCCGAGCTTCAGCGCCTCGAAGACGAGGCGTTCGGTCCCCCGAGCCGACCTGGCGAGCCGGACTTCCCCGAGCAGGAGGGCGAGTCGGCCGCGCAGTCCGGCAACGGCGTCGCGCGCGAGGGCGCCGTCGCCGAGGCCCCCGTGGAGGCGCCGATCCCGCCGCCGGCCGAAGGTGAGCAGGTCGAGCAGCCGGACGAGCGGGACGAGCAGGACGCGGCGGAGGAGGAGACCGCGATCTACGACGAGGCAGCGTCCGAGCCACCGATCGAGACACTCGACACAGTCGAGCATGAATTGCCCGAACAGGAGGCCGAGCCGGAGGCGCCGCCGCCCGAGGGACCCGGCCCCGAGCCCGCCGAAGAGCCCGAGCCCGCGGAGCAGGAGCCCGGACCGGCGGCCGAGGGCGACGAGACCTCAGAGGAGGACGAGTCCCAGCCGGAGGAGGACGTACTCGCCGACACGCCGGACTTCCTCAGGGACGCTCCCGAAGACGACGAGCTGTGGTTCGAGCAGGGAAAGCCGAAGGACTTCGACTTCTAGCTACACGTAGCCGCGCGTCTGAGCGGCCTCGACGACCCGCTCGATTCCGACCAGGTAGGCGGCCTCCCGCAGGTCGATGCCCTCCTCGCGGGCGCGCGCCGAGACCTCCCGATAGGCGCGACGCATGATCGTGCCGAGCTTGTCGTTCACCTCGCGCTCGTCCCAGCGGAAGTGCTGGAGGTTCTGCACCCACTCGAAGTAGGAGACGACGACGCCGCCGGCGTTCGCCATCACGTCGGGAATCATGTAGACGTCCTTGTCCCGAAGGATCTGGTCGGCCGCCGGAGTGGTCGGGCTGTTCGCGCCCTCGACGATCACCTTGCACTCCATGCGGGCGGCGTTTCCCTCGTGGATCATGCCGCCGAGCGCCGCCGGGATGAAGACGTCGCAGGGAACGGCGACCAGGTCGTCGGGATCGATCCTCTCGGCTCCCTCGAACTCGGTGATCTGGCCGCCCGCAACGATGTGGTCCTGGAGCGCGTTGGCGTCGATCCCGCCGTCGTTTCGGATCGCCCCGTTGGCGTCGGAGACACCGACCATCTTGGCGCCGAGCTGCTGCATGATCCGTGCCGCCCACGAGCCGACGTTCCCGAAGCCCTGGACGACGAAACTGGTGTCGGCCGGACTCAGGCCCAGGTGCGGCGCCGCCTCGCGGAACATGTAGACGCAGCCGCGACCCGTGGCAGCCTCGCGCCCGTAGGAGCCCTCGAGGGCGATCGGCTTACCGGTGCAGATCGCCGGCGTGTGGCCATGCAGCTTGCCGTACTCGTCCATCATCCAGGCCATCACCTGGGCGTTGGTGTTGACGTCCGGCGCCGGGATGTCCCGGGTTGGCCCGAGCACCTTCTCCACCTTGTTCATGAACGAGCGCGTGATCGTCTGGAGCTCCGAGCGCTCGAGCTGATCGGCGGGGCAGTTGACGCCACCCTTGGCGCCCCCGAAGGGAACCCCGGCCACCGCAGTCTTCCAGGTCATCAGCGAGGCCAGCGCGCGGACCTCGTCGACATCGACCTCCGGGTGAAAGCGGACGCCACCCTTGTAGGGACCCCGGGCGCCGTTGTGCTGGATGCGATAGCCCGAGTAGACGTGGACCCTGCCGTCGGAGAGCTTCACCGGGATCTGCACGGTGACCTCGCGGTACGGCGTCCAGAACACGACCCGCAGGTCGTCCGGGAGCTTCAGGCGGTCGGCGCCGATCTCGAAGTAGTGGCGGACGATGTCGAGGTTCGACACCTCGGCCCGCTGCCCCGGCTTCACCTCGCCGCCGGCCACCGCCTCCGCCTCGGCCTCCTCGACCGCCTGCGGCGACTTGTCGACCTGCTCTCGCTCGCCTACCGGGGTCTCGGTCTCCGTCTTTGCCATCCCAACCTCCGGAATCTGCTCCTTACCGGCTCATCCTCGCACAAGCGTGGCCATGGGGCCGAGCTCTCGACCTGAGCCGCAAAGGCGGCGGGGGCATCCGCGACCGCGCAGCAGCGACCTAGAATTGACGGCCTGGGGCCATAGCTCAGTTGGGAGAGCGCGTGGTTTGCATCCACGAGGTCGCGGGTTCGAGTCCCGCTGGCTCCATCATCAACAACTGACGCCGAGGAATGGGATCCAGGTAATCGGAGGCATACCGAATCCTCGCGCGCTGGTTGTTTCGGGGTGCTGTGAGACGAAGGATCAGCTCTCGGCGGCCTTCGGCGAGTTCTTCGGCTGGGATGTAGTAGCACTGTTCAGTCGTAGCGTCATAGACCGCTAGCCAGTCGATCATCGCCGCCGTATAGAGCTTCGTCGCCCTCACGCGACCGTTAGTCAGCGAGTGGGAGGAGCACTTGACGCTGATGAACGCGCCATTCGAGGACGCATGTTTAACCTGCACACGCTCTAAACGGTCGGCGCGCAAGACGATCAGATCGAAGTCCCAATCCTCACCGTATGGGATGGCGATCTTGTAGCCGCGCTCGAGGAGGTCGGTTGCGACCTTGAGCTCGGCGAGGTCGCCTTTCATCTTCAGAGATGCCATCGGTCTGACTTACGGGCCTGGAGGGCACGGTAAGGCAGGATCTCGCATCGGACAAGGCCTGTCTGTGGATAACTGAACGCGCATCAGTGCCGGAATTGCCACAGCTTGCGTCCGGCACGGATGAAAGCAGAGGGGCTCGCCCGGTCCACGAGTGGTGAGTTTGAGCCGGCGCCCCGTAAGTCATCAATGGTCGAAGGAGCGCTAGGTTCCCGAGATGGGGTGGCGTAGGGCCCAGGCGCACCTACTGCGCGCCTTCGGTGTCGGGGTGGGCCGCAGCATTGCTTGCTGCACTGGCCGCAATGGGCGTGACCGCCGGTGGTTGCTCGAGCTGCGGCGACATCGACTGGGCAAGGTTTCGTGCTCCCGATGCCGAGAAGGTCGACGAAGACGGCGTAAGCCCACGCCAGGAATTGGCCGACGAATTCGTCGACTGCGGCGCGCTCGACGGCAAGTCCCGGGAGTGGGTCGAGAGGCGGCTGGGGCAGGGATCAGAGCGGACGGGCAGCGAACGGGGCCGGGTTACCTACACCCTTGGACTCTGCACCGACGAACGCGACTGCCTCTTCACCGGAGACACCGAATACCTCGACATCTACTACGACTCGGATGGCAACGTCGAGTCGCTGGCAACCCACAACACCTAGCGCCCCGGTGGGTTTCGCAGAGCGCCGAGCACCGCGAGCATGATCATGACCACGATCAGGAACGAGGTGAGCGTGAAGATGTCGAGGCCCGACTGAACGGCGACGGTAGCCGTCAACCCCCCGAACAGCAGGCAGAAGGCGAGCGCGACCAGCAGGAAGGCGTTACGCATATCCGCTGCGGGTGGCGCGGTAACGGTTCGCGAACAGCTTGATCGCGGCCAGTCCGAAGACGAAGCCGCCGATGTGGGCGAAGTAGGCGACGCCGCCCCCGGTCGTCGAGACGTCCGGTGTCGCCACTTGCCCGATCGCCGGCAGGAACTGGAGCGCGAACCAGATCCCGAGCATGATCACCGCCGGGATCTCGATCAGGGTGACGAAGAAGATGATGAACACCAGCGTCAACACGCGGGCGTGGGGATAGAGGAGTAAGTAGCCGCCCAGCACCCCCGCGACCGCCCCGCTGGCGCCGATCGCGGGCACGGTGGCGTTGGTGTCCAGAAGCGCCTGCGCGTAAGCGGCGGCGATCCCTGCCAGCAGGTAGAAGAGCACGAATCGCCCCCTGCCCATCGAGTCCTCGATGTTGTTGCCGAAGACCCACAAGAACAGCATGTTGAAGGCAATGTGCAGGATGCCGCCGTGCATGAACATCGAGGTGAGCACGGTCGCCCACCAAGGGGGCGAGTCGAGGGGCTGGAACGGCGCCCCCTGGTCGCCGAGCTGCTCGGCCTCCTCGTACTGAGGCGTTCCCTGGCAGACGACGTCGGCACGCGGGCCGTTGCCGTTGCGAACAGTCCCGAGGGCGCAGTCTTTGCCGGGGTGGGTGAGTCGGTAGGGAATCGCTCCGTACTCGAGCGTGTTCTGGTCCCTTTCGGCGACGCCGAGCCGCCCCAGCTCGGAGCTCGCGGCGCGGTCGCTGGGAAAGCTGAGCTGCCAGGCGAAGACGGCGATGTTGGCGACGATCAGCAGCAACGTCAGGATCGGGAACCGCGCCGTGGGGATGTTGTCCTTGAGCGGGATCAAGGGAGGCGAAGCCTATTTCGCGGGCACAAACCCCAGTAACCGGCTCGGACTTGCCAGACTTCTCTCATGGTCGCTGAACCCGCCCGACCGCCATTCCAGCGCACGGCCGACCCCTGGCGCGATACCGACGTCATCGACGAGCGCGCCCCCCGCTTCAACCAGGCCATCGTGGGCGGCGTCGCCCTGCTCGGCGCGGTCTTCGGCTGGCCACTGGCCTGGGCGCTCATGTCCGCGCAGCTCTTCATCGGGCTGACGTTGGGCCGCCGGTTCTGCCTCACCTGCCTCGCCTACTTCGGGCTGATCCAGCCGCTGGTTGGCGAAGGGCCGCTCGAGGACTCCCGCCCGCCGCGCCTCGCCAACGCCATCGGCGCCGCCTTCCTTGGCTCCGCCGCCGTGGCCTGGTGGCTGGGCGCCGAAACAACCGGCACCGCTCTCGGAGCGCTGGTGGCGGCGCTCGCCCTGCTCGCGGCGGGGACCGGCTTCTGCGCCGGATGCCAGATCTACCGCGTCAGCGCCCGCCTGCGCGGGATCTCACCGCGGCGCCGCGCCCGCCTCGATCCCGCCGACCTGATGGGTCTCGACGGTCACTCGAGGGCCTACGTCGAGTTCACCCACCCGCTGTGCTCGGAGTGTCGTGAGTGGGAACGGCGCCTGCGCTCGAACGGCGCCCCGCTGATCACCCTCGACGTCCGCGAGCGCCCCGACCTCGCCCGCAAGTACGGGATCGCGATCGTGCCCACCGTCCTCGCGGTCGGGGCCGATGGCACGGTGCTGGAGCGCCTCGCTCCGTAGCGCGGCCGTCAGGCGGCTGCGGACGCCCGCCGCTCGGCAACCTCGCGGGCGCTCACGTCGGCGTGGTAGGAGCTGCGGACGAGCGGCCCGGCGGCCACCGACTCGAAGCCGAGCCTGTAGGCCACCTTCTCCAGGGCGGCGAACTCGTCCGGGTGCCAGTAGCGGACCACGGGCAGGTGCTGCTCGGTGGGGCGCAGGTACTGCCCCACGGTCAGCACCTGGACGCGGTGCTCCCGGAGGATCCCGAACGCCTCCACCATCTCCTCGAAGCTCTCGCCGAGGCCGACCATCAGCCCGGACTTGGTGACCACCTCCTCGCCGCCCATCTCCTTGGCCAGCCTCAGCACCCGGGCCGAGCGCGTGAAGTCCGAGCCACGGCGCGCCATCGGGTAGAGGCGCGGCACCGTCTCGACATTGTGGTTGAAGACGTCGGGCCTCTCATGGATCACCTTCGCCAGCGGCATCTCCTGCCCGCGGAAGTCGGGAGTCAGCACCTCAACCGCGCAATCCGGCGCCAGCATCCGGATCGAGCGGATGACGCCCACGAAGGCGCCTGCGCCGTAGTCGGGGAGGTCGTCGCGGTCGACGGACGTGACCACGGCGTGCCGCAGACCCATCCGCTTCACAGAGGCCGCCACCCGCATCGGCTCGAGCGGGTCGTTCCAGGTCGGCTTGCCCGTCTGCACGTTGCAAAAGCCGCAGCGGCGCGTGCACACGTCGCCGAGGATCATGAAGGTGGCGGTGCCGCGCTCCCAGCACTCGCCGACGTTGGGGCAGTTGGCCTCTTCGCAGACCGTGTGCAGGTTCTGCTCGTGGATCATCGATTTGAGGTGCCGGTAGGTTGGGCCGCCGGGGGCGGGGACCTTCAGCCAGGGCGGCTTGCGGTCGCGGAAGGGGCGCCCTTCGGCCACCCGCATGCCGCCCGGACGGGCGCGCGAGCGCGTCACGTGGAGGCGCTCGTCGAGTGTCGTCTTCGCTCCCACCGCTCCTACCGTAGCGCCGCCGCCGTCCTGGCAAGCGCGTCGATTCCCCACAAGCGCTCGGGGAGCTCCTCGGCGCCCACCTCGACCGGCGCCCGCTCGTAGACCTCGCCGAAGTGGTCGCGGACGGTGGTCGCAAAAGCGTCCAGGTCCTGCTCGGCACCGAGCTCGCGTGCCACCGAGGTCATCCGGCACGACTCGATCCCGCACGGGACGATCCACTCGAACGGCCTCAGGTCGTTGTTGACGTTGATCGCGAAGCCGTGCGTGGTGACGCCCCGATTCACGTGCACCCCGATCGAGGCGACCTTCCGCTGCTCCGGGGTCCAGACTCCGGTCAGGCCGTCGATCAATTCCGCCTCGACGTGCCAGTCGGCGAGGGCGGCGATGACGACCCTCTCCATCCGCCGTATGTACTCGTGGACGTCGTCGCCGTACGGGCGCAGGCTGACGATCGGGTAGCTGACGAGTTGGCCCGGGCCGTGGTAGGTGACCCGCCCGCCGCGATCGGTGTCGGTGACCTCGATTCCCTGCGTCCGGTACCAATCTTCGCCCAGCGGCAGCTCGTCGGGGGTCGATCGGCGGCCCTTGGTGTAGACGGGCGGGTGCTCCAGGAGCAGCAGCAGGTCGGGCACCTCGCCGGCCTGTCGCGCGGCCTCGAGGCGCTTCTGCGCCGCGCGCGCCTCCTCGTAGGGAACCTGGCCGGCCCGGACGGTCCAAACCTCGTCCACGGGGTCAGTCTCTCACGCGGCAGCCACCGGCTCCTGCCGAGCCGTGTCGAGGCGCTCCTGGGCGAGCTCGCGGGCCGCGCGCAGGGGCGTGATCGCCCGCTCGTCCGCAGCGGTGAGGACGCGATTCACGTTTCCCTCGATCCCGAGCGCGAACTGCCGGGCCTCGCGCTCGGAGTAGCCGCGGATCTCCCGGTAGATGTGGATCAGGCCGCCGGCGTTGACGATGAAGTCGGGCGCGTACAGGATGCCGCGTTCAGCGAGAGCGTCCGCCAGCCCCTCGTCGGCGAGCTGGTTGTTGGCGCAGCCGCAGACGATCTCGCAGCGCAGGCGCGGCAGATTGGCGGCGTCGATCGCGCCGCCAAGGGCGCAGGGGGCCAGGATGTCGCACTCGGCCAGCATCTCCGTCGAAGGCTCGATCCATTCGGCCTCGAGCTCGGTCGCCAGGCTGCGCTTCGCCGAGTCGATGTCGGAGACGGCGAGCTCGGCCCCCGCATCGGCCAACCGCCGGGCCAGCTTCGAACCGACGTGGCCGAGGCCGGCGATCACGATCCGTCGGCTGGAGAGGTCGGGAGAGCCGAAGCGCTCGCGGGCGCAGGCGCGCATTGCGGCCTCGACGCCGAGCGCGGTGAACGGACTCGGGTCGCCGGAGCCACCGTGATCGGGCGGCAGCCCGGTCACCTGCCGGGTCCGTTCGCTGATCACCACGAGGTCCTCGGCGTCGATGCCGACGTCCTCGGCTGTGATGTAGCGCCCGCCCAACGACTCGACCAGGTCGCCGAAGTCCAGCAGCAACGCCCGGCGGTCCCGTCCGGCGGGGGGCGCTCCCTTCGGGGCGCAGATAACTCCCTTGCCTCCGCCGAGATCGAGGCCGGCCGCGGCTGCCTTGTGGGTCATGCCCCGCGCCAACCTGAGCGCATCGCGGGCGCCGTCGATGGTCGCCTCGTAGTGCCACAGGCGCACTCCGCCGAGCGCCGGCCCCAGCGCGGTCGAGTGGATGGCGACGACCACGTAGCGACCGCTTCGCCGTCCCCTCCGCATCACCAGGTCCTCGTGGTCGAAGGAGACCGGCGGGACGGCCGTCGTCACTACCGTGTCGGCGACGGCTTCGGGCGAAGCGGACGGGATGCCCGCGGTGACCGGCCGCCCGTTGGTCGGGCTCTTCACTGTCACTCTCATCGGCTCACCTCCCAGCTCTCCAGTCGATCCCTGACCGATCCCAGGAAGCGGGCGGCATCGGCGCCGTCCAGCGCCCGGTGGTCCCACGACATGCACAGATAGGTCATCGGATGAATGGCGACAGAATCGCCCTCCGTGCCCTCGACCGCGATCGGCCGCTTGACGATCGCCTCGAGGTCGAGGATCGCGACCTGAGGCTGATTGATGATCGGCGTCGCCAGCACGGCGCCGAATTGCCCCGGGTTGGTGATCGTGAAGGTGCCGCCGTGCACCTCGTCGGGCTGGAAGCGTTTCGCCCGCGCGCGCTCAGCGAGGTCGGCGATCGCGGCTGCCATGCCCTCGAGGCTGAGGCGCTGCGCCTGGCGGATCACCGGCACGATCAGGCCGTCCTCGAGCGCCACGGCGATGCCCAAATTGACATCGTCGTAGTAGACGATCTCGCTCCCATCCACGGAGGCATTCAGCTTGGGGTGCTCCTCGAGCGCTTCGACGGTCGCTCGGGCCACGAACGCCAGGTAGGTGAGATTGACGCCGCGGCGCCGCATCTGCTCGCGGAGCTCCCGCCGCCGCGCGTAAACCCGCGAGAGGTCGGCCTCGACGATCGTCGTGCAATGAGCCGCCGTGCGACGGCTCTTGACCATGTGGCGGGCGATCGCCAGGCGCATCGGCGACATCGGCTGGCGCCGTCCGGGCGCCAACTCCTCTACCAGCCGCGGGGGCGGGGCGCCTGCCTCCTCGCGTTGGTAGGGGGACTCGATGTGCAACAGAGGCCCGGGCGAAGCCTCCACGGCCGCGCCCTCCTCTGACTCGATGTAGGCCAAGACGTCCCTCTTGCGTACGCGCCCGCCGATCCCGGTGCCGCTCACCCGGGAGAGGTCGACGCGGTGCTTGTCAGCGATCCGCCGCACCACCGGCGAGTAGAACCGGGACCGATCCGGCTCGCCGTTGGCGGCGGCAGGGGCGGGTGCCGGGGCCTGGGCGGCGTCCGGCGCCGGCGGCCTCCCGCTCTTCAGGTGCTCCTCCGGGTGCGCTTCGCCGGGCTTCGCCTCCGCATCGATCTCGGCCAGCAGCGTGCCCACCGGGACCGTGACTCCGGGCTCCACCAGGATTCGCTTCAAGCGGCCGCTGGCGGGCGAGGGGATCTCCACGTCGACCTTGTCGGTCGTCACGTCGCACACCGGCTCGTCGGCCTCCACCCAGTCGCCGGGCCGCTTGCGCCACTCGACGATGGTCCCCTCGGCTACCGAGACGCCCATCTGGGGCATCAGAATCTGGATTCCCGCCGAATCCTGCGCGGGATGCGCGCCGGGCCGTTCAGTAGGCGAGGAGCTCACGGCACGCCTCCTTCATGTCGTCGAGCTGAGGCAGGGCCGCCTGCTCGAGGGGCGGGCTGAAGGGGATTGGCACGTCGGGTGCGGTGAGTCGCCGCACCGGCGCGTCGAGATCCTCGAACGCCTCCTCGCTGATCAGCGCCGCGACCTCGGCCCCCACGCCGCAGGAACGCGTCGCCTCGTGGGCGATCAGTGCCTTGCTCGTCTTGCGGACGCTGGTCAGGATCGCCTCGCGGTCGAGCGGGCAGAGGGAGCGCAGGTCGAGAACCTCGATGTCCTCACCCAACTCCTCCGCCGCCTGCATCGCCAGGTGGACGCTCGAGCCGTAGGCGATCACGGTGAGCTCGGTGCCCTTGCGGGCGATCCGTGCCTCACCGAGCGGGACGATGTGCTCCCCCTCCGGGACCTCGCCCTTGACGTGTCGGTAGAGCCCCTTGTGCTCCAGGTAGCAGACCGGGTTTGGGTCGCGGATGGCGCTGATCAGCAGGCCCTTCGCGTCGGCGGCCGTCGCCGGTGTCACCACCTTCAGCCCCGGCGTCTGCAGGAACCAGGCCTCCGGGTTCTGGGAATGGAACGGCCCGCCGGAGAAGCCGCCTCCGGATGGCAAGCGGATGACGATTGGAACCGCGATCCCCTGGCGGTAATGGAGCTTGGCGGCGACGTTGACCAGCTGGTCGAAGCCGCAGGAGATGAAGTCGGCGAACTGCATCTCGCAGACGGGCCTCAGCCCTTCGGCGGCGGCCCCGACCGCCGTGCCGATGATCGCGCTCTCGGCCAGCGGCGTGTCGAGGCAGCGCTCGGCGCCGAACTCCTCCACGAACCCGTCGGTGACCTTGAACGCGCCGCCGAAGGCACCGATGTCCTCGCCGATGCAGAGGACGGAAGGATCGCGGGCCATCTCGTGGCGAAGCGCATCCGAGATCGCCTGCAGATAGGTGACCTCATTCGTCGCGCTGGCCGTGGCCGTGGCGCTCATGACGGCCCCCAATACGACCAGGGCGCCTGGCCGTCGCCCAGCGGCTCCCAAGCGTCCGCGAACACGCCCTCGGTGGCCAGCCGAGGATCAGGCAGCGGCGAATCGAGCGCCTTGGCGGCGCACTCCTCGACCTGGGCCCGGGCCTCGGAGCGAATCCCCTCGACCTCATCGGTCGAGAAGCCGTAGTCGGCTACCAGGCGCTCCGCGTAGCGGTCGATCGGATCGCGCCGCTCCCATTCCTCGAGCATCTCCGGGGGCACGTATCGCATGTCGTCGTGGGCGCCGTGCCCGTGCATGCGCATGGTCTGGCACTCGATGAGCGTGGGGCCGTTGCCACCGCGGGCGCGCTCGGCCGCCTCCCGGGCCGCCCAGAAGACGGCCTCGACGTCGTTGCCGTCCACGTTGACGCCCGGAAATCCGTAGGTGTGCGCCCGCTCCACCGGATCGACGGCGAACTCCAGCTCGTTGGGTGTCGAGTAAGCGAAGCGATTGTTCTCGAGCAGGAAGACCACCGGCAGGCGGTGGATGCCGGCGAAGTTCATCGCCTCGTGCCATTGCCCATTGGCGGTCGAGCCTTCGCCGAAGAAGGTCATCGCCACCCGGGGCTCGCGCCTCGTCTTGAAGGCGAGGGCCATGCCGCCCGCGACCAGCGCCATGTCGGGGAGCATCGAGACCATCCCGACGCAGCCAAGCCGGCGGTCGCCGAAGTGCATGTTGCCGTCCTTGCCGCCGGTGACGCCGCCGGCCCGCCCCATGTAGTTGGCCAGGTAGCGGTCTGGGGTGACCCCTCGCACGAGATGAGCTCCGAGGTCGCGGTGCAGGATGCACATTCGATCTCGGGGGCCGAGGACGAAGGCGGCGCCGACCGAGATCGCCTCCTGGCCGCGTCCGTCGTAGAACGACCCCGGCACCTTGCCCTGCTTGTAGAGGGTGAGCGCCCGCTCCTCGCAGTCGCGCATCATCACCATGTGGCGGAAGAGGTTCGCCCGATCCTCCCGCGTCAGGGACATGTGGGCGGGATCGCGTATGCGCTGATCGGCGACCGCGCTCGCGTCGCTCGTCTCCATCTCCTGTCCGCCTTTCGTTCGGGCCGGGCGGTGGGATCTCCACCAACCGGGCCATTTGCCACCGCTACGGGATCTCCGGTCGCGGTGCCTACGGACCGGGGAGGCGAGGGTTCCGCCCCTCCTCCCCTATGTATGACTGCTACCCGATTTTAGGGACCAGCGCAGGACGTTTCAAGGAGTATGCCTGGCCGTGGGGGGCCGCTCTGCCCGCGCCCTGACCGCGCGGAGCAGCCGCTTGACGGCCAGCACGTGGCCGCGCGTGCCGATCACCAGCGCCCGATAGGCGCGGCCCCGAAGGCCCGGAAAGGCAGCGCGGGTCTCCGCCCGCACCCGGGAGCGGTCACCGGGAAGCGCCTCCAGGTGGAAGATCAGCGCGTAGCGCGAGAAGCGGTGCTCGCCCTCGAGCACCAGCTCGACCGCGGCGTCGGCGCGGCCGATCCGAAACCCCGTGATCGTCGACCCGGGCTCCGTGGGGTCGCCGTGGGGGCGCCTTTCGGCGGTCCCGAGCAGACGGGCGAGGAGCGCCGCCGAGCGGCCGTCGAAGGAGCGCGACACCGTCTGGCGGACCGCCTCCCAGGCGCGCTCTGGCGCCGCCGCCACCTCGATCGCGTGCTGGTCTATGAACGGGAGGTCGTCGGTGGGCAAGGAACTAAAGGGCCAACCCCAGCGGCTCTTCGAGCAGCGCCCGCACGCGACCGAGGAAGATGGCTCCGTCGGCGCCGTAGAGGACGCGATGGTCGCATGCGAGGGTGACTCCCATCAGGTGAGCGGTGGTGACCTCCCCGTCGCGGACCACGGGCGTCTCGGTGATCGCCCCCACGGCGAGGATGCCGGCCTGCGGCGGGTTGATCACCGCCTGGAAGTTCGAGATCCCGTACATCCCGAGATTGGAGACGGTGAACGTGCCGCCGGAGAGTTCAGGTGGCGTCACGGTACCCTCGCGCACCCGCTGCGCCAGCGCCCGCGTCTCGGAGGCGATTTGCCGCAGGCCCTTGAGGTCGGCGTCGAAGATCGTCGGCACGACCAGCGCGTCCTGCGCAGCGACCGCGAGGCCTACGTTGATCCGCGAATAGAGCTCCAACCGACCGTCGCGATAGGCCCCGTTCGCCCGCGGGTGCTCGCGCAAGGCGATCGCGCAGGCCTTGACCACCATGTCGTTGAACGAGGGCACCACCTCGCCCTCCTTCGCCTCAGCCTTAATGCGTGCTCGCGCCGCGACCGCCCGCGACATATCGATCTCCGCAGCGAGCTGGAAATGCGGCGCGGTGGCCTTCGACTCGGCCATCCGCCGGGCGACAGTCTGCTGGAGCTTCGTCAGGTCCTCGTAGGCCACGGTTCCCTTGGCCGTTTCCGGCCGCTCGCGCGCTCCCGGCGCTGGGGCGGCGAGCGGCGGCTGAGGCGCGACCGCAGATGGCGCTGGCGCTGGAGCGGCGGCGATCGCCCGCTCGACATCGGCCTTGACGATCCGCCCGCCCGGCCCCGAGCCCGAGAGCGCCGCCAAGTCGAGCCCCTTCTCGCTCGCGATCCGGCGGGCCAGGGGAGAGGCCTTGACCCTCCCGTCCCCACTCGGCGCCGCCGGGGCAGGGGCCTCGGCCGGTGGGGCCTCCACAGCGACCTCTGCCGGTGCCGCCTCCACCGCGGCTTCGGGTTCGCGTTTCGCCGCGGCGCCATCGCCGGACGGCTTCTCCCCCGCCTCGCCCACCCGCGCGATCACCTGGCCGATCGGCAGCGTGTCCCCCTCTTGGGCGAGGGTCTCGATCAGGGTTCCGCCGGCGGGTGCCTCGTAGACCATGTTGGCCTTGTCGGTCTCGATCTCGACCAGCTCCTCGCCGAGTGAGACCTGATCGCCGGCCGACTTCATCCAGCGCAGGATCGTGCCCTCCTCCATCGAGTCCGAGAGCCGCGGCATGACGATGTCCTGTGCCACTACAGCGCTCCCTCCAGCGCCGCCAGCGCTGCGCTCACGACGTGCTCGGGATGCGGGATCGCCGCCTGCTCCAGCCGCTTCGCGTAGGGCATCGGGACGTCGGCGCCGGTCACCCGCTGGATCGGCGCGTCGAGGTGGTCGAAGGCCTGTTCCTGGATCAGCGCCGCGATGTTGGCGCCGACGCCGCCGTGCGGCCAGCCTTCCTCGACGATCACGCATCGATTGGTCTTGCGGACCGAGTCGAGGATGGTGTCGAGGTCGAGAGGGCGCAAGGTGCGTGGATCGATCACCTCGGCCTCGGCCCCGTGCTCGTTGGAGAGCGTCTTCGCAGCCTTCTCGGCCACGTCCACCATCCGCAGGATGGCGACGATGGTCACGTCGCTGCCCTCGCGCAGCAAGACCGCCTCACCGAAGTTGAGGATGTGGTCGCCATTGTCGGCCTCGGGAACCTCGCCGCGGATGCCATACAGGGTCTCGTGCTCGATGAAGATCACCGGGTTGTCGTCCCGGATCGCCGCCTTCAAGAGCCCCTTGCCGTCCGCGGGAGTTGAGGGGGAGGCGACCAGCAATCCCGGGATCTGCTGGAACATCGCCTCGAGGCTGTGCGAGTGCGTGGGGCCGAGCTGGTGCCCGCCGCCGCCCGGCATCCGGACCACGAGCGGCACGCGGACCTGGCCGTTGAACATGTAGGGGATCGCGGCCATGTGGTTGACGATCTGGTCCATCGCCAGCAGGGCGAAGTTGACGGTCATCAGCTCGACCACGGGGCGCAGGCCCGCCATCGCCGCGCCTACGCCCGTGCCGACGATCGTGTTCTCCGAGATCGGCGTGTCGCGGACGCGCTTCTCGCCGAACTCGTCGAGCAGGCCCTCGGTGACCTTGAAGGCGCCCTGGAAGACCCCGACGTCCTCGCCCATGATCAAGACGCTCTCGTCCCGGCGCATCTCCTCGGCGAGCGCCTGGTTGAGCGCCTCGCGCATCCTCATCACCGGCACTGCCGCCTCCTCGAGGGCCTAGTCCTCATCCTGATCCTCGAGCGCCTCGGCCCCCTCCCGGTCCCGAAAAATGTGCGCGGCCTCCTCGGCTTCGCCCCCGGGGGCCGCGCGGTCGCCAGCGCGCCTGCGTCCCCTCGGGCTCTCTTGCCCGGCGTAGGCCGCCCCCGCCTCCGCCAGCTTCCGGGCCTCGCCTCCTGTGCCCACCTCGCGCTCGTTCTCGCCGCGGTGCGGCTCGGGGGTGCGCTCGTCCACCGCGTACCAGCCGCGTACCTGGTCGCCGACCACGTAGAGGTGGTCGTAGAGCGACTCCAGCGGCGGCTCGGGCGAGTTGTCGGCGAACTCCACCGCGTCCATGATCTGCCGCTCGAGTCGCTCGCGCAGCTCCTCGAGGTAGTCCTCGGAGATCAAGCCGTCGGCCAGGAGGCGGTCGCGGAAGACCTTGACCGGGTCCTTCTGGCGCCACTCCTCGACCTCCTCCTTTGTCCGGTAGACCTCGGGGTCGGCCGCCGAGTGGCCGCGGTAGCGGTAGGTGAAGGCCTCGACCAGGGTCGGCTGTCGATCCTCACGGGCGATGCGGATGTGCTCGGCGACCGTCTCTCGCACCGCCAGAACGTCCATCCCGTCGACGCGGACCCCCGGCACGCCCAGCCCCTCGGCCTTGCGCGAGAGGTCGGTGACCGCCGAGTGGCGCTCGATCGATGTCCCCATGCCGTACAGGTTGTTCTCGACCAGGAAGACGACCGGCAGCTTCCACAGCGCTGCGAGGTTCATCGTCTCGCCGAAGTTGCCGGTGTTCGAGGCGCCGTCGCCGAACATGCACACGGTGACCGAGTCGGAGCCGGTGTAGTCGCAGGCCAGGGCGAGTCCGACGGCGATCGGGAGGTTGCCGCCGACGATCCCGTAGCCGCCCATGAAGCGGCGCTCGAGGTCGAAGATGTGCATCGAGCCGCCCCGCCCCCGCGAGCAGCCGTCCTCGCGCCCGAAGAGCTCCGCCATCACCCGCTTCGGGTCGGTGCCGCGGGCGATCGCGTGGCCGTGGGTCCGGTAGGTGCCGATCAGGTAGTCATCGGGGCGCATCATCGAGGTGGTGCCGACGATCGTCGCCTCCTCGCCGATCGCCAGGTGCAGGAAGCCACCGGCCTTGGCCTGCTGGTACTGGCGCCCGGCCTCCTCCTCGAAGCGGCGGATCAGCGCCATCGTCTCGAGCAGCTCGCGGCAGGTGGCCTGGTCAGGAAGCGGGTGCGCGGCCGCCCCCTTGCCATCGCTGGCCACGTGCGGCTCCGCTGTCTTCGTGGGCTCCTTCGCCACCGCCGCTCACGATAACGCGGCGGCTTCCTCCAGGCGGTCGTCGCCCCAGAAGATCTGCTCGCCGACCGCGACGCTGGGCACGCCGCGCACGCCCAGATCGCCGGCAAGCTCGGTCGCCTCGCGTAGCGCGCGCTTGACCGAGTCCCGCTCGATTGCCGACAGCACCGCGCGAGGGTGCATCTCCGCGGCAGCGGCGGCGAGCAACACGTTGTCGGGCTCGGTGAGGTCGCGGCCGGCGGCGAAGGCCTGGCGGAAGGCCGCCAGCGAGAAGGAAACGCCGCGACCGATCTCCTTCGCGTAGGTGGCCGCCCGCATCGCGAGCAGCGTGTTGGGAGGGAACGGCTCCGGCCAGTTGATCGGCGGCAGGGCGTAGGCAGAGGCGCGACGCTCGACCTCGCGCACCCCCTGGTCGCGCCCCTCGCCCCTCGCCCATGAATCGCGCCCGAAGCGCTTGAAGAGACCACCGAGCAGGATCGGCTGCCACTCCGGTGGCTCGCCGCGGGTCTCGGCGAACAGCGCGTTTACCCGCTCGGCGGCCAAATACGCGTAGGGCGAGCCGAGGTCGTAGAAGAAGAGGGGGCGATCGCTACTGATGGATCGCCCAGCCATCGACCGCGCGGGCGGCGTCGAGCACCGCCTCGGAGATCGTCGGATGCGGGTGGACGATCCGGGCCAGCTCCTGGTAGCCGCCCTCGAGCGCCATCGTGTCAACCAGCTCGCTGATCATGTCGCAAGCGCGATTGCCGACGATGTGCGCGCCGAGGATCTCGCCGTACTCCGAGTCGGCGACGATCTTCACCAGTCCCTCCCGGTCGTCGTAGACCGTCGCGGCCCCGACCCCGCCGAGCTTGAAGCGCCCCACCTTGACCTCGTGCCCGGCCTCCTTCGCCTGGGCCTCGGTTACGCCCACGCTTGCGACCTGAGGGTGGCAGAAGGTGGCCCCGGCCACCAGGTTCTCGTCCACCGGATGGGTCTCGGCGCCGGCGGCGTGCTCAACGGCAACGACGCCCTCCTCGGACGCCTTGTGCGCGAGCGCCTTCTCCCCGACCAGGTCGCCGATCGCGTAGATCTTCTGGTTCGACGTGCGCTGGTACTCGTCGACCTTGATCTTCCCGTTCTCCTCGGTCTCGACCCCGGCGTCCCCGAGCTGCAGAGCAGCGGTGTCGGGAGCGCGCCCGCCGGCGATGCAGAGGTAGTCCACCTCGGCCTCGGTATCGCCGTACTTCACCTTCACCGAGCCCTTGCCGGCCTCGACGCCCTCCACCTTGGTGCCGGTCGAGATCGTCACGTTCTGCTTCTTGAAGGCCCGCTCGACCACCCTCGCGATGTCCTTTTCCTCGGCGGGGAGGATCTGGTCCAGCATCTCGATCAGGATCACCTCGGTGCCGAATCGTCCATAGGCGGAGGCGATCTCGGCGCCGGAGGCGCCCGCCCCGACCACGGCGATCTTCTTTGGTTGCTCGGCGAGCGACCAGGCACCCCAGGTGTCGACCACGCGCTCACCAAAGTCGACGCCCGGGATCGTCATCGCGACCGAGCCGGTGGCGAGCACGACCGCGCCCGCCTCGTAGGTCTTGCCGCCGACCTTCACGTTCCCATCGCCGGTCAGCGTGCCCTCGCCCTCGATCATCTTGACCTTGTTCTTGTCCCACAGCATCTTCACGCCGCCGGCAAGCGTCTCCGACACCTTGGCGCGGCGGGCGCCGAGCGCCTTCCAATCGAGGCTGGCGCTCTCGACCTTGATGCCGAGTTCGGCGCCATTGAGGGCGTGGTCGTAGAGCTCCGCCGTATGGAGCATGGTCTTCGCCGGGATGCAGGCGTAGTTGAGGCAGCGCCCGCCTGGCTTGTCCTTCTCGACCACGGCGGTCTTCTGGCCGAGCTGCGCGGCGCGGATTGCGGCGACGTAGCCGCCTGGGCCACCTCCGATCACGATCACGTCGTAGGAATCGGCCATCCCCTCGACTCTATAACTACTCCGCCGGAAGCCTCGCCTTCGGCTACGTTTCCGGCGGGTTCGGGCGCCCGGGGGGCGGCAGGTTCAGCCGCCTGCACCGCGACTTCGTCGCTAGCCCGGGCGTTGCTACTCCCGGGGCGTGCGTTCGGGCAGTTGGATGCGGGCCAGGGCCTTGATCATGAAGTAGAAGAGGGTGCCCGCGATCGCGATCAGCGCCAGGTTGCCGGCCAGCTGCGCCCCGCTTCCGGCGGTGACCAGGCCGAGCGCCGCTGCGAGGATCAGCAGGGCGAGGATGGCCTGGAAGCCGAGCACCGCCCAGTACCGGGCTCGCCACATGCCAAACGACATCACGCCCATCAGCACGGCTGATGGGATCACCTGGAGAATCGGGGGCCGTTCCCCGTTCACCTCGGCCCCGGCCAGGTACGCGATCACGACCGAGGCGGCGATCAGACCGGAAATCACGGCCCCGACGGTGACGACTGGCGGCCGCTCGTGCTCCGCAAGCGGTTCGAGGGCTTCACGCGCGGCTCGGTTCCTCTCCTCGTAGCGGGCAGCGATCTGGCCCCGCCGCTCGACCGACCGCGCCTTGCGCTTGGAGCGCTCCGCCCGCCTGCGATCCCGGCTCGCCATCAGCGCGCAGCCCCGACGCCGGCCTCGAGTGCCTCGCGCAGGCGACGCGCAGCGGCCGCCGGATCCTCGGCGTCGCGGAGCGCGCGGACGACGACGATCCGCTCGGCGCCGGCGGACACGACCGAGGAGACGTTTCGGGTGTTGATCCCCCCGATCGCGAACCAGGGGACCGTCGCCTCGCTGGCGGCGTATTCGATCAGTCCGAGTCCGGTGCCCGGTCGGCCCTCCTTGGTCGGCGTCGCCCACACCGGGCCGACGCTGATCTGGTCGGGACGGTCCACACCGGCGGCCGCGCAGGCCGCCTCGACCTGCTGGCGGGAATGGGTCGAGAGTCCGACCAGCGCCTCGGGGCCGGCCAGCTGGCGCGCCTCGGCCACGGGCATGTCCTCCTGACCCACGTGGACGCCGTCGGCCCCGCAGGCGGCGACCAGGTCCGGCCGGTCGTTGAGGATGAACAGCGCCCGGTGCTCGGTGGCCGCGCGGCGGAAGGGGTCGGCGAAAGCGATTAGCTCCTCGGCTCGGCGCGGTGCCTTCTCCCGCAGCTGGACGATGTCAGCGCCCCCTCGGAGGGCCGCGTCGAGCAGCGGACCGGCGTCGCGGCCTCCCGGGAGGCCGTCGCAGACGAAGTACAGGCGAGCCGCCTCCAGCGTGCGGAGCCGCTGATCGCGGTCGGTGGCCATCGATCTCAGTATCGCGCAGCCACCGGAGTACCATGAAGGCACAACGGGAGCCCTGTGACTGAGGCTGAGAGGGCGGCATCCGGGCCGCCGACCGTCTGAACCTGATCCGGGTAATGCCGGCGCAGGGATGGTGGCGCGGAACGCCCGCCAGCAGAGATTGGCGCGGAGCCGTCAGGCGACGCGACAGGCTGGTGGATTTGATTTGAGAAAGGCGACCGTGCCCGACGACATTCAGAGGCAAGCCGAGCAGCACGACGACGTCGTCGTTCCGCTGAAGAGATCGCGCACGCGCGACGACGGCCCGGAGGCGCTGGACGCAGTCGTGGTCGGCGGCGGGGCGCTCGGGCTCGCCTGTGCCTGGCGGGCGGCGCGGCGGGGCGTGCGGGTACGCGTGCTCGAGCGCGACCACCCGGGGGCCGGAGCCTCCCATGTCGCCGCGGGAATGCTCGCTCCGGTCGGCGAAGCGAGCTGGGGCGAGGAGGCGCTGCTGCGCCTCGGGCTGGCCTCGGCCAGAGCCTGGCCTGGGTTCGCCGCCGAGCTCGCCACCGACAGCGAACTGGAGGTCGGCTACGAGCCCTGCGGCGCCCTCCACGTCGCCCTTGATGGCGACGAGGCCGAGGAGCTGCGCCGCCGCTTCGAGCTGATGGACTCGCTCGACCTCGGCGTGGAGTGGCTGCGCCCGCGCGGCTGCAGGGACCTGGAGCCCGGCCTCGCTCCGGCCTGCGCCGCGGGCGTTCACGCCCCGGCTGAGGCCGCCGTCGACCCGCGCCTGCTGCTGCCCGCGTTGACCGCCGCGGTGGAGCGTTGCGGCGGCCAGGTGCTGGTGGAAGCCGAGGTCACGGACGTGCTCACCGAGGACCGTCGCCTGGTCGGGGTGATAACCGCGGACGGGCGCGAGCACCGCGCCGAGCACGTCGTGCTCGCCGCCGGTGCCTGGTCGGGAGCCGCCCCTTGGCTGCCGCCCCTGGCGCGACCCCCGGTGCGCCCCGTGAAGGGACAGATCCTCACCCTCCGCGGGAATCCCGACCAACCCGTCTGCCAGCGGATGGTCGCCTCTGAGCGCGTCTACCTGGTGCCTCGCCCCGACGGTCGCCTGATCGTCGGGGCGACCGTCGAGGAGCGCGGCTTCGACATCCAGGTCACCGCGGGGGGCGTCCACGAGCTGCTTCGCGAGGCCTACCGCGCCCTACCCGACGTCGCGGAGCTGGAGTTGGTCGAGACGCTCGCGGGCCTGCGACCCGGGACGCCGGACAACGCTCCGCTCGTGGGTCCGGGCGCGCTGGAGGGCCTTGTGCTCGCCACGGGCCACTACCGGAACGGCATCCTGCTGACGCCGATCTCCGCCGAGGCAGTCGCCGCGCTGCTCGCCCAGGACCCGCTGCCTCCGGAGGTCCAGGTCGCCCACCCGGGGCGCTTCGCCGGCGAGACGGCCCCCGGCCTGGTGGCCGCACCGACCACGGAGGAGGCGCCGCGATGATCATCGAGCTGAACGGACAGTCGGTCGAATTGCCCGCGGGCGCGACGGTCGCCGACGCCGTGATGGAGGCGGGAGCCGACGGCGGGAGCCGCGGCGTCGCGGTCGCGGTCGATGGTGAAGTGATTCGCAGGGCGGAGTGGGGGAAGACGAAGCTTCGGTCAGACCAGAGCGTGGAGGTGGTCCGTGCGGTCCAAGGCGGATAGCGGCACCCAGCTTCAGCTTGGCGGGCGGACCTGGGGCTCGCGACTGATCGTCGGCACCGGCGGCTTCCGTTCGCTGGAGGCCATGGAGCGAGCCCTGGTCGCCTCGGGGACGGAGATCGTCACGGTTGCGCTGCGGCGGGTGGATTCGCGGGCTCGCGGGTCGGCGCTCGAGGTGATCGACGGCTTAGGGCTCTTCGCCCTGCCCAACACGGCGGGCTGCTACACGGCGCGCGACGCCGTGCGCACGGCGCACCTGGCGCGTGAGGCGTTCGAGACGGACTGGATCAAGCTCGAGGTGATAGGGGACGACCGCACCCTGTTCCCGGACGCGGTCGAGCTAATCGACGCCGCCCAGCAGCTCGTCCACGAGGGCTTCACGGTCCTGCCGTACACCAACGACGACCCGATTCTCGCCCGCCGCCTCGAGGACACCGGGTGCGCCGCGGTGATGCCGCTGGGTTCGCCGATCGGCTCGGGGATGGGGATCCGAAACCCCTACAACATCCAGATCATCGTCGAGCGTGCTTCGGTGCCGGTGGTCCTCGATGCTGGCATCGGCACCCCCTCCGACGCGGCGCTGGCGATGGAGCTGGGCTGCGACGGCGTGCTCCTTTCCAGCTCCGTGGCCCGCGCCAAGGAACCCGAGCGGATGGCAGGGGCGATGCGACAGGCGGTCGAGGCCGGCTACGCGGCGCGTCGGGCCGGTCGCATCCCGCGCAAGCTCCACGCCCAGGCGTCGACCGCCGACGAGGGCCTGCCCGATCTGGGCTGAGCCGGCTGGCCGGGCCGTGGGCCCGGGTGCGGCGTGATTCCGTTAGGTGGTCCTACGCCGGTCGCGTCAGATAGGCGAGCACCGTGGGGAGCTTCACCCGCCGCACCACGCGAGGAAGGGGCAGGCGGTGAAGGCGCGGCTGAAATCCCGGGGCGCGGATGAACGCCTGCTCCTCCTCCACCACCTGGTCAGCGGCCTTGACGATCGCGGGATCGAGCTCCTCACCAGCGCGGAGGGACAGGTCCAGCATCGCCTCGGAGTGCGACAGCTCCAGCGTGCCCCCAGCGGTCAGCTCGCTCCACGCCCGCGCAACCGCGAGCACGCGGCTGGGGAACGGCGTCCAGGTGCCCGCAAGGCCTGCCGGCCCTCCCGTTCCGTCCCACCGCTCGTTGACGTGGACGGCGGCCAGGATGGCCGGGTGCGGATCCTCGAGATGCCACCTGTCAGCTCCGAGTAACTCCCGCTGTCGGCTACCGATACAGAGCTCGGGCTGACGTGCCTCGGGGCTCGGGCGGGCGAGCAGCGCGGCGGCGTCAGCGACCGTGCGCCGCTCCTGGCGGGGCAGACCGAGGACGTCAGCGATCGCCGCCGCATAGATCGTCGTTGCCTCAGGTCGGCTCAGTCGCGTGACGGAGCGATCGCGCCCCAGGTGCGCCAGCGCGAGCTGTGGCAACACGACGACCAGCGCGAGCGGCGCGAGCGCGAAGACGCCGAGCGGGCCGATCAGCGCGGCCGTTACCACCCCGAGCGCCAGCATGGCGGCGAAGGGCGGCATCATCTGGAGGAACTCGGAGCGAATCAGGATGCTTGGTCGGTAGCCCTGGTAATAGGGCGCGAAGATGAGTCGCGCGAAGAGGAAGTTGACCGCGTACATGAGTAGGCCCGTCGTGTACAGCGCAGGCGTCGCCGCCACCAGCGACGGCGCGCCGGCGAGCTGAAGCGACCCGTATCCCGCAAGGACCGCGAGTGCGAAGCTGCTCACGGTCGCGACGAGCCCGGGTGAGAGCAAATGGTCCTGACGGATCACGAAACGGCTGATCGCGTCAGGGACGATCCACACCAACAGCGCCGGCAAGGGACCGGCGATCGCCAGGGCCAAGAGAGCCAACACGATGCTTGCATCGAAATATGCCCCAGCCGCGATCTTCAGCCGAACCTCGGCGAAGAAGGCGATCGCGGCAATCGCCACGAGCGCCCCAAGCAGCACGGGCTGGTCCCAGGTCGCCGGCGGGGAAAGGAGCACGAACAGGGCGATCGCGGCAGCTGCCGGTGCGAGGTTCCCGGCCATGGCGAAACGCGTACGAGCCGGACTTGCCCCCATGGGCCACCAACGTCTCAATGTCTCCAGCGCGCTGCCTCGCATACCGTTCGGGCGCACCTCCACGTACGCCTGAACAGGCAGCCTAACCGATCGGTCGGCAAAAATGGGGACTTGGGCAGGTGTTCTAGCGGCTGCGGAAGCCCATCCTGGGCTCTCCTTGCTGTAGTTGGCTTGACTCTCCCCCTCGCAAACTCGCTGCTAAAGCCTACTAATCCCTACGCAAAAATGTGGATAGCCCTCCGCTTCATTACCGCGTTTCCTACCCCTCACTACCGCGTTTTCGCCTCGCCACCTGCCGGTCGGTCCACTCGCCGACGGTGCCGAGGGTCCAGGCGACGCGATGGGCCGCGCGGCTGGCGGGAGAGTCGTCGAGCGGCTCGACCGCGCCGTCAGGGTCGCCGCCGAGCTCCATGGCGGCCTTGCGGACGGCGTTCACCTGGCGACGCAGCCGCCGCTCCCAGGAGCGACAGAACTCGGGCAGCTCCGTATCCCCGCGGGTTTCGCCGACGCGCGCCAGGTAGCCGAGCAGAGTGGTCACGTGCTCGAGATCCTCGACCGCGAAGCGAAGCGCCTGGTTGCGCTCCAGGAAGCGGTCGAATACCGCGCCCCGCACCGTCCCCAGGTTGGCTCCGCTTCCCTGCGCGGCCACGCCTCCGTGCAGGTCATGCCGTGCCGTCAGCGGGCCTAGCTCCTCAAGGAGCCGGGAGATCGAGTCGGCCGCCTTGTCCAGCAGCTCGCCTGCCGGGGTGCCGTCAAACGCGGCGACGAGCCGGTCGAGCCGCTTCACGGTCTGGCGGCCGGTGAGGTAGAGCTCGCGATAGCCGCGGTTCTCGGCCGGGTGGAGGGGCACGCCACAACCGTATTCGACCCGGCGCGAGGCGAGCAAGCCGAGAGTACGCGCAGAAGCAACACCCCTCCCTTTCCCAGGAATGCCCGATCCACCGCCGAACGCGTGTGCTACCTTGCCCCGGCCAATTTTGTCAACTAAAGTAATCGAGAAAGGCAACAACTTGATAATGAACCGCTTTCGCTGGCTCGTGAGCCGCCCCCGGGACGGTGTCAAGGGCGCGATCTCGTCCAAAGCGAGTCGTATCGGGCTGGCCGGCGCCCTGGCACTCGCGCTCGGACTCGGCGTCGCCGCCTGCGGCGACTCGTCAGGCGGCGGCTCGGGAGAGGTCAACCTGGTCGCCTACTCGACCCCTGAGACGGCTTACGACGGGGCGCTCATCCCCGGCTTCCAGAAGACCTCGGAGGGCGATGGCGCGACGTTCAAGAACTCGTTCGGCCCCTCGGGCGACCAGCAGCGGGCGGTCATCGCGGGCCAGCCGGCCGATTACGTCCACCTGTCGCTCGAGCCCGACATGCAGGCGCTCGTCGATGCCGGGATCGTCGACTCGAACTGGAACCAGAACACCTACAACGGGATCGTTCAGGACTCGGTCGTCGTGTTCGCGGTCCGAAAGGGGAATCCGGAGAACATCCAGACCTGGGAGGACGTGGTGAAGCCCGGCGTCGAGGTCGTGACCCCGAACGTGTTCAGCTCAGGGGGCGCGAAGTGGAACCTGATGGCCGCCTACGGGGCGCAGCTCAACCAGGGCAAGTCGCCGGCGGAGGCGCTGGAGTTCCTGAGGTCGGTGCTCGAGCACGCCGTCGTCCAGCCGGGGAGCGCAAGCGACGCCCTGACCGCGTTCACGAGCGGCAAGGGCGACGTCCTGCTGTCCTACGAGAGCGAGGCGATCAAGGCCCAGGAGGCCGGCGAGGAGGTCGACTACGTGATCCCGGACGACACGATCCTGATCGAGACGCCTGCCGCGACTACGAATGACGCCTCGACGCAGGCACAGGACTTCCTCACGTACCTGTGGACGCCCGAGGCGCAGCAGCTGTGGGCGGATGACGGCTACCGCCCGGTGGACAAGTCGGTGCTCGCCAAGAACGAGGACAAGTTCCCGGTGCCGCCTGGTCTGTTCGACATCGCCAGCCTCGGCGGCTGGGAGAAGGTCAACGCCGAGTTCTTCGATCCCGAGCAGGGCAGCGTGGCCAAGATCCAGAGCGATCTGGGGGTCTCCACCGGGTGACGTCCTTCGTTCCGCAGAACCTGGGGGTGGCTACGGAGTGACGTCCGTAGCTCCGGGAGCTCGAGCGGAGGCGCCCCCGAGGCAGGTCGGGGGAGGCCCGCCTTCGGCGGGCCGAGGGGGCGTGGTCGCCCCCTTGCCGCGTCTCGGGGGCGCCGCGCTTGGGCGTGGTCTCGTCACCGCGTACCTGAGCCTGATCGTGCTGATCCCGATCGCGGCCCTGGTCGCCCAATCTACCGAGGGCGGACTCGATGCGTTCTGGACATCCCTGTCATCTCCGCTGGCGGTTCGGGCCCTGAAGTTCACCCTGATCGCTTCGGCCATCGTGGTTGCCATCAACGTGATCGCCGGCACGACGATCGCCTGGGTCCTGGTCAGGGACAACTTTCCGGGCAAGCGAATCGTGAACTCGGTGATCGACCTTCCGTTCGCGCTGCCGACTGTCGTTGCGGGGATCACCCTGCTCGCCCTGTACGGGACCGACAGCCCGCTTGGGATCAACATCGCGTTCACCCGGGTCGGCGTCGTGATGGCGCTCCTGTTCGTCACCCTCCCGTTCGTGGTCCGCGCGGTGCAGCCGGTGCTGCTGGAGCTCGACCGTGAGATGGAGGAGGCCGCTGCATCGCTCGGCGCCGGGCCGCTGACCACCTTCCGCCGCGTCATCCTCCCGAACCTCACCCCGGCGATCCTGTCCGGCGCCGCGCTCGCGTTCGCGCGCGCGATCGGCGAATTCGGCTCCCTGGTCCTGCTGTCGGGGAACCTGCCCAAGACCCAGGTCTCCTCGCTGTTCATCTTCGCTCAGATCGAAAGCGGCAACACGACCGGTGCGGCGGCGGTCTCGGTCACCCTGCTGGTGATCGCGCTCGTCGTCCTGCTCTTGATCGGGCGCCTCACTCATTGGAGCCTTCGCCATGCCCGCTAGTCGCACCGCCTCGAGGCTCGGGCTGCGCTTCTTCGCGCTCGGTTACCTGTCGCTGTTGCTCCTGATTCCCATCGTGATGATCTTCTTCCGTGCGTTCGAGGACGGCGCTGGTGCGGCCTTGGACGCGGTTACGACCCCCGAAGCCCTGCACGCGTTCTATCTGACCATCCTGATCGCCGCGATCGCCGTGTCGGCGAACACAATCTTCGGGGTCGGCTGCGCCCTCCTGTTGGTGCGCACCAACTTCCGCGGCAAGGCACTACTCAATGCGGCCATCGACCTTCCCTTCGCCATCTCGCCGGTCGTCATCGGGCTCTCGCTGTACCTCCTTTATGGACGCGAGGGTTGGTTCGGGGGCTGGCTGCTCGACAATGGGATCCAGGTCCTCTTCTCCCTCCCAGGAATGGTGCTGGCGACGATCTTCGTTTCGCTGCCGTTCGTCGTTCGCGAGGTGGTGCCGGTGCTGCACGAGATCGGCGACGAGCAGGAGCAGGCGGCACAAACCCTCGGCGCCAACTGGTGGCAGACGTTCCGGCGAATCACCCTGCCGGCGATTCGCTGGGGGGTCGCCTATGGGGTGGTGCTGGCCACGGCACGCGCGCTGGGTGAGTTTGGCGCCGTGGCCATTGTCTCTGGCCGGGTTGTCGACCAGACGGAGACCGCGCCGCTCTGGGTATGGCGCGAGTTTGGGCAGTTCAACCTGGTAGGGGCCTATGCCGCCTCACTGGTACTGGCCCTGATCGCCATCAGCACGCTGCTGGCGATGAACGCGTTCAAGAGAAAGGAAGCAGCCTGATGGGCATCTCCGTTGAGGGAGTACGCAAGCAATTCGGTGACTTCGTCGCCCTGGACGAGGTCTCGATCGAGGTGCCGGACGGTGCGTTGACGGCGCTGCTGGGGCCGAGCGGCAGCGGCAAGTCGACGCTGCTCCGGGTGATCGCGGGGCTCGAGCGGCCCGACGGGGGTCGAGTCTTGATCTCCGACCGCGACGCCACGCGCGTCCCGGTCCAGCACCGAGGGGTCGGCTTCGTGTTCCAGCACTACGCCGCCTTCAAGCACATGACTGTGCGCGACAACATCGCCTTTGGCCTCACGATCCGAAAACGGCCCAAGCAGGAGATCGAGAAGCGCGTCCAGGAGCTTGTGCGTCTCGTCCACCTCGAGGGCTTCACTCATCGCTACCCGTCGCAGCTGTCCGGCGGGCAGCGTCAGCGGATGGCGCTCGCCCGGGCGCTCGCCGTGGAGCCCGAGGTGCTGCTGCTCGACGAGCCCTTCGGGGCGCTCGACGCGAACGTACGCAAGGAGCTTCGAGTGTGGCTCCGCCGCCTCCACGACGAGGTCCACGTGACGACGATCTTCGTCACCCACGACCAGGAGGAGGCGATGGACGTCGCGGAGCAGATCGTGGTCATGAACGACGGCCGGGTCGAGCAGACCGGCGCGCCACGGGATTTGTACGACCATCCTGAGACCGAGTTCGTGATGGGCTTCGTGGGGCCGGTCAACCGCCGCGGGGCGCTGTTCATCCGCCCCCACGACCTGGAGATCCTGGTGGCGCCGGCGCTGGAGGCCGAGGAGGCGATGATCGAGCGGATCGTCCACCTGGGCTTCGAGGCCCGCGTCGAGCTCCTGCTCGCGGACGGTGAGCAGCTCTGGGCCCAGATGACCCTGGCGGAGGCGGAGCTGATGGAGCTGCGCAACGGCCAGATCGTCTACGCGCGACCGCGGCGGGCGAAGGTGTTCGAGCCGAACGGCGACCCCAGCACCAAGGAGCTGGCGGCGGCCTGAGCAGCCCATGGTCCGAGCGGCGGACCTGTCAGCCCTCCCGGTCGCTGACGATCCTGCGGACCGGCTCGGGCAGCTGGCCTGCCACGAGGTCGGCGATCGTCACCGACTCGAGGACCTCGCGCATGTTGGCGCGCAGCGCGATCCAGACCTCCCGTAGCGGCTTCGCGTCGCCGCGGAGAGTGAGCTCCTCGGGCGGCTCGCCGTGGACGCTCGCCAGGGGGCCGTCGAGCTCGCTGATGATCTCCGCCAGGGTGAGCTCGTCGGCCGGCCGGGCGAGCCAGTAGCCGCCGTTCGTCCCGGGATGGCCGCGGACGAGGTCGGCAAACCGCAGCTGGGTGAGGATGGGGTCGAGGAAACGCAGCGGGATCTCCTGAGCGCCCGAGATCTGCTCGGCCGCGACCGGGCGTTCCTCGGTGGCGCCCGCGAGCTCGATCATCGCCCGCACCGCGTAGTCCGCCTTGGCCGAGACCCTCACCGGCCCATTCTTGCTTAAGCGGGCGCGGGTGGCGGCAACGCGGGCGCCGGCGTGGCCTACGCTGGCGCGGTCGGCGCCTCCTCCCGTTCCAGGACGACCTCCGCCGGGTCCTTGTCGGCCCGCAGCCCCTTGTAAACGGGGGCGCGCAGGGTTCGGGCCGCCGTCCATTCGCGGAAGGCGATCTCGGCCACCAGGCGGGGCTCGACGAACACGGACTGCTTTGGAGGCTGGCGGCCCTCGAAGGGGCTCTGCGGTGTCTCGAGGGGCTCGAGGAGCCCGGCGAGGCGCCGGAGCTCGGCCTCGGTGAAGCCGCTGCCGACCCGGCCGGCGTAGCGCAGCCGCCGCCCTCCATCGTCGTCCTCGTGGTAGCCGACGAGGATGGCGCCGATCGTCCCAGCCCGGCGCCCCTGGCCCGGAAGCCAGCCGCCGATCACGAGCTCCTGGCTGCGGATGTTCTTCACCTTCAGCCAGGCGCGACTGCGCCGCCCCGGCAGGTAGCGGCTGTCGAGCCGCTTGGCGACCAGCCCCTCGAGGCCGCGCTCCCGTGTGAGGCGGAGCAGCGCCTTCCCCTCGCCGCGGTGGTGGCTGGGCGTCTGCCAGCTTGGCCCCTCGAGCTGGAGCGCCTCGAGCCGCTTGCGGCGCTCGGCGTAGGGGAGGTCGACGAGCGAGCGGCCGTCGAGGTACAGGAGGTCGAAGATGAGATAGGTGACTGGGGTATCGGCCATGCGGCGCCTGATCTGGGATTCCGAGGCCAGGTGCATGCGGCTCTGGAGGCGCTCGAAGCTCGGGCGGTCGCCATCGTCGAAGGCGACGATCTCGCCGTCGAGGATGGCGTCGGTGGAACCCAGCTCGGGGCCGAGCGCGCGCAGCTCCGGATAGTGCGAGGTGATCTCGCGCAGGTTGCGGCTCTCCAGCCGAAGGTGGCCGCCCTCGCTATAGGCGATCGCGCGGACGCCGTCCCACTTGATCTCGTAGGCCCAGGCCTCCTCGTCGCGGGGCAGGCGGGTCGAGAGTGTGGCGAGCATCGGCTTGAGCTGCTTGGGCATCGGCTCCCGCTCGGGGTCGAGCGGTGGGTCCATGCGATGGATCATCCAGTTGTCGTCCTTGGTCTGGAAGAGGGCGTACTTTCCTTTCACGCGCTCGCCCGCGAAGGTGAGGATCACTTCGTCGTCGCGAACCTTCTCGGCCTCATAGGTGCCGCGGTCCCAGATCTGGATCGTCCCCGCGCCGTACTCGCCCATCGGGATCTCGGCCTCGAAGTCGAGGTACTCGAGCGGGTGATCCTCGGTGCGGACGGCGAGCCGGTTCTCCTTCGGGTCCTGCGGGACCCCCTTAGGGAGCGCCCACGAGGCCAGCACGCCGTCGCGCTCCAGCCGCAGGTCCCAGTGCAGCCGTCGCGCGTGGTGCTCGTGGACCACGAAGCGATTGCCCTTGGCCTGCTTCGACTTCCTGGCGCGCGGCTCGGGCGTCTTCTCGAAGGAGCGCTTCCTCTCGTACTCGCTCAGTTTGCGGCTCGCCATCGCGAGCCCATGGTAGGCCCATGCACTGCGCACTCTCGGTGTGACGGCGTCGCTCAGTGCCCTCGTCGGGCGTACCGGTAGATGACGTCTTCGAAGGTCGCCCCAGCGGGTGGGCCCACCATCAATCCGGCCTCGATCTCGCCATGACAGTTCGCGCAGACGAGTACGCACTTCTGGAGCTCTTCCCGATAGGCGGCAAGGGCCTTGGTCGACCGCATGCTCATCCCGAACGACTTGGTCCTCGGGTCCACATGGTGGAAGGTGAGATTGATAATGCACCGGTCGTAGCCGCAAACGGCGCAGCACCCCCGCTCTCTTCGGCTAGGAGCTGCTTCACGGCCTGCTTTCGCCGGGTGACAGCCTCGCCCACGCAGCGCTTGCAGCGCCACCTCCGCTCTCCGTTGCCGCGGGAGTAGTAGGCGAACTCGGTTGCGCCGTGGTGCTTGCACTCACGCAGCTCGACCGGGCATTTGCGATTGGGATCCGCGCATTGCGAGTACACATGGGGGCGACGGGAATCGAACCCGCGTTTTTGCAGATTAAAAGTCTGCCGCAAAACCAACTTTTGCTACGCCCCCAACTTCCGGGAGACTGTAGCCCCAAGGCGAGCGCGGGAGTATTTGCGCTCAGGTACGCGTCGGTCACCTGGCCACTGGAAACTCCCGCACCTCGTCGAACCCCACCCGACCGCCGATCTCCACCATCCCGTCGCCGAGCGGGCGGGCGAGGATGCGTGAGCCGGCGCCCTGGCGGATCTCGAGCTCCCTGCCGAGCCGGGCCGACAGGGGGTGATCGCCGCGGATCCGGTCGCCTCGTCCTCGGCGATCCCGTACCGCGCCGCGAACACCCGCTCGCGGATCACCCCCGCGTCCTCGTTGACCCACGCCCAGACCCCGACCGCATCGTGGCCCTCGGGAGGCCCGCCGAGCGTCTCCACCTCCGCCGCAGACCCGACCTCCACGAACTCGAACTCCGGCATCCACTCCGGGCGGCCGGCGGCGAAGGTCAGCTCACCGTCGGTGCGCACCGGAACCTCGCCGGCGGGCGGCCGCAGCGACGCCACCGCGCCGCGCTCACGCGCCAAAAGCCACGCTGTTCCCACCACCGGGTGCCCAGCGAAGGGAAGCTCGGTTGCGGGAGTGAAGATCCGAATCTCGCCGAGCTCCGCGTCGTCCACAAACACCGTCTCGCTGAACCCGAGGTCGGCCGCGATCCGCTGCCGGTCGTCCGCCCGAACCTCCCGGCCCTCGAGGAACACACCGAGCGGATTGCCACCACCGCCATCCTGCCCGCAGAACACGCGCAGCACGTGAAGCTCGGACATCGACTCGTGCCCTGGCGAGCTAGTGCCGGAAGTGCCGGCGCCCGGTGAACACCATCGCCACGCCCGCCTCGTCGCAGGCGGCGATCACCTCCGAGTCGCGCACCGATCCTCCCGGCTGGACCAGCGCCGTCACCCCCGCGTCGATCGCCAGCTGGGGCCCGTCGGCAAAGGGGAAGAACGCGTCGGAGGCGACCACCGACCCAGCCAGCAGCCCGCCCGCGTCCTCGCCGCGAGCCTGGCGCGCCTTCTCGATCGCGATTCTCACTGAGTCCACGCGGCTCATCTGCCCCGCGCCGATCCCCAGCGTCGCCCCATCCTTGGCGATTACGATCGCGTTCGAGCGCACGTGGCGGCACACCTTCCACGCGAACCAAAGGTCGTCCCACTGCTCCCCGTCTGGGCTCGCCTCGGTGACGACCTGCATCGACTCGCGCGGCTCGTCGAGCCGATCGGGGTCCTGCACCAGGAGCCCGCCACGCACCCGCTTCACATCGCGCTCCCGAGGCTCGTAGCCCCGCTGCTCGGTCGTCTCCAGAAGCCGCACCGCCTCCTTCTGTTTCAACACCGGGAGCGCGTCCTGATCGTACGCGGGCGCGATCAAGACCTCGACGAAGTGCTCGTGGAGCCGCTCGGCCAGCGCCCGATCGACTGAGCGGTTGAGCGCGATCACGCCGCCGAACGCCGACAGTGGGTCACACGCGAGCGCCTTCTCGTAGGCGTCGCCGATCTCCTCCGCAACGGCGACGCCGCAGGGGTTGTTGTGCTTAACGATCACGCAAGCGGCCGGCTCGAGCTCGTCGAGCAGGCGCTGTGCCATATCCAGATCGAGCACGTTGTTGAACGAGAGCGCCCTCCCGTGAAGCTTGGCCACCCGCGAGAGCACGTGCGTGCGAGCGCCCACCTCCACATACAGCGCCGCCTTCTGATGCGGGTTCTCGCCGTAGGAAAGGTCGAGGAACTTCTCGTGCGCCATCACCCAGTGGCTGGGGTAGGCCTCGTAGCGCAGCCCGTACCAGCGGCTGATCGCGGCGTCGTAGCGGGCCGTGAAGGCAAACGCCTCGTTGGCCAGCCAGTGCCCGGTCTCGGCCGAGACGCAACCGCCCGAATCCTCAAGCTCGGCGAGCACGGCGTCGTAGCTCTCCGGCATCACGACCACGGCGACGAATCGGTGGTTCTTGGCCGCCGCCCGGATCATCGTCGGGCCGCCGATGTCGATGCTCTCGACCGCCTCGGCCTCGCTCACCTCCTGCCGAGCGACGGTGCGCTCAAAGGGGTAGAGGTTGACGCAGACGAGGTCGATCGGCTCGATCCCCTCGGCCTCCAAGGTGGCCATGTGGTCGGGGTCGTCGCGTACCGCGAGCAACGCCGCGTGCAGCCTCGGGTGCAGCGTCTTCACCCGCCCGTCGAGGATCTCCGGCGACCCCGTCAGCTCGGCGACGTCGCGCACCTCCAGGTCCGCCTCTCGCAACGCCGCGGCCGTGCCCCCCGTGGAGACGATCTCGACCCCCAACCCCGCCAGGCCGCGGGCGAAGTCGACGATTCCGGTCTTGTCCGCGACCGAGATCAGCGCCCGGCGTACCCTGATTGCGTCCTCCTCGGCCACCGAGGGCTCCCTGCCCCCGCCGGTCGTCACCGAATCAGCCATGCCTATTAGCTTGTCTCAACATCGACGTGGACGAGTCGCGGGTTCTTCGGATCGATCCGGACCGCCCCGGCGGCGATCAGACTGATCGCCTCGGGTAGCAGCTCGTGCTCGACCCGGTGGATCTCCTCTTCCAGTTGGGCGCGGTCGCGAGTGTATGGCACCTCGATCGCTTGCTGCAAGACAATCGGACCCGAGTCGACCCCCTCGTCGACCAGGTGCACGGTCACCCCCGTCACGCGCACCCCGTGCGCGAGCGCTTGGCTGATCGCATCGAGTCCCGGGAACGACGGAAGCAGCGCCGGGTGCACGTTGACGATCCGGTTGCGGAATCGGCCCACGAACTCTCCCGATAGCAGCTCCATGTAGCCGGCGAGGACGATCAGGTCGACGTCCCGGTCGCCCAGCCAGTCCGCGATCGCGGCGTCACGCGAGGCCCGGTCTGAATGCACCGAGCGCTCGAACACCCCGGTCTCGATCCCCGCCTCACGGGCACGTTCCAGCGCCCCGGCACCGGGCTGGTTCGAGGCCACGCACGCCACCTCGATCCCATCCCGGCCGTGCAGCCGGTCGAGGATCGCCTGTAGGTTGGTCCCAGTGCCGGAGGCTAGAACGGCGATCCGGAAGGCCACTCAGGCGTCGCCGCTGGAGCTAGCGGCGGCGGTCAATACCTCGAGCGCGAACTTGCCGTTGCCCTCGCCGCCGTCGCCGAGCGGGTAGTTGCCGGTGAAGCAGGCGTCGCAGTGGTGCTGTGCGGGAGCGCCGATCGCCTCGTACACCCCCTCCATGGACAGGTAGGCGAGCGAGTCGGCGCCGAGCTCGTCGGCGATCTGCTCGACCGTGCGGTCGTGGGCGATCATCTCCTCGCGGGTCGACATGTCGATCCCGTAGTGGCAGGGGTTGCGGATCGGCGGCGATGAGATCCGCAGGTGCACCTCCTTCGCCCCGGCGTCCTTCAGCATGCCGACGATCTGGCGGGTGGTGTTGCCGCGCACGATCGAGTCGTCGACCACGACGACGCGCTTGCCGGCGACGATCTCCGGCAGCGGATTGAACTTCATTCGCAGGCCGTGCTTGCGCAGCTCCTGCCCCGGCTGGATGAAGGTTCGCGCGACATAGCGGTTCTTGATCAGCCCGTCGTCCTGGTGGATGCCCGAGGCCCGCGCGAAGCCGTTGGCCGCGGGGTTCCCCGAGTCCGGCACCGAGATCACCAGGTCGGCGTCGACCGGCGACTCGTGCCAGAGGATCTCGCCCATGCGTCCCCGCACCTGCTGGAGGACACGGCCTTCAAGCCGCGAGTCGGGCCGCGAGAAGTAGATGTGCTCGAAGACGCAGTGGGCGGGGCGGTTCGAAGGCACCACCTGCCGCGTCTCGATCCCGTCCTCGGTGAGTGAGAGCAGCTCGCCGGGCATCACCTCGCGCAGCAACTCGCCGCCGATGATGTCGAAGGCGCAGCTCTCCGAGGCGACGCAGTAGCGGTCGCCGATCTTGCCGAGCGACAGCGGCCGCACGCCGTGTGGATCGCGGAAGGCCACCACCGCCCGCTTCGTCATCACCACGGTCGAGTAGGCGCCCGCGAGCCGCGGCATCACCGCCTCGACCGCGTTCTCTATCGGCCGTGCCTCCTCCACCGAGAGCAGGGTGGCGATGATCTCCGAGTCCGACGTGCCGCGGAACGAGAGCCCGCGCTCGCGCAGCTCGTTGCAGAGCTCGACGGCGTTGGTCAAGTTGCCGTTGTGGGCGAGGGCTAGCTCGCGCCCGTCGTCCCGCCAGACGGGCTGCGTGTTCTCCCAGGAGCCGCCGCCGGTGGTCGAGTAGCGGACGTGGCCGATCGCCATGTCGCCCTCCAGCGCCCGCAGCGTCTCCTCGTCGAAGACCTGCGAGACGAGCCCGGTGTCGCGCAGGGTGGTGATGTGACCGCCCTCGCAGGTGGCGATCCCCGCCGACTCCTGACCACGGTGCTGGAGCGCGTAGAGGCCGAAGTAGGCGAGCCGCGCGACGTCGTGCCCGGGTGCGTATACGCCAAACACCCCGCACTCATCGCGCGGGCCTTCGCGGTCCGGCACAGGCCGCTCGGTCGGGGTCATGTGGGCTTTCTCTGCGTGAGAGATTGAGCTGGCGAGGCAGGTGGAGCCCGCCTGCAACCGCAGGGTAGCAATGGCCGCGGATCAGCCTCGCCGGCCGCCACCTACTCGCAGAACGGGTGTCCGCCGACGTGGTGGTCGCGCCCGGCGATCCCGGCGCAGTTCCGGAGCTGGCTGAGCCGGACCTCGAGGTCGAGCTGCTTGGCGTCGACCGGACAGTTGGCGCTGTTTCCGCCGAAGCACTGGTTGCGGAGCTCGAACGGATCCTTCTTCAGGTTGTAGCGCTCTCGCTCGTCGGCCGGAATGCACTGGCTGGTGCTCGGGTCGACCACCCTCGAATGCCGCACATAGAGGTTGTCGCGCGTTCTGATCCCAGCGAACTCGCAGGTCGCGTAGCGCCCGGCGTCTCCCACCCTGTACTCGGTCAGCAACCCGCGACCATCCTGCCACCCGCCCGAGCGCCTCAGCAACGGCATCAGCGAGCGTCCGTCCATCGTGCGGCAGTGGCCTGGTGTCGAGCAGGGCCCGGTGCCGGTGAGGTCGAGGATCGTCGGGGCGAGGTCGATGTTTCCAACCGGCCTGCCGACCGTCCTCACCCGTGAGGCGCCGTCCCGGTAGCGCTTCGGCGCCTTGATCAACAGCGGCATGCGCAGGGCCTCCTCGTAGGGAAGGACCTTGCCGTGTCGGAGGCGATGCTCGCCGTGGAACAGGCCGTTGTCGGAGATGAAGATGAAGACGGTCTTTCTCAGCTCGCCGGCGTCCTTCACTGCGTCATAGAGCTTTCCGACGCCGCGATCGACGCCGCGGAGCGAGGCGAGGGCGCAGCGCCAATGCTTGCGAACCTTTCGTCTCTCGATGGGTCCCACTTTCGGCGCCCCGCTCAGGAAGCTGGGCTTGTCGCTCATGTTCTCCTCGTTGAACGACGGTGGATTCGGTAGCCCCTCGTCCCTGAACAGCTTCCTGTCAACCGGCTCGGGGATGGGCGCCTGGTCGCAGCGGCCGAAGGGGTCGGGCTGCCGTCCCGCATGTGGCGCCCGCTGGTCGAGCTGGAGGTAGAAGGGGCGCCCCTTGGGCGCGTACTCCTCAACCAGACGCACGGCGTCCCGGTTGAGTACGTGCGTGATGTGGTCCCCGCGCCGCGTTCCGTGATGCTCGACGGTGCCGTTGACGAACAGGTCGTAGCCGTAGTAGTTCGTGTTCCCGAGCACGCTGTCCCACTGGTCCCAGCCGGGAGGGACCGCCGAGTCGGGCTCGGCGGACCTCTCGTATCCGTTCAGGAACTTGCCGACGTGGATCGTCCGGTAGCCGGCCCGCTGAAGCCAGACGGGAAGCACGTTGTCCTTGTCGACCAGCGCGGGGTAGCCGGCGTTGTTCGAGGTGACGCCGTGGTTGTGCGCGTACTGGCCGGTGAGCAGCGAGGCGCGCGAGGGGCAGCACTGCGCGGTGGAGGTGACGTAGCCGGTGAACCTGGTGCCCTGCTGCGCCAGGAGACGCGTCGTGTTCGGCATCACGCGCCACGTCAGCTGCTTGTACGTCTGGTCGTCGGTCTGGATCAGGACGATGTTCGGCCGCCCGCCCCCGGACGCGGCCTTCGCCCCCCCGGGCGCCCCGGGGAGCGGCTGTGAGGCGGCGAGCCCCAGGCCGGCGGCCGTGAGGAGCGTCACGCCGCCGAGCGCGAGCCTGTGGTGGGAGCGAAGCGACATCAGGTCAAGGAGCGAGCTCGAACGCGGTGCAGGGAAGCGACGTCGCCCGTGCGGCTACGCCTCGTAGACGGCTGACGTCCCCTGCGACCAGCCCGCGAGCGGCGGATGGTAGCGAACCGGGCGCAAGCGCCGCCCGGGCGCGGTTCCTGCAAATCAGTCGGCTAGGTGGGTCCGAGCGAGCGCCAGGCGCGCTCGGCGTCGGCCAGCGAGAGCGAGACCTCGGCCTCGGCGGCGGAGATCTCGAGCCGCTCTCCGCCCGCCTGCCCAATCGGGAGAACGTCGACGCCGCGCCTTGAGCCCTGGGCGGCGAGGACGCCCAGCTCCGGGGCCGGGCCGGCGACCGCGAACCCACCGGCTCCCTCGCCGAACAGGCAGGACTCGCCCGACCCGCCGCGCAGCTCGACCAGGGAGTCCAGGTCGGCGCGCACGCCGACCCCGCCGGCGATCGCGCACTCGGCCAGGGCGCAGGCGAGGCCGCCGTCGCTGACGTCATGGGCGGCCGTCAGGCGCCCGGACCGCACCGCCTCGCGCACCAGCTCGATCGCGTCGCGGACCGCCTCGATCGAAACGCCCGGCAGCCCCATTCCGAGGTCGCCGCGCAGCTTCGCCAGCTCGGAGCCGGCCAGTGAGGGCGCAAACGGCCCCACCAGCGCAATCGCGTCCCCCTCGCTGATCGCGATGCCCGCGGCGCGGCCGGGGTCGGGCAGGTCGCCGACCAGGCCGACGACCGGGGTGGGATAGATCGGTCCTGCGTCGGTCTGGTTGTAGAGGGAAACGTTGCCGCCGACGACCGGCACCCCGAGGGCCGCGCATGCGTCGGCGAGCCCCTGGACCGCGCGATCGAGCTGCCAGGCGACGTGAGGCTTCTCCGGGTTGCCGAAGTTGAGGCAATTGGTCAGGCCCAGGGGCTCGGCGCCGACGCAGGCGAGGTTCTGGGCGCACTCGAGTACCACCTCCACCGCTCCGCGGTATGGATCGCAGGCGACGCGACGCCCGTTGCCGTCGATCGCGACTGCGATCGCAGCTCCGGTCTCCTCCAGTTTCAAGACCGCCGCGTCGGCGGTTTCCGGGCGCCGGACGGTGCGTGACTGGACGATCGAGTCATAGCGCTCGAACGCCCACCGCTTCGAGGCGATGCTCGGCGAGGTGAGCAGGCTCAGCAGGATCTCGCTCGCCTCAGCGCCGGGATCGAGCGACGGGCGGTTGCCGTACAGCCACTCGCTTGGCTCCTCCGGTTGGAGGTCGTACAGAGGGCATTCGTCGATCAACGCCGTGACCGGCGCGTCACCGACGACCTCGTCGTCGGCCAGCACCCGGATCCGGCCCGTATCGGTGACCTCGCCGATCGCCGCGGCGCCGGTCTGCCACCGCTCGCACGTGGCCAGAACGTCACCGAGCCTCGACGGCTGAACCACGGCGAGCATCCTCTCCTGCGACTCGGAGACCATGATCTCGAACGGCTCCATGTCCGCCTCGCGGAGGGGCACCCGGTCGACGTGGAGGTCGATCCCGACCCCGCCTGCTGACGCCATCTCGGCGGAAGAGGAGGTGAGGCCGGCCGCGCCCAGGTCTTGAAGCGCCACCAGCAACCCGCGATCGAGCAGCTCCAGGCAGCACTCCATCAGCTTCTTCTCCTCGAAGGGGTCGCCGATCTGCACGCTGGGCCGCATCTGGGCGCCCCCGGCGAGCTCCGCCGAGGCGAGGACCGAGGCGCCGCCGATCCCATCGCGTCCCGTCGATGCGCCGAGGAGCAGGACCACGTTCCCGACCCCGCCGGCCGCCGAGCGCACCATCCGGTCGGCCTGGGCCAGCCCCACGCACATCGCGTTGACGAGGCAGTTGTGCTCGTAGGGAGCCTCGAAGTAGATCTCGCCGCCCACGGTCGGCACCCCAATCGAGTTCCCGTAATGGCCGATTCCGGCGACGACGCGATCGAGCAGATAGCGGGAGCGCTCGGACTCCAGCTCACCGAACCGCAGCGAGTCGAGCACCGCGATCGGCCGCGCCCCAAGCGCGAACACGTCGCGGAGGATGCCGCCGACCCCGGTCGCCGCCCCCTGGAACGGCTCCACCGCGCTCGGGTGGTTGTGGGACTCGACCTTGAAGGCGACCGCGTACCCTGCTCCGACGTCGACGGCGCCGGCGTTCTCCCCTGGGCCCATGAGCACGCGCGGCCCTTCGGTGGGCAGCCGGCGGAGCAGCCTGCGGGAGTGCTTGTAGGCGCAGTGCTCGGACCACAGCAGGGAGAACATCGCCAGCTCGACGCCATTCGGGTCGCGCTCGAGCAGCTCGACGATGCGTTCGTACTCCGAGTCGGTGAGGCCGAGCTCGCGATGCCTCGATTCGCTGGACACAGCCATCAAGGCCAGTATTCCGATCCGGGCGGCGCGACGGCGGCGACTGCTGGATCGCTCCGGACGCGGCTGACCTTGTACGTGCCATACACGTAAAAAGTCGTCCCCGTCGTGGAGGGCCGCCCTACTTGCCCCGTAAGGCGCGCGGTTTGGTGCGTTACCGAGGCGTGATCCGCGCGGAAGCGTCGCCTACGCCGCGAGGGCCGCCAGCGTGTCCCAGAGCTCTAGGGCCTCGCTCGAGGTCCGCGACCGCCAGTCGCCGGCGGGCTCGCCGACCAGCTCGCGCTCGAAGAAGCCGGACTCGGCCGAGGGCTTCAGGTCATGGAAAGCGAGCGCCGCCCGAACCTGGGAATCGAGGTCCTGGTGGCGGTTGAAGTCGATCACCGGGAACGGGTCCCGCCGGTGCTCGGCGAGCAGCGCCCGGTTGTAGAGCAGCCACAGCTCCTCCCACGCTGCGGCGGTGAGCTGCGGATGGCGCCTCTGGCGCTCATGCGCGCGCCGCTCGAGCGACTCCAGCACGGCCACCGGATTCCGGATCACGCCGATCGGCCTCGGGTTCAGGTCGCGCCACAGGTCCAGCACGAGCAGGAGCCGCGGGTCCTTGACGCCGATGGTCTCGCCCGGGATCGAGCGGAGGATGTCGTTGCGCCGGCGATAGTCGCCCGAGCGCGCGCGGATGCGCGCGGGAGGGTCCCACCAAGAGCCGCCGCTTCGCTCCAGGATCCGGTCGTGGAGCCTGTTGAGCTCGCGGATCTCGCGGTTGCCGCGCGGGTTGAAGCGGTTTTGCTCCGAGACGGGGCCAAGCTCCACACCGTGATCGGCCAGCATGCCTGCGATCGCCGAGGTGCCGCTGCGGTGCATTCCGAGAACGGCGACGATTCCCTTGTCGCGCAGCTCCGTGGGCGTCCGAGCGCCGAACAGAGGCATCTTGTTTACGTTACCCGCCGATGATCCACATCGCGACCGTCCACTGGCGATACGACCGCTGGATCGACATCCAGCTTCGCTACCTCGAGCGAAACATCGACCAGCCGTTCAAGGTCTACGCGTGGATCGACGCGGAGATGGGCGACCAGGCGCACAAGTTCTTCTACAGCACGGACGTGCCGATCAAGCAGCACGAGCTGAAGCTCACCCTGCTCGGTGACATTGTCGCCCAGGCGGCCGAGCCCGAGGAGATGATCATGTTCATCGACGGCGACGCCTTCCCCGTTGCCCCGATCGTCCCCTTCCTGCGACAGAAGCTGGAGCGCTACCCGATCGTCGCCGTGCGGCGGGACGAGAACAACGGCGACCCCCAGCCCCACCCCTCGTTCTGCGTCATGAAAGCGGGGCTGTGGCGGGAGCTGCCCGGCGACTGGCGACGGGGGGCCACCTGGGTCAACCCTCAGGGGAAGGAGGTCACGGACGTGGGGGGCAACCTCTACCGCCTGGTCCAGGAGCGAGGCATCGACTGGTACCCGATGCTGCGCACGAACAAGGTCAACCCCCACCCGCTCCAGTTCGGGGTCTACGAGGACCTCGTCTACCACCACGGCGGCGGCTTTCGCCGCACCGCTGGCGGCAGGCTGTGGCGAGCCGCGGCCGAGGACAGGCTCAACGCCACCCTGCGAGGGCGGCTTGCCGCGAGACTGCCGCGGAGGGGGCTTGCTGGCAGGTTCCGGAAGTTCATCCACCCGGTTCGCCGCTACCGCGAGGCGCTCGGCGAGGAGCTGGCGCGGATCAACGAGCAGGTCTTCGACCTGATCCAGCGCGACGACCAGTTCTACCTCCAGCTGATCGACCCGGATCGCGGCGGCGAGCTGGCGACCATCAGGGCGCCGGTGCTGCTCGAGGACGCCAAGCAGCTCTAGCTGCGCTGACCTTCGCCTTTTCGGGGTCGGCGGCCAGCGCCGCCAGGGAAGCGAAGATCCGCAGCCCGTCCTCCGAGCCGGTGAGCGGGTCGACGGCGTGCTCGGGATGGGGCATCAGCCCCATCACGTTGCCGCGCTCGTTGACGACCGCGGCGATCTCGCGAGCTGAGCCATTCGGGTTCTGGCCCACCGCGTACCTCAACACGACTCCGCCGCGCGCCTCGAGCTCGTCGAGCTGCTCGGCCGGGGCGAAGTAGCGGCCCGACTCGTGCTTGATCGGGATCGAGAGCCGCTGGCCGGTGCGGCACTCACCCGTGAACGGCGTCTCGGCGTTCTCCACGACCAGCTCCACCTGCCGGCAGACGAACCTCAGCGAGTCGTTGGGCAGAAGCGCCCCAGGCAGCAGGCCGGCCTCGCAGAGGACCTGAAACCCGTTGCAGATCCCGAGCACCGGCTTGCCGGCGGCCGCATGCGCGCCCACCGCCTCCATCGCCGGCGCGAACCGCGCGATCGCCCCGGCACGCAGGTAGTCGCCGTACGAGAAGCCTCCCGGCACGACCACCACGTCGACGCCCTCCAGGTCGGTCTCTTGATGCCAGACGAGCCGTGCGTCGCCGACCCGGCGGCAGGCGAGCAACGCGTCACGCTCGTCGCAGGAACCCGGGAACTGAAGAACCCCAAACATCACCAATGCCCGTCGCCTCCTCGGCTACGCCTCCGGGGGCGTCGGGGTCTGTGGGGCCTCGCCGTCCAGCTCGATCTCGTAATCCTCGATCAGCGGGTTGGCGAGCAGCTTCTCGCACAGCTCGGCGAGGCGGTCGGGGTCATCGGCCTCGAGCTCCACGAGGCGTCCCACGCGCACCTGCGAGACGCCCTCGAAGCCGAGCGCGGGGAGGGCGCCCTCGATCGCCTTGCCCTGCGGATCGAGGATGCCCTGCTTGGGGCGAATCAGGACCTTGGCCTTCACGGGCTCAACGTTAGTGCCCTGCGCGGCGGGCCAGGGTACGGCTCAAGATCGGCTGCGGAGCCGGGCGGGCAGGCGCGGACGAAGGCGCCACCAGCGGCTCGACCTGATGCTCTCGAGGCGCCGCTCCCGGCGGCGCAGGCGGCGCCGCAGCATCAGCTCGCTTTCCTTGAGCTCCCGGTAACGACCCCGGGCGGCATTGGTGCCGCGGCGCCGGACGTATCTGGTCAGCGCGTCCATGGCGTCGAGCTCGAGGTCGGCGAGCTCCCGTCGCCGCCGCTCCTCGGGCCAGGCGCGCGAGCCCGCCGGGGAGGCCCCGCCCTCGAACGGATCGGGGCAGGCGGCGAGGTAGTCGCGAAAGTCCGTGTCCTCGACCAGCCAGCCATCCTCGACGCCGCGCGCGACATCCTGGTCGGAGAGCGTCAACTGGTCGTAGACCTGGTCGAGCCTCCCGCTCTCGTGCGCCGCGAGCAGCACCGCCCGCGAGCTCGATTCCAGCATCCCGGACCCCTCCGCCATCTCGACCCGATGCCGGTATTGCGCCGGGCTTCGGACCGGGAAGTGCAATACCCGGATCGGGAAGGAAGGAGCGAAGACAAGCTCCTGCTCCGACCGCGCCGGCCGTCGGGTGGCCGAGATCGTCAGCCCTGGCCTGCCTGCGAGCACGGCTTCCTCAGAGGCCTCCTCGATCCAGATCCGGGTGGGGTGGGGATGATCCAGGACGATGCGAGGGTGCGTCCGGTGAGCTGCCTTCGGCGGCTTTAGGCATCGGGCCTCGCGAATGGTCAATCGGTCCGCGAAGGAGGCGTTCCCCGGTCGGGGAACGAACTCGGTCCGCGGCGCGATCAACAATCCGAAGCGCTCGGGGATCGCCGCCAGCGTCTGCTTCAGATCGCCATTCAGCGGCCACCAGAACTCGTCGCCGTCGTTGTGGATCACCCAGTCCGCGCCGCGCTCATGGGTGCGCCGGCCAAGCTTCGTCCGACCCTCGGACCAGGCCTGGTTCACCGTGCCGCGGAAGTGCTCGAGCTCTACCAGGCCGGCTCGCTCGTAACGCTCGAGAATCTCGACCGTGCCGTCCGTGGATCCATTGTCGCCGACGACGAAGAAGTCCACCCCCTGGGCGCTGTGGTACCGGAGGTTGGCCTCGATGATGTCGGCCTCGTCCCGGACGAGGAGAGTCATCGCCAGGCGCATGACGCTAGCGACGGCGAGCGCTCCTCGCCGCTCGTAGCTTGGCGAGGGCGCTCGGCAGTCGGGGACGAAGGCGCCACCAGCGGCTCGATTGGATCCTGCGCAGGCGCCCGCGCTGGCGCTGGGCACGGTGGCGAAGGTGGCGAACCTGACGCTGCAACCGGCGCTCGGCGCGGGCGTGGCGGGCGCCCTCCCGACGTCTCTCCTGCGTCTTGTAGGCCTGCGTCTGGAGGTAGCGGCTGATCGCGTACATTGCGTCGTGCTCGAGCCCGGCGAGCTCGCGCTGGCGCTGCTCATGGGGCCAGGCGCGAGCTCCGGGCGGCGGCTCTCCACCGCTCAGCGCGTCTGGGCACGCCGCTAGGTAGTCGCGGAAGTCCGTGTCCTCGACCAGCCAGCCCTCGTCGATTCCCCCTACCACGGCGTTGTCGTCCAGCGTCAAGCGCCGGTAGATCTCCGCGAGGCGGCCGGCCTCGTAGGCGTCGCGAACCTGGCGGCCCTCGGCGTTGCGGTCGAGCTGACCGTTCGCGCGCGCGATTTCGACCCGGCGCTTGTACTGCTCGAAAGAGCGGAACGGGAAGTGGAGGACGCGAACGGGAAAGGTTGGCGCGATCAGCAACTCGAGTTCTTCTTCCTCGAAGTGTTCGGCTTGGGTCCGCAGGACCGGCTTTCCGACCAGTCCGGTGTACGGCGAGCCGCTCCGGTCGACCCAGATCTCGATCGGGTGGGGGCCGCGCATCGTGACCCGCGGATGCGCGCGGTGAGCCGATTTTGGTGGGCGCAGGAACCGGGCCTCGCGGATCGTGAGGCGCTCCGCGAATGGGCCGTTGCCGGGTCGCGCAACGAACTCGGTCCGCGGCGCGACGACGAGCCCGTAACGGTCAGGTATCGCTGCGATCGCCTCCTTCAGGTCTCCGGTCAGCGGCCACCAGAATTCGTCTGCGTCGTTGTGGATCACCCAGTCAGCGCCCATCTCGCCGGCGATCCGCGCGATCTCTTCCTCGCCACCCTCCTTCATGTCGTGGATTCCACGCCCGATGCGCTCGAGCCTCACGATTCCGGCGCGCTCGTATGGCTCGATGATCTCGACGGTGCCGTCGGTGGACCCGGTGTCGGCGACGACGAAGAAGTCGACTCCCTGCGCGCGGTGGTAACGCAGGTTGTCCTCGATGATGTCCGCCTCGTCGCGGACCTTGAGCGTCATTGCGAGCCGCACGGCGGAGGAGGCTAGCGCTCAACGCATCGGCGACGGGACGCCCCCGCACGCGGAGCTAGCGTCTGCGTAAACGTCCAGCCGCGCGCCGCAATCGGCTCCATGGACGGGCGCGCTCGACCCGTAACTTCTGGTGCAGGGTCTTCGCCTTCTCCCGCCGATCCGCGAGCCGCTGGCGAAGCCGCTCAACCCTGTGTCTCGCGGCGTCACGCTGCCTGGTGACTCTCTCGTTCTGCTCGCGGGCGCGCTCGCGCTGGACTATCAGCCAGCGCTCGGTCCGACCGAGGAGGTGCATGGCATCGAACTCGAGCTCGGCCTCCTCTCGTTGGAGCTCGTCGGGTTCTGGTTCGACCCGGACGCTCCCCACTGGCGCCCCGCTGACGGGATCGGGGCAGTTCGGCAACAAGCGCGCGAGGCGCTCGTCGCGCATGAGCCGCCCATCGCGGATTCCGGCCTCGACCGCGGCGTCGTCCCACACCAGCTCGGCGTATAGCTCCTCCAAGCGGCCCTCCTCGAACTCCTTCCGCAAACGCCGGAAGCGCCCCCAGTCCGGGAACCTACCCTCGAAGATCGCGATCTCTGTGCGGCGCTTGAACTGTGCGGACGACCGCACTGGGAAGTGGAGGATTCGCACCGGCCAGCGGGGCGCCCATACGAGCCGGGTCTCGTCCGCCGCCCGCGCCGAGTCTCTCCCCTCGGGGTCGCGAATGGTGCGGTGAACAGTGCGGCCGGGGGGGCGAAGCGTCTCCGCCGCGTCTCCGCCAGGCCCGGCCACAGCTACGTCGTGCCCGCCTCGGTCGAGGACGACCACGTCGGGGTCCGCCCGGTGGGCCACCTTGGGCTGGAGGCGCGCGCGCGACTCTCGCACCGTGAGGCGTTTCGCGAACGATCCGGCGCCGTCGGGTCGTCCCACGAACTCCGTGCGCGGGGCAACCACCACGCCATACCGCTCCGGAATCGCGGCAAGAGCGTCCGCGAGCGTGCCATGCAGCGGCCACCAGAACTCGTCGGCGTCCGTGTGGATCACCCAGGCGGCCTCGAGCTCAGTGGCGGCAAACCGGGCCATCTGCGTCAGCCAGTCTGCGCCGCGCTCACGGAGGTCGGTGCCCGGCTCATTGATCACGTGGGCGAGCCCCGCGTCGACGTAGCGGCGGAGGATCTCGGGGGTTTCGTCGGTGGATCCGTTGTCGGTGACCACGAAGTGGTCCACCCCGAGCGCGTGGTGGAAGCGGAGGTTGGCCTCGAGGATGTCGCCTTCGTCTCGGACCTTGAGCGCCATCACCAGGCGCGGCCCCCGGTCTGAGGATGGACGGTCAGGCAAGATGGGCATTCTAGGGTGCGCCCCGCCTCCAACCTGCTAGGAATCGTCGGCCGATGAAGCTGGTCATGACGCTGCTCGTTCGCGACGAGCAGGACATCGTTCGAGAGAACCTCGACTTCCACCTCGCCCAGGGGGTCGACCAGGTGATCGTCACCGACAACGGCTCCGAGGACGCCACGGCGGAGATCCTGCGTGAGTACGAGTCCCGGGGGGTGGCGCGCCTGCTGTTCGAGGCGAGCGACGACTACTCACAGGGGCGCTGGGTGACCAGGATGGCCCGGCTCGCCGCCACCGAGGGCGCCGATTGGGTGATCAACAACGACGCCGACGAGTTCTGGTGGCCGCGCGCCGGATCGCTGAGGTCCAACTTCGAGCAGCTCAGCGACGAGATCGGCCTGGTGGTCGCCCGCCGCGAGAACTTCGTCCCCCGGCCGGAGGACGGGCGCCCGTTCTGGGAGCGGATGACGCTGCGCGAGCGCGAGTCGCTGAACCCGCTCGGCAAGCCGCTGCCGCCGAAGCTCGCCCACCGTGCGGACCCCGAGATCGCGGTGGCGCAGGGCAACCACAAGGTTGAAGGCGCACAGCTCGGCGAGCGGCTGGACGACGGCTCGATCGAGATCCTCCACTTCCCGATGCGCACCTACGCGCAGTTCGAGAACAAGATCATCAAGGGCGGCCGCGCCTACGCACGAAACCGCGAGCTTCCGGAGCGCACCGGGAGGACCTGGCGACGCCTCTATGAGACGTGGGAGCAGGGCAGGCTCCGCGACCATTACGACGAGAACGTCGTCGGCGAGGCGCCGAGGGCTGAGCTCCTCGAGGACACTCGGCTGCGTGATTTCCTGCGCGACATACGTGCCGGGGTCGCCGTGGACGACGGCTAGTCCCGCTCCACGCCCGCGGTAGGCGGGCGCACCCGCCCTCGCCGGCGCCGGAAGAGCTTCAGCAGGCGGCGGCCCAGGGTGCGGTTGAGCTTCCCCCGGAGGTGCTCGTTTGCGGCGTGCAGCTTGTCGATTCGCTTGCGATCCTTGTCGAGGCGAAGCATCGTGAAGCGCTGCGTGCGAGTCAAGAGCCGCATCGCATCGAGTTGCACCTCCTCCCGCTCGCCCTCGAGCGCCTCCGGATCGGGCGTGATGCGCAACTCGGCCGGGGGGGCTCCAGTCAGCGGATCGGGGCAGCGCGGCAGGAGCTCGGCGATCCGCTCGTCGCGGACAAGCTTGCGCTCGCGGATTCCCTCCTCGACCGCGGCGTCGTCCCAGATCAGCTCGGCGTAGAGCTCCTCGAGGCGTTCCTGCTCGTAGTACCAGCGCAGACGCCGAAAGCGGCCGCTGTCGCGAAACCCGCCTTGGTGAAGTGAGATCTCCGTGCGGCGGCGGAATTGCTCGAATGAACGAAGCGGGAAGTGGAAGATGCGAAGCGGCCAGATCGGCGCCCAGACGAGGCGAATGTCCTCGCGGTCGCCCTGGGGCTCCTCCCCGACGCCGCGTACGCTGCGATGCACGGCGCGGCCCGGAGGCTGCAGCGCCCGCCACAGGTTCCCGCCGCTCGCTGCGGCGACCTCGTGGGCTCCCCGGTGGAGTACCACGACGTCGGGGTCCGCGCGATGCGCCACCTTCGGCTGAAGGGTCGACCGCCTCTCGCGAAACACCAGGCGCTCGGCGAACGAGCCGGGGCCGGCCGGCCGGCCCACGAACTCTGTGCGGGGGGCGACGACGGCGCCGAAGCTCTCCGGGATCCCCGCCAACGCCTCCTTGATCGTGCCCGAGATCGGCCACCAGAACTCGTCGGCGTCGTTGTGGATCACCCAGTCGGCTCCGAATTCCGTCGCCGCCATTCGGCCCATGCGCGTGTACCACTCGGCGCCCAGGGACCGCAGGTCGCCGCTCTCATCCCTCAGCACGTGCGCCAGCCCCGCGTCGGCGTAGCGGGCGAGGATCTCCGGTGTCCTGTCCACGGAACCGTTGTCCATGACTACGAAGAAGTCGACACCCATTGCGCCGTGAAAGCGCAGGTTGTCTTCGATGATGTCGTCCTCGTCGCGGACCTTCAGGGTCATCACGAGCCGCATGTGGTCGTCAGTCCATCGCCGGCTGAGCTCTACGGCGCACCAACGCGTGCTGTGGCCGCTCGGCGAGCTCGTTGCTCGTCGGAGACGCTCGTCCACAGCGAGAGTTCGATCTCCGGGCACAGCTCGGCGAGCCGCAGGGCGTCTTCCCGGTAGCGCTCGGCGAGCTCCTCCGTCACCTGGGAACTGAGCTTCGGGATCACGCGGCCGGCCTGCTTGTGCTGAAACAGCCGGCCGGGGGTCTTCCCCGGTGGCTCCAGGCCGAGGAAGCGCCAGGTGCGCTCCATCTCGGCCATCGGGTCCTGGACGCAGCGCTCGAACTGGAGCACCAGCACCTGCTCACGAGGAAAGAAGTCGAACACGTGGCGAAGCTGCTGGTAATAGAAGCCGCGCCAGGTCGCGTCGCTGACCGACGCGAGCAGAATCGGGTTCCCGCGTTCCTCGGCGAACCGATGCAGGCGCGCGATCGCGGAGCGATAGCGAGCGACGGGATCGCGCAGCATGACCAGGAGGCGAGCGTCGGGCGCGGCCTTGCGAATCAGCGGTGCCGTCCAAAAGTCGGCGAGATAGCGCGGGGTCCACTCGCCGACGACCTTGCCAGGCGAGCGTGGAAACAGGGACGCGTACTCCGTGGCTATGTCATCGGGCGCATTGCCCTGCCAGAAGCGGTCGAAGTAGTGGACCTCCTTGCCGAGCGGCGAGCGCTCGACGTCGGGGTGGCGCCGCATGGCGTCGTACCACCAGCTCGTGCCGCAGCGCTGCGCGCCGATCCCGATGTAATCGGGGGGTCCGATGGTCCACCCGTCGGGACAGTCCGGAATCACGAGGGGCGCGTGCCAGGGCGTCATCCTCAAGGCCGCTAAAGGGTAATGCCGCTCACCGATCTCCTCGGTGAAGGGTGAAACCGCCCAGGCCACTCTCTGGCGGGGTGGCGGCGTGGGAGACTACGGCCGCGATGAGGCTCCGATCGCCGAAGCTGGCGCTCGCTCGGCGGCGGTTCCGTGCCGAGGGTCGCCTGCCGGCGCCGTTTGTGGTCGGCGTTTCGCGGTCCGGGACCACACTGCTGCGGCTGATGCTGGACGCGCACCCTCAGCTGGCGATCCCGCCCGAGACCCACTTCGTCCCCAGGGTCGTGAACGTCTGCGAGCGCCTCGTCGCCGAGGGGGCGTCGACGGCCGAGATACGCGCGCAGGCGCTCGAGGCGATGACCACACACCCGCGATGGGGGGACTTCGGCCTCGCCGAGGAAGGAGTGCGCGAGCTGATGGAGAGCCACGATCCGCTTACCCCCGGCGACGCGATCCGCTCGTTCTACGAGGCGTACGCCGCCGGCGAGGGCAAACCCCGCTGGGGCGACAAGTCGCCTCCGTACACGTGGAAGTCCCTGCGGATCCAGCGCGCCCTCCCCGAAGCCCACTTCATCCACATCATCCGCGACGGGCGGGACGTGGCGGTCTCCCTGAGCGAGGTCAGCTGGGGGCCTGACGACGTCACCGTGGCGGCCGAGAAGTGGGTCAGCGAGCTGCGGCGGGCGCGCAAGCGGGCCCAGGGTCTGGCGCGCGGGACGTACATGGAGCTGCGGTACGAGGACCTCGTGGTCGATCCGGAGCCGGTGCTGCGGAGGGTTGCCAGCTTTGTCGACCTGCCGTGGGACGAGGCGATGCTCGACTACCACCACCAGGCGGGGAAGCGAATGAGCCGCGAGATGGCCCGCACGCTGAAGACGCTGGGGGGTGGCACGATCACCGCCGAGCAACGCGCTCGCCAGCACGAGCTGGTCAGCCGCCCCCCGAGTCCGAGCCGGACCGGCCGCTGGCGGACCGAGATGTCGCCCGAGGATCGGGCGGCGTTCGAGTCGGTCGCCGGCAGGCTGCTGAAGAATCTCGGCTACGAGCTGGAATAGCTCGGCGCGGCGTCGCCAGCGCCGGACGAGCTAGTGGTCCAGGGTCCGGCCGGTGATCCGCTCGTAGGCCTCGAGGTACTTCGCCCGCGTGTTGGCGACCACCTCGTCCGGGAGCTCCGGCGCCGGCGGAGTGTGGTCCCAACCGATCTGGTCGAGCCAGTCGCGCAGATACTGCTTGTCGAAGGAGCGCTGCGGGCGTCCGGGCTCATACTCGTCGGCGGGCCAGAAGCGGGAGGAGTCGGGCGTGAAGACCTCGTCGCCGAGCACCACCTCGGCGCCCGGCGAGGCGCCGAACTCGAACTTCGTGTCGGCGAGGATGATGCCCCGCGCCTCGGCGTGCACGGAGGCGTGTTGGTAGAGCTCGATCGAGGCTCGCCGCAGCTCCTCCATCAGGGGGCGGTCGCCGATGATCTCGGTGGCGCGCTCGAAGTCGATGTTCTCGTCGTGGTCACCGACCTCGGCCTTGGTCGCGGGGGTGAAGATCGGCTCCGGGAGGCGATCGGACTCTCGCAGGCCGGCCGGTAGCTCGATCCCGCAGATCGAGCCGGACTCGCGGTACTCGCGCCACCCCGAGCCGGAGAGGTACCCGCGCACCACGCACTCGACCGGGTACATGTGCAGCCGCCGCACGCGAATCGCGCGGCCCGCGACCTCCTCGGGCACCTCCTCGGAGAGGAAGTGATTGGGACAGATCCCGCCAGTGCTCTCGAACCAGAACAGCGACATCTGCGTCAGCACCCGCCCCTTGTCGGGTATCGGGTCCGGCATGATCACGTCGTATGCCGAGATCCGGTCCGAGGCCACCATCAGCAGGTCGGCCTCGAGCTCGTACATCTCGCGGACCTTGCCGCTGGAGTGGAGGTGAAGCTCGGCTAGGGCGCTTGGCATGCGACCCGGCCGATGCTAACAACGTCTCCGGCAGCTACCTAAGGAGGGACGATGGAGGAGATCAGGTCCGGCCTTTGGCACTGGAAGGCCTTGCATCCCAAACTCGAGATCGAGGTCAGCTCGTATTACGTTGCGGGCTCTGGAACGCTGATCGACCCGATGCTCCCCCCAGAGGGCGTCGAGTGGTTCCGCGAGCACGGTGAGCCGCGGCGCGTCGTGCTCACCAACCGACACCATTACCGGCAAAGCGATGCGTTCCGCAACGAGCTCGGCTGCACGGTGCTCTGTCACGAGGCGGGCCTGCACGAGTTCGAAGCGTGGGCAGAGGTCGAGGGCTTCCGGTTCGGCGACCAGGTCGCCCCGGGGATCGTGGCGCTGGAGGTGGGGGCGATCTGCGCCGAGGAGACGGCGCTCCACATCGACCTGGGCGGCGGCCTGCTGTCGTTCGCCGATGGCCTGATCAATCATGGCGAGCTCGGCTTCGTTCCCGACTGGCTGCTCGGCGACGACCCGGACGCAGTCAAGCGCGGCCTTCGCGATTCGCTGCGCGCCCTGTTCGACCGCGACTTTGACGGCGTGCTGTTCGCCCATGGCGATCCGCTACTCGCCGGCGGCAAGCGGGCGCTGGAGCGGTTCGTCGGCGCCGGCTAGATACCCCCTCCCCGTATATACTCTCATCCATGAGCGAAAGCGCCGCGCCCGGCTATGTCGACGACAAGGAGGCGGTGCTGCGGCGCCTCTCGCGGATCGAGGGCCAGGTGCGCGGCCTGCGGCGGATGGTCGGCGACGAGGCATACTGCATTGACGTGCTGACCCAGATCGCCGCCGTCGAGAAGGCGCTGGACGGGGTCGCCCTGAAGCTCCTCGCCGACCACACGAACCACTGCGTTCGCGACGCAGTCGAGCGCGGCGGCAGCGAGGCCGACGAGAAGGTCGGCGAGCTCCTGGCCGCCGTCGAGCGGTTCGCGCGCACGCGGTGACGCTTCCCCCGGGGCCGAAGGCGCCCGCGGCGCTTCAGACCGCGCGGTTGATCGGCCGCCCGGTGTCGTTCTTCGAGCGCTGCCGGCGGCAGTTCGGGGAGACGTTCAGCGCCCGCGTCCTCGGTTTGGGGCCGATCGTCTTCATCTCCGACCCCCCTTCCCTGAAGCGCCTGTTCGGGGCCGATCGCCAGAACACGATCGCTCCCGGCCGCAACATCGTGCTCGCGCCGGTGCTCGGGCAACGCTCGCTCCTGTTGCTCGAGGGCGACGAGCATCTACGCCGGCGCAAGCTGATGCTGCCGCCCTTTCACGGCGAACGGATGCGCGCCTACGAGAAGGTGATGGCCGAAGCGACCGAGCGGGAGCTGTCCTCATGGCCGATCGGACGCCCGTTCCGCCTCCATCCTCGGATGCAGTCGATCACTCTCGAGGTGATCCTGAGCGCGGTGTTCGGGGTCAAGGACGACGAGCGGCGGCAGGATCTGCGCCGCAACCTGGTCGGGATCCTGGCCACCACCCGGTCTGCGCGGGCGATCGGGATGACCGTCGGCCGGCTGCGTCGCCTTCCCGCCTACCGGCGGATCACGCGGATGCTCGCCGAGACCGACCAGATTCTGCTCGCCGAGATCGACGAGCGCCGCGCCGACTCCGATCTCGCCTCGCGCGACGACATCCTCTCCCTGCTGGTGGCAGCGCGCTTCGAAGACGGCTCGGCGATGAGCGACGCCGAGTTGCGCGACCAGCTGATCACCCTGCTGATGGCCGGCCACGAGACGACGGCAACCGGGCTCGCCTGGTCGTTCGACCTCCTGTTCCGCGCCCCGGACAAGCTGGAGCGCCTGCGGACCGAGATCACAGAGGGCGGCCACGAGTATCTGGACGCGGTGATCGAGGAGACGCTTCGCGTTCGCCCCGTGGTGCCGTGGGTGGGGCGCAAGCTGAGCGCCGCAGCCGAGCTCGGGGGCTACGAGCTACCCCCGGACACCGTGGTGATGGCGGCGATCTACCTCGCCCACACTCGCCCGGACCTCTACCCGGAGCCCCACGTGTTTCGCCCCGAACGGTTCCTCGACGGCGGCCCGGATACGTATAGCTGGATCCCGTTCGGGGGCGGTACCCGCCGGTGCATCGGCGCCGCCTTCGCCCAGCTCGAGATGCGCGTCGTGCTTCGCACGGTGCTCGGCCAGGCCGAGCTCCGTCCGGCCACGGACCGACCCGAGCCGATCGTGCGCCGAAATGTCACCCTGTCGCCGCGCAACGGCACCCCGGCGATCCTCGTCAGCCGCATCGACTGAGTGATTGGGTACGCATACGGTCCCCAATCCCGCAGTCGACGTTGTGCCCTCCTAATCCCGCAGCCGCTGGAGCCGGTCGAAGACCTCGGGCAGGTGTGCCAGATAAGTGCCCGGGTCAAAGATCGTGTCCAAATCAATGCCCGCCGCCTCCTCGTCTGCCAGGGAGCCCGAAGGGCGACCGGTCATCCGAGCTTGCTCGGATGCGGGGGCGGCGGGGTTTGTGGATAGCTGCTCGGCGAGCAGGTCCCGGAAGCTCGTCCCCTGGTCCCAAGCCCGCTTCGCTGACTCCTGAACGATCCGGTAGGCGGCGTCACGGTCCATGCCGGACTCCACGAGGGCGGTCAGCGCTCGCTGGCTGTGGATGGCGCCGTGTGTGAGCTCCAGGTTCTTGCGCATCCGGTCGACGTGCACCGTCATCTCACTCGCCACCCGGGAGGCGAGGTGCTGCATGTAGTCGAGCAGGATCGTCGCGTCCGGCAGCACGACTCGCTCGGCGCCGGAGTGGGAGATGTCGCGCTCGTGCCACAGGGCCACGTTCTCGAGGCCCGTCTGGGCGTATCCGCGAAGGACCCGGGCGAGACCGGTGATCCGCTCGCAGAGGATCGGGTTGCGCTTGTGCGGCATCGCGGATGATCCCTTCTGGCCGGCGCCGAACGGCTCCTCGACCTCGCGCACCTCGGTGCGCTGGAGGTTTCGAACCTCGGTCGCGAAGCGCTCCAGCCCCGCACCCGAGGTTGCGATTTGCGCCAGGAGCACGGCGTGCCGGTCACGCGGCACCACTTGGGTCGAGGCGTCCTCGGCGCGCAGCCGGAGCGCCTCCATCACCTGGCGCTCCACGGTGGGCGGCACCGACGCGTATGTGCCGACCGCGCCCGACAGCTTCCCGACCGCGATCTGCTCGAACGCGCTCTCGAGGCGGGCGAGGTTGCGGTCGGCCTCAAAGGCGAAGCCGGCGAGCCGGAGCCCGAAGGTTGTGGGCTCGGCGTGGACCCCGTGGGTCCGGCCGACGCAGAGCGTGTCGCGGTGCTCGAGCGCGCGCTCGACCAGCGCGTCGCGAAACGCGCGCGCCCCGACGATGACGATCTCGCCCGCCGCGCGGAGCTGTAGGGCCAGCGCCGTGTCGAGGACGTCCGACGACGTCAGGCCGTAGTGGATCCAGCGGCCCTCCTCCCCAACCTGTGCCGCGACCACGTCGACGAACGCGGCGAGGTCGTGACCGATGGTCCGCTCGCGCTCGTTGACGGCCTCGACCGTGAACGAGGCGCGCTCGCGACAGGCCTTGGCGGCCTCGGCCGGCACCGCGCCCTCGGCCGCCCATGCGTCGATGGCGGCCAGCTCGACCTCGAGCCAGGCCTCCATTCGCCGCTCGGCCGTCCATACCGCGCCCATCTCGGGGCGCGTGTAGCGCTCAATCACGCATTGATTATGCGGGCGGCAAGCAAGCCGGCGTTCCTGGCCCCGTCGATTGCAACGCAGCCAACGGGGACCCCGGGCGGCATCTGCACGGCCGACAGCAGGGCATCCAGGCCGCCAAGGCTCTTCCCCGTGAGCGGGACGCCGATCACGGGCAGGTCGGTGTGGGCGGCCACCACCCCCGGAAGCGCGGCCGACATCCCGGCGCCGGCGATGATCACCCTCAGGCCCCGCATTCGCGCCGCGTGGCAGTACTCGCGCACCCTCTCCGCGTCGCGGTGGGCGCTCATCACCCGTACCTCGTAACGGATGCCAGCCTCGTGCAGCGCCTCGCCGGCGGGTTGCATCTTCGGCTTGTCGTTGACCGAGCCCATGATGATCCCGACCAGCGGCGCGTCGACCTCGATCTCCTCGAACGCCGCCTCGACCTCGGGCATCGGCTCGGCGGTGGCCGTCTCGACCTCGCCGCCGTTCGGACGCTCGGGCTCCGCTATCTCCATCGATCCTTCTCCCTTCGCTTCCCGACGGATTCTCGCGCGGCGTCCGGCTGTCTAGGCCGTTGCGACCTTCTCGACCGCTCTAGCCGCGATGTCGGCTCGCATCTGCATGCCCTCGAACGAGATCAGCCCAGCCGCATGATAGGCACGGTCACGCGCCTCGCCCGGCGTCGGGCCGAGCGCGGTCACGTTCAGCACCCTGCCGCCCGCGGTGACGATTTCGCCGTCCTCGATCGCCGTTCCGGCGTGCGTGACCTCGACCCCGTCGATCGCGGCCGCGTCAGCGAGTCCGCTGATCACCTCTCCCCTCGAGGAGGAGGCGGGATAGCCGCGGGAGGCAAGGACCACCGTCACCGCCCATTCGTCGGTGAACTCCGCGCTGACGCCCGCCAGTCCGCCCCGCCGGCGCGATGCCAGACAGAGCTCGATCAGGTCGGAGCGCAACCTCGGCAACACGGCCTGCGTCTCGGGATCGCCGAAGCGGCAATTGAACTCGAGCACCTTCGGCCCCGCCGCGGTGATCATCAGGCCCGCGTAGAGCACGCCGTGATAGGCGGTTCCGCGGCGGCCCAAAAGGTCGACGACCGGCCGATGGACGGCGTCGGCGATCTGCTGCGTGCGAGCGGGATCGAACCCAGGGACGGGCGAGTAGCTGCCCATGCCACCCGTGTTCGGCCCGCGATCGCCGTCGAGGATCCGCTTGTAGTCCTGGGCCGGGGCCAGTGGAACCACGTTCTCACCGTCGCATAGCGCCAGCACAGAGAGCTCCTCGCCCTCCAGGTGTTCCTCCAGCACGACCTCCGTGTCGCCGAAGCGACGCTGGACGAAGAAGACGTCCACGGCTTCCCGCGCCTCGGCTTCGGTGGCCGCGATGATCACCCCCTTGCCGGCGGCCAGCCCATCGGCCTTCAGGACCGCGGGATACGACGCGCGGGCCAGGTGCTCGAGCATCTCCTCGCGGGAGCGGAGCACCGCGTGGGAAGCGGTAGGCACGGACGCCGCCGCCATCAGCTCCTTGGCGTGCACCTTCGACCCCTCGATCCGCGCCCCTTCGGCACGGGGACCGAAGGCGGCGATCCCCGCAGCCTCGAGGGCATCGACCAGTCCGGCGACCAGCGGCGCCTCGGGGCCGACCACGACCAGGTCGACCCGCTCGGCCGCCGCCGCAGAGACCACCCCGCGGACGTCCTCGGCGCCGACCTCGAGGCAGCGGGCGTCGGCGGCGATTCCCGCGTTGCCGGGCGCGCAGAGCAGCTCCGGCGCGCGAGCCGACCGCGCCAAGGCCCGGACGATCGCGTGCTCGCGCCCGCCCCCGCCGACTACGAGGGTCCTCACAGGGCCTTTGTGAACTCCTCGGCAGGGATCGCGGCCATGGTCTCGTTGGTGGTCGTGCCGCGCGAGCCGAGCTCGATTGAGACCTTGGCCATCGTCGTCTCGTCCGGCGCCTCGACAACGCTCACGAAGTCGTACTCGCCGAGCGTCACCCATTGGTTGACCACCTTGACGCCGAGCTGCTCGACCTCCTTGTTGACCTCCTGGACACGCGCCGGGTTGTCCTTGATCGTCTTGACGCCGTTCGAGGTCAGCCTGGTCAGCATGATGAAGACGGGCATCTCCATCCTCCTTTCGACTGGGTTAGGCTGAGCCTACCTTGCGCGGGCATCGCATCTTCGCCGGCCTGTACGACCTGATGCTGAGGGGTACGGAGCGCGGTGGGCTGCGGGACATGCGGGCGGAGCTTCTGGCCGAGGCACAGGGACGGACGCTGGAGCTCGGCGCCGGGACCGGGCTCAACCTCGCCCATTACACCGACGCGGTCACCGAGCTCGTGCTCACCGAGCCCGATCCCCACATGGCCCGGCGGCTGCGCAAGCGGCTCGACGACGAGCCGGCCGCGCCGGCTCGGGTCGAGGTGGTGGAGGCGCCGGCCGAACGCGTGCCCTTCGAGGATGGGAGCTTCGACTCGGTGGTGTCGACGCTCGTCCTGTGCTCCGTGGAATCACCGGGCGCTGCCGCCGGGGAGATCGCTCGCGTGCTGAAGCCAGAGGGTCGCTTCCTGTGCCTCGAGCACGTTCGCAGTGCCGACCGCGGTCTTGCGCGCTGGCAGGATCGCCTCGAGCGTCCCTGGGGGTGGCTCGGTGCAGGCTGCCACCCCAACCGCGACACGGTCGCCGAGCTCGACGCGGCCGGACTGGAGACCGCGGGTCTCGCCCGTGACCTGCTGCCCAAGGCGCCGCCGATCGTCCGGCCGATGGTCCGCGGCGGCGCCCGCCGTTTACGCTGACGCCTGGGCCTCGCGGTTTCAGGCACAACGCATGAGACACCCCACCTAGTCGGCTGCGAGCTCCCGGAAGTTGGGCCACAACGAGAGGTCGATCTCGGGCACGAGCTCGACCAGCCTGCGCACCTCTTCTCGGTAGAGGGCCGTGAGCTCGCGCCGAGCTGCTTCCCCCAAGGGGGAGCTGGCGTGCGCCCGGCCGACTCGCGCGACAAGGCGCTCGGGCGGGCGCCGACGCGAGCGAATGCCCAGAAACCGGCAGGTTCGCTCCATCTCGGCGATCGGTTCGGCGACGCAACGTTCGTACTGGAGCACCAGCACCTGCTTGCGGGGGTAGAGCTCGAGCACTCGGCGAAGTTGCTCGTGATAGAAGCCTCGCCACATGGCCTCGCGAAACGAGGCAGACCGCAGCCCCTCGCGCTCGACCGCTCGCCGCCGGACGAACGCGAGCGCCGACCGGTAACGCTCGACGGGGTCGCGCAGCATGACGAGCAGGCGGGCGTCGGGCGCCGCCTCTCGAAGCAACGCCGGCGTCCAGAAGTCGGCCATATAGCCCGGAGTCCACTCGCCGGTCAGCTTCCCGCGGGGTCGCGGGAAGAGCCGCCCGTAGCGCACGGCGAGGTCCGGCGGCGCCTCGCCGCGCCAGAAGCGATCGAAGAAGTGCACCTCCTTGCCCAGGGCCGAGCGCTGGACCTGTGGGTGGGATCGGATTGCCGCCGCGTACCACCAGCTGGTCCCGCAGCGCTGCGCTCCGATCCCGACGAAATCAGGCGACCCCGTGCGCCAGTCTTCCGGGCACTCCGGAGCCTCAAGCGGCGCGTCCCAGCTGGGGCGGGGGAGCATGAGAGGTGCAGCGTAATCGCGCCCGGCGCCACGCTGTACCGCAGCTGAGGTTTGACAGACTCACGGCGATGACGGAGCCGGAGTCCCACAGCCTCCTTGCGATCGTGCCGGCGCGCGGGGAAAGTCGCGGCGTGCCTCGCAAGAACATGAGGACGTTGGCGGGAAAACCCTTAATCGCGCACACCCTGGACGCACTGCGTGAGGCCGGCATTGCGGAGCGCTTGGTGCTGTCGAGCGAGGCCCCCGAGATCCTGCGCTGGGCGGAGCTGCATGGTTACGAAACCCACCGCCGCCCCGCTGAGCTGGCCGCCCCCGACACCACTGTCTCGGAGGTGGCCGCCTCGCTCGCCGACGAGCTCGAGTGGACCGGCGACGTTGGGGTGTTCCAGCCGACGTCGCCGTTTCAGTCGTCGACAACGCTCCGCGCAGCGGTCGAGCGCTTTCGCGCCAGCAGCGCGGAATCGCTGTCTGCCTGCGTGCGCGAGCCCCACCTGTTCTGGATCGACAGCTCTGACGAGAGCTCTCAAGCCCGGCCGCTGTTCGACGAACGTGTCAACCGCCAGTACGCCACCCACCCCGTTCTCCGGGAAACCGGGGGCATCCAACTGATCCACGGCGCCGCGCTGCGGGGACGGCGCCAGCTCGTCACCGCCCGGCACGAGCTCTTCGAGGTGCCGTTCGACGAGGGCCTCGACATCGACACCAACGAGGACCTGATCGCCGCTCGCAGCCGAATGGCGCGCGGGACAGTGGTGTTCCGCATCTGCGCCAACCGGCGCGTCGGATCCGGACACCTGCATCATTGCCTGCAGCTCGCCGACGAGCTGGCCGACCATCGCCTCCGGTTTCTGCTCCGTGACTGCGACGCGTTCGTGGCGGAGCTGCTCGACCAACACGGCTACGAGCACCGCACCGAGTCGGACCTCCGGAGCGACCTCGTGGCGCTGGCCGACGAGCCGGCGCCCAGCCTGGTCGTCAACGACGTCCTCGACACCAGCGAGGAGGAGGTCCTGATCGAGCGGGCGGCCGGCTACCGCGTGGTCAATATCGAGGACCTGGGCCGAGGTACCCGTTTTGCCGACTGGGTGGTGAACGCGCTGTACCCGGTGAGAGACGATGGGTCCGTCAACTGCTCGTGGGGCCCGGAGTACGCGACTCTTCGCAGCGAGTTCCAGAATTTGCCGAAAAAGCCGATTCGCGAGCGTGCCGAGCGGATCCTGATCACCTTCGGCGGCACTGACCCAGCCGGGCTCGCAGGGCGCTGCGCTCATCTGCTGTCGAGCGATCTCCCGGAGGTTGAGGTTTGCGTGGTCCCTGCCCCAGGCGCCTCCACGGAGGGCTATCCGTCGGCGGTCCGCGTTGCGAACGAGCCAGTGAGCATGGCGCGTGAGATGCTCGAGGCCGACTTGGCGGTCACCTCGGCGGGGCGAAGCGTGTACGAGGCGGCCTCCACCGGCACCCCTGTGGTGGTGCTCGCGGCCAACGCGCGCGAGGCGACCCACGCCCACCTGGGATATGACTCCGGCGTCGTCTTCCTCGGGATCGGCTCGCTGGTCGATGACGCGCACATCGTCGCCACGGTCAGGCGGCTCCTCTCCGATGCCGCTCTGCGGCGAGAGCTCTCCGACCGTCTGCGGGCATCGGTGGACAATCGCGGCGCGGCGCGGATCGGTTACCGCATCCGTGCGCTGTTGGCCGGGCTGTGAACGCCGGGGCTCGACACACCTCAGTCGAGGTCCAGGTTGAGGGACACGAGCCGCTCCGAGAGGGCGCCTGCAGGGTGGTCGCGGAGGGGGGCGTCAACCACAACAACTCGATCGAGCGCGCGATCGAGATGTGCCGGCGTGCGGCGCAGGCCGGAGCGTGGGCGGTCAAGTTCCAGCTCTACAAGGCGGACGAGATCGCAGTCCGGGACTCGCCGAAGTACTGGTCGGACGAGATCGGCACCGACTCCCAGTACGAGGCGTTTCAGCTCTCCGACCATCTCGACTACAGCGCCTACGCGGAGGTCGCGGCTGCCTGTCGCGAATTTGGCATCGTCTTCTTCGCCACCCCGTTCGACTTCCGGGCGGTCGAGGCCCTGGAGGAGATTGGTGCCCCCCTGTACAAGATCGCGAGTGCCGACATCACTGACCGGCCGCTGCTGGAAGCCGTCGCGAAAACAGGCAAGCCATTGCTGCTCTCGACCGGAGCGGCGACGCTCGAAGAGATCCGCCGTGCGATCGAGTGGACCGGCCACGGCCCCGACCGGTTGGTGCCGCTGGTTTGCACGCTGACCTATCCCACCCCCGACGAGGACGCCGACTTCGCCCGGCTTGAGACGTTCAGGCGCGAGTTCGCCCCGTACCTGTGTGGGGTCTCCGACCATACCTTGGGTCCCGGGGGCGCCTGGATGACGGCAGCGCTCGGCGGCGTATGCATCGAGAAGCACTACACGCTCGACAAGCGGCTGGGCGAGGCCCCGGATCACGCGATCAGTGTCGACCCGACGGAGCTGGCCGAGATGGTGCGCGCCTGCAAGAGGGCATCAGTGCTGCGCGGCAGGAGCTGGATCGGGGTGCGCGAGAGCGAGCGCCCCGCGCGCGCGAATGCGCGCCGCTCGATCGTGCTCGTCCGTGCGGTGGCCGCTGGCCAGGAGCTTCAGCGCGAGGACCTGGGCTTCAGGCGGCCCGGCACCGGTATCCCGCCCTTCGAGGTCGACCGGATGATCGGCAGACGCGCGAGCCGGGACCTGGTGGAGGGCACGGTGCTCAGCGAGTCAGACATCGAGTAGCGCCTTCGATGCTGCTGGTCCTCCACGGCGCCAAGGTCAACGCCGGCGACTTCCTGATCCGGGAGCGCGGCCTGGAGATCCTGCGGCGTCTGCGGCCCGTTCAGCGCCTGGTAATCCACCCCCGCTGGGAGCCGGTGGATCCCGACCTCTTCAATTCGGCGGATGCGGTGGTGCTCTGTGGCGGTCCCGGGCTCGCCCGCCGCTTCTACCCGCGGGTCTTCGCCATGGTCGACGACTTAGCCGCCCACCCCACTCCGGTGCTGCCGATCGCGCTTGGCTGGAGCGGCATCCCGGCTGAGTACCCCGAGCGGTTCAAGTTCAGCCCCAGGAGTCTGGCGGCGCTGCGAGCGATTCACGCGCGGATCGGCTGGAGCGGCGTCCGCGACGAGCTGTCATTGGAGATCGTCCGCCGTGCGGACGTAGGCGAGGTCCGCAGGACGGGCTGCGTTGCTTGGTACCACCTACCGAGCATGGGCGGGCGCCTGCACTCCGCGGAGCGTGTCCGTCGCCTGGCGTTCACGCCAGCATCGCGGCGCAGGCCAGGAGGCCTGCGCGAGGTCGCTTCCCTGCTCCGCCACCTCCGCCGCCGCTATCCACGAGCGGAGCGCTACTGCGTCTTCCAGCGCGGACTGAGGGCAGAGTTCGAGACCGAGACCCCGACCCGGGAGCGCCTGGCCACTGCGGCGCTTGCTCGGGGGCTCGGTTACGCGGTGGTCGATGCGAGTCGCGACCTCGGTGCCCTCAAGTTGTACGGCCAGGTCGATCTACACGTCGGCTACCGCGTCCACGCCCACCTCTGCGCACTCAGCCGGCGCCGCCCGAGCCTGCTGATCGCGGAGGATGGCCGCGGTCGGGGCCAGGCCGTCACCCTCGGGGACCCGCACGACCTCCGCGCGGGGGCGGACGCTCTCGCCGATGCCGTCGACGCCGTGCTCGATCAGGAGGAGAGAAGCCGGTGGGCAGCGAGCGAGCGGGCCGTCGAGGAGATCGAGCGAACCTGGCCAACGATGCGCGAGACCGTCGAGCAGATTCCACGGGGCTAGTGGTGACAGGTTCAGCGGTTGCCCGCAGCGGTCGCTCTCGCGGCCGGCTTCCGGTCCAGATGCGGTTCGGCCGATGACGACCAGGCATCCCAGATCGGCCCATCGGGATGCGGACCGGTCCTGGCCGCTCGCTCGAGCAGGTCCGCCGCCGCCCTGGTCGCCGTCTCGCCGGTAGCCGAGACCCACGTCTCTGACCATTCAGCGAGCCGCTTGCGGCGCCAGGGCCATCGGCGGAGCCTCCTGGCTCGCCGCAGAGCCGCGTGCAGCTGCTTGGTGTCCGATGCGAAGAGCACTGGCGGATCGCGGAGGAAGGGGTAGTTGGGCTCCGCCTTCGGGAACGCAAGCTCGATCGTCGGGATGCCGAGCTTGAGACCCTCGAGCGCGACCCCGCTTGAGCTCTGTACGAGGGCCGGTGGATCCTGCTGGAGCAGGTCGAAGGTGCGTCCCTCCCACAGGCGCCACCCGTCCGGCATGAGTTCGCGAAGCGAGTCGTGATCGGTCCGGGGGTGGGGTGAAAGCACGCAGCGCTTGCCGAGAACGCTATGGGCGAGTTCGATCGTTGCCCGAAGCGCCTCGGGGTCGTCCGTGCCGGTGGCCAGCACCGGCTCGCGCACGCGCGGCGTCGTGCGCTTCGGGCCCACCTCGCCCATCGCGGGGTTTCCCACCACCGCGAGTCGCTCGCCGGGCGCCCCGAGCGTCTCGTAGTAGTCGACCTCGGCCGGACCCCGCAAGCCCGCATAGTCGACGGGGAGGTCGACCAGGCGAGCATCGGAGATCACCGGCGCATGTGGGATGTAGACGGTGGCGATTCCCGCCTCCCGAGCGGCGAGCACGAGCGCCCGTGCATGGGCCGAGTGCGTGGTGGCGACGACGGCGGCGCTGGGGGCGACGGCTCGCAGGGCGGCCTCGAAGTGGGCGAGTGCGTGGGCGCAGCTGAACAGCTGGCGGTAGAGACGCTTCGGGGCGAGCGGCAGCCGGAAGTGCTCGCCCTTGGCGGCCACGATGAACCTCTCGGCGAGCTCCTCGGCGCCCGCCGCGAGCTCATCCGCCCGGTCGGCGTCGGGCTCGATTCGCACCGAGTCCCGCGTCCTCTGTGGGCCGAAGTGCCCCCACACGGGCTCGAGCGCGCGACGCTGGTTGACCGTGGAGGCGAGAAAGAGGCAGTCACCGTGCACCGACCACGATGGCGACGCTTGGCCGCGCCGGGGCTCCCGCAGCTCCGGAATCTGCTGTGGACGGACGCGGTGCGGAGGGTGACGCTCGAGCACCCGCGGACGTCCCAAGACCGCGAGCGTGGGCAGCGCGATCCACGCGAGCGGCTCGGAGCCGCAGTCGGCTCGCAGGCCGTCGAGAAAGGACCTGAGCCGGCGGTAGCGCCTGGCATTCTCACCGTACGAAGGAAGCTTCGTGGTCGCGGTCATCGTGTGCTCGGGGAAGGGCGCTGCCCCAGACGGCCGCCATTCTAAGGACATCCGTTCGCGCCCCTGCCTGGGGCGGGACCACCCGCTGGAAGGCGCGGAGCTTTGGGCCGCTACGCCGTGGCCTCGACCGGCGCCGTGGTCTTGCTGAACACCAGCTCACCGGCCTCGACATCCACGCGCACGGTGTCCCCATCGCGGAACTCGCCCTCGAGGAGCTTCAGCGCCAGGCGGTCGATCAGCTGCTTCTGGATCACCCGCTTCAGCGGCCGGGCGCCGTAGGTCGGGTCGTAGCCGAGGTTGCCGAGCAGCGTCCGCGCGTCGTCGGTGAGCTCGATTTCGATGCCCTTCTCGCGCACCCGGCCGGCCAGCTGCTCGACTTGGAGCTCGACGATTCGGCCCAGGTCCTCGCGGCTGAGGCGGTGGAAGATCACCGTGTCGTCGACCCGGTTCAGGAATTCGGGCTTGAACGTCTGCTGAAGGACAGCTTCGATCTGGTCCCGAAGTCCCACATCAAGGCCCGCCGCCTCCTCGTCTTCCAGGGAGCCCGAAGGGCGACCGGTCATCCGGCCTTGGCCGGATGCGGGGGCGGCACGGTCGGTGGCAGGCTGGGCTGCGATCAGATCGGACGCGACGTTCGAGGTCATGATCAGGATCGTGTTGGTGAAGCTCACCGTGCGGCCCTGGCCGTCGGTGAGCCGCCCGTCGTCCATGATCTGGAGCAGGACGTTGAAGACGTCCGGGTGCGCCTTCTCGATCTCGTCGAGGAGCACGACCGCGTAGGGACGGCGACGCACGGCTTCGGTGAGCTGGCCGCCCTCCTCGTAGCCGACGTAGCCCGGGGGAGCGCCGATCAGCCGCGCGACTGTGTGCTTCTCCATGTACTCGGACATGTCGAGCCGCACCACCGCCTGCTCGGAGTCGAACATGAACCCGGCCAGCGCACGGGCCAGCTCCGTCTTGCCGACCCCGGTTGGTCCGAGGAACAGGAAGACGCCGATCGGCCGGTTTGGGTCGGAGAGGCCGGCGCGGGAGCGGCGCAGCGCGTTGGAGACGGCCTCCACGGCCTCGTCCTGGCCGACGACCCGCTCGTGGAGCCGCTCCTCCATGTGGATCAGCTTCTCGACCTCGCCCTCCATCAGGCGCGAGACCGGGATCCCCGACCACTTGGAGACCACCTGGGCGACGTCCTCCTCGGTGACCTCCTCGGTCAACATCGAGCCGCCGTCGCGGTGCAGCTCGGCGAGTCGCGCCTCCTGCTCGGTGACGGTCTTCTCGAGCTCGGGGATCTCGCCGTAGCGGAGCGTCGCGGCGCGCTCCAAGTCGGCGTCGCGCTCGGCGCGCTCCGCCTCGCGGTGGGCCTCCTCGAGGCGAGCCTTGGCCGCCTTGATCGCCTCGATCGCCCCCTTCTCGTTCTGCCACCGGGCCTTCATCTCGCCGGAGCGCTCACGCAGCTCGGCGAGCTCGGCCTCGATCGCTTCGCGGCGGGCAATCGACGTTTCGTCCTTCTCCTTCTTCAGCGCCTCACGCTCGATCTCGAGCTGCTGGATGCGGCGCTCGACCTCGTCGATTTCGGTCGGCATCGAGTCGATCTCGATCTTCAGCCGGGAGGCGGCCTCGTCGATGAGGTCGATCGCCTTGTCGGGCAGGAAGCGGTCGGCGATGTAGCGCTCCGACAGCGTTGCGGCGGCGACGATGGCCGCGTCCGAGATCCGCACCCCGTGGTGAACTTCGTAGCGCTCCTTCAGCCCCCGCAGAATCGCGATCGTGTCGCCCACGTCGGGCTCGCCGATCATCACCGGCTGGAAGCGGCGCTCCAGGGCGGCGTCCTTCTCGATCTGCTTGCGGTACTCGTCGAGGGTGGTGGCGCCGACGGCGCGCAGCTCCCCCCGCGCCAGCATCGGCTTCAGCAGGTTGGCGGCGTCCACGGCGCCTTCGGCGGCGCCCGCGCCGACGATCGTGTGCAGCTCGTCCATGAACAGGACGATCCGGCCCTCGGCGGCCTGGATCTCCTTCAGCACCGCCTTGAGCCGCTCCTCGAACTCGCCGCGGTACTTGGACCCCGCGAGCAGGGCGCCGATGTCGAGCGCGATCACGCGGCGGTCGCGAAGGCTCTCGGGGATGTCGCCGGCGACGATCCGCTGCGCGAGGCCCTCGACGATCGCCGTCTTGCCCACCCCGGGATCGCCGATCAGCACCGGATTGTTCTTGGTTCGCCGCGACAACACCTGGATCACGCGCCGGATCTCCTCGTCGCGGCCGATCACCGGGTCGAGCTTGCCCTGCTCCGCCTCGGCGGTGAGGTCGCGGCCGAACTTCTCCAGCGCCTGCATCGTGTCCTCAGGGTTCGGCGAGGTGACGCGGTGCGGCCCGCGGACCTCGGAGATTCCCTTCAGGAGCGAGTCGCGGTCGGGAAGCAGGTCGGTCAGCCCAGAGGCCTTGTCGGCGAGCGCGAGCAGGAGGTGCTCGGTGGAGATGAACTCGTCGCCGAGTCCTGCCATCTCCTTCTCCGCCCGCTGGAGGGTCCGCACGAATGCCTGGGAGGGGCGGAGGTCGGGCTCGACATCGCCGCTCAGGCGGGGCAGGCTCTCGATCGCATCGAGCGTGCGCTGGCGGATCGAGCCGATCTCGGCGCCGAGCTTCTGGAGCACCGGCACCACCAACCCGTCCTCCTGGTCGAGCAGCGCGAGCAGGAGGTGCGCCGGAGCGACCTCGGTGTTGCGGCGCTCGGAAGCGATGCGTTGCGCCCCGGCGACAGCCTCCTGGGCCTTGATCGTGAACCTGTCCGGTTGCATGTCGGTAGCTTACCGGGTTAAATCGTGACATGCAAAAAATCTATGTCACTCGGACTTAGATCATGAGGGTGTGAAGGGGCCGTCCCCCGGAGCTTTATCGGCGTCACTGGTGGGCCCTCCTGCGGCTTTCCCGGAGAGTACCGCGCTTGACCCAATCGCCTTCACAGGCGCTTAGCAAGCGGTCGGCTCCTGCCGCATTAGGGTTGGCGGTCCCGATGAGCCCGCCGACCCGCATCCAGGAGACCACGCGGATCGGAGGGCGGCGGAGCGACGGGGCGATTGGGGTCGGGCGGGACCCCGAGCTGGAGCGCTTCGAACGGAGCCTTCAGGGGTCCCGCGAACGTCGGGCCGTCAGCCGCCGGCGTACCGGCTGGCGGCGGCGTCAGGCGGCGGCGTTCGGAGCGGTCTTCGCGGCCTGGTGGCTCCTGGTCGCAGCGGCCGAGCTCGATCCTGACGCGAGCAACCCCGGAGCCGGGGAAGCGCGATCCGCCGCTTTCGGACCGGCCGTCCTGGCCCACGACTCGTCGGTGGTCCCCGCTGCGAGTGCGATCGACGAGGCGTGGAGCTACGCGCGCCAACGGGGCGGCCTCGTCTCGCTCGCAGTGATCGACTCCGACGGCCGTATGCACAGCTTCGAGGGCGAGCGGGCCTACGTGTCGGCGAGCGTCGTCAAGGCGCTGTTGCTGGCCGCGGAGCTGGAGCGTCTCGAGGCGGACGGCCTTCCGCTTGACGGCACCACCCGCGCCTTGCTGACCCAGATGATCACGATCAGCGACAACAACGCGGCCGACGCGATCTACTACCGGGTGGGCGATGCGGGGCTCTACCAGGTGGCACGCCGGACCGGGATGAAGAGCTTCAGCGTCGCCGGCTATTGGGCCAACGCCCAGATCACCGCCGAGGACATGGCGCGCCTCATGTGGCGACTCGACGACGTGCTCGGCGGTCCCCATCGCGAGTTCGGGCTCGGCCTGCTGGGGAGCGTCACCGGGTCGCAGCGGTGGGGGATCCCTGAGGGCGCGGGACCCGAGTGGGACGTTCGCTTCAAGGGAGGCTGGCGAGCCACCGAGATGGGTCAGCTCGTGCATCAGGCCGCGGAGCTGCGCAATGAGGACGGGCGCTTGGCGCTCGCCGTGCTCACCGACGCCCAGCCTTCGCAGGCCTATGCGGTGGAGACGCTGCGAGGGGTCGCGGACCGGCTCGTCGGCACGCTCAGCACAGAGCCCTGGGACGGATGGTGGCGAGGCTGAGCCCGATCCGAATTCGCTCGTAGATATCTCCGTGCGTGGGGGCGGGGCCGATCGAGGATACTCGTGCCCGGTGCAGGCACCCGCGAGACAGTTCCACAATCCGCACACCGGCGAGCGGATCAACCTGCTGGCGATCGCCGAGGAGACCGGCGGGGAGCTGACCCGGATGGAGATCCGGGTGAGACCGGGACCGGCGGACTGGGTCGGCCCCGATCACTTCCACCCGCTTCAGGAGGAGCGGTTCGAGGTCGTGTCCGGCACCCCGATCTTCCGGATCGAGGGTGGGGAGCGGACGGCGAAGCCCGGCGACGTCATCACCGTCCCGGTTGGCGTCTCGCACATCTTCAGGAACGGGGGGGACGAGGAGCTCCGCATGATCAGCGAGTACCGGCCGGGCTTGAAGTCCGTGGAGACCTTCTTTGCCACCTTCTTCGGGCTCGCCGCCGACGGCAGGCTGGGCAAGCGCGGTAGGCCGCGCCCGCTCCAGTCGGTGCTCACCCTGTGGGAGGTCCGCGACTACTTCATCGTCACCCGGCCGCCGCCGATCGCGCAGCGCCTGCTCTTCCCGCCGCTTGCCGCCCTCGCCCGCCTGCGGGGCTACCGGGCGAGCTATCCCGAGTACGGGGGCGGCCCGGGCCCCTAGGTCGGAGGCCCTACGAGCGCTGGCCCCGAGGCCTTCGGGCAGGCCGCTCGACCCGGATCGTGACCGGCTTCGCATCGCCGGCCGGAACGATCTCGCGAGCGTCGTAGGCGCCGTAAGGGACGATCTCGGCTCGGAAGGATCGCTTCACGCGCTCGATCTCGGCCAGCATCTGGCGCTCCAGCGCGGCCGCCCGGTCGCGCATCTTGCCGAGCTCGCGCCGGGTGCGCTCTAGCTGTCGCTCGAGCTCGAGCACCGTCTCCACCCCAGCCAGGTTGAGGCCCTCCTGCGCCGTCATCCGCTGGATGCGGCGCAACCGCTCGACGTCCTCGAACGAGTAGAGGCGGGTGTTCTTCGCCGATCGCCTCGGGGCGATCAGCCCCCGGGCCTCGTACATACGGAGCGTCTGCGGATGCATCTCGGCGAGCTCCGCGGCGACCGAGATCATGAACACGCCGCGCTGCTCGTCGAACGCGCCCTCCTCCTCGGGCTTGGCGCGCCTGCGGCGCGGCTTCCTGTCCCCACCGTCGGTCACGACTTGCCTACTTTGGACCCCCGCGCGGACGCCTCGCGCAGCAGGCGCTCGCGCGGATCATGGTCATTCATGGCCTTTGCGAAGTCGCCCAGGGCCTCCTTCTGCTCGCGGGTCAGATCGCGCGGGACCTCGATCTCGAGCCGGTACAGGATGTCGCCGCGCCCACGCCCGCCGGGCTTCGGCGGCCCCTCGCCGCGCAACCGCTGCACGGTCCCGTGCTGGGTCCCCGCAGGGACGCGAATCCGCTTGGTCCCGCTCAGGGTCGGGACCTCGACCGTCGCCCCCTGGATCGCCTCAGCGATCGTGATCGGCACCGTCACCTCGAGGTTGCCATCGGCGCGCTGCTTGAAGACCGGCGAGGGCGAAACGCGCGTCTTGACGTAGAGATCGCCCGGCGGTCCGCCCCGGGGCCCGTCCTCGCCCTTGCCGGCGACGCGGATGCGGCTGCCGTCGCGGATCCCGGCGGGAACCCTTACCCGGTAGCGCTTGCGCTGCATTGTGAGTCCGGAGCCCGCGCACGTCTCGCAGGGGCTCTCGATCACCTCGCCGCGTCCGCCGCAACGCGGACATGGTTGGCTGATCGAGAAGAAGCCCTGGCTCTCGGTGTCGATGCCGCGCCCACCGCACCGGGGGCAGACGATCGGCGAGGTGCCGGGTTTCGCCCCGCTCCCGCGACAGGTGGGGCAGGTCGCCTGCTTCGGCACCGTCACCGCCACCTCGACCCCCTCCATCGCCTGCTCGAACGACAACCGCGCCTCGGTCTCCAGGTCGCGCCCCTGGACGGAGGCCTCGCGGGCGCCGCCGCGGCGCCCGAAGACGGTGGAGAAGATGTCGCCGAGGTCGGAGGTGAAGCCTCCGCCGCTGAACCCGCGCGGGCCGAAGCCGGAGAACATGCCGCCGGCGTCGTACTGCTTGCGCTTCTCGGAGTCGGAGAGCGTGTCGTACGCCTCCTGGACCTCCTTGAAGCGCTCCTCGGACTCCTTGTCGCCCTGGTTGCGGTCGGGGTGGTACTGGCGCGCCAGCTTGCGGTAGGCGCGCTTGATCTCGTCCGCGGTCGCCTCGCGGGAGACCCCAAGCACCGAGTACAGGTCGCGGGGCGCCATTCGCTTCTCCTACTCGCTCACCACCACCCGCGCGGCTCTCAGCACCTGGCCGTCGAGGCGGTAGCCCTTTTCGATCGTCTCGATCACCACTCCGGGATCGACGCCGTCGCCGCCGGCACGCACTGACAGGGCCTCGCAGGTCTCAGGGTCGAACCGCTCGCCGGTTGGGTCGTAGGTCTCGACACCGGCGCGCGCCAGCGCCGCGCGCAGCTCTCCGTACACGAGCGCCACCCCGCGGGCCAGCGCCTCGTGAGCGGAGACCTCCTCGCTGGGCGCCTCCCCCGGCTCGCCCGAGGTCCCCGCCTCCGGGTCGATTCCCGCGGCACGCAGGGCGCGCTCCAGGTTGTCGAGCGCCGGCACCAGCTCCCGGGCGAGGCCCGCCTTGCCCCGCCGCTCGGCCTCCTGCGTCTCGCGAGCGGTGCGCTTGCGGTAGTTCTCGAAGTCGGCGCGGGCGCGCTGAGCGATCTCCAGGTACTCATCGCGCTCGCGCCGGACGTCCGCGAGTAGAGCATCGAAATCGGCATCGACGGCGGCTGCGGACTCGTCTCCGGAGCCGTCTCGCGGCTTGGGTGGCGCCTTCATGCCGGTATCCGGCAAGAAAGCGCCATCGCCCTCCTCGCCCGCTTCCCTTACCTGCTCGGGCGGGGTGCCGGCAGGCCGGGGCTCCTCGTCGGGGGCGCCGGCGGGTCTACGGGCGCTCGTCATCTACCACCTCGGCGTCGACGACCTCCTCCTCCGCTTCCGCGGGGCCGCCGTCCGCCGATCCACCGTCACCGCCAGCCGGCTGCGTGGCGGCCTGCTGCTCGGCGGCCGCCTGGTAGATCTGCTCAGAGACCTTGTGGAAGGCGGTTTGGAGGGCGTCGGTCTTCGCCTTGATCTCCTCGGCGTTGTCGGAGGAGAGCACGCCCTTGACGTCGGCGATCGCCTTCTCGATCTCCTCCTTTGCGGACGAGTCGACCTGGTCGCCCAGCTCGCCCAGCTGCTTCTCGGCCTGATAGGCGGCGTTCTCGGCCAGGTTGCGGGCCTCGGCGAGCTCGCGCTGGCGCCGGTCGTCCTCGGCGTGGGACTCGGCGTCCTTGATCATCTGCTCGACCTCCTGCTCTGCGAGCCCGGAACCGCCCTTGATCTCGATCTTCTGTTCCTTGGCGGTGCCCAGGTCCTTGGCCGAGACGCTGAGGATCCCGTCGGCGTCGATGTCGAAGGCAACCTCGATCTGCGGCACGCCGCGGGGAGCCGGCGGGATGCCGGTGAGCTGGAACTTGCCCAGCGACTTGTTATAGGCGGCCATCTCGCGCTCGCCCTGAAGGACGTGGACCTCGACCGAGGGCTGGTTGTCGTCGGCGGTCGAGAAGATCTCCGACTTGCGGGTTGGGATCGTCGTGTTGCGCTCGATCAGCTTCGTGAACACGCCGCCCTTGGTCTCGATCCCCAGAGACAGCGGGGTAACGTCGAGCAGCAGCACGTCCTTGACGTCGCCGGCGAGCACGCCCGCCTGGATCGCGGCGCCGATCGCCACCACCTCGTCCGGGTTGACGCCCTTGTGCGGATCCTTGCCGGTCAGCTCCTTGACCTTCTCCTGAACCGAAGGCATCCGGGTCATGCCGCCGACGAGGACCACGTGATCGATATCGGGCGCGCCGCCGTCGGACAGGGCCTGCTTGACGGGCGAGACAATCCGCTCGAGCAGCTCGGAGGTCAGCTCGTTCAGCTTCGCCCGGGTGAGCTTCATCTCCAGGTGCTTCGGCCCGCTCTGATCGGCGGTGATGAACGGCAGGTTGATCTGGGTCTCCTGCGTGGTGGAGAGCTCGATCTTCGCCTTCTCAGCGGCCTCGTACAGCCGCTGGAGCGAGTTCTTGTCGGCCGAGAGGTCGATGCCCTGGTCGCGCTTGTAATCCGCGACCATCCACTCGACGATCGCCTTGTCCCAGTTGTCGCCGCCGAGGTGGTTGTCGCCCGCGGTCGCCTTGACCTCGAACACCCCGTCGCCGATCTCCAGCACGGAGACGTCGAAGGTGCCGCCGCCGAGGTCGAAGACCAGGATCGTCTGCTCGGCCTCCTTGTCGAGGCCGTAGGCCAGCGAGGCGGCGGTCGGCTCGTTGATGATCCTCTTCACCTCGAGGCCGGCGATCTTGCCGGCGTCCTTGGTCGCCTGGCGCTGATCGTCGTTGAAATAGGCGGGGACGGTGATCACCGCCGAGTCCACCGTCTCGCCGAGCTTCGCCTCGGCGTCGGCCTTGAGCTTCTGGAGGATCATCGCCGAGATCTCCGGCGGCGAGTACTGCTTGCCTCGGACCTCGACGCGGACGTCGCCGTTTGGGCCGGCCACCACCTTGTAGGGGACGATCGTCTCCTCCTCCTTGACCTCGGCCTCCTTGCGGCCCATGAAGCGCTTGATCGAGAAGATCGTGTTCTC